>CAZGNJ010000034.1:0-40850 GCA_964526985.1 uncultured Ginsengibacter sp. | reverse complement strand
CTTGGTGGTGAAATCAAGAATCCTCAGCGGAATATTCCCCGCAGTATGTTCATCAGCATTGCCGGTATCACCGTTCTTTACCTTGCCATGAATGTGAGTGTAGTGAGCGTTATTCCCTGGCAACAGGCAAAGGACAGTCATTTTGTGGTCAGTGAATTCATGCAGGTACTTATGGGCTCAACTGCTGCAAAAGTGGTTACTGTGTTGATACTTTGGGTAGCTTTTTCTTCAGTGTTTTCTGCCACACTGGGTTACAGCCGCATTCCATTTGCCGCTGCAGAGGATGGACAGTTTTTTAAAATTTTCGCAAGAGTGCATCCCACCAAAGGGTTTCCACACATTTCTTTATTATTCCTTGGCATTGTTGCGCTTGTTTTTAGTATGTTGTTCAAGTTATCAGAAGTGATCAGTGCAATCCTTGCCATGCGGATCATCGTACAGTTTATCGGGCAGGCCGTTGGGCTGTTGTTGCTTCACAAAAAGAGAAAGAAAACATTTTTTCCTTTCAGAATGCCGTTGTATCCCATTCCTGCAGTCATTGCGATTGTGATGTGGATCTTCATTCTGATCTCTACAGGTAGTACTCTTGTCCGCCTTGCACTCATAATTATCGCGCTGGGGCTGATTGTATTCCTGGTCAAGTCAAGAATTGAAAAGCAATGGCCCTTCGGGAATATCACGCAGAAGTAGAAATATCCTGTAGCCTTTTTAATTCATTTTGGAGTGATTCCATTTTTCTGAGGAGGTAATCAATCGTTTCAAGGCCAGGCAGGTTAATATCCAGATCATAATGCATGCGAACAAATTTTTCAACCCTTGGCATTTCTTCTATCGAAATAAAATAATGGTCATCGTCCGTATCCACATGTATCAAGCCCGATTCATGAAGTGAATGCACAAACGAAATCTCTGCGGAATAATATCTGCAAAACTCTTCAATGTTGATTCTGTCGTGTTCCATAACAATTATTTTTTAGAGAGTGCTTCCAATTCCCTGAACAAATCTTTTTCTTTCTGTGACAGGCCTGTTGGCAATTTCACATTCCACGTGATGTACAGATCGCCAAACTGTCCATCCTTTTTATAAATGGGAAAGCCTTTTCCCTTCAATCGCACCTTAGTGCCATTCTGTGTTTCCGGATTTATTTTCAGTTTTATTTTTCCACTGAAGGTATCAATCGTTTTATCCCCTCCCAGCAATGCCGTATAAAGATTCAAATCTTCATTGATGTAAATATCATTTCCCTGCCTGGTCATTCCCTGTGGATTTTGAATAATAAAAGTTATGTAGAGATCTCCGTTTGGCCCGCCATTGACGCCTTCTCCGCCATATCCTTTCAGACGAATCTTTTGCCCGTTCTCTACACCAGCGGGTATAGTGATGCGAACATTCTTTCCGTTGATCGTGAGCGTTTGCTTGTGGGTTTCATAAGCATCCAGCAACGACAATTGCAATTCCGCATTAAAATCTTCTCCCCGGTACGCGGCCGTCCTTCGGCCTCTGCTGCTTCCACTGCCGCCAAACAATGATTCAAAGAAATCACTGAAAGCACCCTCATCTCCTGAAGAATAAGTATAACCCTCAAACCCGCTTCCGCCAAAACCACCAAATCCTCCCTGGCCGCCGAAGCCTTGTGACTGCTGTTGTTTACGTGCCTGCTCATATTGCTCTGCATGTTTCCAGTCCTGCCCGTATTGATCGTACTTCTTTCTTTTTTCAGGATCGCTCAATACTTCATTGGCTTCATTGATCTGCTGGAATTTTTTGTGTGCTTCTTTATCATTCGGATTTACATCCGGGTGATATTTTCTTGCCAATTTGCGATATGCTTTCTTAATATCATCAGAAGTCGCATTCTTCGAAACACCCAACGTGCTGTAATAATCTACGTAGTCCATCTATTGTTCAACTTTTTATTTCCTTACCTAACAAAATTAATACCTATACGCTTCATTATGGCGAATTAATAATTTGAATCAAATACCGCTCAAATAGCGCAGGCCTCCCGGCCAGTGCTGAAGCGTTACTGCTTTTAATAATTTTTAGTAACTAAAAGGCACTGGGCAGGAGCCCGGCGCCAGTGGACATTTAATGGCGATAAGTATATCAGCAATAGGAGCCACTACATCTCAACAGTTCCAATCATTCCTTTCTCCTTCTTTGTGCCTCCGTGGCCTAAAAAATACTCCAATACTGACCCAAACAATTTTGGAATTCACTCCTCCCCTGCACAATTCATTCCGCCGATGCGGGCATAATTCATAATTTTACACAATGAAAAATATTTCACTAATCATAGGTTGTGCCACCATTTTATTGTACACCTCCTGCACCCCCACTTCAAAGATTCAGCAAAGTCAGACTGGCATTGACACCTACGGCAAAGCGAAATTATTCATGGCGGCCTACCAGCAGAAAGCAGCAGAATACCGTGCTCTTTGCTACCAGGCTTACAATGCAGCACAATGGCAATTAGAAACATTAGTGAAAAATAAATCTTCCAAACCGTTTGCCATCATGACGGATATCGATGAAACTGTATTAGACAACAGTCCTTACCAGGTGCACCAGTCATTGCTGGGAAAAGATTTTGACAATACCACATGGCACGAATGGACTGCAAGAGGAGATGCTGATACGGTACCGGGTTCTTTGCATTTTTTCCAATATGCAGCATCACTTGGAGTTGAGATTTTTTATGTAACGAATCGTGATATGGCAGAGAAGGAATCTACACTCAATAATCTAAAGAGATACGGTTTTCCATTTGCTGACTATGAACACCTGAAATTAAAATCAACCACCTCTTCCAAAATTCCACGTCGCGATAGTATTATGATGACGCATCAACTCATCATGCAGGTGGGTGATAACCTGAACGACCTGAATGGTGGTTTTGAAAAGAAAAATATTGAACAACGATTCAAACTTGCTGATCAACTCAGCCATGAATTCGGTGCATCCCTGATTGTGATTCCTAATCCTTCTTATGGCGAATGGGAGAATGCCATGTTCAATTACAAATTCAACCTGACACCCGCTCAGAAAGATTCTGTACTGAAGTCGATATTGCGCAGCTACTGATCATCCACTTACCCAGTCTTTGGCAATATCAATTTCATCCGGCATGAAGCCCCTGTATTTTCCGGGGGCCAGGTTTCCAAATACATTGGTAAATCTCTTCACGCCCCTATGTTGGGAAACTATTGCCACACGCCGCCACTCAGTGAAATAGACAAAACCCAATACTGCATCCTTAAACCATGCTCCTTTGGAATAATTGGATAAAGAAGTCTCAATCTGCAACAGGAAATCAATTTTGCCATGTTGCTTGTAAACCGTTTCCACCCTGGGATTCACAACATTATCGTAATCAGAACCCGAAACTACGCCACTGGCTCTGAATGCGGCTACATGTGAGGGAAGTCCTTCAATAATCTCGATCATAAAACAATATTTTTTAAAATGATGAAACAATTAAAGTGCCACGACACCGGGAGTTACTAACATAAACTCTTTTTTAGCTCAAATCGATCTATAAACAGACCTTATTACCTTATATTTACCCGCCAACAAATTTCAATTGCAAAAAACCTAAACAAATTTACTAAGAATCATGAAAGTACTTTTCCTGGCGATGCTTGTTGCATTTTTTGCGCAACAGGCTACTGCACAACAGCAGCCCGTAATTATCCCGGCACCGGTAAAGATGGATGTCAAATCCGGAAGTTTCACTATCACTCCCCAAACTTCCATTAATGCGGGTGATGGCTCTTCGCATGAAGCAGCAATGTTGAATGCTTATTTAAAACAATTATACGGGTTCACTTTGCCCGAATCCAACAACTCAAAAAGTTCAATAGTATTAGAGACCAAGGCAGGTGATCAAAACCCTGAAGCCTATCATTTAAGCGTAAGCTCTAAGAAAGTGGTGATCAGTGCATCAGATCCTAAAGGTGTATTTTTAGGAATTCAGACATTGCTGCAATTGATTCCACCGGAAAAAGTTGCAAATGCTTCAGCATTCAGTATCAAAATCCCAAGAGTTACGATTTACGATTATCCTGCATTCGGTTATCGTGGTATGCACCTCGATGTGGGTCGCCATTTCTTTGATGTGGATTTCGTCAAAAAATATATCGACTACATTGCAATGCAAAAATTCAACACCTTCCACTGGCACCTCACAGAAGACCAGGGATGGAGGATCGAGATCAAAAAATATCCGCGCCTCACTTCCATAGGTGGATACCGCAATGGTACCATCATTGGCCGGTATCCGGGCACAGGCAATACCAATCAGCGTTATGGTGGATTTTATACCCAGGAACAAATTAAAGATGTGGTGAAATATGCGGCAGACCGTCATATCACTATCATCCCTGAAATAGAAATGCCCGGCCACGCATCAGCAGCTGTCGCGGCCTACCCAATGCTGAGTTGCTTCCCCGGTGAACCCACCAAAGCTCCTGCAAAGACTGCATGGGCAGGACCTACCAACGACAAAGAGGTGCAGCAAGCATGGGGCGTATTTCCAGATGTGTTTTGCCCAACAGAAACTACTTTCAAATTCCTGGAAAATGTGTTGGATGAGGTGATGGAATTATTTCCTTCCAAATACATTCATATTGGTGGTGATGAATGCCCTAAAGAAAACTGGAAGCGTTGTGATCATTGCCAGCAATTGATCAAAGAAAAAGGATTGAAAGATGAGCATGGCTTGCAGAGTTATTTCATACAGACCATCGAAAAATATCTGAACAGCAAAGGACGCGAGATCATTGGGTGGGATGAAATCCTTGAAGGTGGATTGGCACCGAATGCGACTGTAATGAGCTGGAGAGGTGAAGAAGGCGGAATAGCAGCAGCAAAACAAGATCATGATGTGATCATGACGCCTACAGGCTGGATGTATTTCGACTATTCACAAACAAAGCATCCGGACAGTGTTACTATCGGAGGTTTTGTACCATTGGAGAAAGTGTATAATTACAATCCTGTTCCGAAAGAATTGGATCCTTCTAAAGCCAAGTACATACTGGGCGGACAGGCTAACGTATGGACAGAATACATGCATTATCCATCAAAGGTTGAATACATGGTTTTCCCACGTATGAGTGCATTGAGCGAAGTGTTATGGACTCCTCAAAATCGCAAAGACTGGAACAGGTTCAAGAGCGAACTACCGGTAATATATAAACGTTATGACCTATGGGGCGCTAACTATTTTAAAAAGAGTGCAGAAGTGATGGCGGAACAATAAGTTTCATATTTCATGTATGCAAGGAGGCTGTACTATTCCAAAGGCAGCCTCTTTTTTTTCAAGTCACTCAACTAATCGCAGGAAAGTATTCTGAAAATTTTTACTTTCCAACTCTTCAATGGCAATTGAAATTCCAAGCACCCTGTAATTCAATCCGGATAATGGTTTTCCCACCTTTCGCTCATAGAACAATCCTTTGAGAAAGTCTTCCTTCCACTTGTCGCTCTTAGGTGTCCGGGTAGATGTAAGATCGATAAGAACCTGGTAACACATTGCTAACTTTCCTCTTCTTCTTGTCATACACAACAGGTAGTCAGGATGGAAAGTTTTCCCATCCTCGTAATTATAAAACTTAAAACAACTTTCGTTCCTGACAAGATAAATTTCCGAGAAATCTGATCGCAACTTCTCATACATTTTATCAAACCACTCTATGAATAATTTTTCTTTTATCGAACTGAAATGATCACCGAATACGAACCAATCTTTTTTTGCTAAATCTAAATCCTGCGAAGTCGCGGACATAAGATTTCGCTCATTCAATGCAACGCGATTTCCATTCTCAACAGTAATACTCAGTTTTCGTTCTTTCAGTTGATCCCTGACCGGGAATAGCTGAAACATTTCTGTTCCACTGAACTCAATACTATCTGAAAGAATTTTCTGAGAGATCCTTTCCAAAACACTGATAGCGATCTCTAATTTCTCTTCCTGTGAAAGTCGCATTGCTTGCGCCGACGTACCTTTCACTTCCACTTTAATTCGCCCCAGGTACTTAGCAGAGGTGATGAACTCAATGATGGATCTCAGGTTCGGAAAATAATTGCTGAGGTTGGAAAACGTGTAAAACTCTAGTTTGTCAATGGCCTTGCGAATGACCGGGACACCAAATGAAATGATCGGTATTTCTTTATGTACAATCTTCGTTTCCACGCTACCCTTTTCACCAAATGCATTGGAAGTCTTTGTATAACCTGTTTTCAAAGAAACACTGTAAATGGTATCTAAAATATTTTTTTGCAAACTGAAAACTCCTGAATGGTCCTTCTTCTTTCGTTCATTCAGCAATACGAATCCTGTTTTGTAAAATTCGCTTTGTTTAAAACTTGCTTTCAGTTTCAATTCAACTTCGATGCTTGATTTCTCTTTCATACCGATTTCTTCAAGTGCTGTACTCAACTCAGCGATATAGCGGGGATTGTACGCACTGTGGTAATACAATTCTTCGCAGATACGCATTTCATTGCCGGTATCAGCATCAAATTTTCTTAGATAAGCTGACTGTCCATTTACGTATCCAAATGGACAATACCGTGCACCACGCCCGATTAATTGTGCTTCCGACATTGTAGTCTTACCCGGTTGACCTTTCATTGCATCGCGGGTATCATACAACCGAACGATGTCGAATAGATTCAGCACATCCCACCCTTCATTCAGTTTATCAACAGCAAATACAGCACGGTATTCATTGGATGTGTCTTCCAGTGTATTCACAGCTATTTGCTTCGCTTCGCTTTCCTCTTTGCTATTCACTGAGATGCATTTTTCTACGGCAAAATCATTTCTCAATTCGATCACAAGATGCTCAATGGATATTTTGTTCTCGTCAAAAAAGTCAAATGCCTTCCTCAAGACAGGATTCGCGTGCTTCCTGATCTTCTGAAGTAATGCGGGTTTCAGACTCCTGATCATATCTGAAAACTCCAGTTGAAATACCTGGCTTTCCTTTATGCTCCGCGATTTGAAAAGAACAACCGGTTTGATACGTATGCGGTTTTTCTCAAAAACTTTTCTGCGATATTGACTCAACACTACAGCCTGGATCACTCTCTCCATCAATGGCAGGTCCGCCTGGAGCACCTTCACTTCTTTTGAGTAACCATCATCGCGGAATTGCTTCAACGGATAATCAAAGAGCAATTTATCCTTGTACTTCCTTGCTGTATCCGGATTGGAAAGATCTGCTGTAGCAGTAAATTCCAGCAAAATATTATCCTTGTTGGTTTTGAAAATCCTGTTGACGGTTCCTTCCCAACTCACTGCTTCTTCCGATTCCTCTTTGCTCAGCAGTTGTCCTTTTTTCGTCTCCGCATTGATGTGATGCGCTTCATCTGAGATCAGTACGATCTTGTTGTCAACAAAATCGTTGTAAGTAATAGAGTTTTCTTTTGGTGTATTCAGCCTGGTGTGCAGTCCCTGTATGGTCGAAAAAGTAATATTGATATCATCCACATTTGCTTCATCAAAATTGGCCACTTCCCTGATACGAACGTGCCTGTTTCCAATAACAATATTGTTGCTGAACAGGTATTTTGATGTAGCCGGGTTGAGAAAATTATCACGTGTTTTCCCAATGATGTTGGTGCTGTTTACGAAGAACACAAAATTGCGATACCCCTTATGGTACAGGTACAGCATACATCCGGCCATTACCAGTGTCTTACCGCTTCCGGTTGCCATGTGAAACAGCAATTGTGTTGGTCGCGCTCTCAGATGGGGATTTTCAAAGTAAAAAACAAAACGACGCAACGCTTCCAACTGATACGGTCGTCGGCCATATCCTTCTTTCAGGTTATTCAAAATGATCTCCATCACTTCACCATTATGAAGATCAGACTTGAGCACTTCGTTTAATGTATCATTGAGCGTTTGCATCTACTGACCACATTCTTTATTCTTGTTTCTAAACCAATCACTAAAACCTTTCCTGGTAAACTCCCTGCTTTCTTCATGCGTGATACCTTTCACCTCATCAATGTCCAGCACCTTGATGACCCTCACCTTATCTTCATGCTTCGTTCCTGCCTTTGCATAATTGACAAGATATAGTACAGCTTTCAAGTCGCCGGCTACTCTGAAGAGAGCAATAAATTTCTGAGCGTTCTTATTCCAATACCTGTTGGGATGCGATGTAAATGGATTTACTGTCTGGGATTCTTCACAAAGTAAAAACTCGAAGATCACATAGCCCTGCACAGGATGTTTTTGCAACCTGTCAAAATTGATGGCATAAGTAGCGTCTCCTTTCAGGATTTCTTTCACAAATGAAAAACCACTCTCGTCCTCCATTCCCAATGGTTTGCTCAAAGCCATAGCCGTTTATTTTTGGTTGTAGAATTCTTTGGTGAGCCGTACATCTTCTTCTGATAATCCATAGGTTTCATCATCTGTCTCCGAAGTGTTGATGTACAATTGGTTTTGATCTAACAATGAAAGCAGTACTTTCTTTTGATCTTTTTCATCCAGTGCTTCAAATTCATTTTTGTTCGAATTGAATTTTTCAAAATCAAAACGAAAATCCAGGTAAGGATGATCTTTCAGTTTATTAATAATTCCTTTAATCTCACTTTTAGCAGCTTGTTTGATCTCCTCAACAAGTCGTTGATTCAACTTTGCTAATTCTGCATAGATAAAACTTCCTCCACCCTTCCATCCTGCATCCTGCGATATCCCTTTCTTTTCTCCCCTTATGACAGACTGCAACCTGTGCACCGCATCTTCTTTGCCATAATCCATTTGCTCTATCCCGATGTAGTGCCTTTCCAATTTGTGCGCCACAGCCACCGTAGAACCACTGCCCATAAAGAAATCCAGCACTGTATCACCTTTTGCAGTCAGCCATTCTATGATCCTTTGTAAAATCTCTTCATTCTTCTCATGTTCAAAATTCGTGATCCGGCCTGCAACACTAAGGTCCATCCAGTTCTCACTCAGCAATACTTTCATTCTCGGTGGAATGTAATGTTCAGGTTTGCCATTCTTGCTTAATCTTACCAACTCAAATGCTGCGTTATCAGAGAGATTTTTTTCCTCCAGATATCGCTCATAATACTGATCCACCAATTGATCGGTGATTTTAGTACCCTTACCTTCTGATGTCCTGATGTAATTGCAAAGTGTTTCGTAATTAGATACAGCCACTTCTGTTCTCTTCCGCTCCCATCGCCATTGTCCGGTTTCAGGCGTTATCCCAAACAATTCGAATCGCATTGTCGGGCGGTCTGTGCCACGCCAGTGATTGTTCCATGAAGATGCTGTAGCTCCTTTCAATTCCTTAAAGAGGTTGGGCAGTTTTGTTTCTTCTTTTTTTGTGTAAAGCAAAATGGTATCAAACCCTGCATTGAGTTTTTGAATTTCAGTGAATTGTTTTTGTAAACTCTTGGTGCCCTTTTTTACGATGATGGAGTTGCGGTAGTTATTTCTTCCGAATATCTCATCACACAATACTTTAAGGTAAGCGCCTTCATTGTTATCGATCTGGAGCAGGATATATCCATCGTTTGACAAAAGTTCTCTTGCAACGTCCAGCCTGTTTTTCATGAACGTGAGCCACGTAGCATGATTGAAGCTGTCGTTGTATCTGAATCCATCATTGCCCGTATTGTAAGGTGGATCTATGTAAATCAGTTTTACGCTCCCTGAAAACTTTTTCTTCAAAGAATGAAGCGCCAGCAGATTATTACCCCTGATGACAAAATTATCTTTCGTGGAAATATGCTTTACTTTTTGCTTTCCGGCTGTATTGTAAAGTGCAAAATTGCAAAGCGCTTTTGGTGACAGCAACCTGTCAATGGTTTCGGGCGCCAGTATTTCATTCCAAAATATTTCATCATTACCCTTCTCTTCCCTGGACTGGCCGCCCTCCAGCACACAATCTTTGTATGGAAAAGAAAGCACCACCTCCTTGCCTCCGCCGATGAAAGTATCATCCACGGTCAAACCGATTTTATTTTTGAATGAAGTGAAACTATCAGGCAGAAATTCTCTGCTGTCCACAAACCGGATGAACTTTTGCTGATCAAAAACAACAACACCTGAAATGTTCTCAAAAAAATGTTTCTTGATTTTGGGCAAGGAAAGCAGCAGGCTGATTAAATCTTTATCAGACTTTAATGCCAGTTCCATGATCTTATTCTTCGCAAGCCTGCCTTCAATGATCAGCCGCTCATCTTTCGCAAGCAATTGCATTAATTCATCCTGAAGATTCTGCATGCAGCAAATATAAACTCAGTGACTTAAACCTTGAAGGTTTTGTGTATGCAGTCTGACCTTTGGTGCCGACTGCTCACCGTCGTTTGTCGCTGACCAATCTCCAAACCTTGAAGGTTTTATCAACAGATCAAGTTCAAGAAAAAATTCTCTTTTGAAGTTCGTCTGATGCCGTTGGTCGGAGACCAGACGGCGGCAACAGTGTGAAATAATGCCAACCGTCGTCTGGTCTCCGACCAACGACAAGAAAATGTTTTTTTCAAAATGCCGTGGGATATCGTAGGTCGGAAAACTCATGGCGGAGTCCCCCATTGCCAACCCTTACCCAGGTTAAACCTAAGGTTTTGTCCATTATCTCCTGTTGCCAGCCATGCGCAATAAGAATAGGAAAATATTAATAAAGTCAAGGTACAATGTCAATGCACCAAGGATAGAAAGTTTCTTTGTCTGTGCAGCAGCGACCCCTTCAAATTCTGTGCCTTCTCCGATCCTTTTCAACTTCTGAACATCATAAGCGGTAAGCGCTGTAAATATCAACACGCCAATAATACTGATGATATAATCCAGTTGGCTGCTGTGCAGGAAGAAATTGATCACCATTGCTATAAGGATACCTACGACACCCATCATCAGGATAGGTCCAAATTTCGTAAGGTCTTTATCTGTAGTATAGCCCATTACGGCCATGATGCCAAACATTGCGGCAGCAGAGAGGAAACATCCCAATACGCTGCCAGGAGTGTATGCCATCAGGATAAAACTGAAAGCGATACCGTTGATCATCGCATAACCCAGGAACAAAGCCATCAGCACAGGTGCGGAAAGCCTCTGAAATCCGAATGACATGATCAGGACAAAACCAATTGGCGCAAACATCGTGATCTTGCCTAATCCGGTAAGCCCGGTGGGAGTAACGAGGTAAGCGAGCAATTGTTCATTTGCTGAAAACTGCCAGGCAAATAAGGCAGACACGCCCAATGCCAGGAACATCAGCATGAAAACATTAGATACAAAACTTTTCGCAACGGACTTCTCTCCTATCGGAATATAATTGATATCGGTGACCTGCTGCGGATGATTTGAAAATTCCATTTTTATTTTTTTAGTAAAATTAATCGTAATCGGGCACAATGATATGTAAAGAAATTGAAAAAAGAGAATTGCTGCAGGGAATCATTTCACATCAAACCACACCTTCTTATGCGAATTCCAGTCGCCATTATAATTGATGGTCAACTCCTCTCCTTTCATCACATTCCTGATGGTTCTCACTGTAATGGTATTTTCACCAAAATCCATTTCATATTCACAATTACTTTCATAACTATGATTGTAAATAGCCACGTATCCCAGCGCCATACAGCACTGCTTCGTATCTTCTCCCCATTCAAATATATAGTTGGTCAGTTCAGTTTGCTCCAGCAATACTCTGTCTGCTTCATTCATTGCAATGACAGGTGCTACCTCAATAATAGTTCCCAAGTCGATATCCTGGAGGGCAAACATTCCTCTACCCCTGAGTTCCGTTTTCCGCATCTCTATCTGCTTAATAATCATTTTGCCTTCTTTAAATTAAAAAACTAATTTGCGCCAGTTATTTTTTAAACCCTGAACGAATGGCAGACGAAATATTAGATCTTCAGGAAAAATACAAAGAAATCCTTGCATCGGGAGATGGCATCGCATTGAGTGAATTTCTGGATCAGCAAAACATCAGTGATGTAGCAGAACTGATCTATGAAAATGAAGACGATGAGGTGAGCATATTCACACACATGAGCATGCACAGGGCTACGGGAGTCTTTAAAATTCTGGAGCACCCGACCCAGAAAAGGATCATCAAAAATCTGCCTCCCAACAAAAGCGCTGAACTGCTCAATGAAATGCAGCCGGATGACAGAACTGCCTTCTTTGAAGATCTTCCAAACGAAGTAGTGCGCGAACTTATCAAAACACTCTCGCCTGAAGAAAGAAAAATAACGCTTGAATTGCTTGGCTATCCTGAAAATACAGTGGGCCGGCTCATGACGCCCGACTATATCTACGTGTACGAATACAACACAGTAGGAGAAGTGCTGGATATCATCAGGCATGTGGGTAAGAACACGGAGACCATTGATGTGATCTATGTGATCAACAAGCATGGAGAGTTGCTTGATGACTTTCGAATTCGGGAATTCATCCTTTCTCCTTCCTCCACAAAGGTGAGTGACATGATGGATGGCAGGTTTATAGAACTAAATGTAAATGATGACCAGGAGAGCGCTTATGAAGTATTTAAAATGAATAACCGCGTAGCCTTACCTGTTGTAGATGATTACAATGTACTGCTCGGTATTGTGACGGTAGATGATGTGCTGTGGGTGGCAGGAGAAGAATTCAGCGAAGACGTACAAAAAATAGGTGGTGCCGAAGCTTTGGATACTCCATACCTGGAGACACCGCTTTTTACGCTGGTGAAGAAGCGTATCAGTTGGCTGGTGATTTTGTTTTTTGGAGAAATGCTGACGGCTACCGCGATGACATTTTACAATGATGAGATCACTAAAGCTGTCATACTTACCAACTTTATGCCGTTGATCATTAGCTCCGGAGGTAACAGTGGCACACAGGCATCTACACTGATCATCCAGGCGATGGCGCTTGGGGAAGTGTCCGTAAAAGAATGGTGGAAGGTGATGAGGAGAGAAATACTCTCCGGACTATTGTTAGGAACCATTTTAGGTGTGATCGGTCTGATCAGAATTACCGTCTGGAGTTTCCTGATGCACCATGGAGTAATGGATGACATTTATGGCCCGCATTGGTTCTTATTGGGTGTTACCATATTATTTTCTCTCATTGGTGTAGTATTGTGGGGTTCACTTATGGGCAGTATGCTTCCCATCATTCTCAAACGTTTTGGAGCTGACCCTGCTGCTTCAAGTGCACCATTCGTGGCAACCCTTGTTGACGTAACCGGGCTTATCATATTTTTCAGCGTGGCGCTATTGGTACTCAAGGGAACCATCTTGTAGTTCACCGAAGAAAACCTGAGTTTCACCGGATAAAGATTTGTATTTGCCACATCGATGGCTCCCTCTATTGCTTTCATGATTACATTTGAAAAATATTTTTGATACAGACCTCCGATTTTAATGAAACCTGCGGGCATCAATAAAAAAAGCAATCTCTTTTCTGTCTTAAAACCTTACAGCGGCCTGGTGAGTATTTTGCTATTGCTCACCTTGATAAGCAACGCGCTCAACCTGGTGATCCCAAAGATCATTCAGAAGGGAATAGATGATTATTCTGCCGGACATTTTGATCTGCAACAGATCATTCTCTGGTTTGCACTCGCTTCAGGATTCATCTTTATTCTCTCCTACCTGCAGAGTGTATTCCAAACTTTTATTTCCGAAAAAGTAGCGCGCAATCTTCGCTCAAAACTCACAGAAAAAATTTCCGGGCAGGATTATAATTATATCCGCTCCCAAACTTCATCCAAACTTCTCACCAATATCACTTCAGATACCGATGCTGTGAAAATGTTCATTAGCCAGGCCATTGTATCCATTATTTCGTCGGCAGTACTGATACTCGGCACAGCAGTACTGTTATTGAACATCAACTTACGACTCGGTTTGATCGTACTCATCATGGTGCCGCTGATCATCACAGCATTCATGATCGTGTTTAAGAAGGTAAGAAAGCTATTCAAAAAGTCGCAGGAAGTAGTGGACTGGCTGAACAAAGTAATCAATGAAAGCATTTTGGGTGCGGCACTCATTCGCGTGCTCAATGCCCAGGCATTTGAGTATGATAAATTTATAAATGCAAGTGGAGAAGCTAGAGATTTGGGATTAAAGATCGTTCGCTTGTTTTCCATGCTCATCCCAGTGATCGTGTTCACGGCAAGTATGGCCCAACTGGCAGTGTTAGGTGTGGGAGGACACTACATCATTCTCGGAAGTATGACGCTTGGTGAATTTGCAGCATTCAACAGTTATATTGCCATCCTGATTTTTCCAATTCTTGTGATCGGTTTTACAAGTAGCGTGATAGCAAGGGCATCAGCCTCTTACCAGCGTATTCAACACATCCTTGACGCTCCTGATCCTGAAGAAAAGGGAACACTCACCAAAAAGATCAGCGGTAATATTGAATTGAAGAATGTAACACTTCAGTCAGGTGAAGATGCCATCTTGAAAGATATTTCGTTTGTTGTTCCTGCCGGAAGCCGCACTGCCATCATCGGACCTACTGCCGCAGGCAAAACTCAACTACTCAATATCATTATTGGATTATTGAAACCCTCCTCCGGAGAAATATTATTTGATGGATCTCCGTCTGCTGACTATCGGAGAGATGCCCTCCTCAACCAGGTAGCCATCGTATTCCAGGACAGTATTATTTTCAACCTTGACCTGAAAGAAAACATTTCATTCAGCAAGGAAGCGAAGGATGATGAAGTAATGAAAGCCATTGAAACTGCAGAACTCAGCGACTTTATTGAATCCCTTCCTCAAAAACTTCACACAATGATCAGTGAGAGAGGCACCAGCCTTTCTGGCGGACAGAAGCAAAGGATCATGCTCGCGAGAGCATTGGCTATAAATCCCACTCTATTATTACTGGATGATTTTACGGCAAGAGTAGATGCAGCCACAGAAAAGAAGATCGGCAGAAACCTCGCAAAAAATTATCCGGACATTACCTTGCTTTCTGTTACGCAAAAAATAGATCCGGTCAAGGATTATGATCAAATCATATTGCTGATGGAAGGTGAAATCATCGGTAAAGGAACGCATGAAGAATTGTGCCTTACTTGTCCTGAATACGTTCAGATATACAATTCACAGCAAAGCACGAATGATGTAGTTACTCAAGAAGAAGAAGCATGAATTACGATCTCACCATAGAACACAAGAGCAAAACGATAGATGCCTTTCGTAAGATGCTGGCATTTATGAAAGGTGAGAAGAAGAATCTTTTCTTTGCTTTTACAGTAATGCTGATCAATAGTGGGCTTGCGTTATTGACTCCATACCTGATCGGTTATACGATAGATCATTATATCTCCACCAGGAAATATGATGGGCTTCTCTTCTTCTGTGCTATTCTTTTTTTCATTTACCTGACCTCCTGTTTTACAGAATATTTTCAGACAAAACTGATGGGAAGTATCGGCCAGCGCATGTTATACACATTGAGGAATTCACTCTTTGAAAAAATGCAAAGCCTGCCTGTTGCATTCTTTAACCAAAACAAATCAGGCGATCTAATCTCAAGGATCAACAATGACACACAAACCGTCAACCAGTTTTTCTCACAATCACTCGTGCAGTTTGTGGATGGTATTTTCATGATGATCGTTGCAGCCGCTTTCATGTTAGCACTTGAACCTAACCTGGGTAGCGCCGGTCTATTGCCGGGTGTTTGTATTCTGATTTTTGTAAAACTGATCAATCCATGGGTGAAGAAAAAAAATGCGGCGAGCATGAAAAAATTCGGGCTACTTAGTGGTGAAATACAGGAAAATCTTTCCAACTTCAGGACTATTCTTGCATTCAACCGGAGAGATTTTTTCAGGGCAAAGTTTGAACAAGCCAATAATGAAAATTATAAGACTTCGCTCATCAGTGGATTTGCCAATGCCACCTACGCACCTGTATTTACGCTCTTCAGCAACATTGCACAACTCATTGTATTGTCTTATGGTATTTACCTGATTTCAACCGGAAGTTTTACTATCGGAATCCTGATCAGTTATATCGCTTATGTCCAAAGTTTCTACAGGCCACTCAGGCAAATTGCGACACTTTGGGCAAGTTTTCAGACAGCTATGGCTTCATGGGACAGAATCTCTATCATTCTCCATCTTGAGTCAGACATAAAGTCTCCTGTTCAACATCTTGAAAAGACTAACAATAATTCACCTCTGTTACAATTCTCCAATGTTTCTTTTCAATACCCTAACGGGAAAAAAGTACTTCATGAAATAAATATCGAATTGCATAAAGGAAAAACATACGCCTTTGTAGGGCCGACAGGTGGCGGCAAAACAACGACTGCTTCGCTCATAGCGCGACTCTATGATCCCAACGAAGGTGAGATAGCATTCGATGGCATACCATTAAAAAACTATGATGCAGCTACCCTGAGCCGAAAAATCGGATTCATATTGCAGGAGCCATTCCTCTTCAATGGAACCCTCAGAGACAACATTGTTTATGGAAGTAAAGAACTGAGGAATATTGATGATGATGCTCTGACGAAATTATTAATAGATGAAGGTTTCGAAAAGCTGATCCACAAATTTGAGAAAGGATTACAAACAGATATTACAGCCGAAACTGAAAGTATGAGCCTTGGTGAAAAGCAGATCATTGCTTTTATGAGAGCTGTATTACGCAAACCTGAATTGCTGATTCTCGATGAAGCGACTGCCAATATTGATACAGTTACAGAACAACAATTGCAGGAAATACTGGACAGGCTGCCACCACACACTACCAAGGTGATTATTGCGCACCGGCTGAATACCATAGCCAATGCAGACCAGATATTTTTTGTCAATGCTCAAAAAGTGGAGAATGCTGGCGACATCAACCATGCACTGCAATTATTGACAGAGCAAAAAAGAGAGAGCTGATCTAATCATCAAGTACACCAGGCTCCAGCATCAGGTCAGCAATAGCGAGTGCTGCCGCCGCCTCTATTACAACAGGAGCACGCAATGCAATGCACAAGTCGTGCCTGCCTTTCACAGAAAAAGATTCGACGCTGTCTGTCTCCTTGTTCCATGTTTGTTGCTCTTTTGGAGTAGAAGAAGTAGGTTTTATCACGACACGAAATACAACATCATTTCCGTTGGTGATGCCACCGGTAATGCCGCCTGCATGATTGGTTGCGGTCTTACCACTTGCATCAAGGATGGCATCATTATGCTGCGAACCAAACATCTTTGCTGCTGCAAAACCGGAACCAAATTCAATGCCCTTCACCGCAGGTACTGCGAAGATGATGTGACTGATTTGTGACTCCACAGAATCGAAGAATGGCTCACCCAAACCGATTGGTAATCCCGAAATAGTGCACTCAATAATACCACCTACAGAGTCTTTGGCATCAACCGCTTTTTGCAATCCTTTTTCTTCATCTGGCTCACCACCTACTTCCAAAATTTTGGATTGAATGGTGATTTGATTTTTTTGAAAAATGTGTTGCATTACTTTCTTTGCAATGACACCTGCCGCCACCAGGTTTACAGTAAGCCTTCCGCTAAAATGCCCACCACCTCTGTAATCTTCAAAGCCTTTGAATTTTTTGGATGCTACAAAGTCCGCATGGCCCGGTCGTGGTACCGCACGTTGTTTTTCATAGTCAACGCTGCGTGTATTCTGGTTGGCAAATAAAATTGTCATCGGAGCACCACTACTCTTGCCATTGAATAAACCGGTGATGATCTGAGGTTCATCGGCTTCTTTACGGGGAGTAGTTCCCCTGGCACCCGGCTTTCTTCTTTCGATATCATCATGAAAATCCTCAGGAGCTATCGCAATACCGGGAGGTATTCCATCAATAGTGATACCCACAAACCCGCTGTGCGATTGTCCAAATATTTGCAGTCTTAAATTTTTTCCAAATGAATTCATCAGTATATATTTCAGGTATTTCTTGGTAAATCTTATCTGTTATTTTTTCCGGAACTCCACGAGTAATTCATTGCCCATCCTTGGCTCAATAGAAATATCGCATGGTTCCATTCTCACAATTTCGAAATGCGGTTCAAACAAATTCCGATACTCTGCTTCACTACCCAGGTATGGAGGATGTTCTACAAAACCAAAGTTTTCATTGAACATAACACCCGCAAGTCTCCCCTTTGGTACGAGCAATTCAGAAGCATGAGCTACATAGTCTTTCCTTTTGGATGGATCAATGGCGCAGAAAAAAGTTTGCTCGAGAATCAAATCGTATTGTCCTTTGTGTTCAAAAAAATTTCCGTGGATAATATTGACAGGACGCCCTTCCAACTTATTGCGAAGGCGCTCTACAAGAGTCGAAGAGATATCTATGAGCGTAACATGGGTAAACTGTTGATCCAAAAGATATCCTGCCTCGTATGCATTGCCACATCCTGGTATCAGTATTGGCGTTTTTTTATCAGGAATGTTGTCGATAAAATATTTTAATGGAGGCGACACCTGCTTCATATCCCAGCCGGTTTCACCGGTGATGTAGCGGGCATTCCAGAAGGTTTCTGTTTCTGTCATGATTAGCAAATTTAAGGATATGTGAGCGGAGAAATGAGCATGCCATTGTTTTTAGATGTTGTTCATCTTTTGCACAAGTGCCATCAATTGTAAAAGAGATATCGCTTCCACGCCATTGCCTAAGGAAAAAGCGTCCTTCCCTGAATATACTATATATTTTTTCCTGGCTTTTATATCCTCACAACCTGTTAAGAAACCCTTGGATAAATGAGGAGCAGAATTTCTTTTAATTTCTATTGCCCATTTTTCTTTTGGCGAAAACTCAAGAACCAGGTCTATTTCTGTACCATCCTGGGTACGATAATAGTAAGATTGCATTCCAAATGGCGCTACTGATAAAATATTTTCTATAACAAATCCTTCCCAACTTCCTCCTACTACAGGATGTCCTAACAGGCTATTAAAGTCAGATATATTTAATAACGCATGCACAATGCCACTGTCGCGTAAATAAACTTTTGGTGATCGAACAAGCCGTTTTCCAATATTGAATGTCCAGGGTTGAAGCCTCCTGACCAAAAGTAAATCAACCATTAAATCTAGATATCGGTGGACTGTTGTTCCTGAAACTTCAATACTTCTTGCTAAGTGGGCTGCGTTCAAAACTGTACCCTGATAGTGCGCCAGCATTGTCCAGAATCTTGATAATGTTTCTCCGGGAATCTTAGCACCAAACTGCGGAATATCTCTTTGAAGATAAGTTTGGATAAAATCCCTGCGCCACATCAGGCTATCCTTTTCTTCTGACGCCAGGAGGCTTTCAGGGAATCCCCCTCTCAGCCATAAGGTATTCATAGGATCAGGATAGTGATCACTATATTCGAAAAGATTAATTGGAAAAAGCTCAATATATGCAATGCGTCCGGCTAGAGATTCTCCTGATTGTTTTAATAACTCCATCGAGGCCGATCCCAAAAACAAAAACAACCCTGTCTTATTTCCTTTTCTCCTTTCTCTGTCAATAATACCCCTGATTGGCTTGAAAATTTCCGGAACTTGCTGTACCTCATCGAGGATAATCAACTTATCGTTGTTGGTTTCCTGAAAAGATATGATGTCTTTTACTTTCTGAATATCCAGCCTGCTTTCAAGATCAAGGTACACCGATGGATGACTCTCAGCTACCTCCAGAGCAAGTGTTGTCTTCCCAACTTGTCTTGGTCCCGTAAGCGCCACCGTCGCACTTCTGTCAATGGCAGCCTGAATTTCCTTCATTTTTAGCCGGTGTATCATCCCTGCAAATCTAACACATAATGTTAGATTTGCAGGGATAAAAAAATAATTTTTCCAATAGAACATACTGCACTAAGAGTGCAAATAGACGGTAGAAAAGCAAGGAGAATAATTATCCACTATTTTCTGTACCAACCAACAGTGAATTATACTCACGAATAACCATACTCTTTCAAATGCAAATCATTATCCCGCCACTTAGGCCGCACCTTCACAAACAATTCTAAAAAAACTTTTCTCCCGATAAATTCTTCAATCTCCTTTCTCGACTCCATTCCTAATTGTTTGATCATCTTCCCCTGGTGTCCCAGCAAAATAGCTTTCTGTGTTTCCCGCTGTACGATAATGTCAGCCCTGATCTTGGTGAGTGTTTGTTTTTCGGAAAACTCCTGTACCAACACTGTGGTGTGGTATGGCACTTCATCTTCCAAAAGCATAAAGATCTTTTCACGGATGATCTCGCCCACAAAAAATCGTGTAGGCAGATCCGTCAGGTTATCTTCTTCATAAAAAGGCATTCCTTCAGGGAGCAGTTTTACAATCAATTCCAAGAGTGCATCAATGCCCACACCCTTTGAGGCGGCTACTTTCAGGATATGGGTGTATCCCTTACTTTCAAAAAAGCCGGCTGCTATGTCAACCTTTTCCCGAGGCACTATATCCGTCTTATTCAACAAAACGATACGTGGCGACTTTTCCGGCAGCGATTCAAAAATCTTCTCAGAATCGGAAACATCTTCCGTGAGATCATGCACCAGCAGCATGACATCAGCGTCTTCGGTAGCAGACCTCACATAACTCATCATTTTTTCATGCAACTTATACTTAGGTTCAATGATTCCCGGTGTATCGGAAAAAATAATTTGGTATTCTTTGGTAGTGATGATGCCTTTTATCCGGTGCCTTGTAGTTTGCACTTTTGGCGTTACAATGGCCAACTTCTCTCCCACCAGAGCATTAAGAATTGTACTCTTGCCTGCATTGGGTTTGCCAAAAATATTTACGAATCCGCTTTTCATAACGGCAAAGTAACAGCATTCCACCTAAGGACGCCGGTAGATTATTCAGATTAAGTTGAATTGTGAGGTATTCATTGAGTTACTTGTATGAATTCGTTTTTGGAAAGGGAATAATTACACAGAGAAAAAATACAGAGAAGATACAGAGAAGATACAGAGAAGACACAGAGAACCACAGAGTTTCTTTTCTCATTGCACCCTCTGCGCATGGGAAATAGATGTTACTGCCGTAAGGTTTCCTGATCTATGGAATGAAGGGAAGAATGGTAGAAATGTGCGATTTTCTTAAGATGCTTATGACCGTTGGTCGGGAGACCACACAGCGGGATCATTTCAAAAACAATTTTTCATCTCAATGTACAGGAGGCCGCGATGGCGATATTAATGACTCTGGAAGTTTTACGAATGCCCACTATCGGATAAATACGATTCAAACCGTAGTTACCATCAATCCAAAAATGAGAAGGAATGCGCTACCACAATTTGAAAGGCAAAATATCTTTGTATCAGAAGTTGAATGATAAACAAATCATTTATTCCGATGAAAATCGGAGCCAATACCAATGAAAAACATGATCCTGAAATCCTAAAAAAAACCAAAACCCAAAATAAGAAATTGCTTATCGTTCAACTTCTTTCTTATCCTATACCAATGAAAAATTGACCCAGGAAAAACACAACTTACCAACCTATTTTAAAACCTAAAAAAACCACGTAAAAAAATTTCTCCCGAGTGTAGTCGGGAGATTTTTTTGTTATACACTCACATTAAAATCACGTAATGCATCATTGAGGCTGGTCTTCTTATCTGTACTTTCTTTTCGCTGCCCGATGATCAATGCACAGCTAACATTGTATTCACCAGCCGGAAATTTCTTGGGATAGGTTCCGGGTATTACAACACTGCGCGGAGGCACTGCGCCTTTATATTCGATTGGCTGGCTGCCACTCACATCAATGATCTTTGTAGATTGAGTTAGTACAACATTGGCACCCAACACTGCTTCCTTTCCTACTTTCACACCTTCTACCACAATGCACCTGCTGCCGATAAAACATCCGTCTTCAATGATTACCGGGCTTGCCTGCAATGGCTCCAATACGCCACCGATGCCCACGCCACCACTCAGGTGTACGTGCTTTCCGATCTGCGCACAACTACCCACGGTAGCCCAGGTATCCACCATCGTTCCTTCATCCACATAAGCGCCAATATTCACATACGAGGGCATCATCACAACTGTTCGTGCAAGATAACTGCCATACCTTGCGACTGCATGAGGCACTACACGAACACCCAACGATTCAAAATTCTTTTTCAACTTCATCTTATCATAAAACTCAAATGGAGGTAGCGAATAGGTCTCCATTTTCTGAATACCGAAATACATTAGTATCGCCTGCTTCACCCATTCATTTACTTTCCATTGGCTGGCTTTGTCAAAAGATGTTACCGGTTCTGCCGTTCTCAATTTACCGGTATCCAATTTTTCTATCACATTCCGAACGGCATCAGAATAGATGGTATCATTCAATAATTCCCTATTGGCCCATGCCTCGTTGATCAGTTTCTGTAATTCCATTTAGAAAAAATTTTCGCAAAGATAATTGACTAACCAGGAATCCGTACTGCATAATTAATCAAAGGTTGCCAACTTCAGAAAGAGAAACAAGATTACTGAAAGTTGATTGCTAAAGGTTGGAATCCCTTGCCACAATGACAGCTTTATAGAGTCTATCACAACCTGCCCAGTTTTCGGAAAGTCTTAGAATAGATATCCTAAGTATCCTTGGTTCTGAATATTTTTAATTAGGAATAATATTTAAGTACATTTGGGTATGTACCTTACAACAGCTATAAAGGAGAATTATGAGGAGTTTTTGAATCTTTGCAGAATACATAATGTCCGCAAGTTGTATGCTTTTGGTTCATCTCTTACTAACCGCTTTGATCCGGCAACCAGCGACATTGACATGGTAGTTAAATTAGATATTGATAATGCTGCTGATAGAGGAGAAGCATTGCTTTCACTCTGGGACAAACTGGAATCATTTTTCAAAAGAAAAGTGGATTTATTAACCGAGGATTCAATTCGTAATCCTTATCTTAAATCAAGTATTAACCGGACAAAAAAATTAATCTATGACCGAGAGGGAGAAAAAGTTTTTGTCTGACATATCCACTTCAATTGGACTGATTGAAAATTTTGCAAAGGATATAAGATCCTTTGATGAATAACAGAAGGATATTAAAACAAAAAGCGCCATAGAAAGACATTTAGGAATAATTGGAGAAGCTGTCAATAAGTTCCTTAAAGAATCAGAAAGCAACAATTTGGAAAATGCTTCCCAAATAATTAGTTTGAGAAACAGGTTAGTTCATTCCTATGATAGTATTGATGACTCTATTATCTGGGCTATTGTAACGCGGTATTTGCAACCACTTAAAATTGAAATAAACAATAAATTGGATTAAGCGACTTCATTTTGAATTTTCTCATTAACAACCCATAAACTTTTTTCAATATCCTTTGCAGACGATTAATAAATCAGTCAGAGAACCCGTGCCAGTACAGAGTGTAGAGTATTCTAAAAAAATTAAATACCGGCCTTCACTATCCCAAAATCAGTCCACGTCTTCTTCTCAGTCTTTGTAGCCTGGCGAATCGCGGCATTGGCAGCCAGGTCTTTTTCATTGACATACCCGCGTGAATGATCAAGATGCAGGCAGATAGCACTATATCGGATTTGTTTCCCTTTGATTCCTTTGTTCATCAACCTCTCACCCAACTCCCTGTCGAGCGCTCCATAACGCATCCGCTCATCATATCCGTTCACTGCTTCGATATCTTTTTTCCAACCGCTCGCATTGTGCCCGTTCCAGGATGCATTGGTAGGAGTAACGGCATTCATGACAGTTGAAAATGTTTCGTTGAAAAATAATTTTGAATTTTTCATAGAAGTGGGAAGCCCCATTGATTTCAACCACTTCAGGCTGAAGCACCTGCCGGATGTGATGTCATCATATTGGATCGCTTTAGAAATATTCATAGGAAGTTTATAATACCCACCTGAAAGAAAATATCCGGGCTGCCTTTTCTCGTAGTGCACCTTCATATAGTCTGCATGTGGAATGCAATCTCCGTCAGTAAAGACAAGATAATCCGTTGTGGATTGCACGATGGCCTTATTGAGAATCTCACATTTATTGAACCCCGTATCTTCCTGCCACACATGAATGATAGGCTGGGAAATCTTCTCTCTGAACGAGTCAATAAGATCTTTTGTTTCTGTACGTGATCCATCGTCAGCAATGACAATTTCAAAATCTTTGAATGACTGGCATCCAAACCCTGTGAGTACCTTACCCAGCCACTCAGGTGAATTATAAGTAGTAATGATGATTGATAATTTCATACGCTTTATTGCTTAGTTTTATCCGGTGAGAATGCAAACCGTCATTCTTGAACAGACCGAAAAGTTCCACAAAATAAGACAATGAAAATTTGTATTGCGCGAAGCGAGAAAGGAAGGTACTCTGAGACCTTTATAAAAAATCAGATCGACTACCTTTCGACGTATGCTGAAGTATTTCCTGTATATGACGGCAGGCTGCCACAACGCTCAGAAGACGGATCTTTCCTGGCGCCGTTACCCATAAGAGTTGGAAACTTAATTGTTCGGGCCATCACCGGCAAACGCAATAACTACTTTGGCAATTACGGTTTGAAACATTTCCTGAAAACAAACAAGATAGATGTGGTGCTGGCCGAATACGGAATGGCCGGTGTCCATATATTGCCGGTATGCAGGAGCCTGGATATCCCGATGGTAGTGCATTTTCATGGTTTCGATGCTACGCAAAAAAAAGTATTGGATCAATATGGGGAACGTTACAAGGTAATGTTTCAGCAGGCTGCTGGTATTATTGCAGTTTCCATTGAGATGAAAAATAAATTGATTTCACTGGAAGCTCCTGAAGAAAAAATTTCATTGATACCTTATGGCATTGATCTCTCAAAATTCTGTGCTGACTCTTCCAGGAAGAAAGCAAACATCTTCCTCGCTGTCGGAAGGTTTATCGGCAAGAAATCTCCGATGAGTACTATCAGGGCATTTGCTGAGGTAAAGAAAAAGGCAACCGATGCCAAACTTATCATGATTGGTAAAAAAGACAACCTCTTCCAGGAGTGTGAAGCGCTTGCAAAGGAACTTCAACTCGAAAATGACATCATTTTTCCGGGCATAAAAGCACCGGCAGAAATAGTGGCGTACATGCAGGAAGCCACAGTCTTTGTTCAACATTCGGTAACTGCTGCCAATGGTGATAAGGAAGGAACTCCCAACACAGTGCTGGAGGCTGCTGCCTGCGAATTACCGGTAGTAAGCACCTATCATGCAGGTATTCCCGAAGCAGTAATCAACGGAAGAACAGGATGGCTTGTAAAAGAAAGCGATGTACAAGGTATGGCAGATTACATGCTTCAATTGATTCAACAGCCGGGTAAGGCGATAGAGATGGGCCGCGAAGGAAGGAAGCATATCGAAGCACATTATGATTTGAAAGAACAGATAAAAAAACTCTTTGAAGTTTTAAGAAAATCTGTTGAAAATGTTCACTAATTATGGAAGAAGAGATTCACAATGAAATTCTCCAGGTTGCAAATATCCTGGCCGAAGGTGGCGTCATCCTCTACCCCACTGATACTATATGGGGGTTAGGATGTGATGCAACCAGTGATAAAGCCATCAGTAGAATTTTTGACATCAAACACAGGAGTCCATTTAAGTCGATGATCATTTTGGTAGCAGATGCTGAGATGGTAAAACAATATGTAAGCCATCCGTCAGAAATACTCCTGAAACAAATGACTTCAGCAACGGTTCCTACCACTGCTATTTTTGGCAATGCCAAAAATCTTCCATCAAACCTTGTAAACAACGATGGTTCCATAGCCATCCGTATTGCTTCGGATACTTTTTGTCAGCAACTGATCAAAGAATTCGGAAAGCCAATTGTCTCTACTTCAGCCAATATTTCCAACAAACCCTCACCTCAAAATTTTTCAGAAATTGATCCTGCATTGATAGATAAAGTAGATTATACGGTGCAGTACAGAAGAGATGATTTTTCGAAGAACGCGCCTTCCGTAATCATTCGCCTAAATGAAAAGAATGAGGTGCAAAGATTGAGGTAACGCTACAAAGCCTAACAGATTGGACATTGCAAACAGAGCAAAAAAAGAGGCTGCCCTTTGGAGACAACCTCTGTACAGAAACTATTGTGGAATTTGAAATTAATAGCCCATATCCATTCCACCACCCATACCGCCACCCATTGGAGGCATAGCTGGTTTATCTTTTTCAGGTTTGTCGCTGATCACGCACTCTGTAGTGAGCAACATACCTGCGATGGAAGCTGCATTTTCCAATGCAATACGGGTAACCTTTGTAGGATCAATCACTCCAGCTGCCAGCAGGTTTTCAAACACTTCAGTACGTGCGTTGAAACCAAAATCACCTTTTCCTTCTTTGATCTTCTGCACGACAATGCTGCCTTCTATACCGCTGTTGGCAACGATCTGACGAAGTGGTTCTTCCACAGCACGACGAATGATCTGGATACCGGTGATCTCATCTTCATTATCACCCTTTAATTTGTCCAGGCTTTGGATAGCACGAATGTAAGCCACACCACCTCCGGGAACAATTCCTTCTTCAACTGCTGCACGTGTAGCATGCAATGCATCATCCACCCTGTCTTTCTTTTCCTTCATTTCTACTTCTGTAGCTGCACCTACATACAATACAGCAACGCCACCACTTAATTTAGCAAGGCGCTCCTGTAATTTTTCTTTATCATAATCGCTGGTAGTTGTATCTATCTGCGCTTTGATTTGGTTGACACGTGCCTTAATGCCTGGCTTTTCACCTTTACCACCTACGATAGTTGTATTGTCTTTGTCAATAGTTACATGACCTGCCTGCCCTAAATAAGTAAGGTCTGCATTTTCTAATTTGTAACCCTGCTCTTCGCTGATCACTGTTCCTTTAGTAAGAACCGCGATATCCTGAAGCATTTCTTTTCTTCTGTCGCCAAAGCCGGGAGCCTTTACAGCAGCCACTTTCAGCGTTCCTCTCAATTTGTTTACAACGAGAGTAGCCAATGCTTCACCTTCGAGGTCTTCAGCAATGATCAGCAACGGACGTCCACCTTGTGCTACTTTTTCAAGGATATGCAGAATGTCCTTCATGGTGCTGATCTTTTTGTCGTAGATCAGGATGTAAGGATTTTCTAATTCTGCCTCCATTTTTTCGCTGTTGGTAACAAAGTATGGGGAAATATAACCACGATCAAATTGCATACCTTCCACCACTTCTACTGTAGTGTCCGTACCTTTTGCTTCTTCTACAGTGATCACACCTTCCTTACCTACTTTGCCCATCGCTTCAGCGATCAGTTTACCAATGCTTTCGTCATTGTTGGCAGAGATGCTCGCTACCTGCTCTATTTTGTTGTTGTTATCATCTACAGCAACAGATTGTTTTTTCAGATTCTCTACTACAGATTTCACCGCTTTGTCAATTCCGCGTTTCAGATCCATTGGGTTTGCTCCTGCAGCTACGTTCTTCAATCCTTCGCTGATAATGGACTGTGCCAGTACAGTAGCTGTAGTAGTGCCATCACCTGCGATATCGGCTGTCTTGCTGGCTACTTCTTTCACCATTTGTGCACCCATATTTTCAACGGGATCTTCTAATTCTATTTCCTTTGCCACGGTAACACCATCCTTAGTAATGGTAGGTGCACCGAATTTTTTATCAATCACTACGTTTCGTCCTTTTGGTCCGAGCGTAACCTTCACCGCATTTGCCAGGGTATCTACTCCCCTTTTCATCCTGTTGCGGGCTTCTATTTCGAAAAATAATTGTTTAGCCATAGTTGTATAATCGTTTTAAAAAATTGAATTGTTGAAAAAATTTAGCCGAGTTTAATCAGTATGTCAGAAGCACGCATGATCAAATAATCTTCACCATCTATGTTGATCTCTGTACCACCATATTTACCATACATGATCACATCGCCTTCTTTCACCTGTACCGGGATCAGGTTTCCGGTTTGTTCTGCATATTTTCCTTTTCCTACGGCAACCACAGTACCTTTCTGAGGTTTTTCCTTTGCTGTATCGGGAATGATAATCCCTCCGGCTGTCTTTTCTTCTGCCTGGTTTGGCTTCACAAGAACCCTGTCATCAAAGAGTTCAAATTTCGATTTTGCCATAATTGTAAAAATTTTTTAATTTATATTTTGGTTGCGAATGTACAGGAATAATTGTGCCAATTCATTTTTTGTGAACCTGCTGTCAGTTTTTACAAATTCTTGTCAGTCGTCTGTGATAAAAAGTCAGTCCGGCCCCAACACATTAATCCCTTCCAAATGTTTTCTTCAGGATTGCTGAAGGGATCTTTTCTGTGAGCAACAATCCGGCAACTACCGAAGCCAGGCCAATGTAGGTATATCTTGTAAGCGGCTCGTCCAGCAGCCAGGCCGCAATTAACAGCCCGAACGGGGGGCAAAGAAACAACCAAAGTCCTGCCTTCACCGTATTGGTTCGAAGTAACCACAACCAGAGTTGAACCGCTGCAATGGAAACAGCAAACGCAAGCCAAAGTGTGCTTATCCAAAAAATATGATCCAGGTGATTGGCATCGGTGTGGAAGAAAAACAAGGTAACCGGCAAGAGAAATACTCCTCCCAGGAATGTCTGCCAGCCATTGATCGCCAGGAGTGATATGCCATCCCACTGGCGCGAAGAAAAATAAATAGCTCCCACAGAATAGGACAACATGCTGAACAACATCAGGAACAATCCGCCAACCGACACGGATGAAGTGCCCAGCAAAGGCAACGAAGCATAATAAACCCCGAAGCAACCTAAAGCGAGTGCCAGGATTATATTGGCAGATAATTTCTTTTTCAGAAAAATGACGGATAAGAAACTGATATAAATTGGATTGGTAGCAATGGCCAGAGCGCCAATACCTGCTGTGACATATTTCATGGCAATCACATAACATCCGAGGTAGATGGTGATGTTTAAAAGTGCATAAATACTGATCGGTTTCCACATGTTCCGATCTGGCAAGGGCTGACGAAAGACAAGGTGGGCAAAAACAAGCATCGTAATGCCGGCAACAGCAAATCGTACCTGGGCAATTACCAGGGGTTGAGCCACATCCAGGCCAAATTTGGTAGCTGTAGAGGCGGAGGCCCAAAGAATGGCAAAAAGCACACCGGCCAATATCCATTTAAGCTGACGAATAAGAAGGTTGATTTAAAGGTTTGGAAAAAATAAGGAGGCAAAAATAATGGCTATTAGCTTCATGAATACCATTTACTTATGCTAACCCCGGAATTATTTTGACAACAATTTTTATTTTCTGTCGTTTAAATAATGCAGAAGAGAATTTAACATACCAAACTAATCTGCAAAAGTATCTCTAACTGAATTATTCAGTCATAGACACGCTACCCATTAAAAAACCAAACTACTATGGAACCTATTATTTACCAGGAAATTTTGCTCGCGCACTCGAGTAAGTTTTTCAACAAAGAGTTCTTTTGTAAAGAACCGTCACCGGAGTATAGCCACCTCAGTCCGAAAGAACAACTGGCAGAAGCCTGCTGGAATGGAATATTGAGAGAGATACTTCCTGAACTATGTACCTCCCTTCAAATGGACCAGATCAACGAAGGGAATAAATTCTTAAATGTTTGCCTTGGTTTTAGTGAGGACAGAAACAGCACCTGCTTTTCGGTAAACCCTTACTTCTTTCTGAACCACACAAGAAAAAATTAAACAGCCCATTTTTTTTGATTTTTCTCATAGCAATTAAGGGACGGATAATACCGTCTCTTATTAGTTTCAGTAAGTAAGATCAAACAATGTAGCTGTAAAAAGCCCCCTCTCTCTTTTTTTGAACATCACCTTCCAGTTACCATTATAAGTCATGAGTACCGGAACCAACAGATTTTTTATCCGGCCCATTTTCACTTTCATATTTACATCGAAATCATACACGCCTGCATCATACTTCAAAGTATAATTCCGCGCTATGATGTCAAAAGTCTTTGCATCAAACCATGTTGTCATTTCCTTAATGACTACCTTTTTCTCATGCCCCGGTTTTGCTTTAATTGAAAAGATATAAGTATGGGCATCTTCATCAAAACCGATGTTCATGTCATAGTCGCCTGCCATGCTTTTATCAAAAATTGCTGTTTTGTTACTGATAAATGGTAATCCATTGATTCGATTACCCGGGTTAAAGAATAACATCTTTAGCTGTTCTTTGTGTTTATCAATTCCTGATAATCCTGACACATCAAACTCCCTGTTACCTACTATATTATTTTCTCCACATACTTTCCCTTTGGTAAAAAATAATTGCGCATACATGGAGGCTGTATAATAATTATAGTTCTGCCGGCTGTCAAAGAAATCGCCTGTGCTTTTTTGTTCAATGACTTCCATTTGCCTGCAATGATCCTTCACAGTTTGTTTAATCCTGCTATTCAATGACGCTCTGTTTTTTCCTTTCCTGTCCAGCATTCTGATGTCATTGATAGCAGTGTAACCTATGATTCGCAAATTCCTGAATGCTTTGTAAAAGGAAGTATCCTCCTTCACCCTTTTTATAAAGGATGAAACATCCAGATGCTGATTGATAACAACCTCCGAAAGGGTAATGTAATGCTCTTCCACTTTTATTGTAGAATCCTTTTGCTGTGCCCAACTCAAACCAGGCAGCAACGTACAATATAACCACAGCAGGCGTCGAGGGTTCATGAATTAAAAATAGAAGGAAAAATGTAATAGAGATGATAAAAATATCCTGAAAAATGAAACTTCCGGCGTTTTCATTTTTTCATTTTATCGGCAAAATACTTTTTCAACTTATCAACTTTAGGGCGTACTACAAAGTAGCAATAGCTTTGTTCCGGATGTTTGTTGTAGTAATCAAAGTGTTCCTTCTCCGCAGGATAGAAGTCAGAAAAAGGTTCGATGGTTGTAACAATCGGCTTTTCGAAGACTTTAGATGACTCCAATTGCTGTCGTGATTTTTCAGCGATTGCCTTTTGTTTTTCATCATGATAAAATATCACGCTCCGATATTGTGTTCCCACATCATTTCCCTGCCGGTTCAATGTGGTAGGGTCATGGGTGGTCCAGAAAACATCGAGAAGTTCTTCATAGGAAATTACTGAAGGATCAAAAGTGATCTGAAGGCACTCTGCATGCCCTGTGTCGCCGGTGCATACCTGCCTGTAGGTTGGATTTTTTACATGCCCGCCGGCATAGCCGCTCTGAACTGCTTCCACTCCATTCAGTCTTTGAAATACTGCCTCTGTACACCAAAAGCAACCATTGGCGAATGTAGCCACTTCAAAATTTATTCCCATGTAACAAAGAATTAGATGTTCAATGCTGATCACCTGCCTATTGGCCTTATGATCCATTGACAATTTACAAAGTTAACCTGTTTCATTAACCCGCCGATAAGCCTTGATTACCGAACCTGTAAACCATTCAACCAATTCCTCCATTTGAATGGAAAATCTTCTATACATTTAGCACCCTTCAAAAATCAAATACAATGAAGTTCATCCAACGAATCATCCTCGCTTTTACCTTTTTGCCATTCATTGCGAATGCACAATCATCATTACACTTCACATCCACACCCGCTATTTCACCGGATGGATCTGAAATCATATTCAGTTATAACCGGAATCTGTGGAGAGCCTCCATCAATGGAGGTCTGAGTTACCAGATCACGTCCCTACAGGGAAATACAGACAGGCCCCGCATTTCACCAGATGGAAAATGGATTGCCTTCAGCAATTCTCAATTTGGAAATAGTGATATCTATCTGATGCCGGTCAAGGGTGGCGATATCAGGCGCCTCACATTCCACCAGGCAAGCGACCTTGTAGAATCCTGGTCATGGGATAATCAATGGATTTATTTTACCAGCAACCGCTATGACCGGATGAGTACTTATAAAGTAAATATCAATGGCGGCACTCCTGTTCGTGTTTTCAGCAACAACTATTTCGATTATACACATAACGCATTTGAAAACCCGGTAACCGGAGAAATCTTCTTTGATGATACCTGGGAAAGCTTCAACTTTTACAACCGCATTGGCTATCGTGGGGCTTTCAATCCTGATGTGCAATCCTACAATCTAAAAACAGGTAAGTATAAACGTTATACCACCTGGCGCGGAAAAGATATGTCGGTGAGTGTTGACAAGAATGGTAAAATCTATTTCATCTCTGACGAAGGAAACGGTCAATACAATCTGTGCACATTCGAAGGAGAGAAGAAAAAGCAATTGACCAGCTTCAACAGTTCCGTAATGCATCCCATTGTAAATGCAAACGGCAATTATATAGTCTTTGAAAAAGATTTTCAGTTGTACCGTTATGATATTGCCTCTGGCAAGAGCAACCTGATTCCATTGCTTGCCTACAAGAGCAATACCCTCGAATCGGAAAAGCCTTTTGATGTTGCCAGAAATGTTTCAGCATTTAATGTGTCGCCTGATGGAAAAAAGATGGCTTTTGTTTCAAGAGGCAGATTATTCGTGAGTGATATTCTTGGAAAGTATATCCGCGAAATCAACACGCTGGCAGAAGAGCGTGTTACTGATGTGTATTGGCTAAAGGACAACGAAACACTGTTGTACACACGTACCCATAAAGGATTTAATAACATATTCACCATCAACGCAACCGGGCAGGGTTCAGAAAAGCAGGTGACCAATGAAGCAAGAAATGACAGAAGCCTGAGTTTTGACAAGAACCTATCAAAGGCAGTGTACCTGAGTGGCAACAACCAGGTGTGCCTGCTGGATTTGAAATCTATGAATCCTTCGGTACTGGCTACTGATGAAATATGGGGATTGAATTCTTCCACACCTACTTTTTCTCCTGATGGCGAATACATTTCCTACAATGGTATCAGAAATTTTGAATCGGATGTGATTTTGATAAGGCTTAAAGACAAGAAACTGATCAACATCACCAACACGGGTGTCAGCGAACAAGATCCGGTATGGTCGCCGGATGGTAAGTACATTTATTTTGTAAGCGACCGTACGCATCCATCCTACCCTTATGGTATGACTGATGCGAAAGTGTACAGGATGGCACTGGAGAAGACAAGTGAACCATTCAAGTCTGATTTCTTTGATTCCCTGTTTATCGAAAAGAAAAAAGATACTTCTTCAAAAAACGGTAAGCCATCCGACAGGCCTGATTCTGTTCAAAAGATGACAATAGACTTTGCAAATATGATGGATCGGCTGGACCAGATCGGACCTTCATTCGGGTCGCAACGCCTCGTTGATGTTGTGAAAGAAGGAGACAAAACGAGTGTGCTCTTTTTATCAAACCATGAAAACGGAAGATATGCATTGTGGCAATGGTCTGAAGAACGATTTGAGCAACCCAAAACTGAAAAGATAAAAGGTGTAGATGGATTTGTAAGCAGTGTCAGCCATCAGAAAGGAAATTATTTCGCTTTATCCGGAGGTGATATTTACAAACTCAATCTGAAATCAAATTCTGCGGATAAGATAGATTTGAAATATTCATTCGAGCGAAACCTCAAAGATGAATTCAACCAAATGTTTTATGAAGCATGGGCTGTGCTGGATGAAAACTACTATGATGTAAACTTCAACAATGTAAACTGGAAAGGCATCAGAGACCGCTATGCGAAGTACCTGCCTTTCGTAGAGACCCGTGAAGACATGCGCCAACTGTTGAATAACATGATGGGAGAACTCAACTCTTCACATTACGGATTTTCGAGCATGGGTGCAGAAGAATCCACTTACTACAAATATGTAACTGCATCTACCGGCATTATGTTTAAGAACAATGCACCTTATACCGTTGACTATATTGTTCCATTCGATGTAGCCGACCTGCCTGATAATAAAATTCAAAGTGGAGACGTGCTTGTAGCAGTCAATGGCCAAAGTGTGGACACAAAAAAGAGCAGGGAATTCTATTTTTCACAAACTTCTATGCCGGCAGAAATGACCCTTACATTCAGCCGGGGAACTTCTCAATTCGTGGTAAAAATTCATCCGGGTTCTTATTCAGCATCCACTTCAAGACTATACGATCTTTGGGAAACCAACAACCGGAATACCGTAAGCACACTCGGCAAACAACGTATCGGTTATGTTTACATGCGCGACATGTCAGGTAACTCTCTGCAAAAATTCGAACAGGATATGGTCTCTGATTCTGTGGCTAATAAAGATGCACTCATTCTTGATCTGCGATATAACACCGGTGGTAATGTGCATGACGAAGTGTTGCAATTCCTTTCCAGGAAACCTTACCTTAAATGGAAGTACAGAAATGGAAAGTTAAGTCCGCAACCCAATTTTGCTCCGGCAGCTAAACCCATCATCCTTTTGATCAATGAACAAACACTCAGTGATGGTGAAATGACTTCCGCTGGATTTAAAGAGTTGAAATTGGGAAAAATTCTCGGTACCGAAACCTATCGCTGGATCATCTTTACCAGCAGCGCCCGTCTTGTGGATGGATCATCAGTAAGGTTGCCATCATGGGGATGCTATACCCTCGAAGGTGGGAACCTGGAACGTGACGGCGTTAGCCCGGATATATTTGTGGTAAATACTTTCATGGACAGGATGGAATCCAAAGATCAACAAATAGAACGAGCGATTCAGGAAATTCTAAAGGAGTTGAAATAAATTGAGGTAAATAGTTGTCTCGCCATAACACCTGGTTTTATCTTCCCTAAAGAGATGAATGACCAGGACTTTATTGTTGTAAATATTTTTCTGTAACATTTTTCAATTGTTCGTATCCAAAAGAAAAAAATCAGAAAAATGAAAAAGACAATCGTACTCCTGTTGACTGTATTTACAAGCCTGAACATTTATGCACAACCGAAATTTCCATTTGATGTAAAAGTATCCGGCTACGGTAATAATGATATTATTTTCATTCCCGGCCTCTCCTCCTCAGGGTCCGTGTGGGATGCCACGGCAGAGCGATACAGTAAAGACTACAAATGTCATGTGTTGACATTTCATGGCTTCGCCGGTGTGGCGCCAGATGATACTACAGATTTCAGAGGATGGGAAAATTCAGTGGCTCAGTACATCATTGATAAGAAGATTTCCAAGCCCATCATCATCGGCCACAGCATCGGCGGCGGTTTGGCATTGTTGCTGGCCGCTGACTACCCGTCATTGATCTCAAAGATTGTGGTTGTGGATGCACTCCCTTGCCTGGGTGCCATTCGAAACCCGGCATTCGTTGCCAACCCACATCCAGACTGCACACATTTCATTAAGCAATTCACTGCCATGACTGACCAACAATTTTACAGTATGCAAAAACAAACCATGCCCTCTCTACTGGCTGATACTGTACATTTGAATGAAGTATTGGGATGGTCCGTTAAATCAGACCGAAAGACGATGGCTGAAATTTATTGCCAGTTTTTGAATACAGACATGAGGCCTGAACTTTCTAAAATCAACTGCCCATCCCTGGTATTGCTGGAGCACGCGTTTGTCAACATCAAGCCCACTATTGCAGAACAATATAAAGGATTACGCAATGCACAACTTGAATATTCTACAAAGGGCTTGCACTTTATCATGTATGACGATACCGACTGGTACATGAATCAATTAGATCAGTTTTTGAAATAAGCGTGATGGAATTTGAAACGATTTACAAAGAATACAGCCCAAAAATATTCCGGTTGTGCATGGGATATGTGAACGACCATGACTGGGCCAAAGACCTACTTCAGGAAACATTCATACAAGTATGGAAAAACCTGCACACCTTCAGGAACGAGTCCAACATAGGAACCTGGATATTTCGGATTGCAACCAACATTTGCCTGCGGCAAATAGAACACGCATCACGAATGCAAAAGACGGAAGTTCCCTTCCATATAGCAGAAACTTCAGAGCTTAAAATCGAAGACCAGTTGACCATCCTCTATCAATGCATCGCTTCGCTGAAAGAATCTGAGAGGGTGATCATTTCGTTGGTGCTGGAAGACCTGCCACAAAAGGAAATAGCAGAGATCACCGGCATATCAGAAGGCAACCTGCGTGTAAAGATCCATCGCATCAAACAAACATTAACCGAAAGATTTAATGAATATGAAAGACTTTGAAAACATTCAGAAACTGTGGCATGCAGGTAAAGAAAACGACTTGCCCGATGCCAATACCATCATAAAACAAATAAAGAAAGCACGCGGGAAAATGCTACGGAAAAATATCATCGGAGTCGTAGCGCTGACTCTTACCTTTCTCTGGGTTGGTTTTGTAGGTTGGTATTATCATTTTGAACATTGGACTACAAAGGCAGGAATCATCATCGTACTTGTTGCCATCATTTTAGGAGTATTTTTTAATTCGTGGCTTATTCAATTATTGTTGAGAAATAGTGACCCTGCCTCAGAAAACAGGATTTTTTTACAACAAATGATCCGTTATAGGAATGTGCAACAAGCCATCAAGAACAGAGGAATTCTTTTGTATTACATCCTTCTCACCACAGGCCTTTGCCTGTACATGGTGGAGTTTGCAAAACGCAGTCTGCTCTTCGGCATCATAGCTTACACACTCTCCCTGGGATGGATCATCTTCACCTGGTTTTATTTTCACAAGAAAATATCAAAAAGGCAGGAACAGCAGTTGAATGAACAAATAGGCCGGTTAGAAAAAGTAGTGCATGAGATTGAGGGAAAATAGCACCAGGTAAGTAAAGAGGATGAGGCCACTTCCTCTGAATTTTTAAATATGAAGAAGTTAGCAATAGCAACATTATGTATTCCCAATCATCCGATAAAGTAAATCAAGATAGAAACTTCATATAGGGAGAACCTTTCTATCTTATTTGAGCAAACCAACAATAGGATTGCAAAAGGTCACAAGAAATTCAACCTGGCATGTGCATCCGGAAGATTTGTATCAACATCACCTATGTAATAAACAGTTCATTTTTTTAACAACATCTTCGGGTTCCATCCTCCTATTATAAAGAAAGTAGTTGTCTTCAATTCCTTGTTTAACTGCAATGGTCAAACGGCGATAAAGAGTAGCGAAGTACCCTCCCCTGCTTTTTTGGCCAAGACTCCATTCAATGATCTCATCCAACCTGGAAATTTCGTATTCGATAGTGTCCGCTTTATCCATAGCAAAAAGAATTGAATGATGAAAGATGAATCAACGCTTTCCCTGTAAATCCATTCGTGATTCTTCACAGCACCTTTCCTGCGGAAAAATTTCGAAAAAGGTATGATGATTGGCTTTCTCTAATCTATACCCAACCGATTACAATCAGCAATACAAAACCTGCCACAGCAAAGATCAATTTGCATAATATTCAACTAAACAACCATCCTAAACCACTCTAAACCACTCTAAACTCTAAACCCTACCCCCTATCCGCTGCGACGCACTAAAAACCTCCCCACTCTTACCCTTCAACTCCCTTCAGCCACTTCAACCGCTTGGGTTCTTCAAATCGCTCTACCGCGTATCTCAGCATGGTGCGGGGCATCTTTTTAAAATGTTTTTTCAGGAATGCTTCTTCTGCTTCAAGTGAACAACGCTTACCCACTTCTCTCAACATCCAGCCGACAGCTTTTTGTATCAGGTCATGTTGATCTGCTACCAATACCTCTGCAATTTTCAAAGCCCATTCCGGATTCCCCTTTTTGATATAACAAAAGGTGGCAAGCATGGCTATCCGTCTTTCCCAGATCAAATCAGAATGTGCTAAATCAATCAGCAGATTTTTGTCCCGATCTTCAAGCCATGAGCCAACAATATATTCTGAAGAAGCATCCACCAAATCCCAGTTATTGATGAGTTTTGTGTTTTTCAAATACAAATTAAAAATCTCTTTCTGTTGTTCATCATCTCCTTTCTGAAATTGTTCGACTAAGATCAGGAGTGCTGTTAGTCTTTCTTCATGCCATTGGCTTTGCAGTATTTTCGTTACATCTTTCAATGAAAGATTCACGTATTTCTTCACTAATGTTCTTTGTACAGGTACAGAAATACCCATCATTTTGTCGCCTTCAGCATATTCACCCTTTCTTGTTTTGAAGAAGCGTTGAAGATGCTGAGCACGGTCAGGATCTGATAGAGATTTCATTTCAGACCGCAATGATGAAAGACGTTCCATTGTTTTCTTAGTATTCAATTGAATTTAGAAATCCGTATTAACATCATTTTCCATCATAAAAATAATACGGCTATTATCGTTCAGAGCGATTAAGGTCACTTTACTACTTTTCCATCTGTGCTTAGTTTTTCTATCCGTGGATTATTATCCTTGTCGATATAAATCCTGATCCTAGGAATTCCATTTCTGTCCCTGATAAACAAACCCACATTTTCAGAAAAGTCTCTTCCAATGAAAAGACGGTCTGTCATCAGGAGGCTATCGGCCTTCATTTTTTGATAAGCTTTTTCCTGCTCTTCAGGTGTTTTTAATGATTGCATAGACTGAAATCTTTCTAACCGCTCATTCCAGGAATTTTCCTTGGGGTAATCCCAAAGTTGCAAACCATATTTTCTCTTGTAATTCTGTGTGTTTTCCATGTATTGAAGTTGCATCACTTGGTCATCCCGGAATTTATCTACAGACAATACCAGTCCTGCGTCTTCTTTGGTTCCATCAAATATCAACCCTCCACATTCATCACCCGTAGTATTGAAAAAAATGATACCTGCCTGCCGTTCTCTTGCTGGAAGCTGTATTCCATTGATAATGCCGGGATGCTGTCGGTGTTTGTTACTGATCACCATCCGCAGACTGTCGCCTTTTTCGCTCACCACATTGATCCGCTTCACAGTTATCTCATCAAAACGTCCATCCACTTTGTTTTCCCTGAATCCTGTTAGCAATAGCGTCGCTAAGGCAAGGTTGCTACCAATGACAAGAAAAGTAAGCAACCTTACTCTCCGCTTTAGTTTAATGATTTCCATCGTTTCAGAATTAATAGTTTTTATTTCAATTTTGGTTTGTTTATAAATGCTTTGTCATTTACAGACACAAAGCCAAATGAAGTGTATATATCCAGCCAGGAAAGAATTCGTTGGTTGCCTTGAAAATATGCATGAAAATGTTACCCATGAACGATTCGTACGACAAGCGTTTGCCAGCATACCTTCTGGTTTCAAATCATTTCTCTATTGGGTAAAGAAATAACATGACACATCTATACCTTTCCGTTTTGCTATGAAGGCAACCGAAGTTGCAATCGATGCGTATGAAATTCAGATTTTTTATTATTGAACTATCCTATCGCAAAACTATCAGGTAGTATCGCACCTTTTTTCACCACCACTATTCCATCCTTTACTGTAAAGAGCGGATTGTCGGTATCTGCGAGGTGTGCCCCTCCATTGATCTTTACATTGTTGCCCACACGGGCATTCTTATCTATGATGGCATTTTCAATTACACAGTTATCCCCTATTCCCAGTTTGGGAATTCCTTTTTCATGTGCATACGCCATGTCTTCGATAGTCTCATAATAATCGGATCCCATCACATAGCACCGGTTGATTTTTGTTCCCGATCCAATGCGTGTTCGAATTCCAATGACACAATTTTCAATTTGCGATGCGTGAACAATGCATCCTTCACTCACAATAGCATTTAAAAATGTAGTGGAACTGACCTTTGATGGCGGTAACATTCTTGAACGGGAATAAACCTTTGTATCGTTATCAAACAAATTAAAAGGAGGCAATTCCATTGTCAACGCAAGGTTAGCTTCGAAGAAGGAAGATATATTTCCGATATCAGTCCAGTATCCTCCGTACTGGTAGGAAAATACATTCATATTCTGAATGCATCCCGGTATCACTTCCTTACCAAAGTCTTTTGCATTGGGATGTACATTATTCAAGAGGTCAAGCAATACTTGTTTCTTGAAAATATAAATACCCATACTCGCCAGGTAATTCCTGCCGGCCTGCTTCATGGCATCTGTAGTTTCACTTACCCAGTCAGGCAATAATTCTGCTGCAGGCTTTTCGATAAAGGAAACCACACGATTGTTTTCGTTAGATTTAAGTATTCCAAATTCAGTTGCTTCCTTTGCCATAACCGGAATAGTAGCTATAGTAATATCTGCATTCTCTTTTTCATGTGTCCTGAACATGTTTCCAAAGTCCATCTGGTATAGCTGGTCACCTGACAATATCAGTACATGATCAAATTGGTAACTTTCCAGATGCCGTAGTGACTGGCGAACTGCATCGGCAGTACCCTGAAACCATTGCGGGTTGTCCGGCGTTTGCTCGGCTGCAAGTATATCAGCGAATCCACTACTAAATACGCTAAACTGGTAGGTATTCTTAATGTGCTTATTTAATGATGCCGAATTGTATTGCGTCAATACAAATATCCTGTTGATGTTGCTGTTGATACAATTGGAAATAGGTATATCCACAAGGCGGTATTTGCCGGCAAGAGGAACAGCCGGTTTACTTCTGGCTTCTGTGAGTGGGTATAGGCGTGTACCTGCTCCACCACCAAGGATGATAGCGATCAGAGATTTTGATATCCACATATTCGGTAACATTTTTTATGATGAAAAAATAGACGATTCAATTTACACAAAACTTCATTACAAAATTTCAATACTTTTTTTAGGGCGCATTTCAAATCCAATAACTTTAGGTTGTTGCATTACGGTGTTACTTGTGGACGGCGTCCACACCAACCGGCAACGCCCGATTGCAATAGGATTTGTAATGCACGTTTTCTTTTCATGCGTTATACAAATTGATATAGATCTGGGCACTCCGCTCCCAACTATGATCTATCTTCATGATCTGGCTAACGATGGATTGCAGTTTCTTTTTGTCATTATACAATTCAGTAGCACGGTAAATGGCGTGGGAAATATCACCTACCGTAGCATCATTAAAACAAATCCCGAATCCACCTGCATCGCCGTAATCAAGAA
>CAZGNJ010000033.1:0-41811 GCA_964526985.1 uncultured Ginsengibacter sp. | reverse complement strand
GGTATCTTCCTTTCATTCTAATGGATGGATGATTGGTAACATAAGGCCGGAGAAGATTCTAATAGATGATGAGCATGAAGTATGTAAGGTAACAGATCTCGAAAAGGTTAGCAGGGTATTTAAAAAAGAATCCGAAAGATCTTTTGCCTCCTCAGGTACCGGTGAACTGGAATATATCAGCCCCGAGCAAACAGGGTGGACGAGCCAGGTGACGGATTACCGCTCAGATAATTATTCCCTGGGCATCATTTTCTATGAGATGCTTGCCGGCAAATTACCCTTTGTAAGTACCAGCACTGCTGAATTGTTGCACGCTCACATTGCCCGCCTGCCCGAACCATTGAAAACCGTGGATCCATATATGCCCCGGGTTTTGAATGATATCGTGATGAAGTTGCTGAGCAAAAATCCTGAAGACCGCTACCAGACTCTCTCCGGATTGTTGTTTGATCTCGAAAAAAGTCTTTCATTTTTCCAGGACGACCATTACCTGGAATCCTTTAAGATCGGACAGAAAGATTTTGTAAGCCATATCACTATTTCTGCTACCCTGATGGGAAGAGACAATGAGTTGGCTATGATCAACGATGCATACCTGCTTGCACTGAAAGGGATCAAACAGGCGCTCTATGTGACAGGATATTCTGGTGTTGGTAAATCCCGGTTAATAGAGGAGTTTATTCTGAAAAAAGTAAATGCAGATTCGTTTATTTCGAAAGCAAAGTTTGATGCACTGCAACGCAGCACACCGTACTCTGCACTTATAGATGCCATCCGGGCTTTGATCAGGAATTTATTCAGAGAGGATGAATCGAAACTGAATTTCTGGAAAGAAAGATTACTCAGTTTTTTGCATAACAACGGACAAATCATTATCAATGTAGTTCCTGAACTTGAAATAGTGATTGGTAAACAACCTCCTTTGGATGAACTCTCACCCGATGAAACACAAAACCGCTTTCAACAGACCTTCATCAATTTTATTTCTGCATTTTGCTCTGACGAGTATTCCCTCATCCTGTTTCTCGATGACCTTCAGTGGGCTGACCTTGCTTCAATCAACCTGATAGAGTTGATGATCTATGATAGCAGCATTACCAATTTTCTTTTTGTAGCCTCTTATCGCGACAATGAAGTAGATCCTACACATCCGCTTGCTATCTCATTGCAAAAGCAGGAAAAGAAAGCAGATATAAAAGAGATAAAACTTTATCCGCTTGCAAAAGAAATTACAGGTGACTTTATCCTTGAAACATTAAAACACAGGGTCGATAATCCTAATGAACTCATAGAAAAGATTTTTCAAAAAACCCAGGGGAATATTTTTTATACCATCCAACTGATCACATCACTGAATGATGCCGGGCTACTATTTAAAGATGAGCACGGATTGTGGAAATGGGACAAGAAGGCGTTAGAGGAATACCATTTTGCTGAAAACGTGATTGAATTGATGGTTAAGAAAATTAATAACCTCGATCCATTACAAAAAAAGGTACTTACTACTGGCGCTTGTGTCGGTGATACTTTTGATTTGTTTACGACTGCGAATCTAACAGGTGAGCGTCTTTATACAATAGCCAATGAACTATCTGCTGTTATCAACCTCGGATATCTATTAACCCGCGATGAAAACTTAGATCTCTATAGCAGAACATCACAAAATATCAGCAATGAAGATTTGGAAAAAATTGGCAATGTACACTTTCAGTTTTCACATGACCGGATACGGCAGGCCTGCCTGTCGTTGGTGGATGAGCAGGACCAGGCACGAGTAAACTTACAGGCCGGTGTTTTCAAAATAAAAAATTATTCTGCTGCTGAGATAGATGACGAAATATTTCTGATAGCTAACCATCTCAATAAGGGAAAACAATTTATTAGTGAAAAAGAAGACATCCGCTATTTAATTGATATCAACCTGCGCGCAGGTAAGAAGGCAATGGACGCCACCGCGTATAATTCAGCGATTGAATATTTTAATAATGGAAAAAGTTTTCTGAATTATGATGAGCATTATGAGCAACTGTATGATTATAGTCTCCAAACTGCTGCATGTAAATATCAAACCGGTCAGTACCGTGAGTCAGAAAATGATCTCAATGAACTTTACAAGATTGCCCGTACCAGGAAAGACAAACTTGAAGTACTGATGTTGAAAGTGTATATGTACACTTCCAATGAAGAAAAGGAAAAAGCGGTGGAATCAGGAAGAATGGGGTTCAGGCTGTATGGCTTGCGTATGCCCGGAAGTAAGTTGCTGACCATGCTGATCGTATTCAAGGATATTATAAAATCTAAATGGATTTTGCGAGGCAAAAGAATGGATCAGTTGCTCCAACGAAAAGTGATGCAAGACGCAGAAAAAAAGCGATTTCTCGAATTTGCCCTGGCCGTCTCACCTCCTATATACCAGTATGACCAAAATCTCTTTGCATGGGACGTGATGAAAATGGTCAGTTATTCATTGCGATACGGGAATAATGGAGTTGCATCTTTTGGTTACACCGGTTACGGGATGATCCTTGCCCAGGGATTTGGCGATTATAAATCAGGCAAGAAACTCGCAGATATTGGCATTCAGATCAACAGGCAATTGGGCTACACCATACTGAAATGGAAAGTAGGAATTGTGTACAATAACTTTGTTCAGCACTGGACCATGCCGGTCAAACAGGAGTTTGACAACATGCAGGAACTGATCAATGGGTGTATTGCCAATGGTGATCCGATCTATGCAGGTTATGGGATATTTCATTATCACCAGAAAAAATTTGCATTAGGTTTCCCACTCGGAGAGATACAGGAATCAATAGAAAACTATTTGCAGGGCATAGACCAGAGAGGTGATAAGGAATCAAGGCATTTCCTGGAAGGCTATTATCATGCTATAAGATGTCTTCGCGGTATTGACCAAAACGTATTGTTGCTGGGCCAATCATTTAATGCACCGGAAAGGCTTACAGAAATTGTATCGAGTGCTTCCTATTCAGTAGCGGCTGATACTTACATCGCGTATATGAACATGCTTTACCAGTTTCAATATTACGAGGATGCATGGCAACGGTATCTTGAAGGCAGTAAATATGTAGAGTTTGTGTATCACCGTTATGAATTTGCAGAATATAATTTTTATGGAGGCCTGATATGTGTGAAGGCTTCTGAAATGAAATTGTCACCGGCCAAACCATATTTGAAATTGCTTAATAGGCATTTGAAAAAATTGAAATTATGGACAGGGCTTTGTCCTGATAATTTCGAACCGATGTACCTGCTGCTGCAGGCTGAATGTGGAAGGTTGTCCGGAAATGCAGTCAATACTGCCTCTCTGTTTGAAAAGGCGATTCAGAGTGCTGATAAATATTTATTCGTTAACCTCAAAGCACTTGCGAACGAACTAGCCGGCCGGTACCATCATCAATCCGGGAACTCCATCATTGCCAAAACATACCTTGACAATGCACGACGGGCATACCTGCAATGGGGCGCCATATTAAAAGTGAAATACTTAGAGAAAGAATTCGAAAACATTTTGGGGAAAAGTATCCTTGATGAAAAAAAAGAAACTGCCTTCCAGGAGAAATGGGAAAGCACAGATATGAACCTCGTATTGGAAACCGCGAATGCAATCAACAATACAAAAGATATTGACGGAGTCATTGAAAAACTGATGCAAACAATAATTCAGAATTCCGGGGCAGACACAGGATATATTTTGATCAGAAACCGTGCAGACCTGATCATCAAGTCTTCATTCTCTGTGCGAGATGGTGCTAAATCCATTTCAGCATATCCGGGCGTAAACGACCTGCCATTGAATGTAATCAGGTATGTGGGCAGGGTGAAAGAATTGTTGGTGATCAACAATCCTGTGAGACAGGCAGAGTATGCAGAACTTCCCTATTTCATGTCGCATCAACCTTTGTCCGTATTAATATATCCCATCCTGAAACAGGGTGAGCTATTTGGATTGTTATATCTCGAGAACTACCTGGCAGAAGGCGTTTTTGACAAAAAGAGAATTGGAATGCTCAACCTGATCTCATCCCAGATTGCGATGCTGCTGGACAATGCTTTTCTGAACAAGAATATGGAATCACGGGTCAGAGAAAGAACCATTGAGTTGGAAACTGAAAAGAACCAGATCGCAGGATTGCTGGAAAATATATTCCCAAAGCAAGCTATTGAAGAATTGAGAACCACAGGAAAAGTAACTCCGCAGGAACTCGAAAATATCACCGTCCTGATGGCTGATATCAAGGGATTCACTAACATATCCGAAAGGCTGAATCCGGAAGAACTGATCGGAATGATAGATAATTATTTCAGGGCTTTCGATGAAATCATTGGAAAAAATGGATTGGAAAAAATAAAAACTATCGGTGATGCATACATGGCAATCGGGGGTATTGGCAAAACCATTAACCTGGGTGCTGAAAAAATGGTGCAGGCAGCACTGGAGATGCAGGAATTTGCAAAACAACAGATGAATGAACACGGTGCTGAAAAGATAGAATTGCGCATTGGCATCCATACCGGAACAGTAATTGCCGGCGTAGTAGGGTCCAAGAAACTTCAGTACGACATCTGGGGTGATACAGTAAATATAGCCGCCAGGATGGAGCAAAACTCTGAACCATCGAGAGTAAACATTTCAGAAGAAACATGCAAACTGGTAAAAGAAAAATTCAAGATGATCTATCGTGGAAAAATAGAAGCAAAAAATAAAGGTGAACTGGATATGTATTTTGCTGAACCACTTTGAAAATCCCTGGCTTGAGTTCAGGCTTTGCAAAAACCAATGAATAGACAGTAAAAAAATCCATTCAGGAAATATTCTGGAAGAGTTCTTCTTCAGGTTTATTAGCCTTCCATTTTTCTGCTACTACTTTTCCTTCCTGAATTTTTTGGCTTCTCAACTTTTCTTCTTTGAAAACATGCAAAAGTGCTTTTGTTACAGACTCTTTATCATTGGCAAAAAAACTCAGGCCGGCATTCCCGGCCAATTCAGCATAAACACTTCCTTCGGGTATCAGGACAGGAACACATGAATGCATGGCTGCAAAAAGAAAATCTAAATCGCTGTCAAACCTATCGATCAGAATTGTTGAATATGCAGCAGCAATAATCTTCGAAAATTCTTTCTCTGCCGAGTGGATAAGTTTTACAGAATCTCTGAATCGATAGTTTTTTAAGAGTGTTGTTATTTCAGTGGCTTCTTCATCCCTGTCATAACTCAGCAGCATTTCCATTCCACTCTTTTGCCATTTTTTAAATCCTGAAAAACCTTTTAAAACAATCTTCAATGCTTCTGGTGAAAGATTTGCAGGTGCAAGGAAAAACTCTTTCCCATCAGCAAATTTTTCTTTAATGATTTCTCTTTCATCAAAATCCAACGATAGACCAGAGGGAGTAGGGATTCGATAGATCACCTGTGTCTTTGATTCCAGTGCCGGATAATTCCTGATCAACCATTTCTTTTCGAGTTCTGAAAAAACTATCAACTTTTTGCATTGATCCTTCACCTTATCTAACCATTTCAACGCAGGCTTCCTGTTGCTCTTTTTTCTGTCGAGAATGGAAGGATCGATTGGGGACAAAATCAAAATCTGCTTGCCTGATACGGACTTTCTTAACGATTCCCAGGTTACGATGAGATCGTGGTCTTGTTTTTTTATGAGAGGGTCCAGGCTGAATCTTTTCCAAATTAAAAATGCTGAACTGTTGTGTGGCGGATCCAATATAACCTGCCTCAGATTATTATGATCAACTTTCAAGTCTTCTGATGTAAAAATGATGCAGGAGTCTTCTGAGTGCCGCTCCATGTACCGAAGTACCCATTCAGTTACAATACGCTTGTCAATAGTAGCATCAGCAGTTATCAGGTTGAGCAACACTTTCATTCTATTGCATTTTCAATTTCACTCAATTCCAGCCATCGCATTTCTTTCTCATCTATTTCGGCTATTAAATTGCTAATGCGCTCTGATATCTTTTGTAACTCCTCAAAGGGAAGGTTGCCATCGCCCAATTTGTTCTCCAGTTCTTTTCTCTCACTTTCTAATTTTGGCAACGTATCACAAATCATCTCCAATTCACGCTTTTCATTGTACGTAAGTTTTTTCTGTAGCCGCCCGGTTGCCTTCGGTTCAGGGATATCAATTTTTTTTGAAACAAGTTCCGGCTTCTTCTCAGATTCTTTTGATTTTCGATACTGTGAATAATTTCCGGGGAAATCTTTTACCACACCATCACCTTCAAATGCAAATAAATGATCTACCAGTCTGTCCATGAAATAACGGTCATGGCTAACGATGAGCAGGCATCCTGCAAAGTCGGCCAGGAATTCTTCGAGCGTTCGCAGCGTTTGCAAATCCAAATCATTGGTTGGTTCATCCAACACAAGAAAGTTGGGATTGCGAAACAAAATACTGAGAAGGTGCAATCTCCGCTTTTCACCTCCACTCAACTTACTGAGTGGAGTGAATTGTTGCTGAGGTGTAAACCCAAATTTTTCCATGAACTGTGTTGCACTGATCTTGCTACCATCCGCCAACGGAAAAAATTCCGCAAAGTCCTTTACATATTCAATAGCACGCTTATCTTCCTTGTACTGCAACCCTTCCTGCGAAAAATGTCCAAACACCACTGTCTCTCCATGATTGATCTTGCCACTGTCCGGTTCTAAATTACCTAACGCAATTTTTAAAAATGTACTTTTCCCGGTTCCATTTTTTCCAACTACACCTATGCGTTCTCCTCGCTTGAATGTATAATCGAATCCTTTGAGAATTTTCTTATCACCATAGGACATGTAAACTTTTTTCATCTCAAGAATCTTACCACCCAGCCGTGTCATCTTCATCTGTAATGATACTTCCGCAGTTTCCTTCTTCGCATTCACTCTCTTTTCAATTTCTCCAAAAGCATCCTGCCGGCTTTTGGATTTGATAGTGCGTGCACGCGGTTGTTTACGCATCCACTCCAGTTCCTTGCGAAAAATATTCTTATCCTTTTGCAATTCACTCTGCTCCACTTCTTGTCTCAACGCTTTCTGTTCCAGGAAGTAATCGTAATCACCTCTGTATGTAAATAATTTTTCTTCGTCCATTTCCATAATCTCATTGCATACCGTATCCAGGAAATAGCGATCGTGTGTTACCAATAGCAATGTGGTTTTAGAAGTATTGAGAAAATCTTCCAGCCATTCTATCATCTCTACATCGAGATGGTTCGTAGGTTCATCAAGGATGAGCAGGCATTTCCCTTCATGCAGTTGTGCTTCTAATAGCGCCTGTGCCAGTGCTACCCGTTTTTTCTGCCCTCCACTGAGGTGGCTTGCTTTTGCATTCAGATCGTAAATGTGCAATTCCCCGAGAATCTGCTTCAGGTTACTTTCAAAATCCCAGGCATTTGCTTCTGTGATCAGGCTAACAAGTTCGGTTATGCGTTTTTCATACTGGCTTCCATCCGAAATCAGTTGTTCGTATTCTTTCACCAGTTTCACAACAGGATGATCCATACTGAGTACATGGTCCCAAACGGAAGCTTCATCATCAAAAACTGTATCCTGCGACAACATGACCACTTTAATATCTTTATGAACCCATACCGAGCCTGAATCAGGCGGTTCCTTCCCTGCAATGATTTTAAGAAGTGTTGATTTACCACTGCCATTTCTTGCTACAAGGGCTATCTTATCGCCTTCTTCGACGTTCAGCGAGATGTCCTTAAAAAGTGTACGAATTCCAAAAGACTTGGTGATATTTTCCAGAGAAGCGTAATGCATAGCGGCAAAGGTAGGAGGAAGAGTTGAGGGTTGAGTCCGCCGCGGCGGATAGGGTTTAGGGGGGCGCATGATTGCCAACCCCTGTTGCTTCACATCAGGAAGTTTGGCAATCTTGCAAAAAATGATGGTAATACATTCCGTAAATAATTCTTTGCTGATGACAGCAATACAATTGACAATTACAATCAGTACCGGTATTTCTGCCCCTTATTCCTCTGATTAGATGATTCATGACTCCTTATACTCCGAATTCAATATTTTTGCTGCCTTTCAATAACTATGGCAACAAATCATAAAAACATACTCATCACCGGCGGAGCAGGCTTCATAGGCTCGCATCTTACCCGCCTGTTTGTAAATAAGTACCCGGAATGTACCATTGTAAACCTGGACAAACTCACCTACGCAGGCAACCTTGAGAACCTGAAGGATATAGAATCGAAACAGAATTACAAGTTTGTAAAAGGTGACATTCAGGATGCAACGTTGGTGCAAAAATTATTTTCCGAATACCATTTTGATGGAGTATTGCATTGTGCAGCCGAGAGTCATGTGGACAGATCTATCACAGACCCGATGGCATTTGTGAAGACGAATGTACTGGGTACCGTTACTTTGCTCAATGCTGCAAAAGATAGCTGGACCGGAAATTTTGAAGGAAAATTATTTTACCACATCTCTACAGATGAAGTGTATGGCTCATTGGGAGAAACAGGATTCTTTGTTGAAACAACACCCTACGATCCGCGCAGTCCTTACTCCGCTTCCAAAGCATCATCAGATCATTTTGTAAGTGCCTATCATCATACCTATGGACTGCCTGTAATCATCAGCAATTGTTCCAACAACTACGGCCCGTATCATTTCCCGGAAAAACTGATACCTCTGTGTATCCACAATATCATCAACAACAAACCGCTACCAATTTATGGTAAGGGCGAGAATGTGCGCGACTGGCTCTTTGTAGAAGACCACGTGAAAGCAATTGATTTGATTTTTCATACAGGCAGGCTTGGCGAGACGTACAACATCGGCGGGCATAATGAATGGAAAAATATAGACATCATCCGCGAGCTCTGCAGGCAGATGGATAAGAAATTGGGCAGAGCAGAAGGCACATCAGAAAAACTGATCACATTCGTAAAAGACCGTGCAGGACACGATCTACGATATGCGATTGATGCTACCAAACTATCAAAAGAACTGGGTTGGAAGCCTTCGTTGCAATTCGAGGAAGGACTTGCACGAACTATCGACTGGTATCTGGAAAATGAAAAATGGCTGGAGGAAGTAACGAGTGGAGATTATTTGAAGTATTATGAGGAGCATTATGGAGGAAATGTTTAGGAAGGTTTAGAAAAGTTTAGGAAGGTTTAGATTAGACCTGAATAGATTGATAGTGCTAAATTGCAATAGACATCGTTTCAGATATTACCATACTCAATGAATCCAAGAATTACTAATAATGAAAGTTTACTCATTTGAAAAATTATTAGCCTGGCAACATTCCAAGTCTCTTTCACTTTGGATTTACCAACAGACAAAAGAATTCCCGGGAAGTGAACAGTTTGGATTCATTTCACAAATGCGACGTGCCGCTATCAGTATCTCATCCAATATCGCAGAAGGATCTTCCAGAATGACAGAAAAGGATCAGAACAATTTTTATACGATCTCTTATAGTAGTTCACTTGAATTACTCAACCAATTGATTATTGCAAAAGAGCTCAACTATCTGAATGAGGAAAAATATATGGAAGGAAGGAACCTGATAGAAAAACAAACTTTCCTTATTTCCAAATTAAGATCATCAAAATAAAATTGAATTTCCAAATAGTTTATCACCCTAAACCTTCCTAAACTTTTCTAAACCACTCTAAACTATTCTAAACCATAAACCCTCAACTCATCAAATGAAAGGAATTATCCTCGCCGGCGGATCCGGCACAAGGCTTTACCCGATCACGATGGGAATCAGCAAACAACTGATGCCTATTTATGATAAGCCTATGATCTACTATCCGCTCAGCACATTGATGCTGGCAGGTATTCGTGAAATCCTGATCATCACTACCCCGGAAGATCAGTCGCAATTTCAACGCCTTTTGGGTGATGGCAGTCAATGGGGATGCCACCTGCAATATGCTGTACAGGAAAAGCCAAACGGATTGGCGCAGGCCTTTGTAATAGGAAAAGAATTTGTTGGAACGGATGCTGTGGCATTGGTGCTGGGAGATAATATTTTTTATGGCAGTGGATTAAGTAAGCTATTGCAATCTTCGGCCAGCCCCGAAGGTGCAGTCATCTTCGCATATCCTGTTAGTGACCCTGAGCGATATGGAGTGGTAGAATTTGACAACAACAAAGTAGCCATCAGCATAGAAGAAAAACCCGCGCAGCCAAAATCGAACTATGCAGTGCCGGGCTTATATTTCTATGACAATTCTGTAGTAAAGATTGCACATGAGATAGCTCCGTCAGCACGTGGAGAATACGAGATCACAGATGTAAACAGAGAATACCTAAAGCAAAAGAAATTAAAAGTTGCTGTCTTCGATCGCGGCTTCGCATGGCTGGATACCGGTACTTTTGAATCATTGCATGATGCTTCAGAATTTGTGAGAGTGATAGAGCAAAGGCAGGGATTCAAGATCGGTTGTCCGGAAGAGATTGCATACCGAATGGGATTTATTGACAAAAACCAATTGGATAAACTCGCTGAAAAATTTGCCAAGAGCGGCTACGGAGAGTATTTGAAGAGGGTGAAATGAAGTTGAAAACGGATTTTTGACTTTAGAGCGGGTAAGAGTCGACTGTACGCTAATCCCAATGTTATAGCCAATTTTATGAACGATATACTTAACGATTTTAAAGTAACGGACAGACAATCTTTCATTAAGTTCCTTGATTTATTACACAAGGACTTTCTGAACAATCCAGAAAGTTGGGAAAACAAATCATTGCCTGACTTTTTAGAAGCGTTGAGTGCTTACACGAAAGACATACAAGGTTATTACTACAACACAAAGCAAAACATAAATGCTGACCAACCAGACTGGTCAACATTTGCAGACATTTTTAAAGGAGCAACAATGTATGAGTAATGGAAAAACTCCAACATATAGACTTCGCTTCTTTTTCGACTATGGTTGTGGTGGTTGTCTGTGGTGTGACAATGAAGCTGCATATAAAAAATATGATGTAGGAACTTTAGACGCAGAAGTTTATGACCTCAATGGAAAAGTTAGTCAGGAGGCAAGAATTAAATTACCCGATTCGACAAAACAAAAAGTGTTGGCATTGGACAAATTGTATAGTGAAAGTTTGAATTGGGAAGACTCAGCAGGTGATTCAATGTGGGACAAATCACAATGGGACAATTTCCATAAGCAGACAAGAGAATTGCATAAAGAAATATCAAACATACTTGGTGACGACTTTGAAATAATATATAAACAAGAATAGAAAAACTGGCTATAACACGGGTTTTGCGTCAGGCGGGCTGACGTACAAACTTGAAGCTTTGTGCTTCTAATAAACTTTAGTAATAAATTGAAGCCTTGTGCTCCGAAACCCGCCCGAACGCAAAGCCCGAAAACGTTACTCATTGATTTTGTTTTCTAATTTTACTCCGGGGTAATATTCTAAAGCTTTTGTCCAGTCCCACGGCTTCAGTTCGAATATCTGGTTATTTATTATCTGGACATTTTCAAGTTTGCCGGGGAGTAGCCCAAAAGAAAAAATCAATCTGCCGTCCGTCCGGATAAGGTTATTTGTAAAAATAATGTCTGAGGTTCCCCAGTCATTCTCAGAAACAGAAGGGTATAATAGTCCCATGACAGCTTCGCCAACATTGATAAAAGTGTTATTTTCCGCAGTGTAATAACCACCACTATTGCTATGAGTGATACATCCCTCGCTGTGGCCACCTATTTCAGTCGGGATTTGATTTGTATTTTCAAAATGATTATTCGTAAACTCAGAATGGATTTCACTTTCTTTTACGTAGGTCCTGTCTATTGATGTATGTATTGCACTCCCGTTCAGATTTCGGAATGTACAATTACTGATATAAAGATTGTGGCCTATAATATTTTCAGCAGGGTTGTTGATGAAGGTACAACTATCTATGATTGTCTTTCCCTTGCTCATCGCGAAAATTCCGTTATGTAATAACCATGAATAGGTGCCCTGGTTGAAATACCTGTTACCATCGAAGGTCAGGTTGGTGAAGCTGCAACTTTGTGCCGGAAAAATTCCCGGGTCTTTATCTGTGATCCAAAAGAATTTTACATCCTTCAGAAAAATGGTCCCATCTTTAAGATCAGAAGAACCATCAATAAATTTTCCAACGGGATAAAAGGTGGTAATGGTATTTCCGTTAATAGCTGTAATCAGGTTCATGCTGGTTGTTGAATTGTAGTCTTTCCCTCCATTTGTCAGTAAGAAATAATCCTTGACCTTTAATCCTGTCGTAGTATTCAGTACCAATTGGTAGCTGCCGGGTGTAGTCGCTGCTGTCAATTTATAATCTATCTGGTTTGACCTCTTAAAAATAGCAGGCCCTTTAAATTTAATAGACTTATAAACAAATACAGTATGATCGATATTGTAAGTCTTATTTTCAAATAGCAGCGTCGAATGAGCAGGAACGCTATCACATGCCGCCTGGATGGTTTCCTGGTCGCTCATGCCTGGCTTCCTGAAACTCTCAATAAGAAATATCTGCTCCTTTACTACCGGTTGCTGCACAGTATCCTTCCTGCAGGAAAAGGCTAATGATGAAATAAGTAACGTGATAATTATCGTAAGTTGTGATTTCATTGTTTCTAATCGACAAATGAAAACGAATATTGATGGCTTTTATTTTTTGAAATGAGGATGAGATTCTCTTTTTTGAATTGCCCACCCAAAACCATATTCAGTTTTCTGCCGGGATTTTTCACAGTTGTAATCATTCTGGAATTTTTAAATATAAAAAAATCTGTGATATCATCTGTACTAAAATCCACATTGATTGTATTTGATAAACTGTTGAAACTATACCTAAACTGACTTTCACCAATTTTGTTCCCGGTCAGATAATCAATTACCGAAGATTGGCCTGCCACAGAATCTCCAGCCAGATTGAATTCATTCCGCAATCTGGTTCTAACCTTATTGATGACCCCTTCCAGTTCTTTATTTTCTTTGCGCCACCAGTCTATCTTGCTATTGTAAAACCATACATATTTATCAGAAACCTTACATGCATAGTACAAATCAAAAGCAAGCCAGTTATTCTTCTGATTTTTCGTATAGCCCTTATTGTATTGAGGGAAGGTGCCATAGACAAGGTCAAAAAAAACCGGCTGGGCTATGGAAGTTTGATGATATACTTCTTTGAGGCTGTCTGGCATCATATCCACGCCCCATTTACGGATTTCTTCTCCTGAAAATGCATATTGCCGTTCACTATTGTAACTAAAGGCTAATTCATTACCATCGATAATATTTGTATGCACGTTTTTTCCCGCGATCATTCCTTCCACAAAAAAGGGATACAACGCCATACCAGTTTGCGAAATTGGTTTCTGCCTGGCCTGTAGCGTTACGAGGCTCATCAGATAAAAGCAAAGAAGTTCAGGGTCAGGTTTATAATACTCTAAAGCATAAATGAATTGTACTCCTCTTTTTCGCACATAGTTACCCACTTCCTCATACGTCATGCCCTGATAAATATCTTTATTATAAATCCAGGGGTTTTTCTCTGGCAAATGATGATAATAATATTCAGGATCAAAGAATATCCCATTGGCACCTGAGACTTCCAGTGCCTTCGAAATATTCCTTACATTCATTACTATATTTTCCCATGCATGATCGTTCATCCAATTGGCGCCGGTCAGGCTCTGGGCTCTCACTCTGATGAAATTAGCTGTAAATTTTTTCCACCTGAGATTTTTTAAATCGTCAAATTGAAATATTTTTTCGGGATATAGGGTAGTATCAAACAGATCATATATCTTGAAGTCAAAGGAATAGGCTACTCCATCAAAAGGCCTTTTCTCCATGTCTTTGATATGTTCTTTTATGTAAGAAATAGTAGGATAATCCCAGCCAAACTGGACGATTTTTTTTGGATAACCGGATTGGGCAGTTAAATTCATGTTGCATAACAGTACCAACCCAATCAGATAAGAAAATTTACTCATGAACTTCAAATGTACGTGACCTTAGTATAAGCAGTTGGACAAGGGAAAAATCCTGTGCAGAATTTATGATTATCTTCGCACTCTGGCTGCAAATCCCTTAATATCAGATTTAAAAACTTCTATGACATCAGTAATTAAGAAAGGGTTTTCAATTTTCTTTTTTTTCGGATTTTTTATTTGTGCCCACCTAAATTCAGAAGCACAGACTGACTTGCTTTCTTTGCCTGACCTGAGCATGGTTAAAATATCTTCCATAAGTGACCAGGATCTATTGTCCTACTACCAAAAAGCATTAAAGGAAGGTATAACTCAAAACCAGGTAATTCAGGCAGCAATCCAAAAAGGGTTACCGGATGCAGAAGCCATGTTACTAAGAGAAAGGCTAAGTTCAATAGCCCTGGACAATAGTCCCTTGCAAAGCACTGGAACGGAAATTTCAAACAAACAATCCCGCTCAATTCATACTTCAGGAGGGGATGTTTCCCTGTCATCCCAGCCTATTGATCCTTCTATTTTTGGAAGTGAATTATTTACAACCAACAGCCTTGCTTTTGAACCTAACCTGAGGATTCCTCCCCCGCCTAATTATATGCTGGGGCCCGATGATGAACTGGTAGTTTCAGTTTACGGGTACAGCGAGAAAAGGTACGTGCTTACTGTAAATGAATTGGGTGAAGTTTATATTGCTAATGTAGGGCCGATACTCGTAAGCGGACTCACAATTGAGCAGGCGACTGAGAAGATCAGGAATAAGTTGGGATCAACGATTTATACTGCTATCAAATCAGGCCAAACAAAAGTGCAGGTTACTCTTGGAAAGATCAGAAGTGTCAGGGTTATGATAATTGGCCAGGCGAGGAAACCGGGAACTTACACAGTATCTTCCCTTACTACGCTGTACAATGCATTGTATCTGTGTGGCGGGCCTTCTGACATGGGCAGTTTCCGTGAGATAGAAGTAATCAGGGGTAAAGAAAAGCGCAAGGCAGACCTGTACGATTTTTTGATTGATGGGAATCAAAAAGACAATATCCTGTTGCAGGAAGGTGATGTAATCCGGATTCCGTATTACAATAACAGGGTGTCTATTTCAGGAAACGTGAAAAGGAATGGAAAATTTGAAATGCTGAATGATGAAACATTTTCAGACTTGCTCAAATATTGTGGAGGATTTACAGATGTGGCTTACAGGGGTAATGTAACTGTATCCCGAGTTACTGATTCTACCAGGAAAATAATAGATTTATCATCGGCGCAATTTTCCAGATTCCAGATAAAAGGGAGCGATGAGTACACAGTTGGGAGATTACAGGATGAATTTGGGAACCGGATTTATGTGACCGGGGCTGTACAAAGATCCGGCCCATATCAATTGACCCCAGGGCTCACTGTCAAGAACTTGATTGAAAAAGCCGGTGGCCTTACATCTGATGCTTATTTACATCGTGCATTGATATATCGCTACCAGCCCAATAAATTGCCGGCAATGGAATCCGTCAATCTTGATTCAGTTTTGAATTATAACAAAGTTGTCCTGTTAGAAAGAAATGATTCCCTGGTGGTGAGTACTTTGTTTGCCTTTGAAGACGGGAATTCTGTATTGATACAGGGGAATGTAAGGAGGCCTGCTACAGTTTTATGGAGAAAAAACCTTACCCTGAAAGATGTACTTACGTTCTCAGGAGGTATTACCGATGCCGGAGATTCTTCCAATATTGAAATATCGAGGCGGATTCAGAATGTGAATGTTTCTAAACTCAATCACAGGGAAAGTGAGGTCATATATGTAAATCTTCTGGCTACAGGCTCTGAAGATTACACACTACAACCTCATGATATTATTTTGGTAAAGGAAAAGCCCGGATACTCAAGCCAAAGAACCATATTGATACAGGGAGAAGTAATGAGCCCCGGCAGATACACGCTTCAACAAAGCCAGACAAAGATCAGTGATATCATAGAGCGGTCCGGAGGGTTCAGGGCATCAGCAGATAGTACTTCACTCACCTTGCGCAGGATGAGCAAATCTTCCCTGACACTGCAGGAACGTAAAGATTTATTCACTCGTATTTTTGGTCTGACAGAAGATAGCCTGAGTAAAAATCCAAACCTTCAGAATGAATTGTATAAGTCTTTTGATCTGATCAGTATTGATTTGAAAAGAGCACTTTCGAATCCTAATAGTTCCGAAAATCTGGCACTTGAAGATGGAGATATTTTAACCATTTCAAGAAGTTCGAACCTCGTAAAAGTGTCGGGTGAAGTGTATTTCCCAACAATTGTAAGCTTCCAGAAAGGCAAAACCCTGAAATATTATGTACAACAGGCAGGGAACTTTATGCCTGGTGCACGAAAGAGTGGAGCACTTGTCATTCAACCTGATGGCAGTGTTAACTCAGTGAAGCATTTTCTCTTTTTCAAATCCTACCCGATTGTAAAACCAAGGTCAGAGATTTTCGTTCCAAAAAAGGAAAAATCAAACAGAACCAAAATTGGAGCTGCTGAGTGGGCACTCATAGTTTCAGCACTTGGAATTGTGAGCAATGTCATAATCAATGTATCAAAATAATTAACCTGATTCTTTCTTTCATCTATGGAAACTTCTAATCCTTCTAAGTTGCAAAGACTCGAAACGATATTAGATATAAATTATTTATTGAAGAAATCAATAAGGTTTTGGTGGGCATTCTTTATCATTGGAATTATCGCCGGAGCCGCAGGTTACTTTTTTGCAAAATATAGTACCATAAGATACAAGAGCCATTTAACATTTGCCCTGGATGATGGCAGTAGCGGAAGCAGTAATATTATCAGCCTTGCATCTGAACTTGGATTCAGTATGAATCAAAACTCAGATGTCTTTAATGGTGATAATATTCTGAATATTCTTAAGAGTAGAAGGATAATAGAGAGCGTATTGCTGACACCCCAAACCTTTTCGGGTACCCGATTCACTTACATCGAAAAATATCTGAATGACCAGAAATATTTTAAGAATGGATATAACAAAGGCCTGCACTTCCCGGTGAACACAGTAAGAGAAAAACTAACTTACTCACAGGATAGTTTATTGAAAAAGGTTTATCTGGATATGTCCACAAGCCTGATCAATGTTGAACGGCCAGACAAGCGGATGAGCATTTATCTGCTGGAGGTCACCTCTCCATCAGAAGAGTTTACAAAAAAATTTACTGATGAATTGATTGCCCAGTCTAATAAGTTCTATTCAGAATTGCGGACAAAGAAAAGCAGGCAAACATTGGATATATTGGAGCAGAGGGCTGCTGAAATAAGGGGGAACCTGAATGCCAGCATCGCCGGAAAAGCCAATGTGCAGGATGTAAACCTCAACCCTGCATTTTCCAAAGCCCAGGTGCCTGTCACCAAACAGCAAACCAACATACAGGTTTACGGTGGCGCTTATGCGGAAATATTTAAGAACCTGGAGATGGCAAGGTTTCAATATCTGAATTCCATGCCATTAATGCAGATTATAGATGAATCCGGTTATCCAATGGAGAAAATTAAAAGAGGGAAGTTATTGACTGCTGTAGTCTTTGCCGCTGTTGGATGCCTGGTATTCTTTATCATTCTTTGGCTGAAAAGGGTTTATTACATCAGTGCAAGAAAATCGTAATCCTCATAAGCAAGGAGAAAAATGAAAATATTAATTCCTGTTTTAGGATTTGGGAAATCGGGTGGATACAGGGTGCTGTCAAAACTTGCAGATGAATTAATAGAGTTGGGAAACAGCGTTACATTTCTTTCTTCTTATTACAGCAGCAAACCATATTTCCCCACTAAAGCTGAAATAGCATGGTTTGACACCAAAAGTAAAAGACATTTGCATCCTGGCCTGAAAGCGGGTAGTTTTTTGAAGCATATTAGTTCCTTGCGAAAGGGGTACAAGGTCCTGGATGCTGGCCGTGCGTATGATGTAGTGTTTGTCTCAAGCCCTTTGGTGGCGTATTTCACACCTTCCTCAATGCGAAAAATGGTGGTTTACTATTCGCAAGCCTATGAGCCGGACTATTACTTCAGGATGGGCGGCATCAAGAATTTTTTATTGGGTAAGATAGCTGAAAGAGCTTATGACCTCAGGTTTTATACCATAGTGAATGCACCGGTTTTTGAAAATTTCAAGAAGTTGCATTCTTCCAGAGTGCTGCTTCCGGGGATCGATTTCAAAATATTTCATCCGGAAACAGGAGTCAAGCCTCAGAAAGAAAAATTAATTATCGGTACTGTAGGCCGGCCAGAAGTATATAAGGGTTCAGATATTATTTTCGATGTCTTTCAGACGCTCGCCAAAGAGTTTGCTAATCTTGAATTCAGGATTGCCTTTTGCCCTCAGGATATTACTGATAAAATTCCCGGCGCTGTTGCCGTGGTGCCCAATAGCGATGCTGAACTGGCGGCCTATTACAGATCACTTGACTTATATATTTGTGCCGGAAATATTCATCCGGGAGCTTTTCATTATCCCGTAGTGGAGGCTATGGCATGTGGTGTGCCAGTGGTTTCCACACATTATTATCTTGTGAATGAAACGAATGCATTTGTTGTAAAAATGAATGATGCCGGAGACCTGTTGAATAGGATCAGAGATGCCATCCATAATCAACAGCGCTGCTCAGAGAATGTTAGATGCGCACTGAAAGATTTATCTGCATTGTCATGGGAGTCTTCGGGGAAGAAACTTTTGCAGTATATTTTGGAAAAGGATGAATCAAAAAAAACTTCTGAAAGTTGATCATTTATGTAGCCATATTCCTATTGATTTCCTTTTTTGCTGTAGAGTACGAATTGGGCAGCAATAAATTAAAATGGCCGTTCTATGCGCTCATGGCGTTTCTTGCAATCTTTGCCGGCCTGAGAGCGCCTGATGTACCCAGGGATTATGCCTTGTATCAATTTGCTTTTGATTATGTGGGCCAGCCTGTAGGCGTAACAGGTAATGATTTCAAGGCGCTTTATGAGCCTGGCTTCTATTGGACGATTGTTTTGTTTAAGTGGTTGTTCCCGGTATTTTATACACTGGGCCTCATGATATTCTTCGCAATCATTGCGATCTTTTTGAAAGCTGTTGCTATCCTGAAATATTCTTTCAATCCTTATCTGGTACTGCTCGTTTATTACAGCAATTTTTTCTTTCTTCACGAAATGACGCAGGTGAGAATAGGCGTTGCAATTTCGATTTATTTGTTTTCATTTCAGTATTACCTCAAAAGGCAAAATGTACAATTCATCCTGGGGATTATTGCAGCCACAATGTTTCATTATTCTGCTTTGATCTTTCTGGCTACCTTTCTTCTCAGGAGAGAGCATTTCAGCCATTTCTGGTTTGCATTGATAATGATCGCTACGTTGCCGGTAGGGTTGTTGAAAATTCGGATGTTCAACCTTTTTAAACTCGTTTCAACATTTAATGACAGGGCAGACACCTATTCAAATAATCTTCAGTTCAACCTCGGTGAGCCTGCCAACATCTTCAATCCTCTTTTCCTGCTAAACCTTCTTATTACAGCATATCTCCTCATCATTATTCCCAGGGCCGACCTGATAAAAGATAAGGTGCTCGGCACGTTCCTGAAATTTAATATTGTGGGAATGTTTTTGTTTTCATTCTTTTCACCTGATTCTCTCTTTGCTTTCAGGGTGAGTGAATTATTCACAGTTGCTACCATATTCCTGTTCCCTTACCTGGTACGATACCTGCCATTCAAGAAATTTAATATCTGGTTTGTAGTATTGATTGCCGCAGTTTATTTCTATTCCAATATCTTCATGGGTACCCTTATTAAGCCTTATCATATATACAATCTGTAGTATTTCATGCAAAAGATAATAGACATTGTAATTGTGAATTGGAACAGCGGATATCTCTTGCGAGATTGTATTGATTCGATTTTTCAGAGTAATAATGAAAGCTTAGTACATAGTTTGATTGTTGTTGATAATTTTTCTAATGATGGAAGCCTGGAGAAAATAATTCCCAACGAAAGAATTCACATCATTAAAAACACGGTTAACAAAGGATTTGCTGCCGCTTGTAACCAGGGATTCCGGATGTGCAACGCTCCTTACATATTATTGCTGAATCCAGACACGAGGTTATTACCCGATGCACTAATGAAAGGATACGAGTCTATGCAAAAGCTGGCTGAAGTAAATATTATGGGTTGCCAGTTGCTTTATGAAGATAACCGGGTAGCACCCAGTTGTTCAAGGTTCCCTACTCCCTTGCACTTCCTTTATGATGCCGTAGGACTTTCCATGTTGTTTCCAAAAGTATTTACGCCTGCTCTCATCATGATGGACTGGGATCATCAATCCAGCAGGTATGTAAACCAGGTGATGGGAGCATTTATGCTGATCCGTAAAGAAACATTCGAACGAATCGGACTTTTCGACGAACGCTTCTTTGTTTATTATGAAGAGCTTGATTTTTCCAGGCGATTGTTTTTATCCGGTGGAAAAACATTTTTCAATTCTGAGATTCAAACCTTCCATATTGGAAAAGGCACCACCGCATCTGTTACAGATTTCCGCCTGTACCTTAGCCTTACAAGCAGGATGAAATATGCGAACAAACATTTTACTGTATTTGGAAAAATTGTAACCGGTATTGCAACTTTTTGTATTGAGCCATTTTCAAGAACAGTGTATTACTTGCTCAAAGGGCAGTTAAAAGAAGTGACCAACATTTGGAAAGGATATAGCATGTTTTTACGATGGAAACCAAAATCTAATTCTGCTAAATCATCCTGAACACAGACTCCCACACTTCATCTAACTTCTGATCAGAATAATTTTCTTTCACAAAGGAAAGATTTCTGAGTGCTAAGGATTTTCTTTCATCGGCAGAAAGGTTATAAAGCCATTTTAATTTTTGAATCCATTCTCCGATATTATCACACAACAAATCAGAGCCTGCTTGCTGCATTATTTCTTTGTATGCCGGAGTTGCAGATACGATGGTTGGCAATCCGGCAAACCAGAATGATACTAATTTGTTAGCCGGTTTATTCCATCCAAATTGATTGTTCTTGTCGAGGGGGATGATCGCACAATCACCATTTGCAAGTATTTTGTTGTGGGTATCACTGGCCCATAAATGGTAATGCGTACTGATTGGAAGTTTGTCCAAAAATTTATTTACATGGCGGTACCACACCTTTGGCAGTACCGGGTAAGTACTGTTTGTGATGACATGCAATTCACAAAAATCATTGATGCTTTCAAATAATTTTTTGTATGCAAGAAAATGTGGTAGTACAACTCCCAGGCCTTCCCATACGATTTTCATTTTACCACTGATGTTGTAATCCGATTTCGATATCGCATACTCAGACTCCAGGTAGTCAGGGCTTACAATGGCATTCCTGTTCAATGCCAATACATAATTCCGTAGTACCGTATTGCTGCATATCACAACATCAGCCACCTTGATCCATTCCAGCAAGAGTTTGGTGTAGTTGAAGTGTAACGAAGATTCCTTCTTAATAAGATATCTGCCCACTCCTTTGAATAGTTTTGAGTATAACCCCGGATGAAATACTAAACTGTCCACCATTTCAAACAAGAATTTTGTTTGCGGATTTTTTTTCTTGTATTCCATCCAAAGGCTGAGGTCAGATGGTGCAGTCAATAGAATGATATCATAATTTCTGCCCGGAAGGGCTACTTCGAATTCGATATTTTTTCTTTTGGCAAAATATGGGAATCTTCTTCTGTCTCCCGGCTGACTCAGATCTGGCAGATAAGGTACATATCCGATTTTATTATACGATAGGTTCATTTCAAAATATGATGCCTTCAAAAGTAATATTTAAACAATTCTCTCCGTTTGTTCACTGTGTAGAGAGAATTTGAAAGGGTTTACTTTGCTATTCACATTACAGTTATTTTTGCCGGAGTTTACAATTTATTAGATGGAACTACCTTACATCATCGACCTTCCTAAAATCCTTGACCCAAGGGGTAATCTTACTTTCATGGAGTATAGTAAAATTTTACCGTTCGAAATTAAAAGAGTTTTCTGGACCTATGATGTGCCGGGTGGAGAATTGCGCGGTGGGCATGCTTATCACAACCAGCAAGAACTCATCATCGCCTTGAGTGGAAGCTTTGACGTAGTAATAACTGATAAAAACGGGAATCAAAATAAATTTCCAATGAACCGCTCCTATTATGGGTTGTACCTGCCACCGGGCACCTGGCGGCACATGGAAAATTTTTCTACCAACAGCCTGAGCCTGCATATCTCCAGTCAAAAATTTGATGCTGGTGAGTATGTCAGGGATTTTAGTGAATTTGTAAAAATGAATTCATGAGCATGCCAACTGTATTCGATTGCAACCTCATATATCTCCCAAAAGTTGGGGACAGGAATGGTAATATCACCTTCGTCAATAACAACAACGAGATTCCCTTTGACGTCAAAAGAGTTTTTTATTTGTACGACGTACCGGGTGGCGAAGACAGGGGCGCTCATGCACACAAAAACTGCCACCAGTTTTTGATCGCTGCAAGTGGTGCTTTTGAAGTATTGCTGAATGACGGAAAAGTACAGAGGCTGGTGCAACTCAACAGACCATATATCGGATTACACATTCCTCCGGGGATATGGGCTTCTGAGGTGAACTTTTCGTCAGGGTCTATTTGCCTGGTACTTGCATCGCATAATTTTGATGAGGGAGATTATATCAGGGAGTATGAAAAATATAAAAAATTTATAGTCGAAAAATGATTCATCCACTTGCCGATGTTCAGGCTGAAAATATTGGAGAAGGTACTACTGTCTGGCAATTCAGTATTATTCTGAAGAATGCAGTGATAGGCAGAAACTGCAATATCAATTGCCATGTATTTATTGAAAACGATGTCTTCATTGGGAATAATGTAACTATTAAACCGGGCGTCCAGGTATGGGATGGCATAACAGTAGAGGATAACGTTTTTATCGGGCCCAACGTAACATTTACTAATGATATAAAGCCCCGCTCCAAACAATATCCCAAAGAATTTCTCAGAACTAAGATCTGCAAAGGAGCCTCAATAGGAGCCAATGCCACTATCCTTCCCGGAATTACAATTGGCGAAGATGCAATGATAGGCGCAGGCAGCGTAGTTCTGAAAGATATTCCACCCCACACTGTTTGGGCTGGCAATCCGGCAAAGCAAATTAAATATTGAACTGATGAAAATCCCTTACTTATCCTTTGAATACCAAAATAAGACAATCAGGAAAGAGATGATTGATTCCTTCGAATCCTTTTTCGACAGCCAATGGTACGTTCTTGGTGATCGTGTAAAAGCGTTCGAAAAAGAGTTTGCAACATACAACGAGGTTGGCCATTGTATCGGGGTAAGCAATGGATTGGATGCATTGCACCTGTCGCTAAAAGCATTGAATATTGGTAAAGGCGATGAAGTAATCGTTCCATCCAATACTTATATAGCAACGGCTCTGGCGGCTTCTTATGTGGGTGCTACACCTGTATTTGTGGAACCGAATATCCATACCTATAATATCCATCCGGCAAATATTGAAACTGCTATTACTTCCAAATCAAAGGCTATCATGCCTGTACATCTCTACGGGCAAGCGTGTGAGATGGATGCCATTATGAATATCGCGCAAAAGCACGGACTGTATGTTATTGAAGATAATGCACAGTCACAGGGAGCAATGTATAATGGAAGACTGACAGGAAGTTTTGGACATGTCAATGGAACCAGTTTTTATCCGGGAAAGAATTTAGGCGCATTGGGCGATGCCGGAGCCGTAACGACTAATGATGCAGAACTTGCACGTAAAGTGAGTATGCTCCGTAATTATGGTTCTGAAAAGAAATACTACAATGAAGAGATAGGGTTCAACATGCGTTTGGATGAATGCCAGGCTGGATTTTTATCAGTAAAACTCAAGCACCTGGATGAGTGGACTAAAGAGCGGCAAAAATTAGCCGGGTGGTATAATGATGCGTTGAAGAATGTGGGAGACCTCATACTTCCATCTGTTGCTAACAATGCCTCTCATGTTTATCACATCTATATAGTGCGTACCAAATACAGGGATGCTCTTCAAAAGTATCTTGGTGAAAATGAGATCGGCACACTCATTCATTATCCGATTCCACCACACTTACAAAAAGCCTATCAGCATTTGGGATTTAAGAAAGGAGATTTCCCACTTGCGGAAGAAATAGCCGGCACTTGTTTAAGTTTGCCGCTGTGGCCGGGAATGAAGGAAAGTGAAATTTATTTTATTGCTGAAATAATAAAAAGCTATTTTTAAGTATTCTATCCCCCAACGTTTGTGAACCTTATCAAAACCAGCTTTTACACTTCCATTTCCACAGGTGTATCATTTCTATCCGGATTTGTCGTCACCAAGGTAGTGGCAATGAAGATTGGCCCTGAAGGCATGGCCTATTACGGGCAGTTTGCAAATACTACTTCTTTACTCGCAACGTTAGGTACCGGAGCTATCGCAAGTGGAGTCATCAAGTACCTGGCACAATACAAAGATGAAAAAGAATTGCAGCAAAAGGTGATTAGTACTGCATTCCTTATGGTAATAACAGCTTCCGTACTTGTATCTTTATTCACAATGGCCTGCAGTAGTTTGTTATCAATTGCGGCATTCAAAACAAGTCAATATTGGGTAGTTTATCTCGTTTTTGGATTTTGTATTACTGCCATATCCATGAATCTTATTTTCTCAGCCATTTTGAATGGATTGAAAAAAATCAGACAGTTTACTATTATCAACATAATTAATTCTCTCACTGGAATGATTTCAATGCTCATTAGCGCATATTACCTGGGATTGGTGGGGGTTTTGGTCAACAGTTCAATAGTAGGGATCATTATTATGGTTATTAACTTCATCATGTTTAGAAAATTGGGAATTAGATGGAGGGTGAACTTCAAAGTGTTTGACAAGGATATTCTAAAGAAACTCCTGGCATTTTCTATTATGGCGGTTGTAAGTGGTATTGTATTACCAACTGTGCAAATTCTCATCAGAAATAAGATTATTAATTCCGTTTCACTTCAGGATGCCGGGTATTGGCAGGCAGTTACCAGGATCTCCGACTATTATCTTGGTTTTGTTATCTCTGTCCTGGTTGTTTATTATATGCCACGATTATCAGAATTAAAAGGCGAACAAGAAATCAGAAAGGAGATACGTTATGGATACAAAATGATTCTACCAGTGGTGGGCCTGCTGTCCCTAACGATATGGCTGTTCAGGGATGTAATAATTCACATCTTGTTTACTCCTGATTTCATGGGTATGGAAAAATTATTTGCTTTTCAACTGGTTGGTGATTTCCTGAAAATTGGAAGTTGGCTCTTGGCATTTATCATGCTGGCCAAGGCGATGACACGGACATATATTATTACAGAAATTCTATTTGCTTCTTCATTTGTTCTATTGTCGTATTTTTTTATAAACAGGTATGGCGTAATTGGGGCTACCTATGCATTCGCACTGAATTATTTGATTTATTGGATTGTGATGGAAGGAGTAGTATGGCGATTCCTGAACAGAAGTAAAAAATAATAGTATGCGATTTTGTTTTTATGACGAATTAAAGGATTTCAAGGGAGGACACATAACCCTCATTATTAATCTCATCAAGGGATTGCACTACCACGGGCAGGAAGTAGTGCTCATCAATTACAAGGATGGTTTAATTGCAGGAGAGTTAAGCCTGTCAGGTATTAAAATCGAAATCATTGAAATAACTGATCTGAACAAAGGAAATGCCGGAAGCTATATCAGAAGTTCAGATATTCTTATTATCACAGCTTTCTGTGGAGATATGAGGTTTCTTTTCAAAGGTAACCCCAGGATTATTTACTATGACATTGCTGATTTTATATGCCGTATCAGTGACTACAGGGGCATTAAACTTCCGTTTCTTGGCAAAATGTTTTTACGAAAACTCTTAGCTTCAGACAGTTTGATTTTTATGGACGATACAGGGCCTGAAAGCCTGAAAAGAGAATATGGAATAATGATCGATAACCCAAGGTTCTTGCCAATCCCGGTGCCTGATGAAGAGAAGAACATTTATGTGGAAGAGAGCAGGGATTTGGATAAGAATGTAAACCTTACCTACATAGGCAGGGCCGTAGATTGGAAAATGTACCCCTTAAAAAAGATTATCGAAGATGCAACAGAGGCCAATGAATCTATCACTTTTCATATAGTTGTTGACAGCATATCCTCATTCAAGAAATTTATCGACATTAATGAATACCAGGATTCACGGCTGACCTTCAAGATCTATGAGAACCTTCGACCTTCAGAGATCAAACCTTTCCTTATCAAGCATGCTGACCTGAATTTTGGGATGGGTACTGCTGCTTTGCATGGTGCTGCAATTGGAATACCAACAATTTTGATGGACTATTCTACTAAGCACTTCCCTGGAGATTACTCTTACAGATGGCTCCATGAATCCAAACATTTTTCGTTAGGAAAAAATATAGAAAAGGTCCCTATTCCAAAAGGAATAGAGCTCAAAGATGTTCTTTCGTTAGCCCGTACCAGATCAGAAAGAGAAAAATTATCTTCAGATTCATTTCAATATGTTACCAACTATCATTCATTAAGTGCCGTTGTAGCGAAATTGATTCTATTTGGAGAACAATGCAAGTTCAGATTGAAGTCAGCGAAGAATTTTTACCCATATTTTTTCAAATTGCACTTAATAGCAAAAAAAATTCTTTCCCCAATAACAAGAGTACGATGAGTGTAGGTATGAGATAACATGGCCTTTGTAGTATTATCATATTTTTGTGTAAAGAGATTTTGAACATAATAGTACTGGAATTTGTTTTAGAAAGAAAGGGTAGGTTAAATAATTTATTAAAAAATGGTAGCCGGTAAATATTCAGGAAGGAGTGAAATTTAAATTTATGCGATTTTGTTTTTATTCAGAGTATTATGATTTGAAGGGTGGCTATACTACGCTTATCATGACCCTGATCAAGGAATTGCACCGGATAGGCCATGAGGTGATTTTGATTAACTACAAGAATGGCCTGATAGCAAAAGAATTAAAGAAATCAGGAATTGAAATTACAATTATTGAAAGAGCTGAACTTAACAGGAAGAATGCAGGAAATTTTATAAGAAGTTCTGATGTTTTGGTAATACCACGTTTTTATGAATCACTGAAGGCTCTCTTTGATATCAATCCTAAAGTAATCTATTATGACATTAATGATTATATCTGCCGGATAAGTGATTACAGATTTGGAATCAAACTGCCGTTTCTTGGTAAGAAATTAATCAGAAAACTCATCGATGCCAGGGGCCTGGCCTTTATGGACGATACGGGGCCATTGAATTTGGAAAGAGAATTTGGGATCAAGATATCAACCCCTGAGTATTTACCTGTCCCAATAGAAGATGAACGTTCGAATGTTTTTTTAAATTCGGCAAAGGAACTGAATGAAGGTGTAATTCGTATAACCTATATCGGTAGAGCTGTAGATTGGAAAATGTACCCTTTAAGAAAAATAATTGAAGATTGTGCATTGACAAATGAAGCTGTTGAATTCCATATAGCTGTAGATAATGTTGCATCCTTCAGGAATTATATTCATATTGAATCCTATCAGGATACACAGTTAACCTTTAAGGTGTCTGAAAACCTTTTGCCTTCTGAGATCAGGCCATTCCTGATTGAACATGCAGACCTGCATTTCGGAATGGGAACTACCGCACTCCATGCCGCTTCTATTGGAATTCCAACAATATTGATGGACTTTTCCAGTAACCCTTTCCCAGAGGATTATACATACAGGTGGTTTTCCGAAAGCAGAAATTTTTCACTGGGAAAAAATATAGCAACCGCTTCAATTCCAAAGGGAATAGCATTCAAGGATATACTTCATTTGCTTCGCAACAAACAAGAAAGAGAAAGGATTTCTGATGATGCATTTCGTTATGTGGCAAAGTATCATGCTGCAAGTTCTGTAGTACAGAAATTGATCTCCCTGGGTACTCAATGTGGTTTCAGACTAAAACTGGCAGGCAATCTGAATCCATATTACTTTAAGACTCATTCCCTGATAAAAACTATTTTTTCTCCTTTTCAAAAGCAGGTGTGACCAATGAAACCTAAAATCATTCATCTGATCAATAATCTTGGAAGGGGAGGCGCAGAAAATATCCTGGTTCAGACCCTTCCATCATTACAGGAGTTCGACAACTACGTCGTTGTTCTTTCCGGATCGAATGAATTTGGAGACGAAGTTAAAGCCAAAGAAATTATTTCCCTGAATGCTCCTGGTATTTACAACCTGCCTAAAGCTATTTATAAATTAAGACGGCTGATTAAAAGATTAAAACCTTCAATTGTACACTCCCAGCTAACCTTCTCCAACATTATTGCGAGGTATGCATCGCCCGGGAGTATTCCATTGTTTACTTCGATTCAAAACTCAGTAAAATATAATCTTGAATTCAAAAAACGGTATATTCAATTTCTTGAAAAGAACAGCCTCGCATTCAGGCGTTCTCATGTTATTTTTGTAGCTCGTTCTGTTGAGAAAGATTACCTTGAATTTCTCAATGTGAAAGTTCAGTCTTCATCTATTTTGTACAATTTTGTCGATACATCAAAATTTACCGGGAAGCAGCAAACAAAAGGACCGGAAAGAATTAGGAAAATCATCAGTGTTGGGTCACTTTCATACCAGAAGAATTTTGAATTCATTATTAAAGCATTTTCAGCTATTGCCAACCCGGGTATAGAGTTGCATATTTTTGGTGAAGGCCATTTAAAGCCTCAACTCGAACAATTGATTAATGGAAGAACAAACCAAATCAAACTCATGGGAATTCATAGGAATATTAATGAAGTACTCCGGGAATATGACTTGTATGTTTCATCTTCTTTATACGAAGGGTTAAGCCTCTCCGTTCTTGAAGCAATGGCAAGTGGGATTCCTCTTCTTCTTTCAGATATTCCTTCTTTCAGAGAGCAATGCCAGGATGGTGCATTGTATTATGATTTGAATAATGAAAGTGATTTTGTAGAAAAACTTAATTCGATGATCGCTCATCCGGACAAATTAGATGCACTTGCACAGAGAAGCCTGCAGTTGGTTGAGGAGCATTACAAGTATAATAACTATATTCAACAACTTAAAAATCTTTATTCGCAGGCGATTCAAAACAATATTTCCTGATTCCTATGCCGAAATTCAAAACTATCATCTGGTTCCTTACCAGGCCCAAGTATTATCCCCAGGTATTTCAGATTCTGAAACGCAAAGGCAACAAACTGAAAGAACATACCAGGGAAAGAGCAACTGAGTGGTGTATTCAAAATTCTGTCAGCCAGGAAGAAGCAATCAAAACTCTCACAGGAAGCAACAACCTGCCTTTGCTAAAACATCTGTTTCCTGATATGATGAACCAGGCAATGGTTCAGGCAGAAAAGTCTCCTGTAAAAATGGGTGGCGAAGGCGCCTTGTCATTAATTTACCATCTTGTTAAATACTATAAACCTAAAAACTGTCTGGAAACCGGCGTTGCTTATGGCTGGTCATCTTTGGCAATTCTGCTTGCACTTGATGAAATAGAAGGCTCCAAACTGATAAGTAATGATATGCCCTATGTAAATGAAAACAACGAAGATTTTGTTGGAATTGTGGTGCCGGATAGCTTGAAAAACAAATGGACCTTGCAGAGACTACCGGATATTAAGGGCATACCAATTGCGTTGAAGAAATTTGATGGTAAGCTTGATTTTTGTCATTATGATAGTGATAAGAGCTACACTGGAAGAACATGGGCTACCCCGCTTCTGTGGGATGCACTAAGGCCCAATGGCATTATGATGATAGATGATATCAACGATAATATAGCCTTTCAGGAATTCTGTCAAAGTATTTCAATGCAGCCTGTTATTATTGAGCACCATAACAAGTACGTTGGGATCTTATTAAAGAAGAATCGCTAAGTGGAGTGAACCTGAATAGTCAAGTGACTCAATGTTATATGCTATTTGTAAGTGTTTTTCGTCTGTAAGAATGTTATATAAAACATTTGCTTCATTATAAAGCTGCCTTTGTAAATCAAAAAACTTTGTAAATAATATGAAAATCTACGTTGTCAATCTCAAAGATTCAGCAGGTAGAAGGAAAATAATGGAAAGCCAACTGAAAAGGCTGAATCTTGACTATGAAATTTTTGATGCAGTGAATGGAAGAGATTTAACCTCGGCTGAAATTGAAAAGTATTATGATATGGAATTCTTCCGTAATAAGCCAGACTACTATTCTTTAGGAATGGCTGGTTGTACATTATCACATTATTTTCTCTACCAAAAAATTGTAACAGATGGAGTTCAAAAGGCATTGATACTGGAAGATGACATGATAATTGATAAGGATTTGAGTTTATTATTGCCCACTCTCGAAAATAAATTGAAACCTGATGAAGTTATCATGCTCTTTTATCAATCAAAGTCTCCCATTCATGTTTCCATGTCAGATAATGTTGATGAGAAGCAAAAGTACAAATTGTACCAGGTCAACAAATTAAAGGGATTGGGTTCCACCGCAGGATATATTCTCAGCTTTGAAACTGCGAAGAAATTAGCAACAGGCTTAACCCCAATTTCGAATGTTCCGGATGATTGGGAAAAGTTTTATCAAAGAGAATTCTTAAATGGAATCAGAATTGTTTATCCATTTATTTTGAATAATAGCTACGCTGCAACAACTATTAATTCAAGCTTTGAAAAAGTCAACCTCAAAGGAAGATTATTACATCTTATTGATGAACACAAGATTTTTCCAATTTACCATCTGCTGGCGCGGCGAAGAAAAAAGTATCTGATGCTGATGAGAGATATTCAAATTGAAAAATTGGAGCCTACAGATTTGCGAATAGCGAACTAACCACATTGGAAATAGAAAATGGCCTTTCGGCCATTCCATTGTTTTGCGGAGAGAGAGGTGCCGACGACAAGTGTCGGCATTCCGACAAGCGTAGCTTCATCGGAATGCCGACGATAAATGTCGCCATCCCGACAGGCTAAGCCTCGTCGGGAGATTCGAACTCCGGATAATTACTATATTTTTCAATAAACTTCAATAATCTATCTATGTTTAGGTTTTTCAGTTTTTTCTCCAAAACCATTGCTTCGCTCCTGGTCTCCTTTTCTAATACGCATTGAATAGTCCAGGGGGCATAAGCGCTTGTAAATTGCTCCAATTTATTATTGTGCTTGTCAAGGCGGGAATCTACATCCTGCGTCTGTCCAATGTAGTATTTGTCAAATTTTTCTGAGTAAAGTATATAAACAAAGAAAGACATGGCTCGAAATGAAATGCCCGCTTTCAAACGGGCATTTTGCGGAGAGAGAGGTGCCGACGATAAATGTCGCCATTCCGACAGGCTCCGCCTCGTCGGAAGATTCGTACCCCCAATTCAATTTCTGTATTTCTCAATAAACTTCAACAATCTTTCTCTGTTCAAATTCTTTAATTTCTTCTCCAAAGCCATTGCTTCGCTTCTTGTTTCTTTCTCGATAACGCAAATGATCTCCCAGGGAATAAAGGGCTTTGTATAGAATTCCAATCCATTGTTATGCCTCTTTATCCTTTCCTGCATATCGGATGTCTGACCGATATAGTACTTGTCGAACCTAATTGAATGAAGGATATAAGCGTAGTAAGGCATTGTTCGAAATAAAATACCCGCTTTCAAACGGGCATTTTGCGGAGAGAGAGGGATTCGAACCCCCGGACCTGTGACAGTCAACGGTTTTCAAGACCGCCGCTTTAAACCGCTCAGCCATCTCTCCGGCGCAAATATAAGTGCTCCATTTTTTATTTTGAATTATTTAAAAAAAAATTACAATCCGTTTTCCGGAATGGTTATGCAAACACTGCACCAGGACTGGTTTCGGGTATTTTGAAATATTGAAAAAAGTCTTATTCCCCAGCCGATATTTGTCGCAACCAACCCTCATAATTGCCGTATTCATGCATGGTGATATTGTTCAATACGATATAGGTTTGTACTTTCTTTCATTTCAAAAAATTATTCAACATGAAAATTCTAAATCCCTATCTCATTTTTAATGGGAACACAGAAGAAGCCTTCCAATTTTACAAATCTGTTTTTGGTGGTGAGTTTACTTTACTCATGCGCATGAAAGACGTGCAAGGGATGGATATTCCTGACAGTGAAAAAGAAAAGATCATGCACATCGCATTACCCCTGACCAATGGACAGGTGTTGATGGGAAGTGACAGTACCGAAAGTAGCGGTAGAGCGGTAATGGGAACAAATTGCTTTATTTCCATTCATGTGGATGGAGAGGAAGAGGGAACTGTCTTATTTAATAAATTGGTTGCCGGCGGCAAGAGTAATTGCGATTTCGGAAAACAATTCTGGGGATCATGGCACGGCAACCTCATTGATAAGTTCGGTACCTGCTGGATGGTAAACTATGATCCTCAATTTCAATAACCATCAAATAACTATTTATCATGGTACAAGTATTGAAAAAATCAAGAGGGCTCATAATTACTTACTGGATAGCCACCGGGTTAGTGGCTTTATTCGAATTGTCTGGTGCTTTCTACATTGATAGTGAAATTGCCAAAGAAGGCATGCGTCATCTCCAATTGCCGGAATGGTTCCGGTGGATCGTGAGCATTGGTCACATAATCGGGGGGATACTCTTGATAGTGCCTGTACCGCCACGCATTAAGGAGTGGACTTATGTGGCCTTTGGTATCGATTTTATATCTGCATTCATTGCCTATATGTCCATTGATGGATTTGGCGCTAATGCAATGTCGCCTGTGGTGATGCTGGTGTTACTCGTGGTTTCTTATGTTTGCTATCACAAGATTCATCAGCCATTCCGTAGCAATTGAAATGCTACTTATAGGATACTTCTAACAATTTTGATAAAACGAAAACAATGAAAAAGAAAATTTCTGGATGCCTTTGGTTCAATGGACAGTCTCTTGAAGCATCTGAATTTTATACGACTGTATTTTCCAATTCAGGAATTACAGAAGTTATGAGGAATACTTCGGCATCTCCTGCAGGCGAAGAAGGTTCTGTACTTTCCGTTTCATTTGTTATTGAAGGTTTTGAATTTCTCGCATTGAATGGTGGCCCGGGATTTGAGAAGAACCCGGCTATTTCATTTTTTGTGCATTGCAGTGATGAAAGTGAGGCGGACCATCTCTGGAAGCAATTGTCAGATGGAGGAAGGATACTTATACCTATTGATAGTTATCACTACAGCAAACGCTACGGCTGGGTGCAGGATAAATTTGGAACATCATGGCAGATCATGATTCCTCAGCAGGCATCTGATCAAACGATTGTTCCCTGTTTGTTATTTACAAATGAGCAGTTTGGAAAAGCTGAGAGCGCCATTGATTTTTACACATCAGTATTTTCAAATTCAGAAAAGGGGTTTATTTCGAGATATGGAGAAGGTTATCCATTCCCGGAAGCGATCAATTATGCTTCATTCAAGTTGGCAGGGCAAGATCTTGTGGTTATGGAAAATCATGAGAGCTATGAGTTCCGGTTCAATGAAGGGATATCCTTGATGATCGATTGTGGAAGCCAGGAAGAAGTAGATCATTACTGGAACAGGCTCACATCTGAAGGAGGATCGGAATGGCAGTGTGGCTGGCTGAAAGACAGGTTCGGAATTTTCTGGCAGGTAGTACCTGATATCCTGATGCCTTTGCTCAGAAGTAAGGATACAGAAAGGGCCAATCGTACCATGCGTGCCATGATCAAAATGAAAAAACTGGATATCGCGGCATTAGAAAAAGGATCGGACTGATTACTCACATTTGGCGAGTATTTTTTCCAGCGTGTTTACATTTCTCGTAGTTTGGAATTCCTTCGCTGAAATCTTTGCAAGATATTTTCCAAAGGGGCTGTCAAGCGTCGAACCTTTGGGTACTGTCCAATAAATCACCCCATCACCTTGCTTTATTTTTTCGTTTGATCCGGATTCTGTTTTGAAATCTTTTATGATCGATTTTTCAAATCCGTCTTTTAAAAAGACCACATATCTGTGGAAATCCGGGTGCGCATCTTGAAATGGGTTTGCTTCCAGGATTTGCTTTAGATGCTCAGGAGTAATGGCAATCACTTTTGCTGGATAATGAAAGTTCTTTTCCAGCATTGTCTCTGCTTTCTTTGTGAGCGACTCCGAATTTTTTTCTTTTGATGTTACAATGATGTTCCCTGTTTGTAAAATCGTTTGTACATTACTGTAACCATTTTTTTCAAAACAGGATTTCAGTTCATCCATTTTAAGATTACGTCCGCCGACATTGATGCCGCGAAGGAGGATAATATATTGCATGCAAAATCATTTTGAGATTCAAATATCGTAAAGGAGAGAAAAGGAGAATGATTTGATTTTTTTATTGCCACAAAGACACGAAGACACAAAGTATTTTTCTTCTTCTTCTACTACTTCGTGTCTTGGTGCCTTAGTGGCTATTTTTTTTATTGCCACAAACACGAACCTATCTGCCGGGGCGGAGTCACAAATAAATTTTTTCCTCTTCGTCTCTTAGTGCCTTAGAGGCAACAATTATTTTTAGCCGCGAAACCACAAGGGCACAAAGTGTGTGGATATACAACGCTAAAATATCGTTTATAAAACAAATGGAGATCGGCTAACATTCAGGCAGTGGTTTGCAATACTGTTTTCAAAGGCCATAAAACTATCTTTGTCAAAAACCGGCGCATTTGGTAGCAGGAATCCTCAATACACCGATTGAATATTTGAAAGGCGTAGGTCCTCTCAGGGCTGATATCCTCAGGAAAGAGGCAGGTATTTTCGTGTATGAAGACCTGCTCACCTATTATCCCTTTCGCCATATTGACCGCACACGCATTACGCATATCCGCGACCTATCTTATACTTCAGATTATGCATTGATCACAGGCAAGGTAGTAAGTGTAGAATTGCTGGGAGTGAAAAGAGGCAGGAGGTTGGTGGCAATGATCACTGATGGTACCGGCACCCTGGAGTTGGTATGGTTCCAGGGAATTTATTACATCGAAAAAATGCTGCACCCCGGTGATGGCATCCAGGTTTTTGGCAAAGTCACCTTCTTCATGGAGAAACCGCAGATGACACATCCTGAGTTTCAACGAACAGAAGAGGCGGCGCCCAAACCTTACCTGGAGCCGGTATATCCAAGTACGGAAAAACTGAAGATGAAGCATCTTGGTGGCAGGCAATTGGGTGCGCTCACAGAGGTTCTGTTTCAACTGATCAAACCATCAGACATCCCCGAAAACTTACCGGAGAATATTTTGAAAGAATTTCAATTGACTGACCGTTTTACTTCATTGAAACAAATCCACTTTCCGAAAAACCAGGAAGAATACGAACAGGCAGTGCGAAGATTGAAATTTGAAGAGTTGTTCATTGCCCAGCTTCGAATGGCATTGGTAAAAGTCAGGCGTCATCAAACTTCCAAAGGCCATGTGTTTGAAAAAGTAGGTGACTTGTTCAATACTTTTTACAAAGAATATCTTCCGTTTCCATTAACGAATGCGCAGAAAAAAGTGTTGAAGGAGATCAGGAGCGATGTAGGAAGTGGCAGGCAAATGAACCGGTTGCTTCAGGGCGATGTAGGCAGCGGTAAAACGATTGTCGCATTGCTGGCTATGCTGATAGCAGCAGACAATGGATACCAGAGTTGCTTTATGGCGCCAACAGAAATTCTTGCGAGGCAACATTTCGAAAGCCTTACAAAATTGGTAAGTGGAATGGATGTGAATATTGGAATACTGACAGGATCTACAAAAGCACGCGAAAGAAAAAAAATATTGGAATCTGTGAAGGATGGATCCATGCATATCATTACCGGCACACATGCTTTGATCGAAGATGAAGTTGTATTCAAAAATTTAGGGTTGGCGATCATTGATGAACAACACCGGTTCGGTGTAGCACAACGTGCCAGCCTCTGGAAAAAAAATACAACGGCACCTCACATCCTGGTAATGACGGCTACGCCTATACCACGTACACTTGCATTGACAGCTTATGGTGACCTCGATTACAGTGTCATGGACGAAATGCCTCCCGGCCGCACACCGGTATTGACTGTACACCGCTCTGCCCATAGCCGTGCTGAGGTCATGAGTTTTGTGCGCAGTGAAATTGAGAAAGGAAGACAGGCGTATTTTATTTATCCATTGATAGAAGAATCTGCAAAACTGGATTTTGAAGACCTGATGAAAGGATATGAAGAAGTGAAGTCGTTTTTCCCGCCACCAAAATTTCAGATCAGTATGGTGCATGGAAAACAGAAGGCAGACCTGAAGCAGGTAAATATGGATCGTTTCGTATCTGGACTAACTCAGATTATGGTGAGCACTACAGTGATAGAAGTGGGGGTAAATGTACCCAATGCATCGGTGATGGTGATAGAAAGTGCAGAACGGTTTGGGCTGCCACAGTTGCATCAGTTGAGAGGAAGGGTAGGGAGAGGGAGTGAAAAAAGCTATTGTATTCTGCTATCGGGATTAAAAGTATCGGAAGAAGCTAAACAGCGGCTGAGCATTATGTGTCAAACGAATGATGGATTCAAGATTGCAGAAAAAGATTTAGAACTACGTGGACCGGGCGATATTGAAGGAACCCGGCAAAGCGGCTTGCTGAATTTCAAACTTGCCAATATACTGGAGGATAGAAATATCCTCCAGGCAGCCATTAACACAGTTACTACGTTATCAGGAGAGGACCCTGATTTAAGTATGGATAAAAATAACTGCCTGCGGCAATACCTGGCCATCAAAAGGGGCAAAACGGTATGGAGTAAAATTTCTTAATGTGAAGGCATTAACTTTGTTAATCCTGAATTAAATATAAACCGGAGCAGGCCAAAAGATTTCAGAGGGAAATATGTTTTGTACCTTACAGCCAGGCTTTGGTTTTTTCCGTCCCAAAAGTTTTTTTAAATTTATAAAGGCATTTCACTTTATGAAACGATTCTTACCTCATAATTTCTTTAATAATTTTCTGGCTCAAAAAGTGTTGTGCAGTTTCTTCTTTTTCTTTTTTGCAACTACTCTTTTTGCCCAGGTAGAGTTTATCGAAAACAAAGGTCAATGGGATGCACGTGTGAAGTACATGAGTACTGCAGGTGATGGGAAATTTTTTCTCGAAGAGAAAGGATACACCATTACTCAATACAGTCCGGAGGATGTGAACCAACTCAAGGAAACAATACACGATATCAAGTTGAACAGAAAAAAGACTACTGTTCATAGCCATGCCTACAAAGTGGAATTCGTAAATGCCGCTAATCCTCAGATCATAGCGGAGAAACCACTTCAAACTTTCAATAATTACTTCATCGGTAATGATCCTGCACAGTGGGCGGCTGGATGCAGGGTATATCAGGTGGTTACTTACAAGAATCTCTATCCCGGTATAGACGTGCGATATTTTGTGGATGGAGGTATGAATTTAAAATATGATTTCATTGTACATCCCGGTGCAGATCCCGGCAAGATCATGATGAAGTATGCCGGTGCAAATAAATTGGATGTTCAAAATAAAGAATTGGTGGTATCTACCTCTCTCGGAAAGAGCCGGTCGTTGAAGCCTTACACCTACCAACTTATCGACAATGCAAAACAGGAGGTGGATTGTAAATATAATGTCAGGGGAACTATAGTTCGATTCAAAATAAAGAATTATGATCCTACAAAAACATTGGTGATAGACCCTACAGAAATATTCTTCAGCTATTCGGGAAGTACTGCAGACAACTGGGGATTCACAGCAACGTATGGGCGTGATGGAAGTTTTTATGGGGGCGGTATTGTTTGGGGGCAGGGTTTTCCGGTATCGCCGGGCAGTTATGATGAAACATTTAATGGAGGCGAGTTTGATATTGGGATTATCAAACTAAGCCCCGATGGTAAAAACAGATTGTACGCTACCTATATCGGAGGTACGGGTTCTGATCAACCACACAGCCTGATAGAAGATTCGCAAGGCAACTTAGTGATAGCAGGACGTACCAATTCACAGGATTATCCTGTATTACCAGTGCGTACCGCAGCGAGCGGGCCCGGTGGCGGGTATGATATTATCGTTACAAAGTTGAATGCTGCAGGTACTGCCATCATTGGTTCTATGCGTATTGGAGGCAGTGGTAATGATGGGGTGAATATTGGTGATGAACAAAGTGCAGGAATGCAGCGGTCGCTAAAGCGTAATTATGGTGATGACTCCAGGAGTGAAGTCTTGTTGGATGCAGGTAATAATATTTATGTAGCATCATGTACCCAGAGTGGTGATTTCCCTATAACGCCAGGCGTTGTGCAAAATAGCCTTGCAGGTAAACAAGATGGTGTACTTCTTAAACTAAACCCTTCCTGTACAGGTATTCTATTCAGTACTTTCCTCGGCGGAAAGGAAGATGATGCAGCGTATGTGCTGGCCATGGGCAGTAGCAATAATTTGTATGTAGCAGGCGGCACCGGTAGTGCAGATATGATTGGCATTTCGCCGTCTGGTGTTATCAAATCTACTTATTCTGCAGCAGGGTTTACCGGCGATCCTGCTGATGGATTTGTATTGGAATTAAATAATTCAGGCACAGCCATCCTGAGAGGGACATATATAGGTACAGGAAAGGCAGATGAAGTATATGGTCTTGCGACAGACAAATTTGGTTTCTTGTACATTATGGGTACAAGTGAGGGCAACATGCCTGTGATCAACGCGGCTTACTCTAATCCCGGCTCCAAACAATTCATTGGTAAATTACAGCCGGACCTGAGTGCTTATGTTTATGCAACTGTTTTTGGTTCGGCCAATTCGGCTGTGCCAAATATTTCCCCAACGGCATTTATGGTGGATCGATGTGAAAATGTATATGTTTCCGGATGGGGCGGTAAACCCAACGCGAGTTTTTCCGGAGGCAACACAATAGGAATGCCTGTTACAGCAGGAGCCATCAAATCGACAACAGATCCTTCGGGAAGTGATTTCTATTTCTTTGTATTGGAAAAAAATGCAACCTCACAATTATACGGTTCCTTCTTTGGCCAGAATGATCCTATTGGTAACGGGCCTCCTGCTACTTTTGGAGATCACGTAGATGGGGGTACAAGTAGGTTCGATAGTCGTGGATACATCTACCAGGCCATCTGTGCCAATTGTGGTAAAACAGTTCCATTCCCTGGTACACCGGGTTCATGGTCGCCAACAAACCAGGCCACAGCACTTAACTCTGGAAAATGTAACCTGGGAATGCTGAAAATTGAAATGGATTTTACAGGTGTACGTAGCGCTCTCCAGGTTTTGATAGGTGGTGTACCTAACGATACCATTGGGTGTGTGCCACTTTCGGTTGATTTCAGAGATACAGCCAAAAAAGGAAAACTGTTTTATTGGGATTTTGGTGATGGCACCGGAGATACAACGGTAGTTCCTAATACTTCTCACTTTTACAATGCGGTAGGCAATTATCTTGTCAGGCTAATCGCAATTGATAGTGCCACCTGCAATATTTCGGATACCTCTTACCAGACAATTCATCTTGGCAATAACAGGGTGACCCCTGATTTCGTGGCCACAAAGATTCCGCCATGCACAAATCTCGCATACAATTTTACGAATACGTCGTCAGCAGTATCAGGAACTTTTGATCCCGGCATCTTTACCTGGGATTTTGGTGATGGATCGCCTGTTGAAACACACAGCTTTGGAGATGCGGTGCAACATACCTATCCTTCGCCAGGTACCTACAATGTGAAGCTCACGGTAACAAGTGATGACTATTGTAATTCGCCGGAAGATACAGTAAGGGCGCTCCGTCTTTCGCCAGAGGTGAAGGCAGCCTTTACTACTCCTGCTTTGGGTTGCGCTCCTTACGAGGCTAACTTCGAAAACAATTCACAAGGTGGTCTTGATTTTATATGGGACTTTGGCGATGGTACCACATCTACCCAAACAACGCCGGTTCACTTGTATTCAAATCCCGGGACATATACAATTAAACTATATGCTTTTGATTCCACTTCTTGCAATAAAGTGGACTCAACAAGTTTTGTGATCAGGGTAAGCAGCAAGCCTACATCGGCATTCACCTATCTGCCATTGGTGCCGCAGGAAAATGTATTTACTGAATTTACGAATGGATCTACAGGGGCTGTAAGTTACATCTGGAATTTCGGAGATGGCGATACCAGTAACCTGGTGAATCCAAGACATATCTTCCCTGCTACAGGTACATTCAATGTTTGTTTAGTAGCCATCAATGCGGATGGATGCACAGACACTGCATGTGTAGATGTAAAATCTCTGATTCGTCCACTGTTAGATGTGCCCAAAGCATTTACGCCCGGTAAATTCGGGCCTAACGGAAGAATAGGTGTAGAAGGATTCGGGATAAAAGAAATGCAATGGACAATCTACAGTCGCTGGGGTCAGAAAGTCTTTGAAGCAACCAATCGGAAGATGACGTGGGATGGTACATTCAATGGCAAACCACAACCAATGGATGTCTATACCTATACTTTGAAAGTGACATTCTCAGATGGGACGAAGGCAACCAAAACAGGGGATATAACACTAATCAGATAAAGGACTTTTATGAAAAGATTTTTTATCATCAATATATTTCTTTGCTGCACTGTTTCAATGTCGGCACAGGATCTTCATTTTTCTCAATTCTTCAACAATCCCTTGCTCACCAATCCCGCCAATACAGGTTTCATTCCTGATGCGGATTACAGGTTGGGCGCTTCTTACCGCAATCAATATTCCAACATCATGTCAGTGCCTTACAATACATTCAGTATTTATGGCGATGCACAGGTGTTCAGAGACAAAATCGAAACAGGATGGATGGGATTAGGCGGTGTGGTGCTGCGCGATGTGGCCGGATCCGGAAGTCTTACTTCTACAAAAATTTACGCGTCTGTGGCCTATCATCAAATGCTTGGCTTGGGTAGTTTACTCACTGCGGGATTTAATGTAGGCTGGGCCAATAAAAGAATAGATCAGAGTAAACTGACATTTCCCGATCAGTTTGACGGGAAATTTTTTGATGGTACATTGCCAACACAGGTGCAGCTCGTCAATGATAATATCAATTACTTCGATATGCAGGCGGGATTGAATTATGCCTATTTCCCAACGGAGAATACTTTTATTAATGCAGGGTATTCGATTCATCACATCAACGAACCTAAAGAAACGTTTTTTGCTGATGATGGAAACGGTGTGAACAAGGTAGCCATGCGGCACATCGCTTTTCTCAATGGTATTTTCAAAGTAACTCCTGATGTGATCATCAACCCGAACATCTATTATACGAACCAGGCTTCTGCAAGTGAGTTGGTATTGGGCCTCAATGGGGCTTACAACCTGAGTGGTCATGGTGATAAACAAATAGTAGCCGGATTGTACTATCGCTATGGCGATGCGGTGATACCGATGATAGGTCTTGAGATCAATAATATCCGGTTCACTTTCAGCTATGATGTTACCACTTCATCCCTTGCCAATTTCAATCACAGTCTTGGCGCTGCGGAATTCAATGTATTGAAGAAAGGGTTTTATGATGAATACTTTGGCGACAAGCGCCAAACGCTTTGCCCGGTGTTTTGATTTTGTTTGGGCCAGGCTACGGAATGGTGCTTGGCTCACACTGAGTGTCGCAAGCGTCTCGCTTGTGCCTTAGATAAGTAATAATTAACCGCTACCAATAGTACTAAAATGGCTAAATCCATGACTTAACTGT
>CAZGNJ010000032.1:0-42223 GCA_964526985.1 uncultured Ginsengibacter sp. | reverse complement strand
CAGCGACCCTCTGATTAACAGTCAGATGCTCTAACCAACTGAGCTAAGGAGGAATATGTTTCAACTTTTTTACGCTGCTTGAACCAGCGACCTTCCATATAATCCACCGTGATCGGCCCTAACCTCCCGATAACTATCGGGATGAGCTAAGGAGGAATTTCCATTCAACATTCGTTACCGTCAAACGGGCTGCAAAAATAGCTTTTTTTGCTTTGCAGCAAAATTTGATTCAAAGAATTTTGAAAGCCTTTATTCTCCTGCCTTTTTTATCACCTCGGCCAATTCCTTATCCCAATATCCTGTCTTCCCATATTCCACTACCCTTCCTACTTCCTTACCATCTTTCATTACTATGATGGCCGGTACATTAGTCACACCCATAGCGGCTGCCAGTGGGTTAGTCATTTGTTTGTAACGATCTACGGCAAAGAGAGCGATACGGTCTTCAGGAAAACCAGCAGCTTCCTGTATGCGGAAAAACTTCGGCAAAACAAAATGAGTATCCTCACACCAGGTGCCTCCAAAGATGATGAGGTAGATGTCATCCTTATGTGCCTGCAGTGCTTTTACTGCCTCGGGATTCGGTTCGGGATAGATGCTTTGGCTTTCTTTGTACCATGTGTTGAATTCAGGTTCCTTAATCAGGTCACTTTTATGAATGACGCCGACCATCATTTTTCCTTGTGTTACAGTGTCTGTTTGCATTTCGTAGGTTGTTTGTGCAAAGGTAAGCAGTCCTGAACTTACCATCAGGATCATAAAGAAAATTGTTTTCATTTTACAGATTATTCTTGATTTGAATTAAAAAGGTTTTTATTTTTTCTAATGAGGAGATCATATCAAATTTTTCCATGGCAGATTCCGGATTTTTCAAAAAGTCTTTGGCAGCAGGAATGGTGTATTTCCGGTTGCGGATCAGGTCATGGATCAGTTGCAGTGTCTTCACATCTTCCGGCCTGAAGAAGCGATCGCCCTTCGCATTCTTTTTCGGTTTTAATACACTGAATTCATTTTCCCAATAGCGGATCATAGAGACTTTTTCATCAAACATTTTGGCAACTGCGCCAATGGAATAATATCTTTTCTGAAACAGGATTTCATCAGGAGGAACTGACAATTCAGCATTTGTCTTTTCTTTGAGACTACGCCTGCCACCCCATGACCTCTTTTTTTTCAACAAGTCTTTGGTAGCCTCTGCTTCCGGCTCCTCCCGTGGTTCATCAAATTCCAGGTGTGTTTGTATTACCTTCATCAGTCCATGCTTTTTGCGCTTCCTGTAGAAGCGATTTTCAAAATACGGTCATATTGTTCGGGCGTAAGATCGTTATAAAAAAAATATACCGGGTTCATTTCTCTTCCATTCAGGTGTACTTCATAATGGCAATGCGGACCGGTACTCTTGCCCGTGCTGCCTACATACCCGATCACTTCGCCACGTTTTACCTTCTCTCCTTTTCTCACTTTGATGCGGCTCATGTGTCCAAAGAGTGTCTGATAGCCGTATCCGTGATTGATCACCACATGATTACCATAACCACCAACATCAAAATCAGCAACAGTAACAGTGCCATCACCTGTAGCATAGATGGGTGTTCCTTTGGGAGCTGTGAAGTCGAGTCCCTTGTGCATTCTTGGGGTGCCATACACCGGATCTATTCGCATGCCAAACCCTGAAGCAAGGCGGTCAAGGTCTTTATTACTCACCGGTTGAATGGCAGGTAACGCGGCCAGTTTCTGAGTCTGGTTTTTGATTAGTCCTTCTATTTCATTATAGCTCGCCTGCTGATACTTCATCCTTGCATCAATATTATTCAACGTTTGTGCAATACTGTTACCCAATGGTTCATTTTTTGAAAGTGTCACCAATTGTTCATACTTCTTTTCAGAAATTTCTTGCATGCGAATACTATCAGGCAATGGGCTGGCCTGGAAAATACTCCGGTAAACTTCATTGTCCCGCTTTTCCAGGTGATGCATTTCCGACTTCAGCCTTTCTGAAGCCTCTGAAAGCTGGTCATAATTATCCTTCATCTGCTGGTACTGCATTTCTGCCAGCTTCGTTTCAGGAGAAGGGAAAAAACGGGAAGTAATAAAAAGGATACCGAGTGCTGTAAGAATAGTACTCACTATAAAAGCAAGAATGCGAAGCACCTTTACGCGCAGCGGTGTTACCAGTTTTTCGAACCGGAGTGTTCTCGTGTTATAATAAAATTTAATTTTTTTCATATCACCCGGATGCTTCTTGTGTAGCACATTGAATGATTACCTTTGCGCCTTTCAAACAAAGATAAATACCGCTTCTTCAAAAGCGTCCTAAAATTAGTCAAGTAAGTATATGAAAAGCAGTGGCGAAATCAGGCAGATTTTTTTTGATTTCTTCAGGGAGAAAGGGCATACCATTGTTCCTTCAGCGCCCATCGTGGTAAAGAACGACCCGACATTGTTATTTACCAATGCAGGGATGAATCAATTCAAAGATTTTTTTCTCGGAAACAAAACTCCTGCGAATGCACGTGTAGCAGATACCCAGAAATGCCTGCGTGTAAGCGGGAAGCACAACGATCTCGAAGAAGTAGGTGTAGATCACTACCACCATACGATGTTTGAGATGCTGGGCAACTGGAGCTTTGGCAATGCCAACACACAACCTGCACCCTACTTTAAGGAAGAGGCCATTTCATTCAGTTGGGAATTGCTCACAAAAAAATTGGGAATCAATCCGGACGATTTATATGTAACAGTTTTCGAAGGCGACAAGAATGAAGGTCTGCCTGCTGATGACGAATCTTTTGGATTTTGGAAACAATGGCTTCCGGTAGATCATATTCTTTATGGTAACAAAAAAGACAACTTCTGGGAGATGGGTGATACCGGGCCTTGCGGGCCATGTACAGAAATACATTTTGATGCAAGGAGTATTGATGAAAAGAAAAAAATCGCGGGCAGTTCCCTGGTAAATAATGACCATCCTGAGGTGATCGAGATATGGAACAATGTATTCATCCAATTCAACCGAAAAGCTGACGGCACACTGGAATTGTTGCCGGCAAAGCATGTGGATACGGGAATGGGATTCGAAAGGTTAGTACGTGTGCTGCAACAAAAGAAGAGCAATTACGACACAGATATTTTCAGCAATACCATCCTTGAGATAGAAAAAATTTCAGGGAAAAAATATGAAGGCAGTCAAAGCAGGAAAGACATTGCATTTCGTGTAATAGCAGACCATCTCCGCGCAGTAGTATTTCCCGTTGCAGACGGACAATTGCCCTCCAATACAGGTGCAGGATATGTGATCAGGAGAATTCTGAGAAGAGCGGTTCGCTATTATTTCACCTATCTCGATGTAAAAGAGCCACTACTTTTCAAGCTCGTTCCGCTCATCGCAAAGCAGTTTTCAGAAGTATTTCCAGAGGCCATTCGCCAACAAGAGTTCCTGGAAAAAGTGATCCATGAAGAAGAAAATAGTTTTTTGAAAACACTGGGCTCGGGCTTGAAGAGGCTGGAACAAATCCTATCAGAAAATAAAGAACAGATCAAAGGAGATATCGCCTTCGAACTTTTTGATACCTATGGATTCCCGATTGACCTGACTCAACTGATCGCATCTGAAAATAATGCGACTGTAGATATGAAAGGATTCGCCGAATGCATGAAACAGCAAAAAGAACGAAGCCGCGCAGCCACTCAATTATCCACCGGCGACTGGACAGAGGTGCATGATGGGGATACGGTTTTCAAGGGCTATGAAGAAACAGAAACTCAAAGCCACATTTTGAAATACCGGCAGATCCAGTCACAGGGCAAGAATGCATTTCAAATCGTATTGGACCAGACACCATTCTATGCAGAGAGCGGCGGGCAGGTAGGCGATACAGGTACTTTCATTTCCGGGAGTGAAACTATTCGTGTGATTGACACCAAAAAAGAAAATGACCTGATCATTCATTTTACAGATAAAATTCCATCAGATCCTTCTCAGGTGTTGACAGCAAGGATTGATGCAGAAAAAAGAAAAGCAACCATGCTGCATCACAGCGCTACCCATTTGCTTCATGCTGCATTGCGTAAGGTACTGGGCACACATGTGGCTCAGAAAGGAAGCCTGGTAAATGCTGATTACCTGAGGTTCGATTTTTCTCATTTCAGCAAGGTGAGTGAAGATGAGATCGTGGAGATAGAGGCCATCGTCAATCGGCACATCCGAAAAAATGATCCCGTACAAATTGAATTCCTTCCGAAAGAAAAGGCTTTACAAAAAGGTGCGATGGCTTTGTTTGGAGAGAAATACGGTGACACAGTACGGGTGGTAACAATGGATGAACACTTCTCGGTTGAATTGTGCGGAGGAACACACGTTGCGCGTACCGGTGATTTGGGATTCTTTAAGATCATCGCTGAAACAGCCGTTGGTGCAGGTGTCCGAAGGATCGAAGCATTGACCGGAAGCGCTGCAGAGAAATACCTGGAAATCGAGCTGCATACCCTGCATGAGATCAGGAGCAGTATGAAGAATCCAAAGGATTTACTCAAGGCAATAGACACACTCACAGAAGAAAATACAACACTCAAAAAAGCGGCTGAAAGGCTTGCAAAGGAAAAAGCGAATGACCTCGCGAAACAATTTGCAAAGAATGCGCTTCCTGTTAACAGCATTTCCTTCATTGGCGAAATAGTGAATGATGCAGATACTCAGTTGCTGAGAGAAATTTGTATCGGGGTAAAATCAATTATCAAAGACTACGTAATGGTATTAGGTTCTACTCATAATGGTAAAGCAGTAGTAGCCATAGCAGTAGGTGATGCTGTGCAGCAATCGAAATCATTGGACGCCGGAAAACTGATCAAATCCATTTCAACACTGATCAACGGTGGCGGAGGCGGTAATGCTTCTCTTGCCACAGCTGGCGGGCAGGATACTTCTCAGTTACAAAAAGTAATAGACACCATAAGGGAAAAACTGCAGGGGTGATATTCTTAACATTCAGTTTTAAAACCAAATTTTAAATTTCTCCGAAACTTTTCGTATTTGAATCAAAATCCCCTACATTTGATCTACTAAATATTTCGTACTTAAACAATTTTTTATGAAACGTATTTTTGCACTACTCACCACGGCCTTTGCCATTGTCCTTTTTTCTGGCGCTGCATATGCACAGGAGAAGCCCAGTAAAGAAGTTGAAAAGAAGGTAATCATTATCAAAAAACAGGGAGATGTTCCCGGGATGGAGATCAAAGCTGACACAATCATCTTTGAAGACAATAATAACTCAAATGATATCGCAGCAATGGAACTGGCCCCCAGGATTGTAAGAGGATTTAGACTGGACAATCCGTATCCGTATTTCTTTGGCCGCACATTTCTTGGAGTTTCAACAAAGGAGAATAAGAAGGGGGCAGAAGTGGTGGATGTAACGAAAAAGAGTCCTGCTGAAAAAGCCGGAATTGAGAAAGGTGATATCATTACCAAAGTGGGCGATAAGGTGATTAACAATCCACAGGAACTTTCAGAAGCAATCAGAAGCTACAAACCAGACGACAAAGTGGACATCACCGTATTGCGCGGTAACAAAACAAAAAAGCTGACAGCAGAATTATTAAAGTGGAATGACATTACAGCTATCATCAGAGATTCCCTGTTTAGCCAGAACTATGATCATTTAAATGATTTAAGTTTTTCATATCCACGTCAATTCAATTATAAAAACTCTGTTCCGGGATTTTACTTCCGCAGTATGAAAAGATCTCCTTCCATTGGTCTGCAAGTGCAGGACACAGAAGATGAGAGTGGTGTGAAGGTGCTGAAAGTAACCCCTAACGGAGCCGCTGAAAAAGCAGGTGTGAAAGTAGGCGATATCATTACTGCAATTAATGACGATAAGGTAACCGATGTGAACAGTACACTTGATGAGATGCGGAAGGCGGACAACGACGAATATACCCTTGCGATAACCAGGGATGGAAAGCCACTCAGCATTAAAGTGAAGATTCCGAAAGTATTGAAGAAGGCAGAACTGTAGGTTTCATTTGATTCGAATTAAAGAGGGTGCAAATTATTGCATCCTCTTTTTTTTGAAAACATGGTGAGAATCAGTTTGCGAAGTGAGGAAAAGCAGCCGGCGATTTTGAATGCTCCTTTACTTTTGCGTCCGATGAAATATCTCGTTGCCATAACGCTTCTCTTTTCTATGATCGTTCAGACCTTCCAAATGGGAATCATAGAGGCAGATTTTATTATCAACCGGGATCAGATAGCCGCAACACTATGTGAAAACAAGGATAAGCCCCAAATGCAGTGTCACGGCTCCTGCCAGCTCAAAAAGGAATTGGAAAAGCAAGACAAGAAAGCAACACTTGACCTTAGTCATGAGATTCAGCCATTCATTGTTGCCAATGGTATTGAACCATTAAATAATATGCTTCCCTCAGATATGAAGTCATATTTACCATACCAATCATTGCAGGGAATACTCTTCGCACCTTCCCTGCTCCATCCTCCTGCACAGCTTTCATAAAAAGCAATCGAACTTATTCTTTAATCTAACAACACGCTACCCAAAAAGCGTGATGAATTCTAAACTATTAATCATCATGAAATATTTTTTGATGGCTATCATAGCTATGGCCACACTACTCCTCTTCTCTTGCGAAAAACAGAAAGTCAACCCTGCTACTCCTGAACAAAAATTAATCAAATTAGGAACATCTGCTTTGTCAACCGGTGAGCAAATAGCACTTTACGCAAACGATTCCCTGCAAACAGGTTTCCAGGCTATCAGCATAAAGATTACAAAACATAACGGCATAATTGCAGATGCAACAGTACAACTCTCCCCTTTGATGGACATGGGCACTATGAAGCATTCAAGCCCATCCACTATTCCAATTTACAATGCCAATACCCAAATGTATGAGGCAGGCGTTGTATTCACTATGGCAGGAAGTGCAGATCATTGGAAATTGATTATAACCATCAATGGTGAGACACTGACATTCGGAGTTGAAGTAAAGAATGCACCGACAAAGGTCGTAAGCTCTTTTACAGCAACTAACGGTAATGCTTATGTTATTTCTCTCGTACCACAAAAAGATTTCAGGATAGGCATTAATGACCTTGAACTATTCATAAGCAGAAAGACATCCATGATGGAGTTCGTACCTGCCGAAAACCTGACCCTGAGTTTTCATCCGGAAATGACTTCAATGGGGCACGGCTCGCCGAACAATGTTAATCCTGTTTCGGTAGGACAAGGCGTGTACAAAGGGAAAGTTAACTTCACCATGTCCGGCGAATGGCGATTGTTCTTTGACATATCAGCTTCAGATGAATTACTGGCAGAAGATGTATTTCTGGATGTCAGGTTTTAATAAATACCACCGGGGTTCACGTCAATCCCGGTTTTAAATACTTTCAAAATGAAAATCACTTCTTTGATCATACTGTTGTTGATTTCTTTGAAGTCTTTTGCACAGGCAGAAGTCGACAGCTTTGAATCTAAACAAGTCTTACTAAAAGAAATTTTGATCAAAACCGATCAAAGCATCTCCAATAACAAAGAATTCAGGCCGGCAAAAAATATCCAAACCGGGACGGATCAGATGCTGAATTCATTGCAGGGGGTATCACTCATCAAAAGAGGAAACTATGCATGGGAACCCGGTATCAGAGGGTTCAGTGCAGGCAGGATCAATGTCACAATAGACGGTATGGTCATATTCGGTGCATGCACCGACAAAATGGATCCGGTGAGTTCCTACATAGAACCCGGTAACCTGAAAAGCATCATGGTAAGCTATGGTACCAACGAAGTGACTTCAGGAAACAATATTGGAGGCGGTTTTGATTTCAGGATACATCAGCCTACATTCAATTCCAAAAGGTCATTCTCCGGAATGGCCGGAACTTCTTACGAAACCAATGGGAATGCAATCCAGGCGCTTGCCCGGCTGGACTATAGTGAAAAACGAATAGGCATTAGTGTTAATGGTATTTATAAGGAATCGCAGAATTATAAAGCCGGCAAAAATGAAACCATCGATTACTCACAATACTCCAAATGGAATAGCGGTATCGGTGTAAAGTTTAAAGTAAATCAACACAACAATATCACCTTAAACTACATCCACGATGAAGGAAGTAATATCGGCTATCCAGCATTGGCGATGGATGTGTTGTATGCAAGGGCCGATATTCTTTCTCTAACCCACCATCTGCACATCAGGCAGGGAATCCTGAAGAAGATTGAAAATAAAATCTATTACAACCACATTGCCCATGCAATGGACGATACAAAACGCCCGGTAGCAGATATTCCTATGCAAATGGATATGCCCGGTAACTCTGAAACTGCAGGATTCATATCTACTGTTGGTATGGAACGAGGCAAGCATTTATTGAAAATAAAATTGAACGGATACCAGAATCGACTCCACGCTGAGATGACTATGTATCCAAAGGATGCGGCACCGATGTTTATGCTTACGATACCTGATGCGCAACGCAGGTATGTTGAACTGAATGTGAATGACCAGTTAACCCTTTCGGGAAAATGGCAGTTGATAGTGGGATTCACTTCAGCCATTTCTCATTCTTCCATCTATTCAGAAAAAGGGAAACAAACGCTTGAGGGATCATTCTCAACAAACCCGGACAGAACTGATGATCTGTACAGTTTCTATATCAGTCCTGTGCTCCAATTGAATGAAAAAGTTTCTCTTGATTTCAGTTCCGGATATTCTACAAGGACAGCAACGCTCCAGGAGTTGTACGGATCCTATTTGTTCAACCGCATGGATGGGTTTGATTACATTGGAAATCCTGATTTGAAAAATGAATCGTCGTGGAATTTTTCAGGAGGAATCAGCAGAAAAACTTCACTATTAAATCTTGAAGCAAGGGCGTTTGTTTATCTTTTGAATAATTACATTGCTGGAACGATGAACAATGACTATGATGCAATGACCATTGGTTCTTTGGGTGTGAAACAATACCAGAACATAGGCTCTGCAAGGCTTTCAGGGTTTGAAACAAATGTCTCATGGAAAGTGGCGCCGAATATCACTATCACATCAGGCAATGGATTTTCTTATGGATCAGATTCCAAAGGGAATGCGCTTCCTAACATTCCTCCATTTAGAAGTACAGGAAAATTGTCAATGACCTGGAAACATTTTCAGATCATTCCTGAGATGGTTTATTCAGCAGCCCAACGTCATGTCTCCAAAGAAATGTATGGTGAATCGAAAACTCCTTCATTTGCATTGTACAACCTGTCTGTCGGAAAAAGTTTTAAGTCAAAGAATGGGACACTTTCTGTAAATGCTGCATTGCAAAATATTTTTGATCTGCATTATTATGAACATAACAGCATCTCTCAAATACCACAAATGGGACGGAGCCTTGTAGTGCAATGTAGTTGGAAGTTTTAGCTGCCATCTTTTGATCTGCCGATCTGCATAAATAAGGGAATAAAAGCTGCGAACACAACACCTGTCAGCATCAGAAACACTTCATTGATGAACAGGAAATTTCCATAGTTGAATTGTTGCATAGCCTGTTCTTTCGTATAGATTCCTTTTGCTACACTGTATTCTGCCAGGTGCGAAAAGAAATGAGGTGAAATGATAAAATAGCTGAGGGCCTGCACAACGGGTGAAAGTATCATGATGCATAAAGTAAAAATGACGCCGGAAAAAAATCCCTGGACATAAGTCATATCCCCATTATAAAAGTGCTTTCTCTTGTCCAATAATTCCAGCAAGTAAAACAACACGGTTGGGATCAACAGAAAGATGGAAAGGTTCTGCTGCAATTCAATGTACTTGTCGTGAAGTCCTGTCAGTCTTTCTACAAGACTCCATAGTAATAAAAAAATGGAATAGTAAACAGCCCATTTAATTTCTATCCTGTATTGTTGAATCATGAGGCAGCCGGTTTGGTCAGTATGCAAAGTTAAGGCTGCAAAATGATCATGATTCTTCCGGAGAAAATTTAAAGCACGGAATCATTCAATCCTCAAAAACCGCAGAGCGGCATCAAGGCAAGAAAATCCTTTTATAAAAATCAGGTTGACATCCTATTGAATTAACTTTATCCGCATTATAAATCCTGAAAAAATAAAAAAATGAAGCATTTCCTTTTTGCAATTTTTCTCCTGTTCAATTTCGCGTCATTTGCACAGAAGAAAAAAGACAATCGCTTTGCCGGATTAGACACAGCCTTTTCCAGGGTCTTGAAAGAATGGCATGCGCCCGGATTTGCCGTTGCCGTAGTCGAAAAAGATAAAGTCGTGTATGCAAAAGGATTCGGCTACAAAGATTTTGAAAATAAAGTACCTGTAACGGTGCATACACAATTTGCCATCGGCTCCTGCACCAAAGCTTTTACCGGGTCAATATTGGGCATACTCCGCAAGGATGGCAAGATCGACTTCGATAGTGCTGCAATCAATTACATTCCTGAATTGAGATTCTCATCAGGAGCTCTCACCACTGAGGTTACAATCAGGGACATGATGTCGCACAGAACCGGGCTGCCACGCTATGACTATAGCTGGTACCTGTGGCCATCCACAAGTGAAGACAGCCTGCTAAAACGTGTCAGGTATATGGAACCAACCTTCCCGTTGCGTACACGCTGGCAGTACAACAACTGGATGTACTTTTTGTTAGGTGTTGCCGGAGAAAGATTGACGGGAAAAAGCTGGCATGAAAATATCCGGGAGTATTTTTTCAAACCACTTGGTATGACGGAATCCAACACCACTAAAGCAGAACATGAAAAATACAATGATATAGCCTACGGTTATGGATTAAGAAATGATAGCATGGTTTACAAAATGGACTTTTACAACATAGCGGGAATGGCTCCTGCAGGCAGCATCAATAGTACCGTAACGGATATGGCCAAATGGGTGACTACCTGGATCAACGGAGGTAAGTTTCAAAAAACTGAAATCATTCCCGGCTCCTACGTCACAGAAGCTGAAAGCAGCCAGATGGTGATCAGCGGTGCATTGCCACAGAAAGAAACTCCTGACTTGTACCTCGCTAATTATGGATATGGATGGATGCTCTCCAGCTATCGCGGACACTATCGTGTAGAGCATGGAGGCAACATTGATGGCTTCAGTGCAAATACTGCATTCTTCCCGTCAGATAGTATCGGCATTGTTGTGCTTGTCAACCAGAATGCTTCCTCTGTCCCTTCCATCGTCAGAAATATTTTGGCAGACCGAATGTTGAATCTGAAACCCAAAGACTGGCAAACGTCTTCGCGAGATGCAGCCAATAAAGCAAAGGAAGCTGCGAAGAAAGCAGAAAAATCAATGTCTGATAACAGAAAAAAAGGTACACATCCCAGTCATCCCATCGGAGACTATACCGGAAGCTACAGCAATCCTGCATTTGGAAGTTTTGCGATCAATCTGAAAAAAGATTCCCTCATTGCAACTGCCGGAACCAAGGAACTCTACCTGAGGCATTATCATTATGATGTATTTGAAGGTTTTCTGAAGGATGAAAAATTTGGACTCGATACTACAGATGGCATTAAGATGCAGTTTTATATGAATGAAGGCGGGGATATTGTTGGTATTAAGGCTCAAATGGAGCCTTCGCTCCCGCCACTAGATTTTGTAAAAGCCGTGGAAGCAAAAGAACTTCCAAAAGACAGCCTGCAACAATATACAGGCACTTATAATTTGGGAATGGATATTAAGATATTGATCAGGAATGATTCCTCATTGTACATGATTGTACCCGGTCAGCCAGAGTATTTATTGCAGTACGTAGGCAATGACCGTTTTGCACTAAAGGGCCTTTCAGGATATCACGTCCAGTTTGTTCGTGATGATAAAGGAAATATCACGGCCGCAATAGCACAGCAACCGAATGGAAATTTCGAGGCGAAGAAGAAAAATTAAATAAAATTGATGGACGTGGATTGGGGATTGGGGATTGGGGATTGGGTGTAGAGACACACGGCCGTGTGTCTCTACACCCAATCTACCGGCAATATTCATTACCACCCCAACAACCACGCGAATATCAATGGCGCTACAATGGTAGCATCACTTTCTACGATAAATTTTGGTGTATTAATATCTAATTTTCCCCATGTAATTTTTTCATTGGGCACGGCACCCGAATAAGAACCATAAGATGTAGTAGAATCAGATATCTGGCAGAAGTAGCTCCAGAATGGAACATCAGTCCACTCCAGGTCCTGGTACATCATGGGCACTACACATATCGGGAAATCACCCGCAATGCCGCCCCCGATCTGGAAGAATCCGACTCCTTTACCTCCTGAATTTTTGCGATACCAATCACTGAGATATACCATGTATTCAATACCACTCTTCATGGTGGAAGCCTGTAGTTCTCCTTTGATGACATAAGAAGCAAAGATGTTTCCCATGGTGCTGTCTTCCCATCCCGGTACGATGATCGGGAGATTTTTTTCTGCGGCAGCAAGCATCCAACTGTTCTTTGGGTCTATCTCATAATATTGTTCCAGCACACCACTCTTCAGCATCTGGTACATGTACTCGTGCGGAAAAAATCTCTTGCCAGCAGCCTCCGCATCTTTCCAAATCTTATGAATGTGTTGTTGTATTCTCCTGAAAGCTTCTTCTTCCGGAATGCAGGTATCTGTTACGCGATTGTAATGATTCTCCAGAAGGTCCCATTCTTCCTGCGGACTGAGATCACGGTAGTGAGGTACTCTCTTATAATGGCTGTGTGCCACCAGGTTCATGATGTCTTCTTCCAGATTGGCGCCGGTACAACTGATGATCGCCACCTTATCCTGCCGGATCATCTCTGCCAGCGAAATACCTAACTCGGCAGTACTCATCGCACCGGCAAGCGATACCAGCATTCTACCACCTTCATTCAAATGTGTTTCATATCCTTTGGCTGCATCCATCAGCGCCGCAGCATTAAAATGCCTGTAATGATGTTCTATAAATTGGGATACCGGTCCTCTGTTCATTGCGTAGATTTTTTGTTGGCTGCAAAAATAAAAATTTTTCAGGCGCGTGCTGTACGAACCCGAATAACACCTTCCTATAAAATCAAAATTTTAGAATAAGCTTCTACCTTCTATGGAGAAAGTTTTCTAAAAGTAGAAACAATATAGATTTCGTTTTATGCAACTTCCTTTGCCTGTACTTCAAGTTTATATCCCAGGCGCTCCATAATAGATTCGCAGTCTTTCCATTCCAGGCCAAAGGTCTTTACATCAGCAAGTCCGAGTTGAGCCAGTGTATTCCGGGTTGTATGTTCGGCGTCATCTATATAGTCTCCCTCCATCAGCATATTTTCTGCCCAGTTTACCAAGTCTTCCAGGGTGACACGATGCTGCAAGTACCCCAGCAACTGATCACTTATGTCTTTCTTTGTAACCATGTCATAATTTTTATGCCGCTCTCAATAAAGGAATTCATAGTATTTTTCCTCATAGCATAAGTTTCACGAATGGAACCAGGCGTTTGAGTTTAATTTTTCTTTTTTCTGAACTTAATTAGTTCAGCTCTTTGCTACCCAATTTTTCAATATTAGAATTCTTATTACAACATCAATTTATATTTTCTTCGATCATTATTTTAAAACAATGCCAACTGTTGATGCAGAGATATTGAATTTATTCATCACGTTTGCAATTCTTGCAAGACAAGCGGTAGCAGATATATTTACGTGAATAAAAATTGTATCATCTGTCAAATTCTTTACATCACTCCACATTTTACTATCAAATGTTTTGTAACGATTTCTAAGGTCAGAATTGTTTTCTACCAAATCTTTCAGATTTGTCCATTTGGAAATAGTATTTTCTCTCCTAAAAAGTTCGAATTGATTTTCAATTATAAATTCAAAATCAAAATCTGGTTTCTCTTTATAATATCGAAGAAACTTAATGAATACATCCTGCCACGTAGGAGTTTTAATTTTCGTATTATCGATGATTATATCTACAGGTTTTTTCCCTTCTGCAATATCTCCTGCATCACTATCTAGGGGTGAAAATATTTTACTATCAATTAGATTTGTATTCCAATTATCAGTTTCCCTAAATACTCCTGGCAGAGGAAAGGTTTCCAATAGCCATGAAATCATATTAAATTGATGCTCCCGAATACTTTCTTCGTTCCAGACTTCATTTTTGACGATATCTAATCTGAAATTAAGTGAAGATGTAGATAGTTTTTCTTTTTTCTCCGCAAATGATTTGGCGCCCATTTCACTATTAAATTCAGTAAGAATTAAATTCCCAATATTGTGCAGATATTTTTTATGAATTTCGGCAAAATTTTCACCTAATTCAGATTCCCATAAAGTATTAAGTTTCTGAGGCATTATGTGCTCTATAGTTATCTTTGGATTACGAAAATCGACGGAAACTTTTGCTTTGTACTCCTCAATTTTTCCCAAAATAAATTTCGAGTACTGTTTTAATTCTTCATAGAAATTCAGAATTAAAAGTTCGTTTTTCATTTCAATATCATTTGGCAGCCTTAAACTGTAAAACATATTTGATAATAAATCGAACATAGAAACATTAGAATTTGCTAATTCCTCAATTCGAGTTGAGAAAAGTACCATGTTCTTATTTTCTCCTTGACCCAATCCTAGAATTCTTCTTCGGATTAAATAGGTACGGATAGTTTTCAATATTGAAATCAGCATATCATCACCCAAATTCACTGTTTTTGCCTTATCTTGATGATATTCTAACAATCCAAGGACAAAGGGTTTAAAGGCTTCTGACTTAATATCATGAAAAATATTTCTGATAAGTTCTTTTATCTTCCTATCGTTTATTGGATCAGACGAAATCCTGTCGGTAACAACCTCAGAAATTATCCATTTATACCAATCAACAAACCTAACAATGTCGGAAATAAATGTTTTATGTCCATCAAAACATTCATTTACGAAACTCTTGAATAATTGATATACTTCTTTGGTGTTATTATCGCTTACTACCTTAATTGAACTTGCTGTTTTATATTGAAGATAATCCCGGAAAAATTTGGAACTGTTATCATCCAAAACCGATTCAATTCTTGGATGCCAGATTGTTTCATATATACTGGACTGTTCCTCACTACTCATATTAAGTAGTACAAAATTTCTAACTAAATCAGATAGCGACAAGGGTTTTCCAAGTGAGTTTAATGTTTCAAAAATAATTTGAGGATCTTCCCCTTTAAATGGACGTTCATCTAAAAAGATTACTGCAACATTCATTCTGTGAAGTGCCGTAAGGTAGTGTTCCAGCTTTATATATGGTTTGATTCTTTTATTTTCTTTAATCAATTGAGAAAATATTAGGTAGGCATTATTAACAATACCTTGTTTGGCTTCGGTTTTATTTACTAAAGCTCTAAATGCCTCCCAATCGCTCGTTACTTGTTTCAATTTTATTTTATCCTGAAATGTAGAAGCATTATTTGTAAGATAGGTTTGGGTTATTAAATCGCGTGATGTCTCATCGGATTCCAAATCCCTCAATGCTATCAAAAATATTAGAGTTGTTGTCAGTCGTTGCTGCCCATCAACTACGATAGATCTGTTGGCGAATCCCACCTTTTCTTCTTTGACTACGATTGTACCAAAAAAATGTTCCAGTTTGTCGTGACTTTCTTTATCTATTTCTGAATTGATAATACGTGACATATCAAAAAAATATCTTTCAATTTCAGTCTTTCCCCACGCGTATGCCCTTTGAAATGGTGGAATAAAAAAAGAAGTGGCATTTTTTGCCAGCACTTCATCAATCGAATGGCTTTCTGTTTTCATAATTATTTTTCTCAAATTTCATTTATCCAAAAATCAGATGCTGACCAAGTTATAATTCTATCCCATGCAAAAAATTCTCTAAAAGCGGAAACAATTTGCCAGGTTCCTCTACCTGCGGATTGTGTCCTGATCTTTCGAACATTACAAACTTTGCCTGTGGGCAATACTTCTTGTACTTCACCATCATTTCCGGAACAGCCACACGATCATACCTGCCGCCATAGATCAGTACCGGCATCTTGAGATTTTTTAATTCTTTCCTGTAATCAAATGTTCCGATATCGCTCCCGACTATGAAGTCTCCGTCTCTGCCCACCATCTGGTAATAAAGTTTGGAATTGAAGGAATTGGGGTAAGGCTTCTGGCCCCGGGACAGAAAATTATTAGGATTGTATGCGTACAAAAAACCATAAGGCACTTTTGCATAAAATCTCTGGTGCTCCGGGTCGCTGGATACTGCACCGGCCTCGCGAATGATCATCAATGAATCCCACACTTCGGGATAGTTGGTTTTAATTTCGTGATTGCTGTTATCATCATTCTTCTGCCACATGATAAAACTATGAAAGGTATTCGCCAATACCAGGTGGCTGACTCTTTCAGGATATTTCAATGCATATCCCTGCGCTACCAATCCTCCGTAAGAGTGGCCAAGTACATTGAGTTTATCAAATCCAAGGGCTTTTCTTAATCCTTCAATATCCTCAATGTCTCTCGCCAGCGAATATTCTTTCACATCCTTTGCCGTATCACTCTTGCCGCGTCCAAAGGCATCAAAATAAATAATCTGATTGTCTTTGGCCAATGAATCAAAAACGCGATAACCTAAATGTGCTCCACCCGGACCACCCGGAATGATGATCAACGGATCACCCTGTCCGACTATAACTACCCAAAGTTTGGCACCATTCACAGTAACATATTTTCCGCCGGTATAGCTGCTTGGAAATTGCTGAGCCTTCGCTGCTGGAACAAAAACCAGCAATAGCAAAAAGGAAAATAATTTTTTCATGGCCTTGATTTTATGGGTTGAAGGTAACAATGAAGTTCTTTTCTGCAATCGGCTTTTTTCAAATGAACCTTCGCATTTGTTTGTACGGAGCAGTGAAAAAATAGCCACAAAACCACGAGGACACTAAGAAGTTTATATTTTACGACCCTGGCAACAATAAATTTTATCCGCAGGCTGATCCGTGATCTAACTCCTACCGGCTTTCACATCAGAATTTAATTGTCAATAATCAATAACGCCAGAAAGAAAAATCTTTTCGTGCCTTAGTGACTTTGTGGCAATAACATTTTTAGAAATATCTTTGACCGGTACAGAACGGGATCGTTATGCCATTGGAAATTTATAACTCATACAGCAGGAGGAAAGAAGTTTTTGAACCGATCAATGCGCCCTTTGTAGGGATGTATGTGTGCGGCCCTACCGTAAGCGGGGAAAGTCATCTCGGTCATGCACGCCCATACATCACATTTGATGTCGTGTACAGATACCTGTTACACTTAGGTTATAAAGTACGTTATGTACGAAACATCACCGATGCGGGACATTTCGAAGAAGAAGGTCGTGAGGCTGTCGACAAGATCAGCAACAAAGCGCTCCTGGAGCGGTTGGAGCCAATGGAACTGGTGCAGAAATACACCAACCTGTTCCATTGGGCATTTCGCAAATTCAATACACTGGAACCCTCGATAGAACCTACTGCTACCGGCCACATTGTAGAGCAAATATCAATGGTAGAAGATTTAATTAAAAAAGGATTTGCCTACGAAGTGAACGGATCTGTTTATTTCGATGTGGAGAAATATGCTGCGGGGCATGATTACGGAAAACTAAGCGGGAGGGTAGTAGATGATCTGCTGGAAACAACCCGTGTACTTGAATCACAAGATGAAAAAAGAAACAAAGCGGATTTTGCCTTGTGGAAAGCAGCACCTCCCAAACACATTATGCGCTGGAAAAGCCCGTGGGGAGAGGGTTTCCCGGGATGGCACATTGAGTGCTCTGCAATGGCAACAAAATATTTAGGATCACACTTCGATATTCATGGTGGTGGTATGGACCTGTTGTTTCCTCACCATGAGAGTGAAATAGCGCAAAGCACGATCTGCAACGGTCATGCTCCTGTGAAATACTGGATGCATAATAACATGATCACCATCAATGGCAAGAAGATGGGAAAGAGTTATAACAATGTCATCAGGCTGACTGAATTATTCAGTGGAGATCATCCTTTATTGTCAAAGGCCTTTAGCCCGATGGTGATCCGGTTTTTCATTTTGCAAACGCATTACCGCAGCGCGCTTGATTTCAGTAATGACGCGCTGGAAGCATCAGAGAAAGGACTGCGGAGGTTGTTTGACGCCTTTGAAATATTGAAAACTTTTTCTGTCGCGGAAGGCTCAGTTGCTAAAGATGAAGAACTGGACGGGAAGATCAATAAACAATTGGACGAGTTGCCGGGTTTCATCAATGATGATTTTAATACAGCAAAAGTACTTGCCGGCCTATTCGAAATAGTTCCTGTCATCAACAGCATCAAAGACAAACTCATTGCGCAAGACGCACTTTCATCTGCTACGCTATTGAGAATGCAAAAAGATTTTCAACTTTGGGTCGAAGATGTCCTGGGATTGAAAAACGAATGGGAGGTTTCAGAAGAATTCAAAGGTGTCATGGAACTGTTGATTGCTATTCGGAAAGATTCGAGAAGTAAAAAAGATTTCTTCACATCTGACAGGATCAGGAATGAACTGAACAGGATCGGGATAGATATGAAGGATGAAAAGGATGGGGGAATGAGTTGGGGAGTGAGGTAATAAATTGATGCCGATCTGTTCGTTATCGGTCGGCACCGGAGGTCAGACCGGTAACGAGCAGGTAACGCCAAACTCATTCAAAAAGGTTATTAATAATTAGATGTCTGCACACAAAGATCATTTATCACAAGATCCAATTCTAAAACTTCTAATGGAACAGCTACCTGCTGTATCCTTGGAAAAGCGAAATAAAGTCTATCTCCGTTTGTGCTCTTCCATTCTTTCACAGCAATTGAGTGTCCAGGTGGCAAGGGTGTTGTACCTGAGATTTCTTGAATTATATCGGGGGAAAGAACCTACTGCTCAACAAATTTTAGACACTCCCACAGAAACGCTGCGACAGTTAGGATTCTCAAATGCGAAGAGCAACTATGTACACAATGTCTGTCGATTTTTTATTGATCAAAAAATCACCGACAGAAGTCTGCACAAAATGGAAAGTGAGGCAGTGATCGAATTGCTGACACAGATCAAGGGTGTAGGCAGATGGACGGTAGAAATGATCCTGATGTTTACACTTGGCAGGGAAGATGTATTTGCATTAGATGATCTGGGTATTCGAAACGCGATGATCAAATTGTACCGGATTCGGGTTACAGACAAAAAGAAAACAGATCAACGCCTATTGCGCATTTCAAAAAACTGGTCGCCCTACAGAACTTACGCGTGCAGGTACCTGTGGATGTCAAAAGATTTGGGAGTCGTGGTGAGTTGAACAAATTACTTTATTTTTATTGGAGGCTCCGGTTATTAGCTCATACTTTGCGTGCCGCACTTTTTTGAAATCACATTCGATAGACCATGAAACAATACCTCATTTTTTCACTCCTGATCTTGTTTTTCATACCGTCACAGGCACAATTAACCACGAAGACCTGGTTGGCAGGAAGTATCGGCGGATATTCTTATGAGAAGCACCAAAATAGCAGCGGGTCAATGACTTATGATTCAAAAGTGTGGAGTTTGAATCTTGACCCCAATGTGGGCTATTTCCTTTTTGACAAATTTGCAGTAGGGCTGAGGTCAACTTTGAAATGGACAAAATACAAAACATCATCACCAACAAATGTGAATACCAACACGACTCAATTTACAGCCGGCCCGTTTCTTAGATATTATCTGCTACCAGTAGAAAATAAAGTAAACATCCTTGCTGAGGGAAACATTCAGTTCGGTTCTTATAATGACAAATTGGTTAAAGGCAGTATCAAAAATTATTCTTTCATGGCTGGACCAGTATTCTTTTTCAATAGGAACATAGCGGTCGAGTTGCTATTTAAATACAAGAAAAATAATCAGGAGTTTTCTGATCTTTTGCAAAGTGAAGAAACGAATTCATTCCAAATCAATGTCGGATTTCAAATTCATTTAAAGAATTCGAAATGAAAAATACTTAGTCCCTTGCCTATTTTTCCTCAAAAAGATTCTTGATTGCTATTATTTCTTCTTGATGATCGGGTTGTTAATTCCGTTGATGATATTCTCTTTGACAGCAAACTGCGGCAGCTTCGCAAAAAACTGAGTCAGCGTTTTGCAACCGTAACTCCTTACATCAAAACTGGGATCTAATTTGCGCAGGTTATTTCCAAGCGTTGAGATATAGGCTTCATTACTCTCATTGATGCTCATATCAAATGCCTTGCTGATGAGTTTTTTGTTGACAGGCTTTTGCTTTATTTTTTTCTCTACCTCTTTCTTATCTTCTACCTCAGTTTTTGAATCAAGGTTTTCCACGTAGGTAAAAATCTCGCACGACTTCACAAAAGCGGCAGGAGTTTTCTGCTCTCCGATTCCCATTACAAAGATGCCGTCTTCGCGAATTCTCTTGGCTAAGCCTGTGTAATCACTATCGCTGCTCACTATACAAAAACCATCTACCAGTCCATCGTGCAGGATATCCATTGCATCAATGATCAATGCACTATCGGTAGAATTTTTTCCCGTGGTGTAGCTGAATTTTTGAATCGGGTTAAAGGCCATTTCATTCAGAATGGATTTCCAGTGGTTCATCTGTGGTGTAGTCCAGTCGCCATACACTCGGCGAATGGTAACCTTTCCATATTTCGAAGCCTCTTCGAGTATATCTTCCAGCACTTTGGATTGTGCATTATCACCATCCACTAACAAGGCGATTTTATTTGTTTTTGTTTCCATAATAATTTTTCATTTGATTTTTTTAGCGCCCTATTGCAAAGTCGCCAAGATTACTTCCGAATATCTTTACGGCAATGGCCAACAGTATCACTCCAAAAAATTTACGAACTACGAGTAATCCATTTGGGCCTAACGCACGTTCAATCCATTTCAGCGATTTCAGGACAATGAAAATTACAATAAGATTGATCAAAATTCCGAGTAAAATATTAATGTCATTAAAGTCAGCTTTTAATGACATCACTGATGTAAGCGTTCCGGAGCCAGCAATCAATGGAAAGGCAATGGGCACCACACTTCCACTTTTTGGGTCTTTGTCCGGTTTGAAAAATTCTATCCCCAGCACCATCTCAAGTCCGATAATAAATATCACAATACTACCGGCTACAGCAAAGCTATGAACATCCAGCCCGAGTATGTTCAGAAACTGCTGGCCCAAAAACAAAAAGAGGATCATCAGGAATCCTGAGGCTAATGTAGCCTGCCCGGTACGGATGTGTCCACCCATCTTATCGCGTAGCGAAATAAGAATAGGAATAGATCCAAGAATATCTATCACTGCAAAAAGCGTGAAGGAAGTGGTAAGCAATTCCGAAGTGGAGAAATTACCGATAACAGGCATGCAGAAAAATTTTCGCAAAGGTAATGTAAGTGCTAAAGCTGAGTGCAATCAAACAAACTACGGTTACCTGGTGCAAGCCAAATTCGATATTTTCCCGAAAAATTCGTCTGATACAACAAGCCATCAACCAGGTGATGGAAGAAAAGGAATCAATGGCAGGGAATCGGTGACTCCTGAGTTGAAATACAAATCCAATCACTCCCTTCATTCCGATAAATATTCGCTACCCAAACCTCAGTATCGAATGGGTTATCCAAATAAAGTCCTGTACTCTTCCCTCTTGAAATTACGATGGCAATAGTATCAAAACAATTTGCCCGGATTACCACCTTTTTCATCGCCTTGTGAATTAACTTTTGCCCTTTGATGGACTTAAGAAATTTGTCCTTGCTTACAATTCCAAAACCAGGTTCCAATAATGTCCAACTGTCTGAAAGGAGTTCAGATATCTTGTTACAATCATTCAATTCATACGCTTCATTCAAATGGTCATCAATTGCCTGAAACGTGGATATCAATTCACTTTCTGACAGCATAACGAAATTTTGTTCTTGTGAGTAGTTATCTTTTTACCACTATGTTTTTTGCCAGAAACAGGCCATGCAGTTCAGTGCCTAAGTGCATTTTGCTTTCCCGGTTACAATCCCGGCTATCTCACACCAGATATCCGGATTATTGTAATCAACTTTTCGCCTCGCAATATATGGTTCCAGTATGGCGTACCACCATTCAATCCTACCTTGATGAATGCTCTTAAATACATGCTCCTCCACCAATCCAAAAGAATAAGCAGTACACAGATTTTGAAAGTAATTTAAGAACATATTGGTAACAAGAGTCGCTTCCATGTTATTTGTAATCAGAGAAACCTGTTCATTGGTGAGTGGCTTACTGCTTTCCTCCGGAAATGAATATATTCCCAAATCACTGTATATTTTGTATAACCTTTCCTGCAGGTTCATTTCTTCTCCTATACCAATAAAATTATATGTAGATTGTAGCTTATTCCAGCGATTGTCTTTCTTGTATTGTATGATCAGCAGAATCAGGGTAACGATTCCTGTTAGTGATACCAAGAAATTAATAATCGGTAAATAGGATTCATTAAATTCCTTCAGGCTCATTTAGTATAGTTAAGCAGATGAATAATCATTCAGAACTTATGATTAATGTGATCGGTTATTTTGGCTCCGCATTAATCATTGTTGCATTTACATTGAACTCACTAAAGGTATTAAAATCTTTTTCTGCGAAGTATCAAATTCTGAACCTGGCGGGCGGTGCCATGGTATTGTTCAACTCATGGTATTACCATGCATTCCCATCTGTAGTGATTAGTGTTTTCTGGGTGATCATTTCAGTAGTGGCCTTAACAAAAATCTACAGGTCGCAAAAACAAGTTCAAAGTTGATCCGCCGTGGCGGACAAAGTTCAAGGTTTCATCTGCCGATGCGGACAAGTTTTCGTCCATTTCATCCCATACTATCAACAACTCAACAACTTAACAACTCATAACTCACAACTCCCTCTGGTGTTCTATGATAAAATTGATCAGGTCATCAAGAGGCGCTCCTGCCAATTCACTGGCTTCTTTGATTTCTTCGCGAGAAACCCCGGCTGCAAAATATTTTTCTTTCAATCGCTTCTTCACTCCTTTCAGTTCCATTCCTTCATATCCTGTTGGCCTCATCAAAGAATAGGCATGAATCAATCCTGAAAGTTCATCGAAGGCATACAGCATCTTATCCATCTCCGTAACAGGCATTACACCAAAATGGGCCGGGCCATGTGATGCGATTGCATGAATGATCTCTGGATCTATATGTCTGCGCTCTAATTCTTCTATGATTTTTTTGCAATGTTGTTCCGGCCACTGATCCCAGTCTGCGTCATGGAGCATCCCTGCAAGCCACCATCGATACTGGTCTGCTTCACTGAGGCTTTTCTTCTCCTTAGCCCACGTCTTCATCAGGTGCGCCACCTGTCGCATGTGTAATTGCAACCGCACATTCGGCACCCATTCTGATAGTAATTTTTCGGCTTCATCAGCAGAAAGAATATTTCCGGCATCTTCTGCCCGGCCAAACGAATCGCGACCTAATAACATTGACATATACACGAAATTTTTCCGGATAATCAGAACTCCGCATTCTTCGGATATCTTGGGAAAGGTATCACATCTCTGATATTCGTCATCCCGGTTACAAACTGTACCATTCTTTCAAAACCCAGTCCGAATCCCGCATGTGGCACTGTTCCGAAGCGGCGGATATCCAGGTACCAGTACATTTCATCTGCAGGGATATTCATTTCCTTCATGCGCGCTTCCAATACATCTAATCTCTCCTCACGCTGTGAGCCTCCAACAATTTCACCAATACCCGGGGCGAGAATGTCCATTGCGGCAACGGTCTTTCCATCTTCATTGGAGCGCATGTAAAATGCCTTTATCGCCTTCGGATAGTTGTAAAGTATCACCGGCTTCTTGAAATGTTTTTCTACAAGATAGCGCTCATGCTCACTCTGCAGATCTATTCCCCATTCATTAACGGGGTATTGAAATTTTTTCTTCTTATTGTGGTTTGAGTTTTTGAGAATATCTATTGCCTCTGTATAAGTGAGCCGCTCAAATTTATTGTCTAATACAAACTGTAACTTCTCCAGTAATCCCATTTCGCTTCGTTCCTGTTGAGGTTTTGTTTTCTCTTCATCTTCCAAACGCTTAGCCAGGAATTCCAGGTCTTCCCTGCTATTCTCCATAGCATACCTTATAATGTATTTGATGAAATCTTCAGCCAGGTCCATGTTGTCCTCGATATCATAAAAAGCCATCTCCGGCTCTATCATCCAGAACTCTGCGAGGTGTCTTGCCGTATTACTGTTCTCTGCACGGAATGTAGGGCCAAACGTATATACATTTCCCAAAGCCGTTGCCGCCAGTTCTGCTTCCAACTGTCCACTCACAGTAAGATTGGCAGCTCTTCCGAAAAAATCTTCTTTGAAATTGATTGTACCATCATCGGATCTTGGAATCTTTTCAAGATCAAAATTGGTTACGTGAAAAGTCTCACCTGCTCCTTCAGCATCTGATGCCGTGATAATAGGTGCATGCAGGTAAATAAATCCCTTGTCGTTAAAATATTTATGAATGGCAAATGCAAGCGTATTTCTCACGCGGAACACGGATGCAAATGTATTGGTACGGAATCTCAGGTGTGCAATCTCTCTCAAAAATTCCAGGCTATGCTTTTTCGGTTGCAATGGATATTTTTCAGCATCACTGACACCCAATACTTCCAGCGTATTCGCCTGCAATTCCACGCGTTGGCCTTTTCCGGGCGAAGCAACAAGGCTGCCCTGTATTTTCAATGCGGCTCCTGTGGTAATCTTTTTTATTACTGAATCATCAAACTTGCCCAATGCCACCACTACCTGCAGATTGGTATTGGTGCTACCATCATTCAACGCGATGAACTGATTGTTTCTAAACGTACGCACCCACCCCATAACGGTAATTTCCGCACCGGGCTCACCCGATTTCAATACTCCTGCTATTTCTTTTCTATTATTGAACATCCTGTATTTTTAAGGCTGCAAATATAGTCAACATCATAAAATGGTTTTGGCCAGGCCTTTTGCCAACGGCGGATAGAATGCTTCTCTATTCTATTTTTTTGAAAAAATAAAGAGTAAAAAAATTCGTTTTATTAAAATTGGTGTAATATTGCAACTGAAAAACAGGCGCGATACCACACCACATCCCCTGTCTGATCCATTCCAAAATAAACATCATATTACTTTTTCAAACCACGACCGGTTTCTTGACGAAAAACATTGAAGTCCATTTATGTACGACATTCTACAACTGAACGAGATGATCGTTCCTGAGTTGCTTGATATTGCGCAGCAACAAAATATTCCTGACGTTCAAGATTTACCAAAACATGATCTGATCAATAAAATTCTTGATAAACAAGCCAATATGGAAAACGAAAAAAAAGAAAACAGTGGCGCTGACCGTCCAAAGAGAAAGCGGCTCACCAAGCCTGCAGAACCGGCAGCTAATTTGGCTTCGGCAACCATTCTTCCCAAAGACAATGATGTAACTGGCGAAAAAAAGCCTGTTGATAAAAAGCGAGGCCCGAAAAGAGAAAAAGTACCGGAAAGAAAGGAACTTCAGGCTACACCGGAGGATGCCCCGGTTGAGGAAAGAAAAGAAGAGATTGTTGAAGGTGAAATATTAGCAGATCCGAAGGAAATAGCTCCTTCCCTGCTGGACATGCTGAAAGATGATGAAGAAGTAGATCTGGAAGCGCCTGAAGAATTGAGTGAAATGCCTGCACCTCTGAATCAAAAACCACATCATAAAAAAGAAACAAATTTCAACCTGGAATTTGATGGGATCATTCTGGCAGAAGGCGTGTTGGAAATGATGCCGGATGGATACGGCTTTTTGCGGAGCAGTGATTATAATTATCTGTCCTCACCGGATGATGTATATGTATCACCCAGCCAGATCAAATTATTCGGCCTGAAAACTGGTGATACTGTAAATGGTGCGGTACGCCCTCCAAAAGAAGGAGAAAAATATTTTGCATTATTAAAAGTAGATACCATCAATGGGAAACGTCCCGATGAAGTGCGCGATCGTGTTCCTTTTGATTATCTGACACCATTGTTCCCTTATGAAAAGTTGAATTTATTTACAACACCGTCTAATCTCAGTACGAGGATCATTGACCTCTTCACACCTGTAGGAAAGGGGCAACGCGGGCTCATCGTAGCTCAGCCTAAAACAGGTAAGACGATGTTGCTGAAAGAAATAGCCAATGCCATCGCAGCCAATCATCCCGAATGTTACCTGATGATCGTATTGGTAGATGAGCGTCCGGAAGAGGTAACTGATATGGAGCGTAGTGTAAAAGCTGAAGTGATCGCTTCTACATTTGATGAGCCTGCAGAGAAGCATGTGAAGGTGAGCACCATGGCATTGCAAAAGGCAAAGCGACTGGTAGAGTGCGGACACGATGTAGTGATCTTGCTGGACAGCATTACCAGGCTGGCACGCGCACACAATACAGTATCTCCTGCAAGTGGTAAAGTATTGTCTGGCGGTGTGGAAGCAAATGCCATGCAAAAACCAAAACAATTTTTTGGTGCGGCACGTAAGATAGAGAATGGCGGAAGCCTTACTATCATTGCAACAGCGTTGGTGGATACCGGTAGCAAAATGGATGAGGTGATCTTTGAAGAATTCAAAGGTACCGGTAATATGGAATTGCAGTTGGATCGCCGCCTGAGCAACAGGAGGATATTCCCTGCTATTGATATCGTATCCTCATCTACTCGCCGTGAAGACTTGCTGGTGGATAAAGATGTGTTGCAACGCATGTGGGTATTGCGCAATCACATGGCAGATATGAATCCTGAAGAAGCTCTCAACCTGCTTCTTAAGAATATGAAAGGAACAAAGGACAACTCCGAATTCCTGACCAGTATGAACGGATAATAAAAATTTTTAGGAAATTACGAACCACTGCTGCGGCGGTGGTTTTTTTTGCATGCCCATCGAACGATTACATATCACAGATTTCCTTGAAAAAAGCAAAGGATTTCCACTGCTGGATGTGAGAAGTCCGGGAGAATATGAGCATGCCCATATCCCGGGAGCCTTTTCATTACCGCTTTTCAGCAATGAAGAAAGAGCCATCATTGGAACTGCATACAAGCAAAGAGGAAGAACAATCGCTGTTGAGAAGGGATTGAACTTCTTTTCAACTACTATGAAAGAAATTCCAGGTAAGGCTTTGAAATATTTTGAAAATATCAATAAAGAAGGGCCTCCTGTTTTTTTTGTGCATTGCTGGCGAGGAGGAATGCGCAGCGATGCTGTAGCATGGCTGCTCAACCTGTACGGATACAAAGTATATGTGCTCAATGGTGGATACAAAGCGTATCGCAGATGGGCTATTCAACAGTTCCAAAATAAAAGAAATTTCAGGATACTCGGAGGATTTACAGGGTCAGGCAAAACGGAATTATTGTATGCGATGAAAGAACGAGGGGCAGCTATCGTAGATCTTGAAGGATTGGCACATCACAAAGGCTCATCTTTCGGATCATTGGGAATGCCGGCGCAACCCTCGCAGGAAATGTTTGAAAACAAACTCGCATGGGAACTTGGTATGCAAGGCAGGCAACACCAATCTATCTGGATGGAAGATGAAAGCAGGCATATTGGTACTGTTCATATTCCTGATTCGTTATGGCAACAAATGAGGGTAAGCGATACTTGTTTCGTAGAGATCCCTGCAGGCGAAAGATTGAAATACATCACTACGCATTATGGAAAATTTGATACTGACTCGTTGAAGGCCGGAGTGTTGCGGATTCAAAAAAGATTGGGTGGATTGGAAACAAAAAATGCGTTGCACCTACTCGATGTGGGTGATACATCAGGATGTTTTGAAATATTACTCAGATATTATGACAAGCTCTACAGGAATGCACTCGAAAACCATTTGAAAGAGGGAAGCAAACTGCATAAAATCACCTGTGCCGGCGTTGATACTATTAATGCTGTTGCAATTTTAGATTCGGTATGAAAATGAAAAACCTCCAACATATAATTGTCAGCCTGCTGCTCCTGGTGTTCACTGTGAACGCTTACGCACAACAAGATTGGAATGCAGCCGGGGTATGGACTGGTAGGTTGTACAACGATTCTACAAAGAAGTTCATCCCCTTCGAGATCGCCATCAGTTACCATAATAGTAAATATGCCGGATACACCTATACCGTGTTCATGATTGATAGTGTGGAAAATATCGGGGTGAAAGAAGTTACCATCAAAGAAAAAAGCGGCCAGTTCACCATCAAAGACAAGAAACTAATTGACGATAATTATAGAGATGCCCCGGCAAAAGGAGTATATACAACATTGGAATTGCAACATACAGAAAATGATACTGCGGATATATTAAGCGGGCGATGGTTCACCAATAAAACAAAGGAGTATTACCCACTAACCGGAACTGCAACAGTTACAAGAAGGAAAAATATTTTTGCAACACGAATCGTCCCCAAGTTGCGACAATTGGGGCTTGCAGATGACCTTTCATTCTTCAGCTATTCATACAATATTGCTCACAACGAAATAAAAGAAGAAAAAAAAACAGTTGAAAAGAAGGATACAAAGGATAGTATGATGACCATTGTAGAACCTGAACTCGTGATATCCGTTCCGAAATCGAAGGAACTTAAATTGCCAGATACCGATGCACTAAAAAATGTGATAGATTCCTCGAGCACAAATAGTAAGAACTCCAGTGATGATAATTTAAAAAAGAATGACACAAAGCCTGTCACTAACAAAAGTGAATCAAAGACTCTCGTAAAACCAGAAAATAAAAATGTCAAGCCTGAAGTCGTAATAGCAAAACCTGCTGTACCGCTCAACCCTGAAAAAGTAATCCCATCGCAGGTGCTACCTAAAGTAGATACAGCCGTTACCGCGAAGCATGTAACTCAAAAAGATGTTGAAGTCGTAGTAGCAAAAACTGAAAATGCTCAACCAAAAAATAATCTTGAAAAACCATCTGCCCTTGTCGAAAAGATTCCTCAGAAAAAAGATTCATCAGGCCTCACACCGTCCCTAACCATTAAGCCGGTACAAAAAACATTACCCATCAAAATTGATCTTTCCAACCGGAAGATTGAAACCATTCGCACAGTACCTGTAGAAGGTGACAGCCTCGTACTTTCTCTTTTTGACAACGGAGCTGTGGATGGCGATACCGTCAGTGTTTTATTGAACGGACAGGTGGTGGTATCGAAAGTAGGATTGCTGGAAAAGGCCTTTAACCAAACCATTCACCTGACACCTGATATGGGCGACAGCATCAAAATCGTTTTATATGCTGAAAACCTCGGGAGTATTCCTCCCAATACAGGCCTGCTCGTAGTGCGCAATGGAGGCAAGGATTATGAGATCCGGTTCAGTGGAGACCTTAATAAGAATTCTGCCATAATTTTGCTGCGCAATCGAAAGCAATGAGCACAATTACCGGAGAACCAAACAGCGAAATCAAACTCACCGAATTTTCAAAAGGCGCGGGATGCGGATGCAAAATAGCGCCAAAGAAATTACAGGAAATATTGCAGGGAGCAACAGCCTCTCCCGGAGGACGGTTGCTGGTAGGAAACAATGACGGAGATGATGCTGCAGTTGTTGATTTAGGAAACGGATCATTATTCATCAGTACTACGGACTTCTTCATGCCAATTGTGGACGATTCCTTTGCCTTCGGCAAAATAGCGGCCGCCAATGCCATCAGCGATGTGTATGCCATGGGAGGCAAACCTTTGGTGGCAATTGCCATATTAGGATGGCCCGAAAATATTCCGGTTTCAGAAGCTCAGAAAGTTTTGGCAGGTGGCAGAGAGATGTGTGCTACTGCAGGAATTCCATTGGCAGGAGGGCATAGCATTGAATCCACAGAACCCTTTTTCGGACTTGCGGTAAATGGCCTTGTAGATGCAAAGAATTTGAAGAAAAACAATACAGCCCGTGAAGGAGACCTCCTTTTCCTGACCAAACCTTTGGGCATTGGTATCTTATCAACTGCGCAAAAAAGAAAAGTGCTTGAAGTAGATGATGCCACATTCCTGGTAGATGAATTGAGCAAACTCAATTCGATAGGAGCAGCGTTTGGAGAAATAGAAGAGGTATCTGCCATGACAGATGTTACCGGGTTTGGCCTGGCTGGCCATCTTTCGGAAATGGCTAATGGAAGCGGGCTTACAGCAGTAATCGGGTACCAACAGGTACCTATATACGAAAATGCAAAACAGTATTTGAAAAAGAGTATTATTCCAGATGCTACCTACCGCAACTGGAATGCTTATGGCAATGATATCGAAATCGAGAAGGCGGTTGATTATATGCAGGCATTTGGCATATTACCCGATCCTCAAACCAATGGTGGATTGCTCGTAGCCGTAGATCCTGAAGGTGCTGATAAAGTAGTAAGTTCATTAATAGAACACAGAATGGGCGCTTATGCAACACCAATCGGATATTTTACATCCAGGCAGCATAAAGCTATTATCGTAAAACCAACTTTGTAATGCATTGGATATTTCTAATTGTTGGCGGCTTGTTTGAAGTAGGCTTTGCTACCTGCTTAGGCAAAGCCAAAGAAACAAACGGATCAGAGTCGCTGCTTTGGTTTGCCGGTTTTTTTGTTTGCCTTGCCCTGAGTATGTTTCTGCTTTACAAAGGTTCGCAGGGTATTCCTATCGGTACTGCTTATGCGGTGTGGACAGGCATCGGAGCTTGTGGCACTGTTATCATGGGGCTGATCTTATTCAACGAACCTGCCACCTTCTGGCGGATGTTTTTCCTTTCAACGCTGATCTGCAGTATAGTCGGGCTGAAGGTAGTATCTGCCTGATATATTTCTGAAGTAGTAAACATTCCTTTGTGGGAACAAAGTAACTTTGGAAGCACATTGCTACCAATGAAAGAACTCATCAGCGATATTCATTCCTATTACAATTCATTACACAAGAGACCTGTATTTCAATTGGACAGCCAATCCAGATTTATCATCATATCGCAGGCACCAGGCAAGAAAGTACACGAGACAGGAATTCCCTGGAATGATGCAAGCGGAAGAAAACTCAGAAAATGGTTGGGCGTTGATGAAAAGCAATTTTATGATGCAAAACTTTTTTCCATCATGCCAATGGATTTTTGCTATCCCGGGAAAGGCAAACAAGGAGATCTGCCACCTGATCCTGAATGCGCACCACTATGGCATCCCAGGATACTTTCAAAGATGAAAAATCACCCCTTGAAAATCCTGATAGGTCATTTTGCAATTCAATATTACCTGCATGATACACAAAAAGAAACGCTTTCGGAAACAGTAAGAAACTACCATGAATATCTGCCGGATTTTTTTCCAATGCCACATCCATCTCCAAGAAATCAGAACTGGCTGAAAAAAAACGAATGGTTTGAACGAGAGAATATCCCATTTTTACAGAATTATATTTCAGAAAAAATAAATGACTCAAAATGAAAAGAAAATCCGTTTTGGAATTACAACCGAAAGCTTATGAAGCCATGCGTGGCCTGGAAAGTTACATTCGTGCTACATCTCTCGACCGCAAACTCTGTGAACTGATAAAGATCAGAGCATCCCAATTGAATGGCTGTGCCTACTGTATCGACATGCATACTGAGGAAGCTCTGGAATTGGGAGAAAGTAACCGCAGATTGTTTGCGATCGCGGCATGGCATGAATCTCCTCTCTTTAATGACGATGAACGTGTAGCATTGCAGCTTACAGAAGAAGTAACACATATTGGTGATGAAGGAGTGAGTGACGAGACTTATGAAGCTGCCATCCAAACATTCGGGGAGGAGAAGACCGCCCAGATCATTATGCAGATAGTGATTATCAACTCATGGAATCGGATAGCGGTTTCAGCAAAGCAGGAATATGTAAGCAAACACGATCAGTAATTCAGGAAATGTTATAATAAAGACGAAATCCTCCTTTACGGAAATACATTGGCTAAATTTGCTGCCAATCAAAAAAAATACTCCTTTGCAAAAAAGTGACATACTTCAACTGGATCATGTAAAATCTTTGGTAGATACCTTCTATGCAAAGGTGCGCGAGGATGATTTGCTTGCAGATATTTTTAATGAACGGATCCAGGATCGATGGCCTCAGCATCTTGCTAAAATGTACACTTTCTGGCAAACGGTATTGCTGGGTGAACAGACTTATTTTAGCAGCCCATTCCCTCCTCATGCGACATTGCCTGTAGAGAAAAAACATTTTGACCGGTGGTTGCAATTATTCAACGAAACTATAGATGAGCTTTTCTCCGGTCAGATAGCAGATGAGGCACGGTGGAGAGCGGGGAAAATGGCGGAGATGTTTCAGATCAAAATCAAGATGGCAAAAGAAAGAGGAACTAAGAGCCTGTTGTGAGGGAGGAAGGTCGTTGTTCGTTACCTGGCCGAGTGGACGAATTCTGGCCTCCCTGAAAATGCATAAAAATTATTTTTGAAAAATTGGCATCAATAAAATTGACCACCATTTTTTTCAGCTTAGGCGCTTTCGTTGTTTCAAAAAACTTTCTTTTCAGTGGTATTGTACAATGCCCGCAGTTGTATTTCGACTGGTTGCTCAAATAATTAATTGCGGTACATTTGGGTTTACCCGTTTTGTGCATTTTTTATGCATTTCGGGGTTTTTATCACAATTAATAACCACAAAACACAAGTCCAGTGTGGATTACGGAATTATATAGAGACCCGAAGAAGGCCATCATCCATTTGGCAGCCTTTTTTATTATTTTTTAAGAATGTGACCAATTTGCTTATTTCTGAAATGCTTTTTTGAAATTAATTTCTTTCCCGTCATTCCTGCCTTCATCCAGGATATTAGTTTCCACAAAAAGCGGTCGCTTTTGGGAAATATACTCCTTCAGGAATGCATGTATCTGGGCGAGATAGCTCTGCATCGGGAATGCTGCCGCTGCATGTCCGGTCTTGTCAAAAACCATCAGCCTGTAAGGCGCGTCCATTTTCTTAAACCGCTTAATGATCACTGATGATCCGTACATACCCGTTCCGAAAAGTGCGATCTTTTTGAATGGAACAATCTTATCATTATTACCGTGAAACAGTAGCATCGGTGCAGGGTGTACTGCATATTTTGGATGTCCGTGGTTACTATAAATAGCTCCTGCAAATGAAACAACCCCGGCGTACTGAAACGATCCCGGAAGTGTCTTATCATCATACCCATTTCGCTTGCGATAGTCTGCAGTCAATACAGTGATTGCGCCGGCACTGGAGCCACTGGCAATTATTTTCGAAGTGTCAATATTCAATTCACCTGCATGCTGCAACAAATATTTCGTTGCTGAATAAAAGTCTTCGACTGCAATGTCTATTGCGTGGATCAATGGTTTGCGATTGAACAAGGAAGGTGCCTTCTTTGCATTTTTCAATCCCAATCTATAATCAATCGAGGCTACAAAGTAGCCACTATCAGACAACGACTTAAAGTATTTCGAATAAATCTTATCATCACGCGAACCTATAAGAAATCCACCCCCAAAAACAAAGATGACGCAAGGGTTGACTTCTTTAATTACTGCCGGCGGATAAATATCCATCTTCAATTCCTGGGTATCTCTTTGCGCGTAAACCACAGTTTGTTTTTGTGAAAACGATGGCTTGCAAAGAATCAGGAATAGAAATGTTAGTACCGCGAAATATATTCTTGTACCACTTTTCATGGGGATCATATTTCTATTTTTATGGAATCAATAAAAAAATATTCAACCAAACGTAACGATTATTTGGCGGACTTCCTTTTTCCGACAATGCTGTAAACCATAGGAATTTTATTTTGCAATCTTTTGATACAAAACTTTTGGGGTGCCACTTCAATGGTGTCGTTAAAACAATTATAGGGTGAATAATCATATTCCCTGAAATCGACTATTTCCATTTTATTGTCAAGCAGCGATTGCATCACTTCACCGAGGCTATGATTCCATGTGATAGATTCGAGGTGCAACGGGGCCTGCTTATCTGCATAGGTTCCTTTTTCCAATTCTTTGATTGTTTCCCGGTTAAAATAACTGTACTCAATCTTTTTAAAATGATTGTCAAACATCCAAACTACCGGATGAAACTCCGCAAAAACCAACCTTCCTCCCGGCTTAAGAAAATGCCTGATAACTTTTGCCCATTTGTCAAGATCAGGAAGCCATCCTATCACCCCGAAACTGGTAAATACAATATCAAATCTTTTTTTAAGTTTGGTTGGCAAGTCGTAAACATCACTCAAAATAAATTTTGTTTCCTCTCCACATGCTGCTGCCAATTCAATAGCAGTAGCAATGGCCTTTTCCGAAAAATCGACTCCGGTAGCCACTGCCCCCAATCGTGATAACGAAATAGTATCCATTCCGAAATGACACTGCAGATGCAGGATGGTTTTTCCCTTCACCTTACCTAATAACTTCTTTTCAAGAGGCGTGAAGGAAACCTGCCCTTTCCGAAAACCTTCCAGATCATAAAACTTAGAATTGACATGAATGCCTACACGCGCATCCCAAAGCTTCGAGTTGGTTTTTAAATATTTTTTCATTTTTCAAATATCCGATTCGTTGAATTATTTTTTTGACCTTGCAATAGAAAATATTCAAAATACACACTGCATCGGATCCTTAAATTTATCGAGTTAAGTCTGATTCAACGAACTATTATCCTGAACAAATGAATTTGATGCCTCACCGGAAATGAAGTGGTATGGCGTGTAAAATAGAAGAATTCTTTCATACATATCTTCACAAAGGTTCCTATCTTTAGTTTAAGATTTCATTAGCAACACACACTTCCACCTCAATCCTTTTGTATGAAACATTTATACTTCGCGTTTCTATTGTCGGCATTATTGATGTTCCGGTTTCAGAGCTCATTTGCCCAGGAGATAGATGCTGTGCAGGCAAAAGACCTTCTGTCGAAAAATGCCCGAACTTTAAATCTAACGCCTGATGACATTCAGAATTCTGTCATTCTTAATTCCTACATAGATAAGATTTCTAAAGCAAAACTCGTATATGTTCAGCAGTCCTTTGAAGGCATCCCTGTGTACAACGTAATACAAACTTTCGCCTTTAAGAATGACGTTCCGGTATCGAAGAGTGGTAACAGGATCTACAAAATTGAAGACCAGGTGACCAATGGGAAGGCAGCACCCTCCATTTCTGCAAGGGAAGCTGTATCATTTGCTGCCGGCGCATTAAATATTTCGACTGCCCTCTTCAAAACAAAACCATTGATCATTTCCAGGGCCACTTCCGATCAGAAAAAAGTTGTTTTCGAACTAAACCCGGTTTCGCAGGAACCGGTTACTTCAGAGCTAATGTGGGTGCCCGATGAAAATGGGAAAGTAACACTTGGATGGCAGGTTGCTATGCTTCCACAAAAATCCTCTGATCATTGGATGATCAGGGTAGATGCTAAAAGCGGAGCTATCATCGGGAAAGATAACCTGACTGTTTATTGCAGTTGGGGACCACCGCTTGACAAACAAAACCACGTCATATCTGTTCTTTCAAATTTGAAACATCAACCCATCAATAACCTTCAATCGCTGAAAGCAGTGAATAGCGCACAATACAGGGTCATACCTTTTCCTGCTGAAAGCATGAATCACCCGGGCGGTGCTTTAACGCTTGTCAACAACCCGTGGAGTCTATCAGGACCAGGCAACAATGCAACCACTCTTAACTGGCAAAATGACGGAACAGCAGAATACAATTACACTCGCGGTAACAATGTGTGGGCAAGAGAAGATATTGCAGGCGATAATGATTCTCCGGTTGGAGATCCTGCTACTTCTACTTCACCGCTCCCTAATTTGCTTTTTGATTTTCCACAAGACCCCAACCTTTCACCGGGAGCTACAACTAATAAGAATCTTGCTATCACCAACCTCTTTTATTGGAACAATATTATGCATGACCTCAGTTACCAGTACGGCTTTGATGAAGTATCCGGCAATTTTCAGAATAACAACCTGGGACGCGGAGGTGTAGGGATTGATTATGTAATAGCAGATGCGCAGGATGGAAGTAGTCGGAACAATGCAAACTTTGGCACTCCGGCTGATGGTGGTAGGCCTCGTATGCAAATGTTCTTATGGGATGGAGATATTTATCATAAAGTATCAATAGTAATACCTGGAGTTTATACCGGATTTATTAACACGCTTGAGGGCAATATGAGTACAGCAAACCTATTGAAAGATGTAGGGCCTGTGACAGGAGACCTTGTTTTATATAATGATGATCTCGCAGGTACTACCCATTTAGCTTGCGCTGCCCCCGCCAACGGTTCTGCATTGAGTGGTAAGATCGCTGTTATCGATCGAGGTACATGCAATTTTGCCGCAAAAGTCAAGAATGCTCAAGTTGCAGGCGCTATTGCTGTATTGGTTATCAATAGCAATCCAAGCGAACTTATTGTAATGGGTGGATCTGATAACACAATTACAATTCCTGCCCTGATGATGCTGAAGGAAGATGGAGACGTACTAAAGACCTACCTGGCCTCAAAAACCATAACAGCTACCTTAAAACAACCCCTTGATGTGGATGGCGATCTTGACAATGGTATTATAGCTCACGAATACACGCACGGTATTTCCAATCGCCTAACAGGTGGCCCGTCTGCAGTAACGTGTCTTCAGAATAATGAACAGATGGGTGAAGGCTGGAGTGATTATGTAGCACTGATGGCAACTACAAATTGGGGTACTGCAACCATTAGTGATGGTGCCAATTCAAGGTCTCTCGGAACGTATGTACTGAGTGAAGCTCCGTCTGGCGGAGGTATCCGTACTTACCCTTATTCTACAAATATGACCACCAATCCTCTGACCTATAGTAACCTGGCCACCATCGCTGATGGCGAAGAGCATCTGGTAGGAGAGATATGGGCAGCTACCCTTTGGGACATGACCTGGAACATGATCCAAATGGATGGCATCAATACAAATCTTTTTGATGCCAGTGGAACCGGAGGAAATTCAGATGCTATGAAATTAGTTATGTTAGGAATGAAGTTACAACCTTGCAGCCCCGGTTTCCTGGATGGACGTGATGCCATATTGAAAGCGGATGAAATACTTTTCAGTGGGAAATACAGTTGTGCGATCTGGAGCGCTTTTTCCCGAAGGGGAATGGGTGTTAATGCAAAACAAGGCAGTGCTTACAACAATATTGATCAGACAGCTAATTTTGATATTCCTTCTGGTGCTTCCATCACCAAGAAGGTGGATATAACCACCTCTCCGCAGAATGGCATACTCACATATACATTCACCGTAAAGGCACAATGCCAGCCGGTAACTAATTTCAAAGTTGTAGATACATTGGGAACAAATGTAACCTATGTAAGTGGTGGAACTTACAATTCCAGTAACAGGACTGTAACCTTTAATGTACCTTCTCTGACATCGCTGCAAACAACTGCATTCACATTAAAGGTGAAAGTTAATTCCGGTACCTATTTCACTGATGTCACATTGTTCTCCGAAAATGTACCGACTAATAGTGTACCATCCTCATTCACAGCTACCACTAATGTAATTGGTATTAACTGGGGAACAAGTACCATCAATAAATCTGGTCCTTATTCCATGAAAACGGCAACAACCGGAGCGGCGGCAGAGCAGGTATTGACTTCAGCAGCACCGGTAACCATTGACGGACACGTGCAATTAAGTTTCTGGCAGCAATACAGTTCGCAACCCGGAAAGGATGGTGGCGTGGTTGAATTATCACTTGATGCCGGAACAACATGGTTTGATGCCGGCCCCTATATGGTACAGAATGGATACAACACAACAGTCAATTCCAACTCCAGCCTGGATGGTAAGAAAGCATTTAGTGGAAGCAGTAATTCCTTCATTCAGACAATCATCAATCTTTCTGCATTCAGAAATCAAAATGTGCTTTACAGGTTCCGATTCGTAACGGACACTGCAGGTTCGAGTCTCGGCTGGTACATTGATGATATTCTTGTGAAGAAAATGGCGGCTGTATATAATATAGCAAAAGTGTTTGATAACACGGATGCATTCAAGAGCCTCTCTGATACTATTACTGCTATCACAAATGCTGTAGTACCTGTAACCTGGCAGGAATTCACGGTTCAGAAAAATGGTATGTCCGCCTTGTTGAAATGGTCAACAGCTCAGGAGTCCAACACGGATAAGTTTTATATTGAACACAGTATAGATGGTGTCCATTTCAATACTATCGCATCTCTCCCTGCTGCAGGAAATTCAGGTACCACCACCCAGTATTCTTACCAGGATGACTACCCTTATCCCGGAGTAAACTATTACAGGATACGGCTCGTTGATCTGGATGGTAAGACAACCTACTCTACAACTAAGGCTATACAGTTTGATGAACTACAAACCAGGTTGGTACAGTTGTCGCCCAACCCTGCGAAGAACAAGGTCAATATATTCATTCCGGGTAATAAGAGTTTGTTGAAGGTAAAATTAGTTGATGCAACCGGAAGAATTCTTCACGATTTTGAAATGAAATCAGACAGGCTTACTATACCTGTAGCACATCTTGCACAGGGAGTTTATTATATCAAGATACAGGGAAAGAATATGAACACCCTGAAGAAATTAATGAAGGAATAGCATTATTGTCTTATATGATGAAAACATTACAGGCCATCGGTACATCCGGTGGCCTTTTGATTTTTCACCTCCTGTTTAGAGATGTCTGTTTCAATTCAATTATCTTGCAGCCATTAAAAAAACGGATATGGAATACAATAAGATTATTTCTGTAACAGGATTACCGGGGCTTTATGAATTGCTCTCCACAAGGCCCGACGGAGCAGTAGTAAAGTCATTGGAAAATGGAGCCACCAAATTTGCTGCCAGCAGGCAGCACCAGTTTTCACACCTGGAAAGTATTGAAGTATTTACCAATAAAGAAAACGTGATGCTTGGCGATGTTTTTGCGGCCATGAAGGAATCTAAAGAGAAAATGCCTGCTGAAGGTGCAGATGCGAAAGTGATTAAAGCCTATTTTCAGAAAGTATATGCTGACATGGATTTTGACCGTGTGTTCAATAGTGACCTTAAGAAAATGATCAAGTGGTATCACATCCTTGATAAGAACAAAATTGATTTTACTGCTAAGGAACCCATTGCTGACACAAGAGCAAAACCAACGGCATCCACACACGGTGACTCCGGACATGTAAAAGATATGAAACCGCAACAGGCCAACCCAAGAAGAGTAGAAAGCCGCGGAGTAAAATAGGAAATACAATGGACAAATATTCAGCGGACATTCAACCGCTACTAAGGCATTTTTTACCTGCGAATCTTACAATCAAAAAATGGGATGATATAGAGCCCTATTTTAAAGACCTGTCAGGAAGAGGAATAAACTCAGAAGAAGCATTAGAGCAATGGCTGAAAGATATGAGTGAACTGGAATCAGTGATCACAGAAGACTTTTGCCGCAGGCAAATACGCATGACTTGTGATACCACCAACAAGGAATATGAAGAGGCGTTCAACTTTTTCTGTCTTGAAATTCAACCAAAAATTCAGCCTTATGCATTTGAGTTGAACAAGAAATTGGTTTCTTCTCCATTCGTTGATTCGTTAGACAAAGAAAAGTTCTTCACCTACCTGCGTTCTGTTCGAAGTAGCATTGAATTGTACCGCGAAGAAAATATCCCACTGAAATCTGAACTGGCTGTACTGCAGCAAAAGTATGGTGCTATTACCGGTCAAATGACCATCACCGTCAATGGTAACGAGTACACACTTCAGCAAGCTGCAAAATTTTACGAAAGTGAAGACCGCTCCCTTCGCGAAGAGGTGTACCGCAAGGTCAATGAAAGAAGACTGCAAGATAAAGATGCTCTCAACGAACTTTTTAACCAGTTAGTTGAAAAAAGAACACAGGAAGCGCTGAATGCGGGTTTCGAAAACTACAGAGACTACAAATTCAAAGAGCTTAACAGGTTTGATTACACGAAAGAAGATTGCTTTGCATTTCACGAAAGTGTAAACCAATATGTAGTGCCGCTTGCCAACGAATTATACCTGCTGAAAAAGAAGAAACTGGAGTTAGGTTCACTGCGTCCGTGGGATACTGAAGCAGAACCCAAAGGCACAAAACCATTGGCACCATTCCACACAGGCGAGGAGTTAGTAGAAAAAGCCATTGAATGTTTTACCCGGATCAAGCCTTTCTTTGGTGACTGTCTGCGTACAATGCGTACCATGGGCAATCTCGACCTGGAGAGTCGGGCAGGAAAGGCTCCGGGAGGATACAATATGCCATTGGCAGAAACAGGAGCGCCTTTTATTTTTATGAATGCTGCCGGTCAAATGCATGATGTCACAACGATGGTACATGAAGGTGGGCACGCCATTCAATCATTCCTCACGCATGGTCTCGAACTCAATGCCTTCAAGGAATACCCGATGGAGATTGCTGAAGTGGCCAGCATGGCAATGGAGCTTTTCAGCATGGATTATTGGGATGTGTTTTTTGAAAATGCAGAAGAATTGAAGCGTGCCAGGATTCATCAGTTGGAAAGAGTCATTACACTATTTCCATGGATTGCATTGATCGATAAATTTCAGCATTGGATATATGAAAATCCAAATCATACCACCGGGCAAAGAGAGGCAGCATGGCTGAATTTCTTCCATGAGTTTACACCTACATCCATTGACTATTCCGGATTAGAATCTTATGTAGCCAACGCCTGGCAAAAACAATTGCATCTCTTTGAAGTCCCTTTCTATTACATAGAATATGGCATTGCGCAATTGGGAGCTGTTGGATTGTGGAGGCAGTTTAAGCAGAACAGGGAAAAAGCTCTTGACAATTATATTAGTGCCTTAAGCCTTGGCGGCATGCGCACACTGCCCGAATTGTATGAGGCAGCAGGATTAGAGTTTAATTTTTCCGGCAGTTACATTAAAGGACTTATGGACTTTGTACACGATGAGTTGAAGCAAATTCTTTAACCGGAATTTGCTTTTCAGGAAATGGTTGGCTATTTCATTCTGCCTTACGCATGATGAGCCGATAAACTCTTTCAGCTATAGCTTTCATTCTCGTACGTGCATGCTCTTCCGGCACTGGTGTAAAGAGAGCAATGATGAATGCTTTATTTCCTTTTTCCACAATTCCGACATCATTGGTGTAATAACTCCACCAACCGGATTTGTGATAAAACATGGCATTACGAGGTAACCCTGTCGCAAGTTTGGTTGTGTCCAATTGCCGTCCAAGCAAGGTTTTCATCTGGCGGCTTACCCACGGATTCACAAGGGTATTATTGTAGATTCTGTACATGAATAATGCAGCATGTAGTGCATTGGTTTCTGTACTGCGAACGGTATCATAACCAGGGTCTTCCACTTTTCTGCTTAAGAATTTCCGGGTCACTTCACTACCATACCAACCATTTTGATGCATAGTTGAATTAATATCCGGGCGGCCAGCAATATCTATCAGGCAATTAGCAGCGGAATTATCACTTCTTGTAATCATTAAGTCCAGCAAATAATCTATCGTAACAGTATCGTCTGCACGAAGCAGTGGTCGTGGATCCCATGATATTTCCGAACTCTTATCCACATCATTTGGATGAAGGACAATGTATGGTGCATACAAAGAATATTTCCCTTCACTCACCTGCTTAAGAACTTCCATTGCCACGTACATTTTATAAACAGAAGCCGGATAAATAAAATTATCCATATTCACTCCACCGATCAGAGGCTTCTTTCCATTTAGATCAATTACTGCAAATGAAATTTTTTCCATTCCGTCTTCACCGGCATCAAAGCTGCTGTCTAACAAACAATCCTGAACGATTTGATGCAGCGAATCATTAAATGCTTTGCTCATTTTGAAACCCTTCAAAAGATTTGCCTGTCCCTGGGAGTAGTGAAATGCGATAATAAAGGAAAGAGTCAAAAGAGTTTGGAAAATATTTTTCATAATCCAAATTTATTGGATTTCATGTAGCCGGTCCGGTAGAAGCAATTGCCTGATTTACTTTTTTGGGCGTACCCTGGAATTCGGCTTCAGTGAATGATAACCTACTGTAAATAAAGACTGGAAAAATTTCTAAAGGATGGGAGAGTGTAGCGCGTACGGAATTCCCTGCCTGCGTCACGCAGTCAGGCAGGCCTG
>CAZGNJ010000031.1:12986-44032 GCA_964526985.1 uncultured Ginsengibacter sp. | reverse complement strand
ATTGGTGATGACACCTTCTCCATCGGAGCCCTTAGTAATATTTCCATTGGCATCATATTCCATTTTACCAATCATCCCATCATTGTCATTAACCTCTGCAATCCTGTCCAGGGCGTCGTAGGTATAGGTAATAGTACGGCCAGAAGGCAGGTTGGTTGTGATCAAATTGCCTTTGGGGTCGTAACTCAATGTGGTGGTATTGCCTAATGCATCGGTAATGGTTGATAACAGGTTTCTGCTGTTGTATTCAAAAGTGGAAGTAGCACCTTCCGCATCTGTAAGGCTGATGACATTGTCCATCCCGTCATATCCAATAACGACATTGCTGCCCAACGGCCCCGCAAATGACCTTAGCCTGTTGGAGGCATCATAATGGAATTGAGTAACCTCATTATTTTCATTTTCTACTTGGCTGAGATTGCTCATGGCATCAAAGTTGAAATTCATTTGATGATTCAATGGGTCAGTAATTTGCGTCATTCTGCCAAGGATATCATAATCAAAGGTTCCGGAATGATTATTCGGATCGGTAACATTCATTAAGTAACCCCGGGGAGAGACATTTACTTGTACAGTACTACCATCCGGCCTGTTTACCGATTGCAGGTTTCCTAACGCATCGTAAGAATAAGAATATGTCTTTCCCCTGGGATTGGTACTACTGAGGATTTGCCCCTGTGCGTCATAAGTGGTAGTATATAGTCCGCCATCGGGTTCTGTGATCTTGACGAGGTTTCCTTTTACATCGTATTCCAATAGCGTAACAAAGCCTTTGGGATCGGTCATAGAACTGAGGTTATTGAGATCAGAAGTATAAGTGTAGGTACTGGTCTGCCCCAAAGCATTGGTCATTGTCAATACATTTCCCTTACCATCATAAGTATAAGTAGTGCTATTCCCATTGGCATCGGTCTCTTTAGTCTTATTGCCTTGCTGGTCATATTCTATGGTCACATCAAAGCCACAGCAATTGCTGGAAATGGCAGAGAGCCAAACCAAATCACCCACTTTTTCATAATAGTATTTATTTACCTGGTTTTGGCCACTCGCCATGTGATCAGTAATCACCGTTACTTTTTGGGTCGTGTCATAGCTATAGCTGATATGCTTGTTGCAACCCACCATCTCCTTCAATGAAAAGTTATTGAAATACACCAGGTCCACTACATTCATATTTTTATCCTTAATGGTTTGCATAGGACCGTTGAGCAGGTAGGTATATTGATATTTGCCCGATAAGGGGTCTGTAACCGATACTAAGTTGCCTGCATTATCGTAAGCGTAATTCCAGGAGCGGGATGGTGTTGTTACAGCGTCTGTAACTGATTGTAATAAGCCCTTTGCATTGTATGCAAGATTAATGGTTTGCCCGTAGTTATTCACCAGTGAGGTGATCAGTGTATCGGTATGGTTGATGGCAATAAAGTTGCCATTCGGTGTCTCTATTTTCGTCAGCAACTTATGCGCGGCATCATCGAAAAAATACTTCAGTCCATTCGGTTTGGTCAGGGAAAATTTTCCGGGTGAATATTCTTTCAGTTCGGAAAAAAAACCGGTGGGGGATTGGTATGCTCCGCTACCAAGTGCCTGGTAAGTAACATCACTGCCATCGTTCCAGGTAATGACCACATTGTTTACTGAATCAAATTTATACGATGCACCATATTCAAAACTCCATCCATTACCAAACCCTCGATTGATATCAAAGTTGTAGCTGTTATAGGAAAACATCACTTCGATGTCGAGTTCATTTCCCGGGATCAGGACATCTGTTCTTTCAAAATATAGATTTCCGGTAAAGGTATTTACCTCCAGCCCCATGGGGCCGGTATTGTTGGGAATATTAATGTTCTGAGCGTTGCCTGAAATTCCTGCAAAGAGCAGAGCAGATAGCACAACGAAGATGCTTAAACGTACCTGGTTCATTTTAATTAAAATTAAGCGCTTCATGTTTTTTCGTTTACAGGGTTATTTAAGGTTAAATTTTACTATTGTATGTCCCTCCGCGGTGGCAGGAACACGACCGTATATGGTAATGCTGCCGCTACTGCCGGCTCTGAGTACTCCCGGAGGGCCATCTGTTTCACTGAATTCTACATACAGAAGACCTGACGTGTTGTTGTAATTCCCCGGAACCAGCGACATGGGCAGGTTACGGTCATTGTACAAGATCATGGACTGCACCGGAATATCCATGTTGGTTGGATTGCTGTAATTGATTTCAAGTGTGAATGGTATCCCTGCCAATAGGTATTTATTCACGATTATCTCTGTTACCAACTGCGAATTTTTTCCCGCCGGGCTTCCCGGGTCACATCCGGGTTCCGTGCCATATCCTGTTTGGCCGGTATTGACACCACCTCCGGAATACAACCCGCCATTGTCAGGACTTACCACGGAGAACCCATTGGTAAGCGTAGTCTCTGAAAGGTCCGTCTTCACCAGCGTGAGGTCATACACTGCAATGGGTTGCGCTAATAATGGGAAGGTGGCATAGACCTGTGTACTGTTTACGAAATATACTTTAGTAGCATTGATGGTTGTAGCGCCATTGGTCAATTTCGCAGTCATGCTGTCCGTAAATAAGGAGCCGGTAATTTTCACCGTAACGTTGCCGGCATTGCCACCCCTGTTGGCATCCACTTCCACGATGGAGAACGGCAGTACCGTAGCGTTCAGCGAGATGTTTTGGGTACCCGGATCCGGCGTAACACAGCGGATAGAGATATAATACACAGAATCGGTAATATCACTGATCAGTATTCGCTGATTGCCGTAATTGGGGGTGTTGAATTTGTAATCGGACTTCAATACAGATGGTATATAGCCTCCTCCCACATACATTTCATTGACCCTGGTGAGCGAATCCTCCGTCTTAAGTGTTAATAAAACAGTAGCTCCAAGCAATGAATCAGGGATGTGTAATTTGTAATATTTGGCCGTTGTCAGTGCATCGGGAAGGTTTACATTCATCGGCAATTCCTTCACCGCCACATACACGGGCTGTTGCGTTACATTTTCATTATTGGTTTTGTCTGTTTCATAGATGTTGTTGAGGATATCTGTCCTTACAATGATGTTATAATTTCCTTCTGTTACATTGTCTATTAATGGGGACAGGGTGAGCGTATCTGATGCCAGTGGCGATAGCGGATGGTTCTTTTCTTTTATCCCTAATAATTTGGCTGTAGAATCAAATACGGTATTCTTTGAAATATAGACACCATCGGTAGATACCCCTTCCGAAGCATTGGCAGAAATGTTTTGAATGCTCCATTCCAGGCCGTTTATGGTTTCTCCCAGATATACGGTATCGGGAGCCGAGATGTTACTGACGACCAGGTCAGATGGCGCCGGTATATACACGGTAATGGGTATCAACCCCAGGTTATTGGTATCATTCTTTTCTATGACAAGATTACTGTTATCTGTATTGGTAACAAGTAAATAATTACCGGCCGGAGTATTCATGGAAATGGTTACGGAGACGGAGTCATCGTAAAATTCTCCCACATTCAGGTTGCCAACATGGTTTCTCAGAGAAAGGCGCGTATCTCCATACACCGGCTTTGCACTTTTGGAAAGCCAGAGTTCATCTCCCCAGCTATTATTGTAAGTGGAATAGGTAATGCCATCGCCTGAATTGCTAACGCGGTATTTTACTTTTACAGGTTGCCCAATGGCTACGGAGACGGGCGCTTCCAGGACTTCACTTTGCAGGTCAGGGAGCAATGGTACCGTTACATGTACCTGAATGGCCTTGCCCGATGCGTTCCTCATCAACCCGGTATTGTTGGCAATGTTTACTTCAGTAGGTAAGGCATCAGTGCTGTTTAGTTTCACAAATACATAGTAATCACCGGCAGCAATCTTGGGCACAATAAGCGAGTTGGTATGAACAACTGTGTCTCCTGCGGGGATTGTTGAACGTGCATCATAATATCTAATGCCAAGTACACTTGCGTCAAAAATAGAATCTGTAGAAAGGTATAAGCTATCATAGTGTCGCCCACTTACTAAAGATCCATTTCCGATATTGGCAACAAAGTACTGAAGGGCATAAGGCCTTCCCACCAGCAGGTTGGTATCCAGGTTTACATCAGTAACCACCAGGTCAATATTAATATTGGTCAGCGTTACCAGGCTGCTTTCGCCAACATTATTGGTCGTATCTGCAGCTTCATAAAGCGCCTTGTTTGCATTGACCTTCACAAAGAAGTAGGCGTTGGAAGTGTTTGCTTTGCTGAAACAATCATTAAGCAGGTAGGCTTGTTTCGGAATGGAAACGGATACAGAATCCCAGGCATTGCTTCCTGCAGCGATTGCCCTGGTGTTCTCCCGTACACCTACGAATACAGCATCCTCATAACTGAATACAGGATTGCAAACCATATATATGCTGTCCTTAGAGAGACCATTTGCAGGATTGCCCCCGTTGTTTTGTATTTGATATTTCACCTGAACAGTTCCCGGTGCTGTAGCATTCGCAGGAACAATCACCTGGGGTACGGTCAAATCTACCAAAGGTGCAGTAGCAACATTTGAAGACGCTGCAGCGCTAACGTTATTTCCAAAATCACTTTCCAGAAAAGCCGAATCAGCATTGGTTTTTACAAAGAAATATTTTGTTCCTGATGCGCCATTAGGCAGGGTATCCAGGAGGGTGTGCGTTACCGGTTGACCGGAAAGTACATCCTCTGTATAAGTTGCAGTTCCTATCAAGGTAGCTGTTAACTCATCAAATACAGATGAATTGCTCAAATAAACCTTATCTGTCCGCTTCGTACCATATACACCTCCCGAAGTGTTGTTTGTAATGGTATAATCTATATTATAAGGTACACCTCCGGTAATGGTAGCCGGTACCGTGATGGCTGACACTACGAGGTCAGGATTGACAATGGTAATTTTCCCGCTTCTGCCGATGACCGGCGTATCCGGGTAGGTAAATACAGATTTTGTTGCATTCGTTTGTACGTAGATGTAATAGTCCCCTTCCGGCAAATTTGCAGGCACCTTGAAGTTGAGATGATTGGAATGGTTGGAGCCTGGCCGCAACACATTATTGGTGGTACCTCCGGGCACCTCCGGATGTCTAACAGGCCACGAGCAGTGGTAAGTGCCCTGGGTGATTTGGTTGGAAACGCTCCATCCAAGGTTTTTAATCCCTTTAGTGGCCTGTCCCAGGTAGATAGCTGTGCCTGTATTTAGCCCGCCGGGGTCCGTACTTAAATACACCTTGTCCACCCAATAACTGCTACCCCATGAAAGTGAATCAAATTCGTAGGATCCAATATGATGTTCGTCATCAGTTTCTTTATACTTGAAGTAGCAAATCCCCTCATCTCTGCCATAAAACCCTTTATCTTCCTCAATTTTATCGTAGAAGCCCAGGTTGTGCATGTTCCAGTTTAATCCTGTGCTTTGGGTATTACTCATAGTGGTCAGCGGCAAATTGATATTGCTGATGCTGAACTGAGGCGTTGGTGTCAGGATGATCTGTATGGAACTGTTGTTCTCGTTGTTATTGGCGAGAGCTCCTTCGTAAAGTGCCTGATCCGCATTAGCCACCACATGAATGAACCAGGTACCGGAAATGAAATCTGGGATGAGTACCTGCACACTCTTTGTTACTGCACTGTCTTCCTGCAATTGATTGATTTGGCTGACAATGGCATCATCTGCAGGATAATGCATCTTGTTTCCATAATGAGCAAATTTCAACAAGGTAGCCGATTGCTTATTGAACAGAGGGCTTTTTGAAATATATATTTTGTCAGACCAAACCTTATTTGAAGGGGTTAGCGCTCCGTAATTGTTAACCTTATAGGTAACATTGATGATGCTTCCTGAAAATGTAGTAGCCGGTACCAGTACGGTATCCACACGCAGGTCTGGCGTAGGTGCCGGAATTACATCTATAGCATTGTCTGTCCTGCTGGTGTCATTAGAGAAATCCATTTGTGGCGGTGTAGATGCAGTATTAGGGTAGCCGGTGATTACGTAAACATACATCGGCGCTGAATAGCTGACCGGGAGCGTAAAATTGATGGAATTGGTATATTCTTCCCCTGCATTCAGGGCGCTCACATTTGTTTTAGTGCCAATCAGCAATGGCTTTATGGGAAAGGTTAGTGCGTTCCATGCTATGTCAGATGTAGTTGCAATTAAGAAGTTGGGCATCGTATCAAAGGACAGAAATACGGCATCTGTCCAGGATTCATTCGTGAGTGTATTACCGGCACCTGTATTCTTCACCGTCCAATTGATGGTAATGGTCTGGCCTGCATTGGCAGTTACCGGCGCCAGCACCTGGGTTACATTTAAGTCCGGCGCCTTCCGCAACCTGAAAGTCTGCTCAGGGCTATTTGTCTGAAGGCAACCTGTCTTAGATACCACCTGCCAGTGATAAATTTGATCGTAGATCAATGCAGCATTTCTGGGCAGGGTATAACTGATAGCGGTCAGGTTGGCCGCAAAGGGTGTGGCCGGTTTTGAAGAACCATCTTGCCAAAGATACAGATCATAAGAAAGCGCATTTTCTCCGGGTAGCCATGATAATACCAGGGGTAATTTTTGATCTACACTTCCATTAGCAGGCAGCATGTTGGAGGCTGCCCCGGGTACGGTAACCCCATCCAGCACCGTAACGGTTAAGGTATCAGTAGGTGTAGCCGGGCCACAAGGTCCTGTGGCGGAAACTACCAGTTGGTAAGTACCTGCAGAACCGAAGGTAACCTCTGCTGTATCTGCAGTAGAAGGGAATGTGGATCCTCCAGCCAGGCGCCAGAAGTAGGTAAGCCCGGCTATTTTATTGGTCCTGTAAACTACCGCCTGTCCGGGGCACACGTATTGTGGGCCGGTAATTGGGTTGATTTTATCTACTCTCACACAGAATGTCCGCATTACCGGAGTGGCAGGTAGGTAATTGGCATTACCGGCCTGGGTAGCGGTAAGGGTAACGCTGCCCAGACTGTCTATTCTGATGTAATTACTGTTAGGATACAGGGTAATATTGGTGGCGCTGCTTTGGTAGTTCAATTGCAGTCCAGAAGTAGCAGTGGCGCCAGGGTACAGGTATTGTGAATATCCTTTGAAAATGAAATCAGGGATCGAATCAAATGTAATGGTTTGCGGCGCTTTATTGATCACAAAACTGCGGGTTACCGGTGCTGCGGTATCGAAAACATTATCTCCCTGTTGTGTAACTCTGATGACTACCGTGCCGGTTTGGGTAATGGTAAATACCCCGGCGGTAATATTGCCCGGGCCGCTCACCAACTCGAACTGCAACGGCAATCCGGCACTGGAAGTAGCAGGAATGCTAAACGGTTCGTCATTAAATACTTTGTCGGGAATGCTGTCGAAAGTAATCGTTTGAGGTATTGAGGCTGCAGCAAAGTTGATGGCAGTAGAAGCGGGGCCGTCTCCACAGTCATTGGCATATTGGACTGTGAATGTGCCTGCTTCTGAAGCATAATAAGACAAGCCTGCAACCCCATTCATCAGCACACCATCTCTGAACCACTTGTATTCGGTCACATGCTGGGCAGCATCTGCTGCAGACACGTGCAGCCATCTGCCCACATTGGTCAGTACGGGAGTGGCAGTAGGTGTGCCTGGTTTTACATACACATTGTATGATGCGATGACGCCGTTGCCACATTGATTGGATGGGGTTACCTTGACGGTAGTAGCTCCTGAAGCAGTGAACGTTACAAAGGCTGTATCCACATTGGTAGTGAAAGTACCATTGGTCACATTCCAGGTATAGGTGACTCCCGGCTCGTGGGCGGAGAGATAATATTTAGCCACACCGGCATCCATACACAAGGAATCCGGCCCTGAAATGGTGATGTTCATCTGCGGTCCTGTAACCGGAATAATTACCGGGGTATTCACGCTCACCAGCGACTGCACATCGCTCACCACTCTTATTTTGTAGGAACTATCCACTACAAGGTTACCGGGAATCATTATATCTATACTGTCGGAGTTGAAGGTGGTTTTAGAGTTGAGAACTGTATTGGTGGCATTAAACACACCATGTTCATCAGAAATTTCTACACTAAAAACGGAGCCTTGTATGGCCGCGGTGTCCAGTGTGAAATGGACCCACAACGTGCTGCCCTTACAAAAAGTAGTATCATTTGGATATGTAATGGTGACAACGGGGTTTCTGGCAATGTTTGTGGTCAATACAAGGGGACCTGAAGCATCAAAAGCAGTTGCAGAAGTAACCGTACCCCGGCTATTGTCGCCGGTAACATTAGTACCGCCCAATGCTACCCACTGAGATCCGTCCCACCTTCCTAATTTGAGGGAAGACGGCGTGAAGGATTCTGAAATATGCACGTCATCGTAGGTAAGGGTAACTGAAATATTATCACCTGAATTGTTTTGCAGGTTCCAGTATTCATTGGTAAGTATATGACCAACCCCCGGTTGATGCTGTGTGGTATCGTAGCCAGCCGAAACAGGATTTTGTCGCTTGTATTCGGCTATGACTTCATCGGAGGAAGATGACGGAGCTGAGATGCTTAATGGCGCTTTGAAATAACCATAGGATGATTTTTTTCTCAGGCCGGCCTGGTTGCCGGTACGCCCTGCAGCTGGCTCTATATAACCTAAAGGATAGGTAAATGCATCATCGCCAATCTTACTCACAGGCCCTTCTACAAAGCTTCCGTTCACCGGGTCAGCATCCATTACCACACAATTGTCTGCGATCTGCAAAATGTTAGCATCACTACTCTTGATAGATCCTTCTCCACTGCCCATCAGCAAGTACTTGTTTACGGTAAATGGTTTATTTAATACAAGAGATGACTGATACTCCTTTGAGAAATACATGCTGTCCACGCTATAAGGGACAATCTGAGTTAAGAAGGGTCCCATCTGTACCATAAGCGGATCCGGAACCGTCAGTTGCTGATTACTGGAACCACTAAATGTGATCCTTTCGAGTTTTGTAGTTGCAGGGTTTGCTTCAGTAATGGTTACATTCCCTTCTACTACAAGCGGTTGCCCGCGACCAATAGCAATGTATAAAGTGCCTGTGCTGTTATTGTTGATTTCAAGATCCCCATAAATGTAGTCAGCATCTGTTATGCCATTTGCCAGGTAATTATTTTCGGCGGTACCATTGTTGGTATAGGTAAGGTTCGCCTGGAAATCATTTCCAAAAGTATATACTCTGCCAGTTCTTGAAGAATGATCGCTGATGGTAATATCTCCATCAAAAGAATTCAGGTAGATATTTGCAGAGTCAGTGAAGTTCGTTATTTGGAAGGAATAAGCAGAGATGTATGAAGAAGTAATTATGGGAAATTTTACATTCTGCGCAATGATGTCATTAGCGTAGTCAATATAGGCACTCTGGATTTGAAATGTATCTGTTACCGTCAGGTCGTATCCACCCATATACAAGGTGGACCCATTCATTTTTAAGCCCCCGATGCTGATGTTATCATAAGCAGTAGGATCATAATCCGTACCTCCAGGAATAATGACTACAGAACCTGCATCCGGAACCTGATTGGGTATCCAGTTAGCAGGGTCCGTCCAGTCGTCACTTACTGAACCGCCCCATGTGATGATAGTACCTGACCCTGAAGTACCACACCCGGATAGCACCGCTGTTAAATCAGGACAATCTCCGGTATTACCATATATCTGCGGATCGACTGCATTTCCGCTACTGAGATAGTTGCAGATAGCTGGCACTGCGCACAGTGAAAGATTCGGGTTGTCGGTAATTTGAAGGTCATCTCCATTTATATTATGGATCACAAGGCCCGCATTCAGGGCATTCAGATCAGTGAGGCTATTATTGTTAGTTATCCATAAGGCATCTGCCTCCGTGATACCTCCAAGTCCGGCCAGGCTGGTAAGGTTGTTACAGAAAGAAACTTCCATTTTACCATTTGCTACGGTTGTTATTTGGCTCAGTGCAGTGATATCATCCAAAATCGCATTATTGTAAAACATGATACCATACGGAGCATCGTCAATATTATCCAATCCCTGAAGGTCTTGCAATTGGTCGTTTCCGTAAATGAATATGTTAGCTACCGAAGTGATAGATGATAATCCTGAAATATCAGTCATGGCCGGCATAATACCAATCCAAACTGTACCAAGATTTGTTTGAGTAAGATTTTGAGTTAATGGCCCCAGGCTCGTCATCAGCGGCATATTCTGGATAATAAAACCGTCTAATTTCTGGAGGTTCGTCATTCCTATAGTTGTCATGAGGCTGTTGTCCTCCAAATAGAGGTACCCAATTGTAGTAAGGCCATTCATTTGACCGGCTGTGGTGAGCTGGGTGTTTTTGAGCGACAAGTCCCCGCCCAGTGATGTAAGTGCAGAAATGCCACTCAATGAGGTTACTGGTACATTCTCTATTATGATATCATGAGCAACGGACACAAGCGAATTACTAAATGCATCTACTGTTGCCAAAGAGGATAAATTGCGTAGTATAAGACCACCAAGTGTAGAAACACTTGAAAGCCCAATACTGGTAAGTGATGCGTTGTTTTCCAGAACCAACGAATCTGTGATCGTAGTGAGGGTGGATAATGCGGATAGGCTAGTAAGTGAAGTATTTTTTACTGAGATCATTGCTGCATCAGTAATAGCTGCCAGGTTGCTGATATCATTAATTGTTGATCCATCTATTGTCAACGTTCCCACAGAAGTACAGGATGGGTACATAGTATTGAAATTGTTCACATCGCTCTGCGAATTGAGCGTAACCGTAGCAAAGTAGCCCTGTGGCTTCATTTGCCTGCGTGGCGATTCATTGATTTGAGCGGGAGGGTAGTAAATGAATATTTCTCTATCTTTTTGCCTGCCCATTCCGGACTTCACCGTGCGCTTTACTTTCAAATAGTCCTTATAAATATCGACCGCTTTAGTAGCTGCCACTTTCTTTTTCGATACTTTCTGAGGCTGTGTCCGCTTGGGTGGCAGCTTGCCTCTGACAGTGGAAACTACCTTTGGCCCCTGCTGTGTCATAATGGTTACCGGGCCTGTCGGTGTTATTTTTTGCACCGGTTTTTGGGCAAACATCAATACTGGGAACAGCATGCTTAATGGAAGCGAGTAAAATATTTTACGCATCAGTAGAACGGTTTAATGATAATGAACAGTCGGGGGGAAACAGTACCGTGGTATTTGACAGGAATTGGAAAACGAAAGGAGCAGTTGATTTGCTATTCTAAATCAAGATTGCAAATGCCACCTTGCAAACCTTGTTATTAGAATAATCGTAGAAGGATGAAAATGTCATCAAAATTTTTTTCAGATAATTTGAATCATGCCTCGGATCCCTGGTCAAATTGATTCAAATTTTGTAAAAGCCTGTTATGGAAAAATCTGGATGTACACAGATTTTTATTTCAATTTCCCTTTTCCAAGTTTAAAAGAATTGTCTCAGGTTGTATCGGCTTTGTGGTTAGAAGATGGTTCTCAACTTCAAGGCCTTTTGTCTGTGCTCTGACAGGAAGTAGCGAGCCTTCCTGATAGATAAATCTATTTTCCCAAAGGTGTCATTTTCATAACGGAAATATCCACTTGCAGTAATATGAATTACGAGAAACTGAAAGCAACGATACATTCAGTTCATGAAAGAAGTTTTATTTTTTACAAATAAAGTATAATAATATATATTATGAAATAGAATTAATTCAAAAAATGAAAATGTACAAAATTTATATATATAGATATAAGTAGCTAATAATCACGTATTATAAGCAAAATTAGTAAAACATAATAAAAATAAATATATAAATAAATATTCTGTGGATTGATTTTTGACCATATTTTTGGTTAAACATATATTAATTATGAAAACATTTAATTTAACTAAGGCAATCCCGTTTTTAATCCTTGCAATTATCGCGTTAGCCTCTTTGTTTATCCCATCTTTTGCCAGCTTTGACGGCACCGGGAAATACAATTCTTCAGACATTACATGGGTAATGATCGCAACTGCCCTTGTTTTCTTAATGACTCCCGGTCTTGCATTCTTTTACGGCGGTATGGTCAACCGAAAGAATGTGATTTCCACCATGATCAAGAGTTTTGTGGCTACCGGTATTGTCAGTGTACTTTGGATCACTGTTGGTTTCAGTCTGGCATTTGGTGATTCATTGGGAGGGATAATTGGCGATCCATTCACGCATTTATTTTTTGACAGGGTGAGTTCCGGCGCCCCGTGGAGCCTGGCACCAACTATTCCACTTATGTTGTTTGCTTTATTTCAATTAATGTTTGCCATTATCACACCGGGCCTCGTTGTGGGTGCTGTAGCAGAAAGGATACGATTCTCTTCATATATTCTCTTCATAGTTTTGTTTAGTTTGTTGGTGTATGCACCGATTGCGCACTGGACATGGAATCCGGAAGGTTTTCTATTCAAGATGGGAGTCCTTGATTTTGCCGGAGGCACCGTAGTTCATATCTCAGCCGGATGTGCAGCGCTTGCCGGTGCTATGGTTTTGAAAAGAAGGAAGGTTCACCTTGCACACAAAGAAATGCCACCATCCAACATACCTTATGTACTGATCGGTACAGGTTTACTTTGGTTCGGTTGGTTTGGATTTAATGCCGGATCTGCATTAGCAGCCAATGGACTTGCAGTTTCCGCATTCGCTACTACCAACACAGCGGCCGCCTCAGCAGGTTTGGCCTGGATGTTTTTTGATGTACTCAGGGGAAAAAAGCCTTCTGTGTTGGGATTCTGCATCGGAGCTGTTGTAGGATTAGTAGCCATCACACCGGGAGCTGGATATGTGGCGGTTCCGCAAAGCATTTTTATTGGTGTAGTTGCAGCGATTATTTCCAACGTAGCTGTTTACTATAAATCCAAGTCAGTTTTGGATGACACACTGGATGTATTTCCATGTCACGGTGTGGGAGGGATTGTAGGAATGATCCTTACCGGAATTTTTGCAACCAAGACTGTAAATATCGGAGGTAATGATGGATTGTTTTATGGCAACCCTTCTTTCTTCTTTGTGCAATTAAAAGGACTTGGTATTGTAGTAGCTTATAGCTTCCTGGTTTCTTACGCCATTTTTAAATTCATCAACAAGGTGATGCCAATGAGAGTGAGTGAAGAAGATGAAGAGATCGGGTTGGATGCCACACAGCATGATGAAAAATACGTACAAGGAACCCTGTTAGTGAAGTATGATGGTGTGCTTACAGAACAGGATAATGGATTGTAAAGAATCCCACTTAAGGTAATATTTCCGGCAGGTCGTCAACCTGATCATTATTTAGCCCGTAGCAAAGTAATCAACTATAGGGTAGGGCAACCTGTTTTTAAATTCTTAACCAATAAAATTCTATTCCATGCATAAGAAAATTTTAATCACTGTATTTGCACTTGCCTTTGTCACGACAATAAGAGCTCAGGATAGCACTAAAGACCATTCATTGCACATTTCAGGTTCTGCGGATGCCTATTATCGATATGACCTGAACAACCCTAAGGATAAGCCTTACAATAACTTTACAAGTTTTACCAATTCACAGAATTCATTTGAATTAGGAATGATTTCTTTGAAGGCGGAACAAACTTTGGGTAAAGCCGGATTCGTTGCAGATATCGGATTTGGAAAAAGGGCTGAAGAATTTTCATACAATGATAAAGGCACGAGTGTAGCAATTAAACAACTTTATTTTACATATTCACCTTCAGCCAATTTGAAATTTACTGCCGGAAGTTGGGCTACACATATCGGTTATGAATTGGTAGATGCCTATTTGAACAGGAATTATAGCATGAGCTATATGTTTTCATACGGGCCATTTTTTCATACGGGAATAAAAGCGGAATATGGCATTGGAAAGAAAACAACCATTATGCTTGGTTTGGCAAACCCCTATGATCTAAAATATGGAGGTGGACTTCCAAAAATGGTTATCGCCCAGATAGCCAAGGTTTCCGATGACGAAAACCTGAAAGTATTTCTGAATTACCAGGGGGGTAAGTTTAATGATTCAGCAAGGTTGTACCAGGCAGATGCGGTAGTTAATTATGTGCTCACTTCAAAATTTAGTTTGGGCCTGAACGGAACGTTGCAATCCCGTCAAAATAGTATTGCAGGAAAATGGCACCATTCTAATTCCTGGTGGGGTACCGCCATCTTTCTCAATGCAGATCCTAAAGATTGGTTAGGATTTACATTGAGAGGAGAATACTTTGATGATAAGAAAAATGTATTGGGACTCGACGCCGGAATCTTTGAAACAACATTATCTGCTAATTTCAAGATTGATAATCTTACTATCATTCCCGAATTCCGCTTTGAAAAGGCAGGGCAGAAAATATATTCAGTAGCAAATGGTGACTTCACCAACAATACAGGAAGCTTTATACTCGCAGCAACGTATCATTTTTAATAACTTCCAAAAAATCTCTTGTTCCAACCTCGTAGCATCTGGCTATCAATTAGTTTTTTGAAAAATAGCAATTGGAAAAATTTTTGAATTGAAATAAAGCTTTTCAACTTGCTCCTTCGAACAGAAAGGAGGAAAGGTCTAATACTGTGCAATAGTGGGAGCATTGATTTCTTTGAGAATTAATGTTATGGTGAAATAGGTTACATCTTCAATGGATTTCAACGAAGAGTTGATTGCTATTACCACTGCAATTTTGATTAATATTTCACGTTTAGAAGGAGGATATTCCAGTCTCAGGGATAAACTTTTTAACCATACCTAAACATGAAAACAACCAAATATTTTTTCATTTTTCTCTTCCTGCTTTCAGCCACATCTTGCAGTCACAGATACTACACCAGTAATTTATTCAAGCAACAAACCAAAAATCATCACGTAGTGGCAGTGTTACCTGCTGAAATAATTTTCACAGGAGTTCCACCTAAGAATTTGTCAGAAGGCCAGGTGGAAAAAATTGAAGAAACGGAGAGCCTTAATTTTCAGCAAGCTTTGTATAATAGTATTTTGCTGTATGCCAACACAAGGAAATATTTCACGACAGTAAACATTCAGGATATCAGTACTACTTTGAGTTCACTTGAGAGCCATAATATATCTGTAAGAGAATCGTGGAAGGAGGATGATAAAGAACTTTGCAAATTTTTGAATGTGGATGCGGTGGTTCGGATGCGGGTGCGCAAGCAACGCTTCATGAGTGATGCGGCTTCTTATGGCGTGGATGTGGCCAAACAAATTGTATTCAATACGGGCCTCGGCGGGAAAGTACCCATGCCGAGGGTGATCAATAGGACCAATGATATTTATGCGTCGTGCAGCCTGCTTAGTAATAACTACGCCCTATGGAATGACAGTTACAAAACCTCTATCACCTACAACAATGATGCTACAGAGGTAATAGAAAATATTACAGATGATTTCGGTAGAAATTTTCCCTACAAAAAATCTTACAAGGAGCAGCGAAGAGAAGATCGAGGTAAATAATATGAAGCTGAATCAAGCCTGTTAGGATTCAGAATTTTTTTTACAATTTTGATATCACGGCATTCACGCGTGTTTCAATTTCTGAATCAGAAATGCTTTCTCCAATAAATGTCCGGCCTAATAATTTTTCAAACAATTCGATGTACCGATTTTGAATGGTTGCCACCCATTCATCCGTCATTTCAGGAACGCTTTGTCCTTCCTTGCCCATGAAATTATTGGCAACCAACCATTCTCTCACAAATTCTTTACTCAGTTGTTTTTGTTTCTTTCCCTGTTTTTGATTTTCATCAAAATGATCGGCATAAAAATATCTGGAACTATCGGGTGTGTGCACTTCATCAATGAGCAATATCTTGCCATCGCTATTACCGAATTCATATTTGGTATCAGCAAGTATGAGTCCCCTGGTGTTCGCATATTTTCTGCCAAGATCGAATAATGCTCTTGTATATTTTTCTAACTGTTCATAATCATCTTTGCTCACGATACCCTGTGAAATGATTGCTTCCCTGCTGATATCTTCGTCATGGCCTTCGGCGGCCTTGGTACTTGGTGTGATAATAGGCTCCGGCAGATAATCATTTTCTTTTAGTCCTTCGGGTAAAGAGACTCCGCATAGACTACGGCCACCACTTTGATAAGTGCGCCAGGCATGTCCGGAAAGGTTGCCGCGTATTACCATTTCTACTTTATACGGTTTGCACATTTTTCCAATCGCTACATTAGGTGCCGGAGTTTCCACCAGCCAATTTGGACAAACTTCTTTAGTAAGATTCAGCATGAAGGCAGCAATCTGGTTCAGTACCTGCCCTTTGAATGGAATGGTTCTCGGCAGTATCACATCAAATGCAGAAATGCGGTCGCTGGCTACCATTACCAGCCACTCGTTATTAATATAAAATACATCCCTCACTTTTCCTTTGTAAAATCCTGTCTGCCCATTAAATGAAAGCGCTGCCATAAAAAAATATTGAGGTGCAAAATTGCGAAATTATGACCACGATTACGTGAATAATTTTTGATAAAAAAGATTGGTGCTTTTAAAGCCGCGCTCATTTTTCCGTCTTAGGAAAAATAATTTTACCTCTTAGAAATTATCCCTCTATCGAAATTTGTATCTGGTCAATATATTATTGCCGGTATTTGAAATAATTTGGGCTCTAAAAAAGGGAATCGTTGCAAAACTAACTGGAAAATAAAAAATAATTTTCTCCTGATAGTTCGCTAAACAACCTTATATTGCTATTAAATTAACCAAATTATCAAGCCGTATGGGAAAAACATTAGTATTTGCGGTATTGCTTGCTACATTGAGCATGAGCAAACCAGCCCAAGCCCAGCAAACTATTAAAGGCACAGTAATCAATTCGTCAACTGCTTTACCGGTACCTGCTGTGTCTGTTACAGTTAGTGGTTCAGGTGAAGGAACCTTTACTGATGACAACGGAAATTTTGAATTAAAAACGATAAAATCATTTCCGGTTACCCTGAACTTTACCTCTATTGGATTTGATCCACAGACAATGGTAGTAAACAGTTCTTCTGAATTTGTAACGGTAAACATGAAGCCTGCGTCTGTACTGGGACAAGAAGTGGTAGTATCAGCCACACGTACTCCTTCCAGGATTTTAGAATCGCCCGTTACGATCGAACAGATCAGTGAAAGAGATATTCGAAATGCTACATCGGTGAGCTATTACGATATGATAGGGAAACTGAAAGGTGTGGATATGGTTACTTCTTCGCTGACTTTTTCTACCCCGACTACCCGCGGTTTTGGAGGAAGCGGTAATCTTCGCCTGAACCAAATCGTAGATGGAATGGACAACCAGGCACCGGGACTGAATTTCTCGGTCGGAAGCGTGATTGGCCTCACTCAATTGGACGTCGCCACAGTTGAATTGTTGCCGGGTGCATCATCTGCATTGTATGGGCCGGGTGGTATGAACGGTGCTCTGATCATCAACAGCAAGGATCCATTCAAATACCAGGGTTTCTCTTTTGAAGTGAAGACCGGTATTATGAATATTGATAATCGTAGTCGCAGGGCATCTCCTTATTATGACTGGAGTTTCCGTTGGGCAAAAAAAGTGAGTGATAAATTTGCATTTAAAGTTACCGGACAGTTGATTCAGGCAAAAGACTGGGTAGGGGATGATTACAGGAATTACGACAGAACAGGTACAGATGGTTTGGTGAAACCGGGTACCCGCGAAACAGATCCGAATTACGATGGTGTGAATGTGTATGGTGATGAAACAACAGCAGACATCATGTCAAATGTATTAAAGCCATTAGCTGCTGCAGCACCTTTTTATGCACCTTATATTAATTCTTTACCAGCCACTATTCCCGTGTCAAGAACAGGATATAAAGAAAAAGATATCCTGAATCCCAATACATTGAATGTGAAATTCAGTGGTATGTTAAGTTACAAGCTAACTAACAAAACATCATTAAATGCAGCCGGATATTTTGGAACAGGTAATACAGTTTATACAGGAAGTGACAGGTATTCATTATTAAATCTAAAAATTGCACAGTATAAAGTTGAATTGATAAACCCTCATTGGTTTGTCAGGGCCTATACAACGCAGGAAAATGCAGGGGAATCTTACAATGCAACAGTTACTACAAGGCTGACAAATGAAGCATGGAAGCCAAGTGGTGGAAATACCGGATGGTACGCTACTTACGCAATGGCATTTCTAAATGCTAAGATTAGTGGCGCTTCTGATATTGACGCACACAATGCTGCACGTTCAGTAGCAGATATTGGAAGGCCTGACGCAGGCTCCCAGCAGTTCAGGACTATCTTTGATAAGGTTAGGAGCATTCCTATCTCCAAGGGAGGTGGGCTGTTTGTTGACAAGACAAGTCTTTATAATATAGAGGGCCAATATGATTTGTCTCCATACACATCTTCATTTGCAGATATCCTGGTTGGTGCTAATTACAAAAAATATATGTTGAACTCTGAGGGAACTTTATTTGCTGATTCTTCAGGCAAAATTCCTATCAATGAATATGGTGCTTACATTCAGGCCACAAAGAAATTTGCCAACGACAGATTGAGCCTCATCGCAAGTGGTAGGTATGATAAAAATGAAAACTTTGCTGGTAAATTTACACCACGTGTTTCTTTCGTCATTAAAGTAGCGGAGAATAACAATATCAGGTTATCTTACCAACAGGCGTATCGTTTTGCAAGTACACAGCAGCAATGGATTAATCTGGTAGTTGCCGACAATGTAACATTGATTGGAGGTGTACAAGCTTTTAATAGCTTTTACCATTTTAATACGAATCGGTATTACGCTGTTGAAGATATACTGGCAGGAAGTGGCAATTTGCAGCCTGTTTCTCTACCAAAATTCAAAGCTGAGTTTGTTAACTCTTTTGAAGGTGGATACAAAGGATTATTGATGGATAAGAAATTGTTGATTGACCTTTATGGATACTATGGTATTTATAAAGATTTTATTACAAGAAGGCAATTCGTACAGCCTAAGAATGGAGACATATCTGTATATAATAGCCCTACTGAGGAAGGAAGAAAAGCCCAACTGAAAAATCTCAATTTGGGTAGAGTCTTTTCTATACCTACAAACCTTTCCGGGCAGGTTACTACTTATGGATTCGGTGGTAGCATAACTTATATGTTGCCGAAGAATTTCACTTTAGAAGCTCAGGCATCTTCTGATGTGTTGGATGGTGTACCGGAAGGGTACGTCGCAAGTTTCAACGCTCCCAAATACAGATTTGCTGCATCTTTTGCTAATTCAGGATTCGGAAATCAAAATCGTTATGGATTTAAAGTAGATTATAAATGGCAGGATAAAGTGAACTACCAGGGTGATTTTGCAAATGGTGTTCTTCCTGCATTCCAGACTTTGGATGCGCAGTTCAGTTATAAATTTCCTGAACAGAAAGTGTTGTTGAAAGTAGGTGGCACCAATATCCTGAACCAGTATTACAGGAATGGATTTGGAAACTCTACTATCGGCGGACTTTATTACGTAAGTATCGGTTATAACATTTTCTAAAAATTATAATTCATTTTTTAAAATAAAAATATGAAGTACAATAAAAATAATTTTCTGTTTACTGCCATTACAATGGTGGCGATCAGTGCAGGATTTTTCCTGAATTCATGTAACAAAGCATTGCCGGATGCAGAGCCAATTCCAAGACCGCAGTTGAATCCTGGTGCTACGGAAACAATCGGAAAAAAAATAAGTTCAGATGCCAACTTCAGTATTTATCTCGCTGCTGTGAAGAGGGTAGGAATGCTGGACAAACTGAGCAATCCCAATAATGTTTACACTGTGTTCGCAACGGATAATGCAGGGTTTGCCCTGGCAGGTATTCCGTCCGCGGCAGCAATTGGCGCAATGCCTATCGCAACTGTGGGAGCTATCGTACAATATTCTATCATTCCGGGGCAGCAGTATTTATCAACCAATCTTTCGTCTGGTTTTCCAAATGTGCAGTATCCTACCGCTCTAAAAATAGGCGATCTGCCGGGTACGCCTTTACCGCTGGAGATGACAACATTTCCTTCTAAAGCCAACGGATTTTGGATTAATAATTTACCCGTAACGGCTCCTGATACCAAGTGTATTAACGGGGTCATTCAAAAAACACTTTCAGTAGTAGCGCCTCCTTCCAAAGTGTTGAGCGATGCAATTAGTGCAGACGCGAATCTTAGCTTTTTCAGGGCTGCGATAGCCAGAGCCGACAGTGGCCAGACAGGGTTGGGAAGTTTAGGATACCTCATGTCTTACCCTGTTACCAATATGACCATTCTGGCTCCGAACGATGCAGCATTTCAACAACTGATATTTGGGCTTGCTTACAGTTACCTGACTGGCCTGGGATTAGATCCCGGTACGGCAGCAGCTCAGGCTACTGCACTTTCCTCTTCACCAGCGGTCTTCAGCAATCCAGCTCTTTATGGTGTAATTCCTGCATCCACAGTCCGGGGTATCCTGGCATATCATTTTCTCGCATCCGATCAGGGCGCAGGCTTCCAGCCGAATATCCGGGTGTTTAGTAACAACTTTGCAACAGCGCCGACAATGTATCAGACCCTCGTCAATAGTTCTGTATCTATTCATCCGGGTATTATGGTAAAACCAACCTACACCGGTCCAATGGTTTCGGGTGTAGCATTTACCGGTATGGGCACATTCCCTCCGGGAGGTGCACCATTTTCAGGACCGGCTGCCAATGCCGTTTCATGGGATAATGCATGTGTGAATGGAGTTTATTATGTGATTGACAAAGTATTGCTCCCGCAATAATCGATTGCAGGATTTTAAGTATTTAAACAACTGTCCCAATACCAGGGGACAGTTGTTTTTTTTTTGTCCTGCGCTTACAACCAGGTAAATAGGTACATGTCCATTTCCTGTAGAACTCAGCCTGAGTTAGTTGTACAATAATGAGTAGTTTTATACTCATGAATTCAATAAAGCTAATCTTGATTTTTACGTTGATGCTTGCGGTTGTTTCTGTCAGTTGCAAGAAGTCAATTAACCCTGAGGACAAAGAATTTTGCTCATTCGTCAGCAAGAAGAATTTTGAAGCAACAGGCCCTCTTATCGATAATTACTTACGTGGACAAAATTCCGGCTTGGCAAGTAGTGAACAGTTGAGCCAACTCAAAGATTGGTTGAGCAGGAAGAATTGTATTTTGAACGTAGAGGTCTTATGCAATTCTTGCATTTACACAAACCCCGGTCAAAGTGAATTGAAAGTGACTTTTTTTATCAATGGCACGAGATCCGAAAAAGTGCTGGACATTATTATGGGGTCTCCATGCAGGTTTGGGGCTTACCATGAATAATTAAGTGTGGTGGTCATCAGCCAGGAAATACTTCTAAAGTAAATGGCAGATCGAAAAACTTTAATGATTTGTGGTAGATTATAAAATTTCAAACGGCAATAATGGTTTATATATAAGCCTGAAAGTTTATTTAGGCATTGCATTTGTGTTAATGTTTCAGTCATTAATCAGATCATAATATTTAAATACCATTATAATGAATTCAGAACTGCTCCAAAAGGTAAAGGATTACTTTACTGTAGAATTTAAGCAACAGATCAGTAACTCTCTTGATGAAGAATCACCGGCTATTGACCGGTCATTATCAGCGCTTTTACCATTGGGTATGGCTTCTATTATTCAAAAATCCGGGCAGGAGCAGGGTGGCAATTCTGTTTTTAGCGTGGCCACCAAGGCTTCTTCAATATTTCCGGGGGCCCCCGAATTAGCAAAGTTGCATAATGAAGAGGCGGGAAGCAAAATAGCTTCCGATTTTCTGGGTACGCATGAAAAGGCAATCCGACATGCTATTGCTAAATATGGAGGAATCAAGAATGAATCGGCCGCTGCACTGATTTTGGCAGGAATGCCGATCATGGTTGGGATTTTAGGAAAATATGCCTCAGAAAAGAATATGAATCCGGATCAACTGAATACCTTTCTGGCCGGGCAAAAGGAATCTGTAACCAAAGACCTTCCCGATGGAATTCGCGATGTTGCCTCATTATTTGGTTTTTCGAATGCTTCTGTAGATGAAAAGCATATCAAAGACGCAGTAGTTACTGACGCTGTACAACCGAAAAATAAAGGATGGATCATTCCCATCATTTTAGCTGTAGCAGCAGTATTGCTTCTGATTTACTTCAGCCGTGGGTGTAACAAACCTCATGATACAGGGATGCATGTAAATTCCATTGAACAATTAGCTCCGACAGCAGCGGTACTACCGGCAATGGTTATACGTTAAATCTGAAGTGCATCACGTCTCCGTCTTTTACTTCGTACTCCTTACCTTCTATACGCAGTTTACCGTTTTCACGGCATGCTGCTTCTGACTGGTATTTAATAAAGTCATCGTAAGCAATAACTTCTGCTTTGATAAAACCTTTTTCAAAATCAGAATGGATCACGCCTGCAGCCTGTGGCGCCTTCCATCCTTTATGAATGGTCCATGCCCTTACCTCTTGTACACCTGCTGTGAAATAAGTAGAGAGGTTCAGTAAATTATATGCGCTGTGTATCAGCCTGTCGAGAGCCGGTTCGTGCATCTTGTATTCGTCCATAAACATCTGCCGCTCTTCAGGGTCTTCAAATTCCGCTATCTGAGCTTCTATGTGATTAGACATTACAATCATTTCAGCACCTTCGGCTGCTGCCGCTGCTTTCAATTTTTCCGAATGTGCATTACCGGTATGCATAAACGCTTCTTCTACATTGGCAACATAGAGTATCGGTTTGTTGGTCAGCAAAAAATTGGATTCCAGGATTTCTTTCTCTTCTTTATTCAGAGAAAGAGAGAGTAAATTTTTTCCCAATAAAAGATGCTCCTGTGCCTTTGTGAGTACATCGTACTCAGCCTTCAGTTTGGTATCACCGGATTTCACCATTTTTTCCATTTTGGAAATCTTCTTCTCGATACTGTCAAGGTCTTTGAGCTGAAGTTCCGTTTCTATGATTTCTTTATCGCTTACAGGGTTCACCGCGCCTTCATCTCTCAGTATATTTTCATCTTCGAAGCACCGGATCACATGTATGATGGCATCTACTTCACGAATGTTGGCAAGAAATTTATTGCCCAGACCTTCACCTTTGCTCGCGCCTCTCACCAATCCGGCAATATCCACGATCTCAATCTGGGTGGGAACGGTTCTTTCAGGTTTCACCAGTGCAGCGAGTGCATCCATTCTTTTGTCGGGAACGTTTACCAGCCCAACATTTGGCTCTATGGTACAAAAGCGATAATTACTTGCCTGCGCTTTGGCGCTGCTGCTCACAGCATTAAAAAGAGTTGATTTACCTACATTCGGAAGTCCGACGATACCTGCTTTCAATGGCATGGCTAATAATGATTTTAGAATGAACCTTTCGGGTGATGAAACCCTATCAGGTCTTGATGATAGTATTTTTTAAAAGGCTGCAAATATACCATCTCCGCAATTAAGAATTGCTTAAAACGTGAATGGAGAAAATTAGGGTTAATGGTTTGCTGCGATTGCAGGGTGAGGATTATTTGAAACAATGATTAGGAACCCAAAAAACCCTATTGTCATGATACACGAACGTGAGTTGACTGAATAACAGGATTATTTATTTTATTGTCAACTGATCATTAATATCTGATGGAAACAGCGTTCTGATGGTGTCCATCAATGCAGGCTTTCTTGAAGCGCTTACATGACCGGAGAGCGTGATGACCCCGGAGTTGACAGTTTCTTTTACACCCGGAAAACTTTTCAGAATCAAATCAGTTTCTTCAATCAGGATTTCGTCTTTGATGACGGCAGTTGTAAGAGAATTGGTATGATCAACGGCAATCTGATTGATGACTGATTCCACACCATTTATATTTTGAGCTATAGATTCTGCTACCTTTCTTTCGGAATCACTGCCTACGGTACCGCTCAATGTTACCACTCCTTTTGAAACATTTGTGGTAACAATGGCCAATGCCGGCTGGTACTGATACTTATTATCTATTGCTGTTTTAATTTTATTGTCTTGAGGCTTACAGCCTGAAAACCCTGCCAGAAGCACACAAGAAATCGCGGTCACGTATATGGAGATTTTCATAATGACTCCTTTTCATTGTTCCTAACAAATAGCGTTCCTAAGTTTTATCAGAGACAGGCCAGTCGGCCGCCATCAACGGGCAGATTGATTCCATTGATATAAGAAGCAGCCGGGCTACAGAGGAATGCAACAGCAGCGCCAAAGTCTTCCGGTTCACCAATACGTTTTACTGGAATACTTTCCGCCATTTCTTTTTCTATTTCTGCAAGCGGCCTCCCGGTTGATTCCGCCTTCGATTTCATTAGTGAATCATAGCGTGCAGTTCGCGTATATCCTGGTAAAACGTTGTTCACCGTAATACCATAAGGGGCTACTTCCGTGGCGAGTGTCTTTGACCACGATGCTACCGCTCCCCTGATGGTATTAGAAACACCAAGTCCGGGAATCGGTTGTTTTACAGAAGTAGAAATGATATTCACGATACGCCCGTAGCCTGCATTGCGCATGAGCGGTATCAATGCAGTAGTTATGATCTGATTACACAATAGATGACTTCTGAATCCAAGCAAAAAATCTTCTTCAGTTGCGTCAGTAATATTGCCGCCTTTTGGCCCACCGGTATTATTTACCAGGATGTGTACGTTATTCTTATTTTTAAGAAATGACTGAAGACTATTTTTTACCTCATCCGGAAAATTAAAATCTGCAACAAGGAAATCATGCTGCTGCCCATCTGTGGTGTCCAGTTGACCCAATGCCTTCTTTAGTTTTTCTTCATTGCGGGAAAATAGGGAAATGGTAGCTCCCAATTTTGATAATTCAATGGCGCTGGCAAGACCCAGTCCCTGGGAACTACCACAAACAATAGCGTGTTTTCCTTTCAGGTTCAAGTTCATTTTCGTTGAGATTGATTTAAGTGTGTATGAGTAACGATTTGCAAATTAAACACCACAAGTTATTCTAATGTGAATTACCTCTTGTCAATATTTCCTTTAAATTTCTTTCTTTTGCGACAAAACAAATATAAGTATGGCAGACAAGGATCTGTTTGAATATAATGAAGACTCGATAAAAAGTCTTGATTGGAAAGATCACATTCGCCTGCGTCCGGGAATGTATATCGGAAAATTGGGCGATGGAAGCAGCCCGGATGACGGGGTATATGTACTCTTGAAAGAAGTGATAGACAACTGTATTGATGAACATACGATGGGCTATGGCAAACAGATCAATGTGGAGATAGAAAATAAGAAAGTGACGGTGCGTGATTTTGGAAGAGGTATCCCATTGGGAAAAGTAGTGGACGTAGTGAGCAAGATCAATACCGGTGCGAAGTACGACAGCAAAGCATTTCAGAAGAGTGTAGGTCTGAATGGTGTAGGTACTAAAGCTGTAAATGCGCTCAGCCAGTTTTTTAAAGTAACCTCCGTGAGAGAAGGTAAAGCAAAAACTGCTGAGTTCGAAAGAGGTCAATTGACATCGAATCCTAAAGAATCAAAGACCAATGATTCGAACGGAACAGAAGTTGTTTTTGTACCTGATGAAAGTATTTTCAAGAATTACAAGTACCTGAGCGAATTTGTCGAAAACCAGTTTTGGAATTATTGCTATCTCAATGCAGGATTGACAATTAGTTTCAATGGAAAGAAATACATCAGCCGCAACGGGCTTTTGGATTTGCTGCAGAGGAAAACCAACGAAGATGAACTGCGTTACCCGATCATTCATTTAAAAGGAGAAGATATCGAGGTGGCCATTACGCACAACAATCAATACGGAGAGGAATATTACAGTTTTGTAAACGGTCAGTTCACCACTCAGGGTGGAACACATCTATCAGGATTTCGAGAAGCATTCGTAAAGACAATCCGGGATTTTTTTAAGAAGGATTATGATTATACTGACATCAGGGGAAGTATCTGTGCGGCTATCAGCATTAGGGTGCAGGAACCTGTATTTGAAAGCCAGACCAAAACAAAATTGGGTAGTACACTGATGTATGATAAAGGACCGGCAGTTAAAACTTTTATCAGTGATTTTCTGAATAAAGAATTGGACAATTTCCTGCATAAAAATCCTGAGACTGCCGATGCATTGAAGAAGCGTATCGAGCAAAGTGAGCGTGAGCGTAAGGATATGGCAGGCATTAAGAAACTTGCTAACGAGAGGGCAAAAAAAGCAAATCTCCACAATAAGAAACTCAGAGATTGCCGGTATCATTTTAATGAGATCACAGATGGCAAGGCGAAAGAAGAAGAGAATGAGAAGCGGCTGGAGTCTACATTATTTATTACCGAGGGAGACAGTGCAAGTGGTAGCATTACCAAAAGCAGAAACGTCGAAACTCAGGCTGTATTCAGCCTGCGGGGAAAACCATTGAATTCGTTTGGGCTTACAAAAAAGGTGGTGTATGAAAATGAAGAATTCAACCTGCTGCAACATGCATTGAATATAGAAAGTAGTTATGAAGACCTCAGGTATAATAAGATCGTAATAGCTACTGATGCTGATGTGGATGGAATGCATATCCGTTTACTACTGATGACTTTCTTTCTCCAATTTTTTCCCGATCTTGTCAAGAATGGCCATGTGTATATTTTAGAAACACCGTTGTTCAGAGTAAGAACGATGCCTGGAAAGAGTAAAGCAAAGCAGGAAACGATTTATTGCTATGACGAATCAGAAAAACAAAAGGCTGTAGAAAAATTAGGAGGCAGGCCGGAAATCACCAGGTTCAAAGGTTTGGGAGAAATATCACCTGATGAGTTTGGAAAATTTATTGGTGAAGACATGCGCGTACAACCGGTGATGTTATTACCCGAAATGCACATTCAGCAAATGCTGGAATATTATATGGGAAAGAACACTCCCGAAAGACAGGAATTTATTATTGATAATTTGAAAGTGGAAATGGATGTGGTAGAAGAAGCCTGACACATCAATATAAAACAAGAAATAACTTATGTACATAGTATTTGATAAAGAAGATGCAACGGCACTCGGGAAGAGTTTTGAATTGGATGAACGCATTGCATCAGAAATATTGATCGTAGAAGATGATTACTCAATTGGGCCATTGAAAAATATCGTAGATGAGGAAAAAGAAGTTTCTCGTTCCGAGTGGCTGGCGGCATTAGGGATTCAATTGCCTGAACAGGATGCTGTGCAATTGATAAAAGAAAAATTGGATGCAGAACCGGAAGAGAAAGCCATCATCTGGATAGCCCCAAACAACAGGGATGTTTGTGGATATTACCGGCTGGTATCTGAATTACAATCCTACAAAGGAAGAGTGTCTAATATCTGGCTGAACAACCTTCCATTTATCAATGAAAAAATGCAGGTGTTCTACCCGAATTTTCTGAAAGAGATATTACCTGCTGAATTTTTGAAGGCAAGAAAATTGGAATTGGAAATTACCTCATCAACATTTGAAACAGACCCTGATGAATGGACACGATTAACTGAAGAAAATAGTTTGTTACGATTATCAGACGGTGGCAAAAAAGTATCGGGCAAACAGGCTGACTATTTTGACAAAGAGATCATCTCAGCCTTGCTCAATGACTGGCAAAAAATTTCAAGGGTGATTCAGGCGGTGAAGTCTAAATCGAAGTACCATCCATCCAGGTCTTTTCTGCTTTGGAGAATTCGGGAAATGATCGATGCGCAGAAATTAGACGCGCGAGGCGATTGGCCTACATCAGAAAATTTTGATATTAAAAAATTGCAGGCTGAACCTCAATCTGAAGGAAGCAATGAGTAAGTTCTTAATAACAGGTTTGGGAAATCCGGGTGCTGACTATGAGCATTCCAGGCATAACATCGGCTTTGATGTGGTGGATGCTTTTGTAGCTTCTTGTGGAGGTAAATTTTCTGATGGTAGGTTGGCTTGGGTGGCAGAAGTAAGCAAAAAGGGCAGGAAGTTTATCTGCATTAAGCCTACTACCTTTATGAACCTGAGTGGTAGGGCTGTCAAGTATTGGCTCGACAAAGAAAAAATTGAAATTCAAAATTCATTGGTGATAGTGGACGACCTGGCGTTGCCACTCAACCGGCTCCGGTTGAGAAAGGGTGGGAGTGATGCCGGACACAATGGATTAAAAGATATTGCCGAAGTGCTGGGAACAACAGAGTACCCGAAGCTTCGATTTGGAATAGGAAATGATTTTCCGAAAGGCAGGCAGGTACAGTTTGTATTGAGTAAGTGGTTGCCTGAGGAAGAACCTATTGTAAACAGAAAAATTGAAAAAAGTTTGGAGGTAATTACCGATTGGGCTATTTTGGGGATTGAGCGAGCAATGAACTCTATGAATAATATTGAAATCAAATAGTCAACCGATTTGATTGTTATTCAATTTGTTTTCTATATTTGCGCATTCCTTTGATGAGCCGTTTTAATCTGCTTGAAACATGAAAATATTTTGTATTGGAAGAAACTATTCGGAACATGCGAAGGAATTAAATAACGCGATTCCTGAGGAGCCGGTGGTTTTTATGAAACCCAAAAGTGCATTGATTCAGAGCCATACTCCTTTCTATTATCCAGAGTTTACCAATGAACTTCATTATGAGGTAGAGGTGGTGGTCAGGATCAATAAGAATGGAAAGTATATTCAGGCAAAACATGCGTCCAATTATTACAACGGAGTTTCTGTAGGGATTGATTTCACTGCCCGCGATATACAAGATACTCTCAAGGAGAAAGGCCTGCCCTGGGAAAAAGCAAAGGCATTTGATAATTCTGCGGCATTAGGCACTATGATCGATCTCAAGCCCGGGATCAATCTGAAAAATATCAACTTCTCCCTGAAAAAAAACGGGGAAGAAGTTCAGAAAGGAAATACATCCCAAATGATTTACTCTGTTGATGATATTGTTGCCCATCTTTCCAATTATTTTTCTTTAAACATTGGCGACTTGATTTACACAGGTACTTGCGCTGGCGTAGGCGAGTGTGTAGTAGGTGATAAGTTAGAAGCTTTTTTTGAAGACCAGAAAGTACTGGAACTGGAAGTAAAATAACTTTTTACCCATTCCAAAAAGAGTTTTATTCTATTTAGAAATGACCGGTACAAAATAATTGTATCGGTCTTTTTTTTCACACCCACGCATAAAAGGTGCATGAAATTTGATATCCTCTTGCTACCTTTAGTTCCCTTCTCCTGAAAAACCGGCCAGGCTATTCTTATGCTTTGAGATGTTTTTGTGCATTTTAATTTAATCTATAAAAATTTTAAAGATGAAAAAGTTACAACATCTGCCGGCATTCAACTATTTACAGTTTTTGTATGTGCCTGCTGTTATTTTCCTTTTATTGCTTTCGGGATGTCACAAGTTTCCCATTCACCCAAATGCGAAAATGACTACAGTAGCGGATAATCTCCAGGCTCCAATGGGGATGGATATAGATTGGAGAGGAAATGTGTGGGTGGCTGAAACAGGTACCGCCAATAACGATGGAAAAGTAGTGGTGATACGTGCCCACAAAGGAGAACATGATAAGGGAGATGTGAAGGCAATGGATGCGATTATCAATTTGTCTTCTATCAAGAACACAGTGTCTGGAGAACCGGAAGGTCCTGCTCATCTTCTATTTGATAGAGGGATGTTATACATTCTGGCTGGAGACCTGCTGTACAAAGTTGATGTATCTAAATTCAAACCTGGTGACGCCCCTATTGACGGTTCTAAACTTCCGTCAGAGGACATTGGCACTTATGTCCGTTCACTAAACATTGTTACACCCAATGATAGCCATCCATACAACCTGGCGAAAGGGCCTGATGGAAATCTCTACATTTTGGATGCAGGTGCTAATGCAATTATCAAGCGAACCGGACCGGGACATTACAGTGTGTTAGCTAAATTTCCTGATTTTAAAAATCCAACCCAGGTAGGTCCTCCAATGGTACAGCGCGTTCCTACAGGAATAGTTACCGATCGTGGTGGTTTTCTGGTTACCACCCTTACAGGATTTCCCTTTCCCGAAGGACAGGCAGTTATTTACCGGGTAAGTATGAAAGGAGATGTATCAATATATCAATCTGGTTTTACTACACTCGTTGATATAGCAGATGGAAATTACAATGGCAATGTAGTCTTGCACCATGGTACTTTTGGGCCTACGGGTTTTACTGCTAACACAGGTGCTCTGCTATATGCCAATGGAAATTCTTCTGAAACAATTGTAGGGAAATTAAATATGCCTGCCGGCCTGAAACAAATTGACAGGCAAAGCTGGTATGTTACATCATTGGGTGATGGTACGCTACTGAAGATTTCATTTGAATCCGATCAACACTAAAGAATCCTGAAAGCAATCTCAATTGATGAAACCTTGCTGCATGTTTGAAAAACAATGCTCTCGAATGCAGCAGGGTTTTTTGATATTTTTTCACTTTGAATATCTATGCACCAAAGTTGCGGCGGATTTCTCTTTCGCTCTCCCTCGCTTTGATTGATTCTCTTTTATCATGCACTTTTTTTCCCTTGCCCAATCCTACTTCTAATTTTGCAAGGCCACCTTCGGAAATAAATATGCGTAACGGAATTATCGAGTAACCTTTTTCTTTGAGTTTACTTTCTAATTTTTTTAATTCAGTTTTTCGGAGCAAAAGTTTTCTTTCTCTGACAGGATCATGGTTGTAAACACCTCCGAATTTATACTCGGCTATGTGGAGACTTCGAAGAAATAATTCTCCCTTCATGAACAAGCAGTAACTATCATTGAAACTTGCCTTGCCAAGTCGTAATGATTTTATTTCTGTACCTGAAAGTACAATACCTGCAGTATATTTCTGAATGATACTGTATTCAAAGTAAGCCTTGCGATTGCTGATTTCCATGGCGGTCAATATCCAAACAAAGTTAGCAACTGTGCCAGCTTTGCTTTCAATTCATTCCGGGGAACGATGAAGTCAAGAAAGCCATGTTCCAAAAGAAATTCACTTCTTTGAAATCCGGGAGGCAGCTCTTTTTTGATGGTTTCTTTAATCACCCTTGGTCCGGCAAAACCAATGAG
>CAZGNJ010000031.1:0-12976 GCA_964526985.1 uncultured Ginsengibacter sp. | reverse complement strand
GATATCTCCCAGCATGGCAAAAGATGCTGTGGTGCCTCCAAATGTAGGATCTGTGCAAAGTGAGAAATATGGAATCTTTGCCTCTGAAAGTAAAACCAAACTACCGGAAGTCTTGGCCAGTTGCATTAATGAAAACGCACTCTCCATCATACGTGCTCCGCCACTTTTGTTGATAATCATGAATGGCACCTTGTGTTCAATGCAATACTCTGATGCTCTCACTATCTTTTCACCCATCACACTGCCCAGGCTTCCTCCGATAAAATCAAAATCCATACAGGCTATCACCATGTCTTTCCGTTCTATTTTACCATGTGCCACGGTTATAGAATCGTGGATGTCTGTCTTGGCATAGGCTTCTTCCAGTCTTTTGGTGTAAGGTTTCAGGTCAACGAATCCCAAAAAGTCTTTAGACTTGATATTTGCAAATAGTTCTTTATAGCTGTCGGTATCGAAAATAATTTCGAAGTATTCATGGCTGCCAATACGGTGGTGATATTTACATTTGGGACAGACAAAAAGATTTTCTTCTAATTCAGGAATAGTACAGGTGTACCGACATTGTGGGCATTTGGTCCACAGGCCGTCAGGTGTTTCTTTCTTGTCTTTGGTGGAAGTAGTGATATTTTTTTTCATCCTCCTGAACCAGCTTTTCCTTCCTTCACCACTCTCTGCATCACCTGTCAGGCTGTTGTCAAAATCTTCTTCCTGTTTCATAATGTGTTTTTGGTTTTCCAATATGTGGCACTATTATTAACTGCGATTAAGCAATCGTAATAGACTTGTCAAGATACACATCTTGTGTTGCATTCAGCAAATCTACACCATCTTTAAATGGTTTTTGGAATGCCTTTCTGCCCATAATGAGTCCCATACCTCCGGCGCGTTTGTTGATCACGGCAGTCTCCACTGCTTCTTCCAGATCTTTGGCACCTTTACTTGCACCACCGCTGTTGATCAAACCAATCTTGCCGCTGTAGCAGTTCAATACCTGGTAACGGCAGAGATCGATTGGATGGTCGCTGGTAAGTTCTGAATAAACCAATGGTGAGGTCTTTCCGAATTTCACTGCGTTATATCCACCGTTATTTGTTGGTAATTTTTGTTTGATGATATCCGCTTCCAGAGTTACACCCAGGTGATTCGCTTGTCCTGTCAGGTCAGCGCTGGTGTGATAATCTACACCATTCACCTCGAAAGCGCTATTGCGGGTATAGCACCAGAGAATGGTACACATACCGAGTTCATGTGCCTGGGCAAAAGCCTCACTCACTTCTTTTAATTGACGGGTGCTTTCTTCACTTCCCCAATAAACAGTAGCGCCAATACCGACAGCGCCCATTTCATAGGCTGTCTTCACACGTCCAAACATTACCTGGTCAAATTTATTAGGATAGGTGAGGAGTTCATTATGGTTCACCTTTACTATGAAAGGAATCTTATGTGCATATTTCCTGGCAAGGATACCAAGTACTCCGAATGTTGAAGCAACACCGTTACATCCACCTTCGATGGCAAGTTTTACAATGTATTCCGGATCAAAGTAAATTGGATTGGGAGCGAAGGAAGCGCCGGCGCTGTGTTCAATACCTTGATCTACAGGGAAAATGCTGCAGTAGCCTGTACCACTAAGGCGGCCATGATCCATGAGTTGTTGCATACTACCTACCACACGGTTGTTACGATCGCTCTGGGTAAAGATATTATCCATATAATCCGGTGAGGGAAGTGTTAGCGTAGATTTGTCAACCTTGCAGGTGTGGTTCATAAGAAATTCGGCCTTGCTGCCGAGTAATTCTTCAATTTTTTTGGAAGCCATGTATTTTGTGGTTTTGTAAAGGTGCAAACCTAATTAATTTTAAAACATCTCGGTAGAATGGGGATTTGTTTTTTGTTTGACATTCCCAACACTGATATGATTAATTTTTGTGCAATATTTAAATGGCTCGCAATCCTCTTCGTCACAAATAAGAAAATGTAATTCAGGATTCCTTAATACATCTGAATAATAATACCACTTTCCATTGATCCTTATTTTTTCATACACTAACCTGATACCGTGGCTGTAATCCACATACCAATCAACGTGTCCTGTGTATAGAGGCTGGATTGGTTTTCCACCGGGCAGGTGCCAGCCATAAATGGCAACTCTATTTTTTAATTGGTTCAGCTTAGAAGTAATGACGACATCCTTCTTAATTCCGGCAATGATTCCTTTTCTTCCTTTCCTCTGACCTTCAATTATCAGGTGATGCTGATACATGGTTACGGAACTGTCTCTGAATGCGTACATTGGTACCGGTCTTAGTGTTACATCAGCATGTTGATAAATGATGTCCACAATTTTTCTTGTTGGTAAAAAGCAGTGAAATGAGTCTGCAATCTCCTGGCCGGTTGCAGGTGTCAGCGGAATTCTTGCAAAGTTTTCGGAACCCACAGAGAGGTAATCAGGAAGTACATACAAATCCATTTTGTATGTCTTATTGTTCAGCGTTGTTACAATATGAATTCTTTTGAACTTTTTCAGAAACGTCGGCATGTTCCCTTTGAGAATTTCATCTTTTGCGAGCTGCTCACGGAATTCCCTGCTTTTACCCAATACAGAATCGTAAAACTGATCTCCCGTCAGTTCTGAAGAATTAGTTGAACTAAATTGAAGTCTCGGTGTATAACAAGACACAACAGCTATGGCAAAGCAAATCGGTATTAGTAATGTAGAAATGATCTTATCTGTAGTGTTATTGGTCATCCTGCTTTGATTCTCATTAATTCAAATTTGTGAAGGCTATTATTAGAAAATTTCTTTCAGTTACCGCGCATTTATCAGTGCATACTTTAGATATCCTTTTTTCAAATTACACTTTAGAAGTTATCTTCGCAAAAATTTTTTCCAAATGAATTTACATGAATACCAGGCAAAAGAGTTATTGAAAAAATATAATGTACCTATCCAGGACGGCATTGCATGCAGTACTGTTGCTGAAGCTGAAGAAGCATACCGGTACATCAACTCTCAATTCGGAAGTCGTTTTGCAGTGATCAAAGCTCAGATACATGCAGGCGGCCGTGGTAAAGGAAAAATAAAAGGAAGTGAGCAGCGTGGCGTAGCCGTAGCAAAGAATGCAGATGATGTAAAGAAAATTGCGCAAGCCATTTTAGGTGGTACGCTTGTTACGGTGCAGACAGGTGAGGCTGGGAAAGTCGTAAACAAAATCTTTGTTGCCCAGGATGTGTATTATGAAGGGCCGGAGCCGGTAAAAGAATTTTATTTGTCCATTCTTGTAGATCGTTCCAAAGGCAAGAATGTAATCATGTACAGCACAGAAGGTGGAATGAATATCGAGGATGTTGCACATGATACTCCTGAAAAAATATTTAAAGAATGGGTATATCCCGGAGGCAAACTGGAAGGATTCCAGGCAAGAAAAATTGCATTCAACCTTGGATTGAAAGGAAATGCATTTAAGAGTTGTGTGAAGTTTGTAACTAACTTGTACCAGGCATTTGTAGAACTCGATTGTAGTATGCTCGAGATCAACCCGATGTTCAAGACCAGTGATGACAAGATCATTGCAGTGGATTGCAAAATGAATATTGATGACAATGCACTTTTGCGTCATCCCGATGTTGCCGCGCTTCGTGATCTCACAGAAGAAGATCCTACAGAAGTAGAGGCTGCAAAATACAATCTGAACTTTGTGAAGTTGGATGGTAATGTTGGCTGCATGGTAAATGGTGCCGGACTTGCAATGGCTACGATGGATATGATCAAACTGAGTGGAGGAGAGCCGGCCAATTTCTTAGATGTAGGTGGTACTGCTAATGCAGAAACTGTAGAAGCAGGATTCAGGATTATTCTGAAAGATCCCAAGGTAAAAGCTATCCTGATCAATATTTTCGGGGGTATCGTTCGTTGTGATCGTGTGGCACAGGGAGTTATTGATGCTTATCAAAGTATTGGTACGATTGATATTCCGATCATCGTTCGACTGCAAGGCACCAATGCCGAAGTAGCAAAAGAACTCATTGACAAGAGCGGATTGAAAGTAGAATCAGCAATACTGTTGAGCGAAGCTGCGGAGTTGGTGAATAAGGCAGTGGCGTAATAATTAGTTCGTTTGCGAAAGAGTTTTCAAAAGAATCAGATATAAATCCGGAATTAAAAGTTCCGGGTTTTTTGTGCATAATACCATTTAGAAATTCAAAATGGTCAAAACTCTTTCGATATATTCACTATTTCTTTTTCTCTAAAGAAACCTCCGAGCTGTCATCCCGAACCGCCGCGGCGGTTCGGGATGACAGCAGCATTTCAGCTTTTTCAGACTTGATGAAACAGCCACAGCATCTGGTCATTCCATTTTTAACTATTGTGAATTTCTAAATCGTATAACTACAGATTGCTTTCTTCCTTCCACCACAAAAGTCCTAAGGATTTTGTGAGGATTTACACAAAAGTCGTAGGACTCTTGTGTAAATGTGCACAATTCAATGGGTAATGAGTATAGTTCATTGGTCAAAGCTACCAGTTCGGAATTCATCATTTCTACTATATCGGAAAGGGATTTCTCAAAGATTCTGTTGAGTTGGCTCTGATAAATTATTGCGGCTAAAGCCGGAAACAATTTTTCTTTTCTTCCCGTCAGTCCACGATAACTATCGAGACTGACGGCAAATGCAACAATATCAGCAATAACTCCAATAGCCATCCTCTTCAACTCCTCTAATCTCTTGTCCCTTCGAATGCCGCCCAGCCTCATCTCAATTCATCATTCATCGTTCATAATTTATAATTCTTCATTTCACCGGCTTCCTCTCATAAAACTTGAAACCTCCTTCCTGTTTTATTAATGTGCATGACGGGCAACGGCTTTCAAAATCTTTATTATTCACCTTCACAACAAAGTAGGCTGGTTTATCAATCGCACCCGTCATTAAGAAATCCAGGTCATCCTTACCATACTTTGGATGCTCCGGTTTCTCTGCGTAGAAATATTGTGCATAGCTCTTGAAGCCAACCGGCCACACATACACGTCTTTTCCGTTCAGGCTTTGATAAAATTGAATCGCCGGGCCTTGAGAATACTGTTCAATCTTTGGTACTACTGTGATGAGATAAATAAACAGGCAACCCGCGGTACTGTAAAATAATAACAGCAAAGCTTTCCAGTTTTTTCTATTGAGGAAAAGATAAATAGCGGCGATGACCAATACGAAATATAGAATTCCCGTAACGCTTTCAAACCCGCTCCAATGAACATTTACATTCAGGCTTGCCCTGGCATATTCATCCTTGATATAAGGTTTGATCAAATCCGGATGTGCAGCCACATAAGGCAATGCAGCAAGCAGCAATGAAAAAACAAACCCCATCACACCAAGCAATACCACAATGTATTTTTTCAAAACAGCATTTTCTGTAATCATCTTTTCAAGATAAAGAGCGGCCATAAAGGCCAGTGGCATATAAGTCATCGAGGAATAGTGAACGATCTTGGTAGTCGTAATGCTGAAAAGAATCATTATCGTCCAGAACAGAATTTTCATGATCAATGAAAACTCCTTTTTCATTTCCTTATTCTTTCCAAAGAGAACAGGTAATCCCAATATTGAAATTGGAAAACAACCAATGAAGACAACAACAAAATGATAATAGAATGGTTCGCCATGACTCGCTACCGGTTGCAGAAATAATTCGATCTGATATGCAATAAACTTTTGAAGGAACCAAAAGCCATTATTCATCACTTCCTCGCCAAACCACAGTAAGCATACTGCTACATAAAACACCAACCAAAGCATGATTTTTCCGAATGATGGAAAGTTCCTGAATTTTTTGAACAGGAAGTACATAAAGAACACCAGCAAAAAAACAAGCAAACCTACCGGTCCTTTCGTAAGTGTTGAAAGTCCAATGAAAAGCCCTGACAATGCAGGATACACCAACTTGTGCTTCCATACTTTGCCTGTTACATTCAGATACATCCAGTAGATGCCCATGAAAATAAAATAATTGAAAACGGGATCAATAATGGCAGACTTAAAATACAAGTGTGGAAGAAAACTGCCGAGGTAAGCAAGCCCCCACAAAAATCCGAATCGAGGTGATTTGTATCTCTTTCCAATCAAATAGAATGTGAGCAGGGTAATGATTCCAAAAATAGCATTGGGAAACCTTGCGGCAAATTCATTGATACCAAAGAGATGCATGGAGCCCGACTGCAGCCAGAAGAAAAATGGTGGCTTCTCCCAAAAGGGTTCGAAGTTGATCTGTACGAGATGATAATTTCCGGTAACAATCATTTCTCTTGCCGACTCAGCAAAGTTGATCTCATCCCAATCAAACAAGTGAACTCTTCCCAGGAACGGAATGAAGAAGAGCATGCCTGAGACCAGCAGAATGATTGGATATAAAATCTTGTTCCGGTTGGTTATCTCGTGAGTAACTTCCATTGATAGATTTTCAATTTGGTCAACAAATAAAGCACCGATACTTTCAATACCCCAAAACCATACACAGTGCTTCTCTTCAGATTGATAGAAGAGGCCTCATCAAAATATTTTGTAGGACAGGTTACTTCTGCTATCTCAAAACCTTTGTAAAAGATTTGCGCTACCGTTTCATTATCGAAAATAAAATCATCAGAATTGTGTTCGAAGTCGATGGCCTGCAACACTTCCTTGCTGTATGCGCGGTAGCCGGTATGGTATTCCGATAACTTCTGGTTCATACAGATATTCTGAAAAAGAGTAAGCAACCTGTTGGCAATATATTTATAGATGGGCATGCCTCCCTTCAATGCTCCCTTACCAAGAATACGGCTGCCAAATACTACCTTGTAAATGTCATTGCCAATGATGGAAACCATCGCCGTAATGAGGAGTGGCGTATATTGATAATCCGGATGCAGCATGACGATGATGTCGCCATCCAATTCCAACGCTTTTTTATAGCAAGACTTCTGATTGCCGCCATAGCCCCTGTTTTCAGGATGCGTAATGATGTGTTTGATACCCAATTGGCGTGCCACCTCGCTAGAGTTATCGGTGCTGTTATCATCTACAAAAACGATCTCATCCACAATATCTTTGGGCACTTCATTCAGTGTTTTTTCTAATGTGAGCGCTGCATTATAAGCAGGCAACACGACTATAACTTTCTTATTAAGATACATACGCGGAGCGGTAAATCTGCAAAACGGCAAAGTAAATGATTAATAGGGATATTATCTCATGGTTTTGATTTGTATTGTACATCCATCTGATTCGGAAAGAATGTTGATTTGAATAAAGATGATGGAGCGTCAATTGGAAAAAACAGCAGATGCATTTCGGGGCGGTAAATTCAGTGAAATGAGTACCGCATGGTAGCTGCACTTCACGACACATTCGTTGGGATTGTCACATCCACCAACGGCTTAACCGAAACGCATCAAGTAGCCATGGCCTCAGTTTGGTGACATGTTGATCAATCCCTTCCTTGATGCATAAGAAATTAATTGGGCCACATTGTGGCAATGACTCTTCAGGATCATGTTTCTCCGGTGATTGATAATAGTGTATTCACTTACAAATAACCGGTCTGCAATTTCTTTGCTGGAAAGCCCTTCAGCAAGAAATGTCAATAACTCGCTCTCCCTTTTTGTAAACAAACAGGTTTCTTTTTCTAAGTAATAAGTCTTTTTGAATACCAGTGTGTTCTCTTGTGTCGAGTCATCTTCGACGATTTTTTCAATAGTCTGAATAATGGGTGCAATGGTTTTGAAATGTTCGATTTTAGAAAGAACTCCAAAACTCACCAGGGGATGATGATGGATATCACTCAGTGTGTACCGGTTGCGATGCAGGAGGCTGAACGTTTTCCCGCAATCCGACCGAAACCTGAAGCTATAACTGAAGACATAATTCTTATGCTCATTTGGAGGAATTGTTTTCAGGAAATTCAGGCGATCAGGAAATATCTCTTCGTTGAATAGCTGAAGGTGTTTTGAATCATAATGTTCGATTATGAAATTCAGGTCATGCTCTGTGTGTTCATGGCACCGGCAGCAGAGGATTGACGATAAGGAATTTGACATTAACCGGAATTTGCCCGAGGTATAGTCCATCAAATAGTAGGCAGGAATACAATTGTCAAACTCATTGGAAAATGAAGATTTGGAATGAAAGAGTTTTTGAAATTGCTTAGTTTGTAAATTTTCCTCCGCAATGGTAGCACCGCGCATTTTACTGAGGTAAGCGAACCATGAGAGATTGTCCTTTACCATTCGTGCAGGTTTGAAATGGCAGGCGCCTTCAGGCCGCGTTTCGGTATTTCCCGGATTGGAGATTGAGAATAAATGTAAAGAATAAATTGATAATGAATGGATTTTTTTTTCTTTTTTACCCAGGAAAAGCATTGTCATCCGGATACGTCGATGCGGGAGAGGGAACCGCCAAATCAAGGAACCTTTGTCATCCCGATCCGCCGCGGAGGAGAGGAAACTGCCAAATCAAAGAACCTTTGTCATCCCGATCCGCCGCGGCGGAGAGGGATCTGCCAAATCAAGGAACAAAAGATGAGGATGAATTTCAATAGATCAACAGCGAGTTTCTGTAAATTCATTTTTTTTGATACTTCGATTAAGCGGGTCCTTCTCCGCCGCGGCGGATCAGGACGACAGCGATATTTGAGCTTTGTACTGCTATCGTGCTTTTTGCTCAAAGTACAGTGTTGTCCTCCCGAAGTTTTGTCATCCCGATGCAAGAGGGAACTGCCAAATCAAGGAACCCTTGTCATCCCGATGCAAGAGGGATCTGCTAAATCAAGGAACAAAAGATGAGGTTAAATTTAAAAAGATCAACAACGAATTGCTGCATATTTTTTGAGGCTTCGATTGGGCGGATCCTTCTCCGCCAGAGCGGATCAGGACGACAGCGATATTTCGGCTTTGTGCTGCTATTTGGCTTTTTGCTATCAGGCTTTCCTTTCCCCCACTATCAAAAAAAATAGCAAGAAATAGCTATTTTTTTTCGTAACTCCTTCTTCTACATTTGACTTTCTTTTCCAGTTCTCTTTTCCTGTGTAATTGCCATTATTATTCCTGCCCTGCATTGATCAATCATTCAAAGGAGCTATGAAGATATCTAAATCACAATTGTGGGTGACTATCCAGTTCCTGCTGCTGGCATATTTGCTCTTCGGGTAAATGGAATCTTGCTTATGCAAAGTGCTTATTTAATAATGAAATTCTTCCAGTCGGGATGATGGGCTTTCATCACTTCCAATGCTGAGGTTTCTATACTATCCGAATAATTTCATTCACTCCCAATACAAATCAATTGAATCACTCATAAACTCTATACCATGCACTACAAATTACTTACACTACTTATCGGCGCATTATTGATTGGCAATGCTGCCCACGCAAAAATTTTCAGGGTAGGGTACGCCGGTACGCCTGTGACAGGAGTAGATTATGCAACGCTACAGGCCGCACATGACGCCGCTTCTGCGGGGGATACGGTTCAGATTTATGGAACTTTGACAGGGGCTGCCAATATTACCAAGCAACTGGTTATCCTCGGATATGGATACAATTTTGATGTACATGCCGGTTTGCAAGCTGTAGGAGGGGATGCGCCTTCTGATTTAGGAACTTCTACTATTAATTTAAACGAAGGAAGTGATGGTAGCATTTTGAAGGGTGTAAGTTGCTTTGTTACTATTCAATCAAATTCTAGTACCCCCATATCAAATATTAAGTTTGAGCGGTGCTACATTTCTAACATGAACATAGCGAATTCCCCTACGACTGGACTAATCAGCAATATCAAAATTATCGGTTGTGTATGTCCTTTTTTCAGAGCTAATAATTTCAACAGCACTTCTAGTCCAGTGACCAATTTACTTATTCAAAATAGTATTCTTCTTTCCTGTGAAATTTCAAATTCCGGCTCTACAGCTATCATTGAAAATTGTGTTTTGCCGTATTCAGTTATAGGATACTCATTGAATCTTGGCGATGCTACAGTAATTGTGAAGAATTGTATTTCTTATGATTACCATTATTACACTTCGGATAATCCTAATACAATTTATATGAATAACTTTTTTACGGTCAGCCAACCTGCGGTTTTACCTGCAGGCAGCAACAACCACTGGGGGCAGGATTGGGGCACTATTTTCAACAGGCTGGGAGGAACAAGTAATGTTCCTGGTGTCCCAGGATATATAAATAATCCGAATACTTTATTTGACGAAAATTATTACATCCTAAAATCAGGGTCGCCTGCCATAGGTGCAGGCATTGATGACTTCAATAACACAACTGATTGTGGCATATTTGGTGGGAACCAGGGAAATCAATACATCGTCAGTGGTGTACCCCCTATACCATCTTTCTATAAACTTACGGCGTCCGGAACGGATGCTTCTGCTAATCCATACAACATAACCGTTAGCGTGAAGAGTAACAATTAAAAGAATTTTTCGGAATCATTTTATAAAAACATTTTCCTTACTTAAAAAATTATCACTCATGCAAAATAAAATACTACTCATATTTACAATGGCACTTCTTACCGCGCTAACAGCTCATGCAAAAATATTCAGAGTAAACTATCCTGGTACACCTTTGACAGGTGTTGACTATGCTGATTTACAATCGGCGCATGATGTGGCTTCAGCAGGGGATACGATTCAGATTTACGGTAACGAATCTGGATTTACAAATATATCAAAAATGATTGTGCTACTTGGTTTTGGGTATAATTTTGATGTCCATCCAAACCTTCAGGCGGTAGGTGGTGATGCACCATCTAAGACATCTTCTATTTCTTTTGAAGCAGGAAGTGATGGTAGTATTGTCAAGGGAGTGGATTGCTTTGTAAGAATTTTGTCAACCTCAGGTGCTCCTCTTTCGAACATTACTTTTGAACGATGCCGATTTACCAATTTTCAATTGGTAAATGGAACTTCGTACGGGGCAATTAGTGATATAAAAATTATCGGGTGCGAATTTACTAGTACCAATCCAATCTATGCTTTGAATTTTAATCAGAATCCGGGTAAACCTGTTACCAATTTGTTGATTGATAATTGTATTCTAATTGGATGTACAATCTATAATTCTGGTACTACAGTTACTATTGAGAATTGTGTTTCTCCCACTAATAGTAGTTATGTTTTCAATTTCAATGATGCAGGAGTTATTGTAAAGAATTGCATTTTGTGGGACCGGCTGTCCAGTAGTAATAATACAAACACTGTTTATGAAAATAATTTCTTTCATGAAGCTCAACCAGGTACTCTACCTGCAGGAAGTACCAATAACCGATGGAGTCAGGATTGGGGTACTATTTTCAATCGGTTGGGTGGAACGAGTGATAACCCTGGAGATCCCGGAGATGTGGCCTTTGACGAAAATTATTACATCCTCAAATCAGGTTCGCCTGCCATCAACGGCGGAGAAGATGCTTCAAACAATCCCACCGATTGCGGAATCTTCGGAGGGGAACCTGCAAATAAATATGTAATAAGCGGAGTGCCGCCCATTCCATCTATCTATCAACTTTCTGCAACGCTATCCTCGGGTTCAGCGAGTCCGTACAATATCACAATTAGTGCCAGGGGCAATAATTGATCATTCCCTTAATTAAAAATTAAGAGACAAAATCTTATCACTCTAAAAACACTAATGATGTCAATAAAATATAATCTTCAAAAATTCATTCAGGAAGCACAAAATAATGGAAGTAGTAAATGGTATTCTTGCCTGTTTGTGCTGGGATTTATTCTTATTTCCTTTTTTGCGAATGCACAACCCAAAATAACCCGAATAGAATATTACATAGATATTGATCCGGGATTTGGAAATGGAACGAGTGTTAGTTTTTCTTCATCACAAGATGTATCGGATATTGTCATTCCGGTCAATACCACTTCGCTTCCTGCAGGTTTGCACCGTTTCTATGTCAGAACGCAGGATGAAAATAACAACTGGAGCCTCACTACTTCGTGGCTTTTCTTAAAGCCAAATGTCAGTCCTGCAAGCGCTGCTCCGCAAATGCAGCAATTAGAATACTACATCGACACCGATCCCGGCTACGGTCTCGGTATTCCTGTTGCATTAGATTCTCTCGCTGATTTTCCGGATTATGTAGTCCCTGTTAATGTAACCGGACTTGCTACTGGGTCCCATACTCTGTGGATAAGAGGACTGGACAAAAACGGAAGTTGGAGCATGATGAACAGTTGGACATTCAATGTACCCGCGCCACTCGCTTCGCCCACCATCGTTGTCAACAGTATGACACAGACTACGCGATGCGCACGCGACAGCTTCTACATCTCTTACGATGCTACTGGCACTTACAATGCAGGCAATGTATTCAACGTAGAGATGAGCGATGAGAACGGCAACTTTGGTACACCCATCGTGATCGGTTCCTACACCGGCACCGGCAATTCCATCATCAAAGTGAAACTGCCTTCGCATGGTACAGAAGGTACGGGATACAAGATCAGGGTGAGCAGCACCAATCCGGTGGTAACAGGGATTGCCACTGCTCAAAATATTTCCATCCACGACCGGCCTTATGCACAAACCATTACCGGCGCGGGCGATGCCAATGCCACTTACAGTTACCCTTATTCGGTACCGGTCGTTAGTGGCAGTACCTGGAAGTGGATTGCAGGGGCAGCTACTATTACTCCAACTAATAACACAGCCGATTTACTTTGGAATACATCAGGACAACCACAGCAGGTGCGCGTAATAGAAACCAACCAATACGGTTGCCCGGGAGATACCAGTATCAAACCCGTGAATGTGTATCAGCTCAAAATAGATAATGTGAATGTGTCTTCACTTACTCCGTGCCCTGATGGAGACATCACTGTCACTGCCGGCGCCACAGGAGTGTACGATGGCGGCAATGTATTCACCGCGCAGTTGAGCGACGCCACAGGTAGTTTTGCAAGTCCTGTGAATATTGG
>CAZGNJ010000030.1:14095-44502 GCA_964526985.1 uncultured Ginsengibacter sp. | reverse complement strand
TTCGGTTACAGTTATGCTCGCATCTGAAGCACCACTCAATTCTGCAATACAGTTTTGAACTGAGAAGTTGGGCGATTTAAAATCGCTGGCACCGGTACTTTTCAATTGTAATTCTGATGCACTCCCTGATATCCTTACTTCGGAAGCTCCGGTTAATTCAGCGGTGAGCTTTTGGACAGATATGGCTCCTTTCAAACTGCATGCACCTGTCAGGTCAATATCGAACCTGTCTGTTTCCAGCTTGTCAGCAAAACGAAAGTCACACGCGCCACTTCCTTTGACGGATTGCAGTTGTGTGTATCCGATATACACTTTTAATCGTCCTCTCCCTCGAAGGAAGGAAGGCTCTTTGTCAGGATAAATATTCAGTATGCCATCTTTGACCTCGGTTTTGATATATGAATTATTGTTATTGATGGTATTGCTTACCACAAGGGCAGGGCTGGCACTTTTGGTCAGCAGGATTTCTATTCCACCCGATGCCCTGATGCCTTGAAACGGGCCTACAGTGCGTACTTCAGCGTTGGGATCATTGACGACCATCTGGCCTTGTGCTGCGAAAAGAAAGAGCAGCATTATTGATGTAAAAACAACCTTCATGATATTTTATTTTTCGTAAAACGAAAGAAAGAAAAAAAAGTTACAATCTTTTTTCGATAACTTTGCCGGAGTCAATTACCGGGGTGCGACCGCTACACGGCGATCCGCTGAGAAAATACCCGCAGACCTGATCAGGGTAATGCCTGCGAAGGGAGGATTTCAAAAAAATTCTTGCAGTACTGCTATTGGTATTCCCGGTATTAAAATTATTTACCGGATATGAAAAAAATTTTATCAGTCGCTTCGTTCCTAATGCTTGCATGGGTATCTAACGCACAAGACACCACTAAAACAAAACTTCAGGACACCTTATTATTAGATAATATCGAAATCACTTCACTTCGTGCTGCAGATAAAGCACCCTTTGCGAAAACGGACATCAGCCGCAAGCAAATTGAAGAAGACAATCTGGGATATGACCTCCCTTTTCTCCTTGACCAATCACCTTCTGTGGTTGCCAACTCCGATGCTGGCAACGGTATAGGATACACGAATCTGCGCATTCGCGGCACTGATGCTACGCGCATCAATGTTACGCTGAATGGAATCCCTTACAACGACCCCGAAAGCCAGGGTACTTTTTTTGTTGATATGCCGGATATCGCTTCGTCCTTAAATTCTGTTCAGGTACAGCGCGGAGTCGGTACGAGTTCTAATGGAGCAGGTGCATTCGGTGCATCTATTAACCTTAGTACTAATGAAGCAAACAAGGAAAAGTATCTGGAGCTAAATAACAACTATGGTTCCTACAATACCTGGAAGAATACATTAAAAGCAGGTACAGGATTGATAAAGAATCATTTTACTCTTGATGCCCGTTTTTCCAACATCACCAGTGATGGCTATATTGACCGTGCGTTTAGTGATCTGAAATCCTGGTTTGCAAGTGCAGCGTATTTCAGTTCAAAAGCAAGTCTCCGCTTTAATTACATTTCCGGGAAGGAAAAAACTTACCAGGCTTGGAATGGAGTGCCCGAATCGCTTTTGAAGACTGACAGAACTTATAACTCAGCGGGTACGGACAAGCCCGGAACTCCATACGATAATGAGACTGATAATTATGTTCAAAGCCATTACCAGTTATTCTGGAACCAGAAGCTAAGCAATAATTTGTCATTCAATGTAGCTGCATTTCTTACAAGAGGTAAAGGGTATTATGAAAATTATAAAGGCTCTCAAAAGTATAGTAAGTATGGATTGCCTGATTTTATTGAAGGAGCAGATACGATCCGTAAGACGGATATTATTCTGCAACAATGGCTCGATAATTATTTTTATGGTTCTGTTTTTTCTGCACAATATGCAAAGGCAGGTACACATCTTACAGTTGGCGGATCCTATACGCAATATGATGGCGGCCATTACAATATTGTAACATGGGCTGATAAAGGTTTTCCGAATAATTATAAGTATTACAATGCACCTGCATTCAAGAATGATTTCAACATTTACTTTAAATGGATGCAATCGTTTGGTGATGGGTTTACTTCCTTCATAGATATTCAGCAGCGTTTGGTGGGATACGAGATCAATGGATACAAAGGGCATCCTGATATTTATATCAACCAGCATTTTTCATTCCTGAATCCTAAAGCAGGGTTCTCATATTTCAAAAACGGGTACCATGCTTACCTGTCTTTTTCGATGGCTGCAAAGGAACCGAACCGCGATGATTTTGAAGCGGATCCTGCACACCTGCCGAAACCTGAAAAATTGTTTGATTGGGAGGCAGGGTTTTCACGCACTGAAAAATATTATTCCGCCGGTGTAAATTTTTATTACATGGATTACAAAGATCAATTGGTCAATACAGGTAAGATTAATGATGTGGGCGCTTACACAAGAACCAATGCTCCAAAAAGTTTTCGGGCAGGGGTTGAACTGTATGGTACTATCAGGCCTGCCGGTTGGTTTCATGCAGATGCGAATATTGCATTCAGCAAAAACAAAATAAAGGATTTCACAGAGTACATTGATGATTATGATTTGGGCGGACAAAAGCAAAACCATTATTCCAATACAGATATTTCATTTTCACCCAACACAGTAGCTTCAGTGAACCTCAGTTTCATTCCTGTGAAGAACGGAGAGATCACAATGATCTCAAAATATGTAGGAAAGCAATTCCTGGATAATACTTCAAATACAGGGCGAATGATCCCTGCCTACTATGTCCAAAATGCTAGGATGAGTTATACTTTTTCAAAAAAGATGTTGAAGGAAGTGAAACTTTTCTTCCAGGTGAATAATCTATTCAATAATCTCTACGTGTCTAATGGCTATACTTACAATTACATTTCAGATGGCAGCCTGGTCGTGGAGAATTTTTATTTTCCAATGGCGCCTTTGAATGTAATGGGAGGTGTGAATATCAGGTTTTAGGTGGCATAGGGCTGAACCCTTTAAGGTTGTGATTCATTTTTCTTCATTATTTTTATCAATATGGCATTGGGAGCAATTGATATCAATGAAACTTTTGAACTGGCTTACCGCTTTGTGACGGAGACCAATGAAAATATTTTTCTGACAGGTAAAGCCGGTACCGGTAAGACAACCTTTCTGAAGTACCTCAAAGAACATTGCAATAAAAATATTGTGGTAGCGGCTCCTACCGGCGTTGCTGCTATCAATGCCGGAGGCGTTACACTCCACAGCTTGTTTCAATTACCATTCCAACCGTTCTTCCCCAATCTTATTTCCCGCTCCGATTTACGCTCAAAACTAAAGTACAGTCGCAGCAGGTTGGATACTATCCTAAAAATGGATCTGCTGGTGATCGATGAGATCAGCATGGTGCGATGCGATGTGATAGATGCCGTAGATGAAATTCTGAGATCGGTAAGAAAAAGGCCTCACTTGCTTTTTGGAGGTGTCCAGGTCTTGTTTATCGGGGATCTGTATCAGTTGCCGCCTGTGGCCAAAAGGGATGAATGGGAACTATTGAGTGATTATTATGCGTCTCCTTTCTTCTTTGATGCACAAAGCCTGCGCGAAGAGATGCCGGTGTTTATTGAACTATCTACGATCTACCGTCAGAAGGATGATACCTTTATTCAACTATTGAACCGCATTAGAAATAATTCGATGGATGAAGAAACATTCGAACTATTGAATGAAAGGTTTCAACCGGATTTTCGTCCGGCGGCGGAGGGAGATTTCATTACCCTGACCAGCCACAATGCACAGGCTGATGCAATCAATCAAAGAGAACTATCTAAATTGTTTGGTGAATCATTTTCGTATAAAGCTGAGGTGGAAGGAGATTTTCCGGAGAATAATTATCCTGCAGATGCTGACATCAAATTGAAGAAGGGTGCGCAGGTGATGTTTATAAAAAATGATGTGTTCGGAAATTATTTCAATGGGAAGATCGGCATTGTGCATTCGCTGGATGATGATGAAATCGTAGTAAATGCAGGAGGTGAACTGATCTATGTAAACCAGGAGAGTTGGGAAAACACACGCTATGAATTAGACAGGAAAGAAGGAAAATTAAAGCAGGAGACGTTGGGTACTTTCACTCAATATCCGCTCCGGCTGGCATGGGCTACTACTATTCACAAGAGCCAGGGACTTACTTTCAATCATGTGATGATAGATGCTGCCAAAGCATTTGCAGGTGGACAAGTTTACGTGGCGCTAAGCAGGTGTACAAGATTGGATGGAATTGTTTTGCTGAGTAAAATTCCTCCGCAGGCCATCACTTGCAATCCACACGTAGTAGCCATCCAGAATCGTTTTTCGGGAAATACGCTGGCGGAGCGTTTCCAGGGTGCAAGAGCTGTTTTTCTTCAAAAGATAATGACGGATATTTTTTCATTTGAACATGTAAATGAGGAGTGTGAGGAGATGAAGCGATTAGTGGAATTAGATCAGTCAAAACTGAATGATGGCGCTGTAAATTGGGTCAAGTCCCTGTGCGACATGATAAGATTAAATTCAGAAACAGGAAATAAGTTTTTGATGCAGGTAAGCCGTCTTTTGTCTGAGGAATATGTGATTGAGAGAAACCACGCACTTCAAAAAAGAATTACGGCTGCGGCAGTGCATTTCGATAAGCAACTGCATGAAATACTTTTGCTCGTCGAAAAACCTGGTATGGAATCAGAACATGTAGAGGTGGCAAAAAAAATCAGTACATCGTTGCGGTCATTAGACGACACACTGAGGGATACCTATCACTCATTGCAATATTGTATGGATGATTTTGTGTTGCAGGATTTCCTGAAATACAAATTTGATTATAAACCAATGGCGAGAAGGATCAATATTTATGCTTCGGCGGAAACACAAAATAATACCGGCGAAAATGATGGCCTCTTGATAAAACTCAAACAGTGGCGCAATGAAGTATGCAGAAAGTATGACCTGCCGGTTTACTTGGTGGCCAACCAGGAATCGCTGAAGATGATTGTATCGCAATTGCCTTTGACAGAGCCGGAGCTTTATAATATCAAGGGTTTTGGCCCTGCCAAAGTGAAAAAGTATGGCGTGGAAATATTGGATATTGTACAGGAATATTGCAGGGAAAAGGGTATTGAAAAGAAATTGAACTTCATTGCACCGCAGCCCAAAAAGGAAAGACAGAAAAAGAAAACCGTACAAAAAGAAAGCACACAAACTATTTCGCTTAATCTGTACAAAGAGGGGAAATCGATTGAGGAAATTGCGAGAGAGAGAAGTATGACTGTTTCTACCATTGAAGCACACCTGTCGACTTTTGTCTCAGATGGGTCGGTTGACATCAATAAATTTATTTCTCCGGAATTTCAAAAACTGATCATTAGTGCAGCGGAGAAGTATGGGTGGGAGAGCCTTAAAGTCCTTAAGGAAAATCTGCCAGAGCAAATTTCTTATGGACAACTAAGAATGACAAAAGCATCGTTGGAAAAATAAGATTGGCTCATCTCTTTCGAAAGTATTTTGCTCCATCCCCTATCTTTCCCATTTCACTTTTTCACTCACATCATTTCGATTTATTGCAGATGGCACATCTTTGATTTTGCCAATATAAAAGAAACCAATCATCTTGTCTTCATCTGAAAGCCCGAAAAGCGCTTTTGTTTCTTCCATGTAGGTGATGCCTCCGGTAGTGAGATAGCAACCTAATCCGTAAGCAGATGCAGTGAGATACATATTTTCAATAGCGCATCCTATCGCAAGCACTTCTTCTATCTCGGGCAATTTACCTGCGGTGCGCTTCATGCATATCGCAATGATATGTGAAGCCATCAAAGGATATTCTGCAAGCTTTTTCAACTTCATTTTGTTTTCGTCCCCATGATGCTTTTTATATAATTCTACCTGCATTGAAGCGAAGCGTTGTAAGCCGTCTCCTACAAAAACGGTGAAACGCCAGGGTGCAGTTTTCTTATGATTGGGGGCACAGTTGGCGTTGTTGAGTATTTGCCAGATAATGGCGTCATCTACTTTTGCGCCTGCTTCATATTGGTAAGGATATACGCTTCTCCTGTTTTGAATAATCGTATTTATCGATTCTGATAAACTCATTTTACATTCTATTTGAGATGTGCAAACTTAGGAGAAAGGCAGGAATGTGAAATGGGCGAGTAGTTTATTACTCAAGCCTTATCAGGGTTTCTTGTTGAATTCTGCATCAGCCCGGTATAGGTACGGGCTGATGCAGAATGTTCATATTAATCTTTGTTGAAAACTTATTGTTTCAAAATAGGTTTAGATATTACACTGCCATCCGGTAACCTGAGGTGGATTTGGTAAATACCTTCCGGAAGTCTCTCAATGCCATTGACAGAAAATGAATTATTTCCCGCTGCCAGGTTCAATTGTTGTGAAATCACCTTCACCCCTGCCGCATTCCATACAGAAAGAATTGCGATAGAATTTTGTTTGCCGCTAATATTGATATAAAGATGATCACTTACTGGGTTAGGATAAATACTTACCTCCCGGGATAGGGTATTTCTCTTGATTGCCAGGGTTTTTGAATAAGAGTAATGGCCATCCATATCTACCTGTTTTACCCTGTAAAAGAGTGTTTGTGAAGATTGTGCAGTTGGAATATCAGTGTATGTATAGCTGTTAGGGCCCGATGAATTTGCGGATTTCTTCTGTTGTGATATCGTAGTAAAATTCCAGCCATCAGCACTTCTTTCTATTTCATAGTGATCCACCGATGATTCATTATCTGCCTTCCATAAGAGTTGTACACCATTTTGATTTTCGGTAGCGCTGAAGCTGATGATATTCAATGGAAGGGTCGATTTTTCCTTATAGATACCGGTGATCGCAATCAGGTCAATTCCTCCAGGGTTCCCGGTGGTGGTGGGAAAGTACGTTGCATTTGTGTAATCTACCAGGTTGGCCGGGGTTGCACCCATAGGGAGGTCAGCGGCAAAAAGTGAATACCCATAAATAACCTGATTGGCTGTGATCCCGAGGTTTTGGAAGGAGATCAAAACGCCTCCACGGCTTTGGGTATTCGTTGCGGCATCTAAGAGGTCGTTGGGATATTGGGCTTTCACGATTCTGCAATTAACATCAGGGCCAGGATCTCCGTAATCAGTAGCTGCCACCCTGACAATGTTACCGTAGGATGCAGGATTGCCAAAGCCATCTACGGATGTGATAGCCGCAATACAAAATGGATCATGTGCTCCCACTACACCTCTTTCGAATACTGCAAAACCAACTTTGTCAGGATATGAAGTTGAATATCCTGATGAAATGATCCAGTCCATCCTTTCGATATTATTGCAATTTGTTGAAGTGTTATCAAAGAGATTATCAGTGCCCCGGTTGTAAATACGGTTATTGAAATAAGGTTCCATGTCATTCTCGTACTTAGAAAGCAAGTTGAAAACAGAGGCTGTTGCAACTACTTCTGACCAGACCAGGGTAAAGTTGCCGCTGATCTTGGCATTATTGACCCTTCTCATTTTCAATGTACCATTGATATTGGGTGCATAAGCATAATTGTCTCCACCGGCAACGAATTCTTCCAACTGTTGCATAGTATTGTAAGGTGCCAGGCCCCAGTTGTAGGTGATTCCGCCATTTGTGTAGGAGTAACTGGACGATGCTGTAACCGGTGTGGTTGTGACTGTGGTTATTTTCGTTTGCGTGTAAGCATTAAGGTAAAACAATGCCAGCCCGAAGGTGGTAATAAATTTAAAATTCATCTTTAATGGGTTTAGGGTTTCGCAAAGAAAAAGAAAAAATTACATATTTATGACATATTTGTCTTGAATAATCGCAAATGCAATGCCTGTGCACGTTTGAATGTTGTTTAAATGTGTAAGATGCTTTCGTTTGGTCAAGTACGTTAGAGTCTGGATTAGATTCCAATCTATATTGCATTTATATTTGTTTAGACTTTGGTTTTATCAATTGACTGTATCGGTTTTGAACACCTGTGGCTATTTTGACAAATCTCTCAATTGAATTTAGTGAGGTGAATGTTGTGAAGCCCTTACCGAAACCTGTTTCATCGGTACCAGCTTAGAATTTTTTTAATCTGCCCTTCTGAACTTCTCAGGAAGTATTGGATCATAATAAAATCTGAAACCATGTATATATTTAGCATGCTGCTATCAATGCATTCATTTGTCGGTACCATTTCTTTTTCTGCGGGAGTTCTTGTCGTTCTTGTTGTTATTTTCTTAATGGCTACCTCGTCGGAGGAGGAGGAGAAATCTGCTGCAAAACATAAGGTTTACAAAGTAAGAGGCCGTTATTTCTTTGGACTGGTTATCTGTATTGTAGCTGGATTGGTCATCTCGCTAAGCTTTATGCCTTATTCCCGTTTTCGCGGTAAGGCGGATGAAACGGTAACAGTAATAGCAAGACAGTGGTCATGGTCGATGGCGCCCGGAGTTTATAATAAAAAGATCAGCGATTTTACCGGTAACAATGAGATTTCAATTTCTCAAAATAAGAACATCAAGTTCGTTGTAACATCTGCTGATGTTAATCACAATTTTGCGATATACAATAGCAAAGGAGAACTGGTGGCGCAGACACAGGCAATGCCACAATACAGGAATGAGCTGAAATACACGTTTAAAGAAAAAGGAGAATATCACGTACTGTGTCTTGAATATTGCGGGATGGCACATGCATACATGTACGGAATTATTCACGTTCAGTAAAATATTTAAATCAGAAGATAATGATACAAATCGAGACTGTTGAGAAAAACCAGCAAAAAAGACTCGTCGTTATTTGGAGTATTACTTTCCTCATATTGTTTCCGTTGCTGATCACTTTGGGCCTGCTGATGCGGCTCAACCAGGGTGAATGGATGAAACTATCGATGGATACATTTTATGCCTTAATGACCCTGCACGGATTGGGCATGGCCGGAGTGTTATATAGCATTGCATTCGCTGCATTGTGGTACCTGGTCAGTACACGGTATGCGAAATTGAATTTAAGGATTGGTTATGTTGTTTATTTTCTTGTAGTAACAGGTGTTCTCGGATTAGCCTATGCCACTTTGATCGGAAAATTTGGAGCGGGCTGGTACATGCTATATCCATTACCGTTCAAAGGCGCTACATGGACAACACAGGCGACCATTTATTCTGTCATTTCCCTGATTGTTTTGGGTGTGGCATGGCTCATTGGTATTCTTCATTTGTTGTATTCTCTTGCCAGGGAATATGGTGGCGTTTATAATTTGCTGGGATGGCAATACCTCGGAAAAAAGAAAGTAGAAAAGGAATTACCGCCCATTGTACATATTGCAACTATCAGCCTTGTTCCCGGAGTCATTGCGTTCCTGGCAGGAGCGGTAATGCTCATTATGTATTTATTGCAATCCTTCGAACCTGCGGTAAATTTCGATCCATTATTACTGAAGAATATGACTTTCTTTTTTGGACATACGTTGGTGAATATTACCATGTATTGCGGAGTCGGCTGGGTATATGCGTTGCTACCTGAATATACCGGGCGCGAATGGAAACTGAATAAACTCATTGTGTATTCATGGAATGCTACTTTTTTCTTTATCCTGTTTGCTTATTTCCATCACTTGTATATGGACTTCGTACAACCATTGCCGTTTCAGTATGCCGGACAGATTGCTTCTTACCTGAGCGCCGTACCTGCTACCGCGGTTACCATGTTCAGCATTATCGCTCAGCTATATCACTCCAAAGTTAAATGGGGTGTCATTCCTTTGATGTTTTTGATAGGGACTGCCGGCTGGGCGATTGGTGGATTTGCAGCGGTGATTGATTCTACGATCTCAGTGAATGAGATTTTGCACAATACGCTTTGGGTGCCTGCACATTTTCACACCTACATGCTTGGAGGAATTGTCTTATACATTTTTGCATTCCTGTTTTACCTCGCGTCTTCGAAAGCAGAACAGGAAAAAGACAGGGTAGCACGTATCGGATTCTGGATATTCATTATTGGTGTACACGGTTTCATTGCTACATTTTATATGGGAGGATTGAAGAGCATTCCACGAAGGTTTTCGGACTATGCAGGCATCCAAATTCAAAGTACTCACGAGGAGGGCGCTATGCTGGCCCAAATAGCCGTAGTGTTGATAGGCCTCCTTCTTATTGGCCTATTGATCATGTATGGTTCGCTCTTCAGAAAACTATTGAGAAGTGGCCAAAGTGCAGAAGTAGTAGTGGAACCCCTGCGTTCATAAGGGTTCCTGGCCATTTAGTAATTAAATGTGTGAGGCATGAAAAAATTTTTGATTCCTTTTATCGCATTGGCAGTTTGTCTTTCTGTGATTTGGAAATGGACCAGTGGATTCTCAGCGTTTACCTATTTTTCTTACACACTGAAGGAAGCAGGCTCGTTGCCACGCTCTTTTCCGGATTTGCCTATGATCAGCCAGGATAGTAATGTCTTTCATTTAAAAGACAAACATAAGTATGTATTGATCAACTTTGTTTATTTGAATTGTCCCTATGTATGCCACAAGGTCAATAACCAGTTGGAAGATATCTACCACCTTGTTGATACTTCCATAGTTCCATCCAGGTTGGAATTTGTTACTATGAGTTTTGATTTGAAAAATGATGATGTGCAGAAGATCAGAAAGTACCGGAGTTATTTTGGGACAGATATTTCCGGATGGACATTTGCTTTGCCTCACGGAGTTGATAATAATGCATTCAATGCCTTTCTGAAGAAAGTGGGAGTGTGGAAATATGCAGTGCCTGCTACCGGTATCATCAACCATTCTATTTATTTGTTTCTAATTGACCCGAAACAGGAAATCATTAACGTGTTCGATCCCGCAAGAGAAAGCACTGATCAAATTGTTCAAAAAATTGAATCATGCATAGAAAGCAAGCCTCATTAATATCCTTACCTGTCATTTGCCTGCTATTCATCATTGTATCATTTCCAATGAATGAGTGGTTTTGTGAAACGATGCCGCGCCATCAACTGCTTCAATTGCCGGCTATGCTTTTTCTCGGTGTTATCACAGGGGTTATTTTCCGAAAGATTTCTATTGGCGATATTGCATGGGGTATTTGTATTCTGATTATCACCATGTTTTCAATTATATTCTGGATGTTGCCTCACTCGATAGATGCTGCTGTGATCAATACCTGGTTTAACAGGGCCATGCATTTGAACATGCTTGCTGCAGGATTCTTCCTCGTACTGGTATTCAGAGAGATCATTTTTGAAATAAGAATTGCATTCCTCTGGATGATGTCAGCGATGTTGTTAGCTACGGGTATTACACTGAAGTACTTTGACATTCTACTTTGTAGTTCTTTTACGATAGCTCAGCAAAATGAAACAGGATACTACCTTTTGTTATCAGGTTCAGGGTTGTTTTTAGCAACTATGATTTTCTTTTTTCATGGACTTGGCAGAAAGGAACTGAATAGTGCTTCAGTCGCTACTGGATGAGCCTGCCTCTATAGTTATATTCCAAAGTTGGAATTGCTTAATCTCTATTCTGAAGAAATAATCCTGAAATATATTTAAAACCCTTCTTTGACGATAAATTCAGGTGCAATACCCAATGAAGCTAAGCTGCTCTCCACCGCTTTCATCATGGGATCAGGTCCACAGAGATAATAATACTGATTTCCGGGCTCTGAATATTTCTTAATAATTTCTGCATTTATAAAGCCGTGTTCGTAACCGTTTATATATTCATCTGAAAGTATGTTGGCAAAATTTTTTCCTAACAGGGTATCGAATTTTTCTTTGTCGATAATATCTCCTTTTGTTTTGTTGGCGAAGAGCAGTCTGTTGCGGCCAATATGATTTTTCTTTTCGAGATCACGTAAGATGGCTATAAATGGCGTGATACCTGCGCCTCCTGCAATAAATAATCCTTCCCCCTTGTAAGCAATATCTCCAAAAACATCTCCGACGATCAATTCGTCGCCTGCGGTTAATTGGAGCAACTGATTCGTAACTCCCTGGTGTGATGGATATGTTTTAATAGTGAATTCTATGTGGTCATCTTCAGGTAATGAAGTGAATGTGAAAGGCCTTACTTCTGATTCCCATTCTGGCTTGTTAATGGATATATCTACAGCCTGCCCCGGGTGGTAAATTAATCCGGCAGGCTTTTCTGCTATAATTCTTATTACATCATGTGTTATGTGTTTGACGGATAACACTTTTACTTTGTACGGCATCGTCATTTATTTTTTGTTGTAAACGTGTGAAAGGAATTCCTGTTTTACGGATTCTTCCTCGAATTTTCCCGAATAGCTTGTTGTGATGGTTATGCTGTTCGTGTCTTTGATACCTCTTGCTGCTACGCACAAGTGATCTGCCTCTACCAGTACAGCCACATCATCATGCTGTAGCGCCATCTTCAGTGCATTGGATATTTGTTGGGTGAGTCTTTCCTGTACCTGTGGACGTTTGGCATAGTACTGAACCAAACGATTGATCTTGGATAGGCCAATGACCTTTTCGTGTGGAATGTAGGCTACGTGCACTTTTCCGATGATAGGTACAAAGTGATGTTCACAGTTTGAATATAGTGTGATGTCTTTTTCTACCAGCATTTTATGGTAGCCATATTTGTTTTTAAACAGGCTGATCTCTGGTTTATTTTCCGGATTCATGCCGCTGAACATTTCATTTACAAACATTTTAGCTACCCGGTTTGGAGTGCCGCTCAGGCTGTCATCTTCGAGGTCAAGCCCGAGTGTCTCCATGATCCTGGCAAAGTGGAATTCTATTTTCCTTATTTTTTCTTCCTCACTCAATGCGTGATAATGCTCATGTAAAGTATGATTGATGAGCGTTTCTTTTGTATGGTTGGTTATCATATTTTTCGTAAAGTTTTCAGAGTTCATTTATTCTTTTCATTACATTGTTCACCATTGTATCGCAATAGATTAAATTGAATTCAAAGAGTTCTGTGGGTGCATAATTCTTTTCTATCTCCCTTCTCAACATTGCCTTCGATCTGTTGAGCCGTACTTTTACATTGGCTTCGCTGATATTCATCAGTTCAGCGGTTTCTGCTACGTTCAATCCGCTCACTTCCCTTAGAGAAAATACCATTCTGTAGTCTAATGGAATTTGGCTGAGAGATGTTTCAAGAATTTTTGAAAGCTCGCGTGTTTCGATGGTTTTCTCCGTTTCGTTACTATTTCCGGAGAATACTGGTTTCGATTGCTCATTCACGTTTTGTATCATTTCATTTTTATAACTTGATTTCCTGCTTTTCCTGTAGCAGTTGTTCATCATGATCCGTATGATCCATGTTTTGAAACTCGAGCGCCCTTCAAATTGGGACAGCGCCTTATACGCATCAATGAATGTATCCTGCATAAGATCTTGTGTGTCCTCATGATTGTAGTTAAAAGATCTTCCCATTTTATACAGGTATGGATTATACTTTCTTACGATCATCTCATAGAGAGACTTTTCTCCACTATTGATCCTTCGTATAATTTCCGGCTCAGTCAGTTGCTCAGTTTGTATCATTTTTTACGCTGTTTTTGCGGTTGTATTGATTTTTAGCTGTTATCACTCCATTAGAGTAATGAGCCTGCAAAAAGGTTACAAATTTTTTTCAGATAGTTTATCCCGGGTTTCGCAATCAACAGCAAAATCCGGGATTACTTTGACAAGGGCTGTTATTGAATGGCAAATTTTGAATAAGTACCTGCTGAGCATTACAAACCAGGAATGATGGTAAGACCCTTAATGCAACCGCACTTTGTTGCCAGCTTGTGGTGTTTGGATGTGGGTTAAAATTTATTCGGAAATTGTTTTGCGATCCCTTCCGCAAGCATATCCGCCATCATAGCCATGTGATCAGCAGCTTTTTCATAATCAATGATTGACTGTTCATAATCTCCCTTGAGCAGATCTACTGAATAGGTAACTGTTGTAGAAATATGTTCCTTCATCATTGATTCCATATCAGATTTCATCCAATACTTTGGGTTCGCTTCTGAAAGATAGTCTGCTATTTCCCGGGCATTCGCATACCAGTCCGAGAGTGCTTTATCAAGGTCTGATTGGTTGCCTGACTTGGCTGCATTGAGTACAGGTACTGCCTGTTGAATGTGTGTTGTTAGCAGTTGGGCTAAGTGGTCTCCTGCCTCTTGTCCATAGTAAGGCACAATAGCAGCTCCAATATCCTTTTGATTTTGCAGTAGCCTGTTAAGTTTTGCATTTACCTGGTCAGGTTCGTGAAAAAATGCATCTACAGTAGCATAAGTCCATTGCATGTGGTCAGACCACAGTGATCTCATATCTGTTTTGAGTGTGAGAAAAGTTGAACTTTCCATTGCTGAGTTCGTATGTTCTTTTGAACAGCTTTCCATCGATAGCAAGCCGGCAATCAATGAAGCTATGATGACCATTTTTCTGAGACTAAGGCTCTGAATTACCTTAAATGTTTCCTTTTTCATATTTTCTGTTTTTTGGATTATTAAAAACAGGTTAGGGTACTTGGGAAAGGAAAAGGTTACAGATGTTTGGAATTTTTCAAAACTATTCTATTCTGGAAGGTAGTAGTGTGAAAGAAAGTTTTATTCTGTTTCGGACTAATCAGACACCTGACGCTAATGGACAAACGTAAAATGATTAATTAGTTGAATGGAAGCTCTTTTGGCATTCATGTTATTGACAGCGGGTATTCAGGAACTTCAAACTTGCTCTGCTCAGGTCACTATAAATATGGTGATCGGCTACTGAAAGATTGATCTGTTCCAACACAGCCTGTTTTTGTGGACCTGATAATGCGTTGAAGACTGGAAAACTCCCGGGGTTGGTAGTATAAGGATTGAGGAATGAATCAGAATATCCCTTGAAATAGTTTTTGTTATCCAGAAACCCTTTTGATTTTAGTTCATTGTAGATGCTGATTGATTGCGAAATCGTCATTTCGGCTGTTCTTGCGAAGCGCTCTGGATAAATGGGACTTCTCGGATTGAGATAATATTTGCTGCATACGCCCCTCGTGCTTAAATCATGTGCGAAGGAAAGGGCATCTGCATTTCCTGCTGCACCGATCGAAGGGTTGTTGTCATTAGCTGCCATGCAAAATTGTGTTGGAATGTTTGTTGTCGCCATTAGATTTGCAGGCCCTTGTGAACAATATTGAATACTTGCCTTGAAATTGTAAATATTCGAGAGAGCTGCGGAGAAAAAACCTCCGTCGCTCATACCCATCGAGTACCTTGGTTTGGATCGGTCTGTAATACCTCTTTTGTAAAGCGTGTCTGTGATGATCCGGATATTTGCAAAGTCAACATTGGTTGTGGTGTCAAACGGAATCAGGTCCCACCTGATTTTACCATCACCATTGTCATCTGTTCGTGTTGTGGATTCTTCAGCTTCTGTAATGACTACACCAAACTTATCATTCACCAGGTCTTTGATGATTTGCATCCACTGGTATCCTGCTACTATATTGGCAGCGCTTCCGTTGGTTCCGTGAAGTATATACACAATACCCTTGTGGCCGGCAGGGAAATAATAGTAAACGGGTTTGAGGCGGTCTCTTCCTTTTATCATTTCATAATTCAACGTGAAGGATGTAATGTTTTTTACACTACCGGTTACTGTGATATTTTTATCCGGCATGATGAACCATGCATGCCATTCATCAGGTGAGTTGAGTACGGAAATGCCGCCACTCCATTTGTCAAAGACCTGGTTGTCTGAATAGCCGGCAGAAAATACGTGAACAGTGTCGCCCGCTTTATATTTGCCGCTGCCATATCCATTGTTGACAGTAACGTTGAAACTGTCTGAAACAGGCAGCACAATTTGACTGTCTCCGGATTTTTTACAAGAGGTAAGCAAGGCCAGTATAAATACAAAAGAAAGGGTACTAATTAACTTCCAGGGCATTGGATATTTATTTGATGGACTGAAGCAATAATGATTCGTTTAATTCATCTGAAAAAAAAGCACTTCATTTTATCAAACGTGATTTGGCTTAAGAAATTTTATAGCCTGGAGTGAGTGCGTCAGAATGGTACCAGGCTGCTGCACTCACAATTATCCATCATTATTTTCGCTTACAATAGTGCTTTTCAATATACAATTTCTTGTCAGGGTGTCCAGCGCCTTTAGTAGCGTTGGGATTCTGTTTGTGCCACTCATGAGTTGAATGCATTCCGCAGCTTTGTCAAGGTCGTATTGGATAGTAGTTATTTACAGTGGTTTTCTGCTTTTGCCACGATAAACCAATCTCCTGTTTTCATGAATAGTTGAAAAATTTGTTTTGGCTATCCCGATTACAGGAATTTTGTTTGTTAAGCTATTAAAGAGATGTGCACCCAATCCAGGTTTCATATAGTCATCCAGGAATACGAATCCATCTATCAGGATGCATTCAATATTTGCAGTGGGAATTTTCCGGATGAGGTGAAGGATACATGGTAATTCTCTTTTGTAAAATTGTCCGGAGCGATAAGGTTCTCTGATTTCTATAGTTTCAGAATATGATTTTTGAATAGTACTATCGCTCCACTTGTTGAAAACGATGCCAACTGTTTTTGCTTTCTCTCTGTAATAGTAGGTGTCAAATGCTACGATCATCAGGTGGATATTTCACCAAAGGTCAGCAAAGGGTTTCCTGCAGGCAATAAAATAAATTTCCATTGAATCTTATTTGATACTACTTTACCAATGTATCGTACAACGCAAGTATGACTTTCCTGATGATTGTATTGTACCCTTCAGTATATCCCTGTACGAGGCCGTTGCTGATGACTACGAATCCAATTTTTTTCCCTGGTTCAAAAAACATCGCGCTGGATAAACCGTAAGCGCCTCCTGTATGGCCAATGAGTACTTCGCCCGGAATTAATTTTGTAGTTGTGAGCAAGCCTAAACCGTACTGTGCCTTTTCCGAAACCGGCATTCTCATAATTCGTTCACTTTTTGCAGAAATGATTCGAACTCCATCTAGTTTCCCTTTGTGAAGATGCATCATCATGTATTGGGCAAGTCCTGATGCGGATATTTTCATTCCGCCTGCGGCAGAAAAGATAGGAGTGCTGTATCCCATTACATAGTTTTCAATTTCTTTTTTCCTGGGTGCATAAGCACCAGGAGAGGGAGTAAAGGATGATGAGTCTGCATTGTATTCATAAATGGTGGCAAACCTTGAAGAGTCGAGTTCGTTTACATTGAATCCTCCATAGATGTTGAGTGGCTTTAAAATATGGTTATAGATGTAATGGTCAAACCTTTCCCCGGAAATTCTTTCGACAATGGTACCGGCTAAATTGTAATTAAAATTGCAGTATTGATAGCCCTTCCCCGGTTCATAATCGTTAAAGCATTTTTGCCAATTTGCATTCCTGGATGGGTTGATGGAATCCAGCGTGAAATATCCTTCACGGTCATTGATGCTTGAAGTGTGAGACAAAAGCATCCGTAAGGTGATGACTGTATTTGGAAATTTCGGATTACGCACAGGAAAGCCGATCAATTTACTCACATCGTCATTGAGGCTTAGCTTTTTCTTTTTGACCAATTGCATCAGGGCGGTGGAAGAAAATGATTTGGAAATAGATGCAATGCGAAAGATAGATTCGTCTGTCAGAGGAATGTGTTGTTCCAGGTTCTTGTATCCAAATGATCTTGTATAAACCAATTTGCCATCTCTTACTACTGCTACTGAAATTCCAACAACAGGATTTGCCTTCATGATACTATCAATTGCTGTGGTTGCTTTTTCCGGTTGTGCATTACCGGTAGTAGTTATGAATAACAGGCAGGTGAGGAGAAGAAGGATAAACTGTTTATGCATTTTGTATTGGATCACTATGAGTTTGTTTTTATTTGCGTTGCATATTTAACTATTCAGCAACAAGAACAGGCCGGCGGCAACAATGGCACCAAGTACCGGCCCTACGATGGGAACCCATGCATAATTCCAGTCTTTGCCATCTCTGTCTTTGAAAGAAAGTAAGTTGTAAACGATCCTGGGGCCCAGGTCCCTGGCAGGATTGATGGCATAACCCGTAGTGCCTCCCAATGAAAGCCCGATAGCCCATACGATGAATGCCACAGGAATAGCGCCGATAGAACCAAGGCCAATCGGTGCTTTACTATCGCTGATCTCAGCATTGGTAAAATAAAATACGGCAAATATTAAAATGAATGTTCCTAACAATTCACTGATGGTATTGCGTACTGGGTTACCGATTGCAGGATTGGTATAGAATGTCGCGGCTTTAGATCTCGAATCTTTAGTGGCAGCATAATGGTCTTTGTACATAAGCCAAACGAGGAAAGCGCCAAGCATAGCGCCAGCTAACTGGGCAACTATATACAATGGTACGTCAGACCAGGCAAACTTGCCACCGAGGGCGAGCCCGATTGTTACGGCAGGATTGAGATGTGCGCCACTATAAGGTCCTGCGACCACTACCCCGGCAAATACTGCGAGCGCCCAACCTGTGGTGATTACAATCCATCCACCACCATTGCCTTTTGTACCTGACAATACAACATTGGCGACTACACCATTTCCTAAAAGTACAAGGATCATGGTTGCGATAAATTCTGCAATTACGGGAGTCATGAGTTTTGGTTTTTTGTTCTTTGTTCTTTGTTCGTTGTTCGTTATTCGTTGTTCGTTATTCGTTATTCGTTATTCGTTATTCGTTATTCGTTATTCGTTGGTCGTCCGCTGCGGCGGATCGTTGCTCGTTGCTCGTTATTCGTTGCCTGTTCGCCGGGGCGAAGTTGTTGATCGTTGATCGTTTGCTGAGCTAGCCGAAGCATGGTTGTTCGTTGTTGATAGTTGATTACACCATTAACCATTAACAATTAACCATTCACCATTAACAATTCATCACTTACACCTCACAACTCACAACTCCTTCCCCTCCGCCCAATACAACACTGCCTTCACTGCTCTGTGCCAGCCATTGATCAATTCCGTTCTGTCTTCAGTGCCTGACTGGAACCGCTGATCGATTTTCCATTGTTGCTGTATCTCCTCAATACTTGTCCAAAATCCGGTTGCCAATCCTGCAAGGTAAGCGGCGCCAATAGCAGTTACCTCTGTTACTTCCGGCTTCACAACATCCGTTGCTAAAATATCGGCCTGGAATTGTAACAGTAAATTGTTTTTGGTGGCGCCACCATCCACTCTCAGTTCTTTAATCTCTATTCCCGAGTCAGATTCCATGGCTTTAAGCACCTCCATTACCTGGAAGGCAATGCTCTCGAGTGCTGCACGGCACAAATGATTTTTATTAGTACCCCGCGTAATTCCAAAAACAGTTCCTCTTGCATATTGATTCCAATGTGGTGCTCCAAGTCCTGCAAATGCAGGAACCATATAAACACCGCCACAGTCAGCGACCTTGGATGCCAGTTCTTCAATTTCGGATGCGGTCGAAATAATTTTTAATTCATCTCTCAGCCATTGCACTACGGCACCTGCTATGAAGATGCTTCCTTCCAAAGCATATTGTACTTTGTTGCCAATCTTCCAGGCCACAGTTGTGATGAGTTTATTTTTTGAGACCATCGGCTTTTCACCAATGTTCATCAGCATAAAGCATCCGGTACCATAGGTATTCTTCACCATTCCGGGATGAATGCACACATGCCCAAACAATGCTGACTGCTGATCTCCGGCGATTCCTGCAATGGGTACTTTCGTACCTAACAATTGGCCTGAAGTTTCGCCGTAGATTTCACTTGATGATTTTACCTCGGGCAACATGGATGAAGGAATACCGAACAGATCGAGTAACTCCGTGTCCCATTGGAGCGTGTTGATATTAAACAGCATGGTACGGGAGGCATTGCTCACATCTGTAATGTGCAAGACGCCACCTGTCAGGTTCCAGACAAGCCATGAATCAACAGTTCCAAAGGCAAGTTTTCCCAGGTTCGCTTTTTCCTTTGCTCCTGCTACATGATTCAGTATCCATTGCACTTTTGTCGCGGAGAAATAAGCATCCAGCACCAAACCGGTTTTCTCCTGGATCATCCTGGCGTATCCTTTTTGTTTCAGGTTGTCACAATACTCAGCAGTTCTCCTGTCCTGCCACACAATAGCATTGTAAACAGGTTGCCCTGTTTCAATATCCCAAACGATGGTGGTTTCTCTCTGGTTGGTAATGCCAATGGCTGCTATGTTTCCGGCAGTCAGATTTTCCTTCAGAATGGCTTCTGTGATTACCGATGCCTGCGAAGACCATATCTCCATCGGGTCATGTTCTACCCATCCGGGCTGAGGATAAAATTGTTGAAACTCTTTTTGTGCAAGCGATGCAATCTTTCCATTATTATCAAAGAGGATAGCCCTGGAAGAAGTAGTACCCTGATCGAGTGTAAGAATAAATTCCTTCATCAATTCAATTTTGTGTGATGCGTCAATTTTATGATCTGTTCATCATTGAAAAATCCCGGAGGCCCCGGTTCTTATTTTTCTTTACCCGGAAAAATAAGAATACTCCGCAGAATAATTTTTAAATATAAACAATCACCATTGTTTGCTCAAAGAATTATTTTACGAATAGGCTGCACTATGTGATGAGAGGATTTGGTGGAAATTCTGTTATGGATAATTTTGTCTTATGAAACCATTTGTCAGAGAGCAACTGATCAATGAATTGAATAGTGGTATTGAATGGGATATCCTGATCATCGGTGGAGGAGCCACAGGACTTGGAATAGCTGTAGATGCCGCTACACGCGGATATAAGACACTCCTGTTAGAGCAGGAAGATTTTTCAAAAGGAACTTCCAGCAGAAGTACCAAGTTGGTACATGGTGGTGTGCGATACCTCGCACAGGGTAACATCCGGCTTGTGATGGAAGCGCTCAAAGAAAGAGGCTTGTTATTAAAGAATGCTCCTCACCTTACTAAAAACGAAACTTTCATCATTCCTTGTTATTCCTGGTTCAGGGGCATGTTCTATGCTTTCGGGCTTAAGTTATACGATTGGCTTTCGGGTAGATTGACTTTAGGAAGTTCGGAATGGATCAGCAGAAAATCTGTTCAACAAAGGATTCCGGCTATCAAAGGTGATGGTTTGAAATGTGGTGTGTTGTACCATGATGGCGCTTTTGACGATGCGCGGCTTGCTATTAATCTTGCGCAAACTGCTGTAGAGAATGGAGCTGTGGTTTTGAATTATTGCAAGGCTGTTGCATTGAAGAAGGAGGGAGGAAGAATTTGCGGAGCTATTGTAATTGACAGGGAAACAGATCAGAGGTACGAAGTAAGGGCAGGTGTGGTGGTTAATGCCACCGGAGTCTTTGCCGATGATGTATTACAGATGGATGCTCCGGAAGATAAACCTATCATCCGCCCCAGCCAGGGTGTGCATATTGTTTTGGACAAGTCATTTCTTCAAAGTAATGATGCCATCATGATCCCGGATACAAGTGATGGGAGAGTGTTGTTTGCAATTCCCTGGCATGGCAAGGTTCTGATAGGAACTACAGATACGCCACTGAACAGCCATTCACTGGAACCGAGAGCGCTCGAAAGTGAAATTGATTTTATCCTGAATACAGCATCAAATTACCTTGAAAAAAAACCATCCAGGGCAGATGTACTCAGTATATTCGCAGGCCTCAGGCCATTAGCTGCGACTGATGAAAGCAATGAAAAAACAAAAGAAATTTCCAGGAGCCATAAAGTCATTATCTCTAACAGCGGACTTGTTTCTGTAATTGGCGGAAAATGGACTACTTACCGGAAGATGGCAGAGGATACTATAGATAAAGCAATCAGCAAGAGGTTACTCGCATTTCAGAAGTGTGTAACAATGAATTTTCACATTCATGGCTACACGAAACAACCAACGAATGATGAATTGAGTTTCTATGGCGCTGATGAACCATTGCTTGATTCTTTGATGGAAGAATATCCTGGTTGGAAGCAACCGTTGATTCCGGGAATTCCCATCAACACCGCGCAGGTAGTGTGGGCTGTTAGAAATGAAATGGCACGAACAGTGGAAGATGTGTTGGCAAGGCGTACCAGGATTTTATTTTTCGATGCCAAAGCTGCGATGGAAGTTGCGGTTAAGGTAGCTGAGATCATGATGAAAGAAATGAATCATGACGAATCATGGAAGCAAAAGCAGTTGGATTCATTTTTGTCATTGGCTAAAGGATATTTATTATCTCCTGTAAACCACACATCCTGATGAATCCAAAAACAAATTACCTTGTGCCATCAATGCCTGTGTCCTACACCGAAAGTTGAACCGGCTGTGCTATCTTTTATCTAAAAATAAAATCAGTTTTCAAATGGATTCCAGGAGAGAGTTTTTGAAGAAAATCGCATTAGTCTCAGCAGCATCAGGATTGTCAGGCGCTGTGCCTGCTTCCATTCAGCGTGCATTGTCCATCGATCCTGAAACGGGCACTACCTACCTGGATGCAGAGCATGTAGTGATACTCATGCAGGAAAACCGCGCTTTCGATCATTGCTTTGGTACCATGCGTGGTGTGCGCGGTTACAATGATCCGCGTGCCATTACATTACCTGACAAAAACCTTGTTTGGTTGCAATCTAACAAAGCCGGTGAAACGTATGCACCTTTCAGATTTGACATTAAGGATACTAAGATCACATGGATGGGTGATGTGCCACATTCGCGATCAAGCCAGGTAGATGCCAATAACCAGGGAAAGTATGATCAGTGGCTGGAGGCAAAGAGATCGGGAAATAAAAAATATGCGGATATGCCCTTGACGATGGGTCATTACACACGCGAAGACATTCCTTTCAATTATGCAATGGCTGATGCTTTTACATTGTGCGATCAGCATTTTTGTTCAGTGATGTCGAGTACCTGGCCGAATCGATTGTACATGTGGGGTGGCACGATCCGTGGTGAAAAGAGTGGTGATGTCAAGGCCTATATCAGAAATAATATTCCGTGGGGTGAAGGAAGTTGGAAAGTATTTCCTGAGCGATTGCAGGAAAATGAAATTTCGTGGAAGGTATATCAAAACGATTTGACAGCGGGTGGTGGATTCAAAGGTGAAGAACGTGCATGGCTTTCGAATTTCGGATGCAACCTGTTAGAAAATTTTACACAGTACAATGTGCGCTATTCAGAGAGATATGTGCAGAGCATCAGGGATCGCGTCAATAATCTTTCCGATGAAATCAGCAAACTGGAAGATAAATTAGGGCAGACAGATCCTGTAGAGGATGGTTATGAAAAATTGAAATCGGATATTGAAAAGAAGAAACAGGTTTTGCAGGAGGCAAAAGATGAATCAGGAAAATGGAAAAATGAAAACTTTGAAAAATTATCTGACTACCAAAGACAACTTTATCAAAGAGCATTTGTTACAAATGCGGAGGATCCGGATTACCATTCACTCGACGCGTTGAACTATGAAGAAGGCGGAAAAGAAAGATCTGTAATGGTACCCAAAGGAGATGTATTGTATCAGTTCAGAAAAGATGTGGATTCCGGCCAACTTCCAACAGTTTCCTGGTTGGTTCCATCACAAAATCTTTCAGACCATCCCAGCGCTCCCTGGTATGGCGCATGGCTCACTTCGGAGATTCTCGATATACTTACAAAAAATCCGGAGGTATGGAAAAAAACGATTTTCATTCTTACCTATGATGAGAATGACGGTTACTTCGATCATGTGCCTCCATTCGTAGCGCCCGATCCTAAAGACTCAAGAACAGGAAAATGTTCCCCGGGCGTGAATGTATCAGGTGTGGAATATACGAGGCGTGAAATGGAATTGGCAGAAGGGATTCACACGAAAGAAGCACGTGGAGGCCCGATAGGGCTGGGTTTCAGAGTGCCGATGATCATTGCTTCGCCATGGAGTCGTGGAGGCAAGATTTGTTCCCAGGTATTTGATGCTACTTCTACCTTGCAGTTTCTCGAAGATTTTTTGAATAAGAAATTTAAGAAGAATATTCGCGAAGAAAATATAAGTGAATGGAGGCGCGTGGTGTGTGGCAATCTCACTTCAGCGTTCACACGGTATGATGGAAAGGAAAAAGGGAAAATGTCATTTTTCCTTTCACGCGACCACTTTGTAGAAAAAATTTACAATGCGAAATTTAAAGAAGAGCCTTCCAATTTTGGAAAACTTTCACCTGATGAGATCAGGAGAATTAATGAGCATGGTTCACTTGCATTGGGATTGCAGGAAGATGGAGTAAAGCCTTCCCGCCCACTGCCTTACCAGCTTTATGCGGATGGAAAATTGGATGCTGATAAGAAATCATTCGTGCTGACGATGCAGGCAGGCAACAGTGTGTTTGGTGCGGATGCTGCAGGTTCACCTTTCATTGTATATGTTCCGGGAGAATACGTGACCATCGATAGTGAAAAGGTAGAAACTAAAGTTTTTGAACCTGTGCGCGCATGGCATTATGCAGTGAAGACGGGAGACATGTTATCTGATAAATGGCCACTGAACAATTTTAAAGATGATGGTTACCATCTCAGGGTCTATGGACCTAATGGGTTTTTCAGGGAATATTTCGGAAACAATAACGACCCGAAAATTGAGATCGCCTGCGACTATCAAAGGAGCAGGATCTCTAAGAAGGTGCTCTCAGGAAATGTCGAATTAAAAGTAGCGAACCTTTCATCATCAGCTTTATTGATTGAGATATCAGACAATAGTTACAAAAATAAATCCATCAGAAAGAGTATCCCCGCTGGTGGAGAAGATGAGATCATTTTAGACCTGAAGAAAAGTTTTGGCTGGTACGATTTTTCAATACGCGTCAAAGGGAATGATGCTTTTTTTAAACGGTATGCAGGCAGGGTGGAGAATGGCAAAGAAGGATTCACTGACCCTTACATGGGCAACGAGGTGAAGTGATTTAATTGTTGATTGATAATTGATAATTGTTAATGGTTAATGGTTAATGGTTAGTTGTTACTAACAAGCGGCGCATAAGAAGCCACGCGTTATGCATGACATTAAAGGTTCATTCATGACTTCATCACCATGAATTAATTCTCCTTGGTAAATAGCCCATGAGCCAATATATCCGAAACCAGAAACCTAAAACCTGAAACACAGAACACATCCATCCAACCCGCCAAATCAATTGTTGAAAAAACACTTATGGATAAACCTCATTTTCCTGCAAGCCAAAGTAAATTGTTGTACACATCTGAAGGCCGCTTTGCTTTTTTGTTGATGATTTTTCCATCTTTATTGACGATGGCATAATGTGGAATTCCGTTTATGCCGAAAAGATCATTAGCTTCTTTTACCAGTTTATCACTCAGCAAGTAGTGCTCACCTTCTATCAGTAGTTGTGAGCGTGCTTTCTGCCAGGCTCGGGGTTTATCTTTATATGCCAGATAAAGGAATACTATGTTTTTTCCGTTGAGTCTTTTTCTCAATGCATCAGCATTGGGCATTTCTGCCCTGCATGGTACACACCAACTGGCCCAAAAGTCGATGTAGATAGCCTTCCCTTTGTATTTGTTCAGTATCTCACTGATGGATTTCGCACTTGTGTAGCCTGCACCGTGTATTGAGGTATTGTTGTAATCATTTCTTATGATACTCACGGTGCGTTTCATCTGTGTGTTCGAAACGATGCTGTTGTATTCTTTCAGAAGAGGAGAATACGTGGTTGATGAAGACATTCTAAGGGAGCACATTAGCCGGGTGAGAAAAATATTTTTTGTATTCCCTTTCAGAATTTTATTGCTGGCTACGAAATTGAAAAGTTCCTCTGTTGTTGGAGTAGCATTGAATTTATCCCTGGCCAGGTTCCTGATGTAAAAATCCACCAGGTCGTTGTAAGCAACTGTATTCAGGGCTGCGTATTCATCGTTGAAGCCCAATGCCATTACTTTTGAAAGTGTAACAAGATCTACGGAGTCACTTCCCAGCAAATTTTCCGTCATGGCACGCTCATAAGGCTCATAATTGTAATCGGAAATAAGCCAGCGGTAATATCGATCAGAGACCTTGTGCCTGCTTTTATAATCATTCAGGAGCTTTGTCTTGAAGGTGGCAAATTCTTTTCTGTATTTCAAAACGGTGTCGATATCACGATCCCTGATCTTATTGATGAACCCGACGTTATAATACGCAACTAATTTCTCGAAAGTGAAATTGGAATAATTGAAATCATCTGCATTTTTTCCAACAGCATGTAATGGAAAGTTTTTTGAGAAATCGGCTTCGAGCGTAATCGCTTCTCCGCTTATCAAATCAAAAAGCTGGTTGCCTGTTTTATTTTCCAATATCCAACTGCCGATGTCGGTTTCCGGGATCGTTGCTTTGAAACGATGATTTTTATCGATGTGGATTTTAATCCGCGTGTCCCGCCAAAGCCTGGTGAAGTTATCAGGCCCTCCGGCCTGGCTGATGTAGAAAACAGGATCAGAATAATTTTTAGCAGTACCTGAAATGGTTACCTGCGCAGCGAGTGAGAATGAGCATGAAAGAGCGATGAAAGTAAAAAGCATTTTCATTTTATTCATCATAAGTGCTGGTATAGTCTGACTTGTTATGGTTGAAGCATGATGGATAAAGATATCTATTTTTAAACTGATTCCGCCGCTGCTTTCAATTCTTCTAGATTTGTGATGACGCCAGCATTCAGGTTTTTCTGAAAATATCCACTGAATAATTTTGGAAGAATTCCCCGCAGGCATTCTTCTGCTTTCACAATCGTTTTATTATCTTTTTGTTCAAAGAACCAATTGTGAATGGCATTGGCTCCAAAGGTGGTTCCTGTCCAGCCAAACTCTTTATGCAGCTTTGAAGTATGAATTTTGGATTTGAAAGAAAGCCCTCCGGCTTTCCAGTGAAATGCAGTTCCTTCTTCAATGGGACCAAATAAAGTTGTTTTGGTAACAGCCTTTTGCCATGACGGCCAGTCCGGAATATTCGTGAGTTTGTTCCAAACGGTGTCAATGGGTGCTTCAATTTCAATATGCGATTTGGTATGTACCGGAGCTTTCTTATCTATTGGTATATTCATCACTCTGTTTATATAAAGGTATTTGATTGCCGGTAGTCTGGCAAATGGGTGCTGCCGAATTTCCGCAAGGTTGCCAACCTTAATAAGGTTTGGCTTCACCCATCCAATTTCTTCCTTTCTTGCTTTTATCTATTTTCGCAAAAAAAATCAATGAGCAAATTTTCTGATTTCGATTTTTCAGGCCAAAAGGCGTTGATACGCGTTGACTTTAATGTTCCGCTCAAGGATGGCCAGGTAACCGATGATACCCGCATGAGGGCTGCATTACCCACCATCAATAAAATATTGGAAGAGGGTGGGAGTGTGATTCTGATGTCGCACCTGGGCAGGCCCAAGGGAGGGCCGGAGGCTAAATATTCCTTGAAGCAAATTGTATCTCACCTTATGGAATTACTTCCGGGTGTGCAGGTAAAGTTTGCCTCGGATTGTATTGGAGATGAAGCCAGGCAAAAAGCGGATGCCCTGAATCCGGGTGAAGTATTGTTATTGGAAAACCTGCGCTTTCATCCTGAAGAAGAAAAAGGAGATCCGGATTTTGCGAAGCAATTGAGTACGCTAGGAAGTGTATATGTGAATGATGCCTTTGGTACGGCACACCGTGCGCATGCTTCCACAGCGGTCATAGCTCAATTTTTTCCGAAGGATAAAAAAATGTTTGGCCTGCTGATGAATGCCGAAGTGTCCAATGCGGAACGCGTGTTACATCATTCTGAAAAGCCATTCACTGCCATACTTGGTGGTGCCAAAGTGAGTGACAAAATAGAAATCATAGAAAACCTTCTGAACAAAGCGGATAATATTATCATCGGTGGCGGTATGACCTACACTTTTTTGAAAAGCCAGGGAAATGCAGTGGGCAAGAGCCTTTGTGAAGAGGATAAGTTACCACTTGCCCTTGACATCATCCAAAGGGCTAAAGAAAAGAATGTGCAATTACTATTGGCACCGGATAGTGTCATTGCAGATGCATTTGACAACAATGCACACACGAAAATAGTTTCCAACGATCAGATACCAGACGGATGGATGGGATTAGACATTGGCCCGGAGGCCATAGAAATATTTTCTAAAGCTATCCTGGATAGCAAAACGATCTTGTGGAATGGCCCGATGGGTGTATTTGAAATGTCTTCATTCCAGGCCGGTACCAAAGCAGTAGCAGAGGCTGTGGCCGATGCGACAGACGAAGGAGCATATAGCCTGGTAGGTGGTGGTGATAGTGTGGCTGCGGTAAATGAATTTGGACTGGCAGACCGCGTGAGCTATGTATCCACCGGTGGTGGCGCCTTATTGGAATACTTTGAAGGAAAGACCCTGCCCGGGATCGCAGCTATAAACGAATAAGACCATTCACCAAAAAAATGGGATGAATTTTCTAAATCAATTATCTTAGCTACTTCACAAAAAAAAGAAAAGCAAAATGAAAGGAAATAAAACATTATTAATCATCCTCGGAATTATTGTAATCCTCGGATTCTGGGGTTGCGGAAAGTATAATGGTATGGTGACGGCCGATCAGGGCGTCCAAAAGAAATGGAGCGATGTAGAAACAAACTACCAGCGCAGAACTGACTTGTACAACAGTGTTATTAAAACGATTGAAGGCTCTGCTAATTTTGAAAAAAGCACTTTGAAGGAAGTGATAGACGCTCGTTCCAAAGCAACCCAGGTTACTGTAAATACAAACGACCCTCAAAGCCTGCAACAATACCAAAGCGCCCAGGCTGGTTTGCAAAGCGCATTCGGTAGATTACTTGCGGTCGCAGAAGCCTATCCTGATTTAAAGACTACGAAAGCTTTCCAGGATTTCCAGGCACAGATAGAAGGAACTGAAAACCGTATTAATGTAGCAAGACAGGATTATAATACTGCTGTTCAGAGTTATAACCTGACTGTGAAAAGATTCCCCGGAAATATTTTTGCGGGCATTTTCGGATTCCATGAAAAGGCATTCTACAAGGCTGATGCCGGAAGTGAAAAGGCTCCCGATGTGGAGTTCAATATTAAATAGATGAGTTTGTTCCGGAAAAAGAAATCCATTTTTACTGAGGCAGAATCCCAGGCTGTCGTGGCGGCTATACGCGATGCCGAACAAAAAACCAGTGGTGAGATTCGGGTATTTATTGAACGGCGTTGCAAGTATGTGGATGCTATCGACAGGGCAAAGCAATTGTTCGACAATCTCGAAATGGAAAAGACGGAACAGCGAAATGGTGTACTCTTTTACCTGGCCTCGGATGATCACCAGATTGCCATCTATGCTGATGAAGGTATCCATAAGGCGACCGGGGGAGAATACTGGAAAGAGACATTGCATCATGCCATCGGCAAGATAAAATCAGAAAACCTCGTAAGTGGTGTATGTCATTCCATCTCAGAGATAGGCAATGCTCTTCACAAATATTTTCCTTACCAGAAGGATACCGACAAAAATGAATTACCTGATGATATCATTTTTGGTAATTAGAAACTGATTCCATGAAGAAGATCATATTAATCCTGCTTTCATTTTCTTTTGTATGGGTCAGTCATGCTCAGATCATTCAGTCAAAACCCAACCCACCACAGGCTGTCAATGATTTTGCTCACTTGCTGGAGCCATTTCAGAAAGATGCACTCGAGCAAAAATTAAGAGCTTATAATGATTCCACATCTTCTGCCATCGTGATCATTACAGTTAATGATCTGGGTGGTTATGATATCGCTGAAGTCGCATTGAAATATCTGAGGACGTGGGGTGTTGGTGTCAAAGGAAAAAATAATGGAGTTGTCGTTCTCATTGCAAAAAATGAAAGACGTGCCCGTATCGAAACAGGTTATGGTATGGAAGGTGTTTTGCCGGATATTACCGCGAAGCACATCATTGATGATGAGATGATTCCCAATTTCAAGAATGGTGATTATTACGGTGGATTAGACAGGGCGGTTGATGCAATTATTAAAGCAGCAGCCGGTGAATACAAAGCAGCACCGAAAGAAAAGGATTCCAGAGGTGGAGGTGGAGCAGGAATTGTTTTCCTTGTCATCTTTATTATTATAATGGTGATTTTTCTGAGCAGAGGCGGTGGGGGAGGCGGTGGCCAATATATGAGCCGCAGAGGATCACGTAGTTTCTTAGATGCGTTGCCCTGGTTCCTGATGGGAAATATGATGGGTCGCGGAGGCAGTGGCGGTGGAGGTGGCTTCGGTGGTGGCGGGTTTGGTGGAGGAGGTTTTGGTGGCTTCGGCGGAGGCAGCGGCGGAGGTGGAGGAGCGAGCGGAGGATGGTGAGAATGGGAATAATGGGATTATGGATTATGAATTATGGATTATGGATTATGAATGTTGAATTGTTATTGGTTAATGGTGTTATCAACAATCAACAACGAACAACCATGCTTCGGCAAGCTCAGCAACCATGCTTCGG
>CAZGNJ010000030.1:0-13995 GCA_964526985.1 uncultured Ginsengibacter sp. | reverse complement strand
TCAGCAACCATGCTTCGGTACTAACGCTTCGGTCAGTATTCAAAACTCTGACACTTCGGTCTGAGTCAAATAAGCGATAGCTTCGTCTGACAGGCTCAGCAACACTACGAACAACGATCCGCCGCGGCGGACGAATAACGAAAAACGTATATGAAATACAAAACAATAATAGAACCATTCCGAATTAAATCTGTAGAACCTATCTACATGACAACGGAAGAAGAAAGAAAAAAACTGATTAAATCAGCACATTACAATCCATTTCTGCTTCACGCAAAGGATGTGCTCATTGATTTTCTCACAGATAGTGGCACTTCTGCCATGAGCAGTGAGCAATGGGCAGGCATTATGAAAGGGGATGAATCCTATGCAGGTGCTTCCAGTTTTGAAAAATTGGAAAATGAAATCCATGACCTTACGGGATTCCCTCACGTGTTACCAACACACCAGGGGCGTGCGGCTGAGCGCATACTCTATGGGTATCTTGGTGGGAAAGGAAAAATATTTATCAGCAATACACACTTTGATACTACCCGTGCCAATATAGAATTCACCGGCGCTGAAGCCATCGACATTCCAACTCCTCTCGCAAAAGTTCACGATTCAGAAGATCATTTCAAAGGGAATATGGATGTAGATCAATTGGAAAAACTTTTGAGTACTTCTGCAACGAATGTAGGGGCAGTCATCCTGACTGTTACTAACAACAGCGGAGGTGGACAGCCCGTAAGCATGGCGAATGCGAAGAAGGTTTCAGAGTTGTGCAAAAAGTATAAAGTATTATTCATCCTCGATTGCTGTCGTATTGCAGAGAATGCTTATTTCATCAGGCATTATGAGAAAGGATATGAGGCCACCCCATATCGTCAAATTGCACAGGAAATGTTTTCTCTTGCGGATGGATGCATTATGAGTGCAAAGAAAGATGCATTGGTAAACATTGGTGGTTTCCTTGCAGTAAAAGATCAGCAACTCGCTGATGCCTGTACCAATCTTTTGATCATTACCGAAGGGTTTATGACTTATGGCGGGCTTGCCGGCAGAGATATGGAAGCCATAGCTATTGGATTGCGTGAAGTATTCGAAGACGATTATCTCACTTATCGTATTCGCAGTACGCAATACCTTGGTGAGCACATTCGAAATATGGGTATTCCAATTATTTACCCGGTAGGTGGACATGCCGTGTATATTGATGCTGCTTTACTGTATCCACACATCCCTGCGCAAGAATATCCGGGCCAGGCATTGGTGTGTGAATTGTATGTCAAAGGCGGAATCAGGGCAGTGGAAATCGGATCAGTGATGTTTGGGAAGTATGATGATAAAGGTCAGTTGATACCGGCACCAATGGAATTGGTACGCCTGGCTATTCCGAGGAGAGTCTATACACAAAGCCATATAGATTATGTGATAGAAGTCTTTGAAAGAATCAAAAGTGATGCGTCAACGGTCAAAGGATTGAAGATTACAAAGGAGCCAAAATTCTTGAGACACTTTACTGCTCAGTTTGATGCACTTACTTAATGATCGGTAATATTCATTGACTTGGATGTGCACTTCGTCATCAGATTGAAATATTAGATACTGGCAAAAGATAAGTAGTATCATTTTTGCTTGGCAGAAGTCTGTTACTGCCTGTTTATCTTTGTTATGGACATAACAAACTTATCGCTATGGCACCATTAGCAGAACGGATGCGGCCGGTCAACCTTGATCAGTTAATAGGGCAGGAACATCTTACCGGCAAGGACAGTGTGCTGCGAAAAGCTGTTGAAGGAAATCAAATTCCTTCGATGATCTTATGGGGGCCACCCGGATCAGGCAAAACTACTTTGGCTCATATCATTGCACAAACTCTTCGGGTACCATTTCACACACTCAGCGCTATATCCTCAGGCGTAAAGGATGTGAGAGAAATATTGGCAATGGCGGAGCATGAGAAACTACCGGTTTTATTCATTGATGAAATTCACAGGTTCAATAAGAGCCAACAGGATGCACTGTTGGGTGCTGTAGAAAAAGGTGTGATCAGGCTCATTGGAGCTACTACGGAAAATCCATCTTTCGAAGTGAACAATGCCCTGCTCAGCAGATGCCAGGTGTATGTATTGAAACCACTGGGCAGAACACAATTACTATCCATTGCAGAAAATGCTATTCATAATGACAGCATCTTGATTGAGCAAAATATTTTAATCCTTGAATCGGAAGCATTGATCAATTTGTCAGGAGGAGATGCCAGAAAATTACTCAACCTTCTTGAGTTGTCTGCTAACTATACACGTCCTGATGAAAATGGTAGCAGATTAATTGATGATGCCGTAGTGATGAAAGCAGCGCAGCAGAAGACTGCTCTGTACGATAAGAAGGGTGAACAGCATTATGATATCATCTCTGCATTTATAAAATCTATGCGAGGAAGTGACCCCAATGCAGCCGTGTATTGGCTTGCAAGGATGATTGATGGAGGAGAAGATGTCAAATTCATTGCAAGGCGTATGGTCATCTTTGCGAGTGAAGATATTGGCAATGCTAACCCGACGGCGCTTGTACTGGCTACTAATTGTTTCCAGGCTGTAAATGTCATAGGCTATCCTGAATCAAGAATCATTCTTTCCCAATGCGCGATCTACCTGGCGGGTAGTGTAAAGAGCAATGCATCCTATAAAGCTATTGGAGAAGCACAGGCGCTGGTAAAAAGATTTGGTGATCTACCCGTGCCTTTGCAGATCAGGAATGCTCCTACCCAATTGATGGAGCAATTAGATTATGGAAAGGGATATCAATACGCTCACAATTATGAAAATAATTTTGCAGATATGGAGTTTCTTCCAGATAAACTGAAAGGGAAAAAATTGTACGACCCCGGCAATAATGCAAGAGAAGAGGAAATTCGGAAATTCCTGAAAGCCCGTTGGAAAGACAAATATGGCTATTGATCCATCAGCGTGAACTGTTCTTTCTGAATCGTTCTTTTATCGCAGCTATTTGTAAGTCGGTCAGTTTTGTTGTTTTCTTCAATACTTGTGCAAAATAATTTACTTCGTCCTCCTGAGCCGGGCATCCTACATTTCCTCCTACAGTGCCATCGGCTTTTATTTGCCGGCTGTCAGCAAGCAGATCACCATTCTTATTAAAAACCAGCCAGAAAGGAATACCTCCTTCTTTGCCATGATATTTTTCCAGCATAGCGTCAGCGCCGGGGTTTTCCAGTGATTTTTTATTGGGGCTTTCTAAAACGGTCAGGTGCTTTATGACATAGTTCTTGTCGAATAATGGTTTCATTGCTGGTTCATTCATAGCAGTGTCCATCTTGTGGCACCATACACACCATGATGCATGAAATATTACAAAGATATTTTTGCCGGAGGCAGCGGCTTCTTTCTTTGCGGCATCCATTATAGCAGTGGCAGATGGAGGCTGGGCCTGGATGGTAAAGGCAGACAATAACAAAAGGGTGGAAAAGAGAATTTTCATGACATCTTTGATTTATGAAGGCTAAAAGTAAAGGATTGCAAGTGAAATGATTTCTTAAAAACAAAATTCTTTCGGCTAAATTTGCTCCCCGATGACATCAGAATTTTTCACTTACGACAAGCCTAAAGTGATACAGGCACTGCGTTTCCACTTTATTAGCCGTAGAGAAATAAAGGTACTGATCATCCTTGTTAATGTATTTGCGATTTTCAGCGCGGTAATGTACTTCATGCACAAAGTGTCGCCTGTGGCATTTTTGCTGGCGTCTGGATTGTGGTTTATTTTGATGATATCATTCTGGTTTGCCTTACCATATATAATATATAAGAAGTCGAAAACTTTCCTGAACAGGTTCAGGGTGTCATTTGACAAAGACGAAATGGCGATTGAAACGGAGCATGGACGAAGGGCATGGAATTGGTCGGCATTCAGTTCTTACCTGGAGAGCCCGTTTTTCTTCTACCTTTATTTCGATCCGCGAACATTTTTCCTGGTTCCCAAAGAAGCATTCGATGATGTGCACGCCGCACGACAGTTATTGAAAGAGAAGATTGGTTGAGGGATAAGTTAACGCAATTTTTTTACCATCAGGTAATGTGGAATATTCACTTCGGTAAATTTTTCACCTGAAATTTTGTAGCCTAACTTTTCATAAAAACCTGTGGATACCTCTCTCGCGTGCATTATCAGATTTATATACCCCCGGTCACGGGCTATATTTTCAGCATAATACATCAGGCTTGCTCCGATACCCATACGCTGCAGTTTGTTGAGTACAGCCATTTGCCGAAGGCGTACGGTCTGTTTGTCAACAACGGTAAGCAGGCAGCAGCCTAACAAAGTATGATCGTCAAAAGCACCGATGAGGATATCATCCTTTTCTCTATCCAGTTCTTCTTTGGTAAAAGACAATCGCAACGGTTTTCTGAGGATTTCATCCCGTAGCTTTATCATCTGGCTGTATTCTACGGAACCGTGGTCGATTTGTTTGATGGGCATAAAAAGTGATTGCCTGATAAAAATAAGATATTCTTCAATGGAATCACTTCAGGCATAATATTTTTTGAACAAAAAGAATAAGGAATAGACTATTTCTGTTTTAGATTGATCTCTGTTATTCTAATCTGGTGCCGGGAGGGCGAATCGATACAATCTGCATAAGAAATTCTACTTACAGAGATTTATTTTTTTTTATTGCAAAAAGTATATTTTTGTAGCCATTAACTAAATTTTACAATCATGCAGGACATTGCAACAAAAGTTAAAAAAATTATTGTTGACAAGCTAGGAGTTGACGAGGCAGAAGTAACACCCGAAGCTTCATTCACAAACGATTTAGGTGCCGACAGCCTTGATACCGTGGAACTGATCATGGAATTTGAAAAAGAATTCAACATCTCCATTCCTGACGAACAGGCTGAAACCATCACCACTGTTGGACAGGCTGTAGCATATCTTGAAGAACATGCTAAGTAAGGATCTTATTCATCTTCGCAGGCAAACTTATGGAATTAAAAAGAGTAGTAATAACGGGACTGGGTGCTATAACACCCATTGGCAAATCTGTTCCTGAATACTTTGAAGGTTTAAAAAAAGGAGTATCAGGTGCTGCTCCTATTACCCTTTTTGATTGCTCTAAGTTTAAAACCAAGTTTGCTTGCGAGGTAAAAGATTTCGATCCTACCCAATACCTCGAGAGAAAAGAAGCCAGGAAGATAGATCGTTTTACCCAATTCGCCCTGGTAGCCAGCGATGAAGCTGTGAAAGATGCGGGTATTAATAATGAAAACATAGACCACGACCGGGTTGGTGTCATCTTTGCCAGCGGCATTGGTGGTATCAATACATTCCAGGACGATGTTATGGAATTTGCCCGGGGAGATGGTACCCCAAGATTCAATCCATTCTTTATTCCAAAGATGATCCTCGACATAGCAGCAGGGCAGATATCTATGCGCTATGGATTCAGAGGCCCCAATTTTGCAGTAGTAAGTGCCTGTGCCAGCAGTACCAATGCATTGATAGATGCATTTGATAACATCAGGATCGGCAGGGCGGATATTATCCTGGCAGGAGGAAGTGAAGCTGTAGTCAGTTATGCTGGTGTCGGCGGATTCAATGCTATGAAAGCATTGAGTGAGCGAAACGATGACCCCAAAACAGCAAGCCGTCCTTTTGATAAAGACCGTGATGGCTTTGTGATGGGAGAAGCTGCCGGAGTAATAGTTCTGGAAGAACTGGAACATGCTAAAGCACGTGGTGCAAAAATTTATGCAGAAATAGCAGGTGGAGGAGCTTCGGCTGATGCTCATCATATCACGGCTCCTCATCCGGAGGGACTGGGTGCAAAAAATGTTATGCTGGCAGCATTGAAGGATGCCAACATGAAACCTGAAGAAATTGATTATATCAACGTACACGGTACCAGCACGCCATTGGGTGATATCGCAGAAACGAAAGCGATACTCGGTGTGTTTGGAGAAAAAGCGTATGACCTAAATATCAGCAGTACGAAATCTATGACCGGCCATTGCCTTGGTGCAGCCGGCGTGATGGAGGCGCTTGCATCCATACTGGCTGTTACTGAAAATATTGTTCCGCCTACGATCAATCACTTTACTGATGATCCGGAGCTCGATCCCAAACTCAACTTCACTTTTAATAAAGCACAACAAAGAGAAGTGAATGCTGCACTCAGCAACACATTTGGATTTGGCGGCCATAATGCCTCTATCATTATCAAAAAATATAGGGAATAAGAATCTGAATCAGGATTTTTTGCTGATCTGTTCTTATTTTTAAGCTTCACTGCATTCGCAGTGCAAATCTTTTTATACGATAATATTTAATTGAAATGGAAAATAGTAACCTGCAGGAAGGCCTTTCAGTTTCAGATATCAGAAATTTTCTGAACAGAAGATTAGGGGAAAAAGAGGCAGATGAACTGATGAAATATGTAAATGGAGAAATAGAAAAGAATGTCAAGGTACGGGTGGAAGTATTGCAAAATGAAATTGCCTTATGGCGTACCCAACTGAAATCTGACTTCGCCACTAAGGAAGATGCTGATGTGTTGAAGAAAAAATTATTCAATAGAGTAAGTAAAGTTGAAGGTACCATCATCCTGTGGGGGTTTGTTTTTTGGGCGACTCTCATTTTTGCATTTTATATCATTAACCGGTTTGTATTGTAAGCCTATGAATTATTTATTCTATTTGATCCTGACGGGAGTATTCTGTTGTATTTCAGTTCAGCTATTTGCACAGGAATCTCCAAAATTGGGATCTTATCATACCATAACATTTGAAGTGCCTCTTGCGAGGAAGTGGAGTTTGTACAATGAAGAAGAATTTAGAGGTGTAGGGGTATTGAGTAAATTTTATTATTATGAAAGTAAGACCGGTGTGAATTATAAGCACACATCGAGGATGACTTTTACATTGGCATTCGGGGTTTACAATACTTTTAATGGTGGCCCAGAGTATGATAATATGATAAAGAAAACAGACTTTAGAATTTGGCAGCAAATGAATTATAAGCAACAGTTTTTCTCAGGTGTTATGGAACACAGAGTGCGACTGGAGGAACAGATTAATAAAAATCTCAGACCTACGCTTCGATATCGGTTGCAGCCAAAACTTCCATTAAATAGAAAGACACTAACTACAGGTACCTTGTTTGCTACCATCTATGATGAATTGTTTTTTCAGTTTGTATCGCCGGCATTCAGGAGAAACAGAATCTTTGGAGGGTTCGGTTATTATTTTTCAAAAAGTATAAGTGTGCAATCCGGCCTGCTGCGCCAGACAGATTATAAAACGGGCGCAGAAAATTTTGCTAAAGACTTCTTTTATGTATCCGGCAGCTTCAAGTTGTAGAATATGAAATGATTTACCGATTGGTAAAAGAAATGGAGCAGGAGTTCGGGAGAATTCAAGGTGCAAACGCCGCTTTAGCGATAAAAGAAAATTTTGTTTTCAATACTGATAAAACACATCCGGCTCTTTTTTCCCAAATTCTTTTAACTTTAGGGCAGACATTATGAATGTATCCTCCTTCGGTTCCCTGTTCCTTTCCAAAAAAGAAAAGGATTTCAGAAAACAATTAAGCAATGTACTGGGATTCAATCCCAGCAATGTGGAATTGTACCGTACGGCTCTAAGTCATCGGAGTGTGCGGGAAGGTACTGACGAAAATAATGAACGTCTCGAATTCCTTGGAGATGCCATACTGAGTTCCATAGTAGCACATTATTTATTTATGAGGTATCCTTACAAGGAAGAGGGATTCCTGACGGAGATGCGCAGTAAGATGGTGAACAGAAACCAACTCAATTCTATTGCAGTCAAAATTGGTTTGAAGAAGATCACGCTATTCAATAAATTGGATAATTCACTGAAGGTGTCCCAGATATTTGGAAATACACTGGAGGCATTGGTGGGAGCTGTTTATCTTGACAAGGGATTTGAAGAAACCAATAAATGGGTAACCAGGCACATTATCAATTCGCATTTATTTCTTTCGGATCTTGAAAGCATTGATATCAACCTGAAAAATAAATTGTACGGTTGGGCTAATAAACAGGGAAAGTGTTTAGAGTTTCAGACAATTTCTGAAAAATTTGAAAATGGTAGAAGACTGTTTACCATCGGTGCTTACATAGAACATGAACTGATATCAGAAGGGCAGGGGTTCAATAAAAAAGATGCCAGCCAGATAGCTGCGCAGAAAGCATTGGAGAAGTTGCATATTACATAAATAGAGTTTAGATGGTTTAGGGAATTTAGGAGGTTGAGAGGGTTGAGAATGTTTAGAAGGTTTAAAGAAAACAGTAGATGAGCCTACTATTTTGAAATCATAAATAGTATAAATTGCAAACGCAGAAAATAACGCGTAATCATGATGAAGTTTGGATTATTAGGCAGCGGAAGTTGGGGTACTGCGTTAGCGAAATTATTGACGGATAATCGCCATAGCATCAACTGGTGGTTGCGAAGTGATGAGAATATCGTTTCATTCAGGAGCCGCCATCATAATCCTCAATATCTCAGGCAGGCAATATTCGATACATCCCTGATTGAATTCTCTACGGATGCGGAGTGGGTGATCAGCAATAGCGATATCATACTGATAGCTGTTCCTTCGGCATTTGTGAAGGAGGCATTGACTACACTCGACAAGAAAATTTTTTCTGGTAAAAAAATTCTTTCTGCAGTGAAAGGAATTGTTCCTGATGAAAACCTGTTGCTGAATGATTTCCTGGAAAAGAATTTCAATGTTCCTATAGGAAATTATTTTACTGTGCTCGGGCCATGCCATGCTGAAGAAGTGGCCGCTGAAAAATTATCCTATCTCACCTTTTCCGGGAATATAAAAGACACGGAGAATATAGCAGCCTACTTTGCTACCTCTTACCTCAAAACACTGCATAATACGGATGTAATAGGCGCCCAGTATGCCGCGGTATTGAAGAATATTTATGCTATTGGTGCCGGCATTGCTCACGGACTGGAATATGGAGATAATTTCCTGAGTGTCCTGATTGCAAACAGTGCTGATGAAATGGCAGGATTCCTCCGTAAATCGGGACAGAATGTAAAGGTGGGAAGCATTGACCACGTGGCAACTACCAGAAATAAAAACCGCGCAGTTACCAACTACGCGGCAAGTGTTTACCTCGGAGATTTGCTGGTGACATGCTACTCGCTTTACAGCCGTAACAGGACGTTTGGTAATATGATAGGCAAAGGGTATTCTGTGAGCACTGCGCAATTAGAAATGAACATGGTAGCTGAGGGATACAATGCGAGCAAGTGCATCTATGCCATCAATAAAAAGATAGGAGCAGCAATGCCTCTGGCTGAGAGTATCTATTCCATTTTATGGAAAGGAGAACGCCCTGATCATGCTTTTGAACGAATAGAATCTGTACTCGTGTAAAAATTCATTCCTTGAAATATACCTCATTAATATTTTGTATCCTCTTGTTGATTTGCTTTCTTTCCTGCAAAAAAGAAAGTATCATTACCAGTCCTGATGCGACTATAGCGCTGAGTAGCGACACTCTGTTTTTTGATACTGTATTTACTACCAAAGGGTCGGTTACCCAATCGTTCAAGATCATTAATACGAATGATCAGAAGTTGAGGCTGAGCGATATAAAACTTGCAGGTGGCGTATCATCACCATTCAAGATAAATATTGACGGAGTGTCATCACCTGAGGCTTCAAATGTTGAGGTCAATGCAAATGACAGCATGTATGTTTTTGTTCAGGTAAATGTGAATCCCAATGATGAGTTGTCTCCCTTTATTATAGAAGACAGTATACGGATAACATTCAATGGAAATACACGTTGGATGCAATTGCGGGCTTACGGGCAGAATGCGATTTTTCTGAAAGATGAAAAGATATCTGCAAATACTACCTGGATAGACTCTCTTCCTTATGTTATATCCGGATCATTGCAAGTGGATAGCAATGTAACACTGAATTTGGAAGAAGGAGCCAGGGTTTATGTGCACGCCACTGCCCCGGTAATCGTGTATGGTACGCTGCATGCTGTGGGCAGTGTTGCAAAGCCTGTTGTATTTTCCGGCGACCGTACCGATGCAGATTATCGTGACCTCCCTGCAGCGTGGCCGGGTATTTATTTAATGCCGTTCAGTGAAAACAATTTTCTTCAACACACTACCATCAGGAATGCCTACCAGGGAATTATTTTGCAAGGAATACCGTCAGGATCCAATCCCAAACTGAGATTAACACAATCTATAATTGAAAATATTTATGACGCCGGTATCCTGTCACTCAACTCATCGATTGTAGCAGACAATTCCCTCATAGTTAATTGCGGAAGTAATATCGCTATTTTGATGGGAGGGGTTCATTCCTTCACGAACTGTACCATAGCCAGCTATGGAAATATTTATATCGCACACAAGAACCCGGTATTGCAGGCTACTGATTTTTACGAACAAGCGAACACGTTATATACTGCTGATCTCTCAGCAAATTTTACGAATTGTATTTTCTGGGGAGAAAACGGGAGTGTGGACAACGAAATTTTCCTGGGTAAAAAAGGAAATGGTGTTTTTGATGTACAGTTTGAGAACTCAATTTACAAAGCAAAAGATGCCATTGCCAATTCCGTGTTTACAAACTGCCTGCTGAATACGCCTCCGCTATTTGATAGTGTCAATACCTCAAAAGGTATTTATGATTTTCATATCAGTTTGAATTCGAATTCACCTGCTGTCAATGCCGGTATTGCTACCCCATATCCCTTTGACCTGGATGGAAAACCCCGGGATGCAAATCCAGACATAGGCTGTTACGAGCAATAGCACAGCCATTACCTAATAATACCCATATAAGGCTTTTCTTGTCAGATAGGGTTAATATCTGATGAGTGGTGAACCATATAGGGGGAAATAACTTATCTTCCTTTTTTATAAAACCGGTAATGATGAATGATAATCTCAATGCTCCGGAAGATGAAAAATTCAGCGAAGACCCCGAAGAAAACCTCAGGATGGAAAATGAGTTTCTTCAAATGAAATTGTCTGCTGAAACGGGAGCTGTATTTGGTGGAGAACGTAGTGACCTGCCTCCTGAGATCATGAATGAATGGCTGAAGAATGTGGCTGCATTTGAAAAGAATTATGTGGAAGGAAAGGATCAGTCAGTACGTGAGATATTGGGAAATCCTGTATTCAGAAAAGAATCCTTGCTTGATGATGCTTCTCTGGATTCCGAGTATGAGAGGCTGATGAATGAGTTAGAAGAGCATGGGATTCATATAGACTTTGCTCGTGAACGTGATAAAAGATTTAAGTACCGGTTTATTACAGAGGAACTTTTTGATCATGAAACCTCCCTGATTCAGGTAAAGGGAATGTTCACTTGTTTTTCTTATGAAGAATTTCATCCGGATCACGCATTGGAAATAGAAGGAAAGACCAGGGATTTTATCAATGCATTTTTGGAACGTCGGGTTAGAGAATCCTGTGACAGCCTTCTGGCTGAAGACCATGTTTTACCTGAAGGCAGAACTATCTCAAGGGAGCAATTGTACAAGATATTTGATTCCATGTACGAAGCGATGCCTGAGTTTAAGAATGCATCTTTCGTGATCGATAAAATTGATTTTGAATTAAATGGTGAAAAGGAAGACATTACAGGGATGGGATATAGTGAAGGAACCATAATATATGAACCCATATTTAAGGATGGCAAGAGGGGCCGTTTTGAGGGGCCTTTTAAGATTTACTTTGGCATGCAATGGGACTGGTGGACCATCTATTTTTTTTATCTCATTGGATTTAATATGTTGCCTGAGAAAGATACTACATCAGAATAAAATTGAAAACATTGATTATGCAAGTAGTAGCACTGAGCAGTTCACGGGTCAGCAATTCTTCCTACCTGGAAACAGCTATCCCTTTTGTAGATGAGTTATTCGGGACAAAACCGGTAAACCTCGCATTCATTCCCTTTGCAACGGTAGGCAGCACCCAGGAATATTACAATAAGGTAAAGGAGGCCTTCTCCAAATTCCCATACCAGATTCACAAGGTTACACCTCAAAATGGAAAGGAACTTCTCGTGAGTTGCGATGGGGTATTGGTAGGCGGTGGTAATACCTTCAAATTGCTGCATGACCTTTATGAAACGAATATTTTTGAATTACTGAAGTCAAGGGTACGGGAAGGTCTGCCATATCTTGGGTGGAGCGCAGGCTCCAATGTTTTAGGGGCCACGATTTGTACTACCAACGACATGCCGATCATTCAGCCAAAGAGTTTTAATGCCTTGAACATTTTTCCCTTTCAGATCAATCCGCATTATCACAATCACCAAATCGATGGATTTAATGGAGAGACAAGAGATCAAAGGATTGAAGAATTTTTGACACTGAACCAAACATCAACCGTGATCGCAATTCCTGAAGGAAGTGCCTTAATACAGAGGGGAGGTGTTATTACCTTTTCCGGAAGGGAAGGTACCCGGTTTTGTATTTCAGATGGAGTATTGCAAAGAGAAATCGTTGTGAATGGCGGAAATGTTGAATTTTCGCAGCCGTCCAGGGGTAGGGAAACTGGTATATTGCAGTGAAGTATTTATTATTAGCCCCCATTCAACATTGGTTCCCAAAAAATTTGCATAATATTTCACTGGAAAACTATTACCTTCGCCCACTTTAAAAATCATGCCGTAACATGATAAGCGGCCAGCCTGAGGGCGGGCACTCATCTCCCGGAAATTATAGGCATGTAACAATTAATTTATTTAAACCCATAATTGTACATGAAATTAAGTCAATTTAGATTTGACCTCCCACTGAACCTGATTGCTCAAACACCTACTAAACGAAGAGAAGATAGCCGGCTAATGGTTATCGAAAGAGAAACCGGAAAAATCGAAAACAAACATTTTAAAGATGTCCTTGATTATTTCGACGATAAGGATGTGTTTGTGGTGAATAATACCAAAGTGTTTCCCGCACGTATGTATGGACGCAAAGAAAAGACAGGGGCAAGAATTGAAGTGTTCCTCTTGCGCGAATTGCACAAAGCCAACCGGCTCTGGGACGTGATCGTAGATCCGGCCAGGAAGATCAGGGTAGGAAACAAATTATATTTTGGAGAAAATGATGAACTGGTAGCAGAGGTGATAGATAATACCACCAGCCGCGGACGTACCATCCGTTTCTTGTGGGATGGCCCGGAAGAAGAGTTCAGAAAAATGCTCTTTTTTATGGGAGAAACTCCATTGCCAAAGTATATCAAGAGGAAACCTGATGAAGAAGATCGTGAAAGGTACCAAACTGTATATGCCAAGCATGAAGGAGCGGTAGCTGCTCCAACTGCGGGGTTGCACTTCAGTCCGGAATTGATCAAGCGTCTTGAAATCAAAGGGATCAAATTTGCGGAAGTAACACTTCACACCGGGTTGGGTACATTTCGTCCTATTGAAGTAGAAGACCTTAGTAAGCATAAAATGGATGCCGAGTATTTCAGAATTGATGAAGACGCTTGCAGGATAGTCAATAAGGCAAAAGAAACCAATCATAGAATCTGCAGCGTGGGTACTACCACTATGCGTGCTATGGAGAGTTCGTTTACTGCGCAAAAATTATTGAAACCTGCTGAAGGATGGACGAATCATTTCATTCATCCTCCATACAGTTTTAATATTGCAGACAGCCTGATCACTAACTTTCACTTACCTAAAACAAGCCTTCTCATTATGGCATGCGCCTTTGCAGGGTATGACCTGATGATGGAGGCATATAAGAAAGCAATCAAGGATAAATATCGCTTTTTCAGTTATGGAGATGCGATGCTGATCGTTTGATTTTAGTGTAAGTGATATCACATGAAAGCAATTCCGGCCAACAGGATTTTTGTGTTGATAAGCAATGTTAAATGGAGCGGAAATTTTTAGTTTCAAAATTTTTGCATTAAAAGTTTTCCATTACCTTTGCCTTCCCAAAAAAATGACCTACCGGTT
>CAZGNJ010000029.1:24045-47949 GCA_964526985.1 uncultured Ginsengibacter sp. | reverse complement strand
CCTATTTTCAAGAAGCCGAAAAACAGTTTTGTTCCCTACTTGAAAATTATCATCCACAACACACCATTTCACAAGAGCTTTTCAAAACTGAAATGAAGAATTTGCATCTTTACGGTTACGGCATTAAAGGATTTTTGCTGTGTATGATTGAAACTGCAAACAGAATTTCAGATAGAACCGTTTCCTTAAATGTCATTGATAAAATCATTGAAATCGGACACGACCTACTACAAAAACCAATTGAATTGCTGCAAGGTGTTCCCGAAACTTTGGAAGCCTTGAATGGCGATTATAAATTGGTGGTTGCCACCAAAGGAGATTTATTAGACCAGGAAAGAAAGTTGAAAAATTCAGGATTGGAACACTACTTCCACCACATAGAAATTATGAGCGAGAAGAAAGAAAGTGATTATCAAAAACTGCTCAAACATTTAGATTGCAAACCTGAGAACTTCTTAATGTTGGGCAATTCTATCAAATCCGATATTATTCCTGTTTTAGACTTAGGCGGAAATGCTGCACATATTCCATACCATGTAACCTGGACGCACGAGCAACAAGAAACCAATTTGAAACATGATAATTTCATTCAACTGAAATCAATTAATGAGATTTTAGGTTACTTATGATTATGGATTTTAAGATACGACAAGAAGTTAAGAGTGATTACCCGGTAGTGTTTGATTTGATAGAACAGGCATTTCGCAATGAAATGATGAGCGATAAGAAAGAACAGTTTTTGGTAGAACGGCTAAGGAAATCCGATGGATTTATTCCTGAATTATCATTAGTTGCAGAAGTAAACCAAGAAATTGTCGGATACATTCTACTGACCAAAATCATCATTGAAACAAATATAGAAAGTGTAACTTCTTTAGCATTGGCACCGGTTGCTGTATTGCCAGCCTTTCAAAAGAAAGGAATAGGAGGTAGATTGATTGAGGAAGCACATCGCATTGCAAAAGAATCAGGCTACAAGTCAGTTATTTTATTGGGGCACGAAAACTATTATCCAAAATTTGGATATCACCCTTTGCACCATTACGATCTTTCACTTCCGTTTGAAGCACCTGAAGAAAATTGTATGGCGATAGAACTTGTGCCCGATGCACTAAAAAACATGAAAGGAAAAGTTATTTACCCAAATGAATTTTTTGAATAAAGAATAAAATGAAAAAATTAATAGACCTTGACAATTGGAACAGAAAAGAGCATTTCCTTTTCTTCTCAAAATTTGAAGAGCCATTTTTTGGTGTAACCGTAAAAGTGAATTGTACAAATGCCTATAAAAAATCAAAAGAAAAAGACATTTCTTTTTTCTTGTACTATCTGTACAGAGCGTTGAAAGCAGCCAATGAAGTAGAAAATTTCCGATACAGAATAATCGAAAATCAGGTTTATGAATATGCTACCATAAATGCTTCGCCAACCATCAACCGACCTGACGGAACATTTGGCTTCGCTTATATGGAATATTTTGAAGATGAAAAACAGTTTTACGAAAAAGCATTGCAGGAAATTGAAAATGTAAAAAGTACAAACAGCTTACTACCTGCCGTTTCTGGAGAAAATGTTATTCATTTTTCTGCCATTCCGTGGCTTGACTTTACAAGCATTTCACATGCAAGAAGTTTTTCGAACCCTGACAGTTGCCCTAAAATTTCATTTGGTAAAATGACCGAAAACAATGGTGTGAAAGAAATGCCTGTTTCTATTCACGGACACCACGCACTAATGGACGGCTACCATGTAGGACTGTTTATTGACAAATTCCAAGACCTGCTAAATAACGCATGATAGAAGCCCGAACCGATAACATGGCATTGCCAAGAGACACTCTACAACGTTCATTTTTCATTACCCAGCAAGAGATTTTACGTAAATTAGTGTAATGAAAAAGCGAAAAGAAATAGGTCTGGATTTTGAGGTTAGCAAACTGACTAGCTCAGTTGAAAATGTAGTAACAGCAGACAGTTTTGCAACAGACATTTCTATTGTAACAAAAGATGATCTCAAAAGCATAACGAAAAAGAACAATTGGCAATTTGATTGGAAATATGAATTCAGGTAACCTGAAAAAGAGGTTTACAAGTTGGCAATAGTAAATAATCCGCAAATAAATCAGGGATTAATAAGTTTTGAAATCAAACCTAACCACATTTATGTGCATCTCGTTGAAAGCACACTTTTCAACAAGGGAAAATCTAAAATGTACGCAGGAGTTCCGGGTAAGACGTCAATCAGTTAAAAGATTCGAAACTCAATCCTTGCGCGTTATAACCTCATAAAACCAGGCTGTAGTAAAATCTCATTTTCAATAAATTTTAATTCACTTAATAAATACGTTTCAATTTCATAAAATCCCATTGATGTTTACAAAAATTAATTGTCATTTGATCTTGACTGTAATAATGACGAAATGCTTTTTATTATTTACAGCAATTGCATTTGCCCAGGCAAATAATATAAAGCAATTGAAGGCACAACCACCCAACATCATTTTATTTCTGGTGGATGATATGGGATGGATGGATACATCGGTGCCCTTCGGAGATAGTGTGATGGAACTAAACCGCCGCTATCACACACCAAATATGGAAAGGCTGGCAAGCCAGGGAATGAAATTTACCAACGCCTATGCCACTCCGGTATGTACGCCCTCAAGGGTAAGTATGCTTACAGGCATGAACGCTGCCCATCATGGCATTACCAACTGGACCTCTCCGGTGAAAGACAATAACACAGATAATCCTGATGAAATTTTGGCTCCTGCCAACTGGAATTATAATGGATTAAGTTATCTGCCCGGCATTGAAAAAACAGTTTTTGCAACTACGTTTCCTCAAATATTAAAAGATGCAGGATACTTCACCATTCATATTGGCAAAGCACATTGGGGACCGATGGGAACACCCGGTTCCAATCCGTTCAATTTCGGATTTATGGTAAACATTGCCGGACATGCAGCAGGGCATCCTCAGAGTTATCTTGGAAAAGATAATTACGGTAATATACCGGGCAAAGAAAGTGCACAGGCGGTTCCCGATTTGGAAGAATACTACGGCAGCGATACATTCTTAACGGAAGCATTGACACTTGAGGCCATCAAATCAATGGAAGCCCCTGTCAAAAATAAGCAACCCTTTTTCCTCAATCTTGATCACTATGCCGTGCATAATCCTTACATGGCTGACAAACGGTTTGTCCAAAAGTATCTGAATGAAGGAATGAACATGACCGAAGCAAAGTACGCAGCGTTGATAGAAGGAATGGACAAAAGTCTTGGTGATATCATGGACTATGTCAAGAAAAAAGGGATTGAAGAAAATACGATTATCATTTTCATGAGTGATAACGGCGGACTGAGCATTCCGGGCAGCAGGGGCGGTGAGCCATATACACAAAACCTTCCGCTCAAAGCAGGCAAAGGCTCCGTGTATGAAGGTGGCATTCGTGAACCAATGATTGTGAAATGGCCGGGTATTACAATGCCCGGATTAGTTGCTAAACAATACCTGATCATTGAAGATTTTTTCCCGACTATACTGGAGATGGCCCGTGTGAATAGCTATAAAACAATACAGACTATTGATGGAAGGAGTTTTGTACCTGTTTTAAAAAACCCGGGTTTTAAAGATGATAAGAGAACTTTGATCTGGCATTTTCCCAATAAATGGATTGCTGATGATGGGCCTGGAATCAACTATAAATCAGCAATCAGGAGGGGCGATTGGAAAATGATATATAACATGAAAACCGGAACAAAAGAATTGTACGACTTGAAATCGGATATAAGAGAAAACAGTGATTTATCAGGAAAATATCCAATTAAAGTAAAACAGTTGTCGAAATTATTGTCGGATAAACTACGCAGGTGGAAAGCACCGATGCCAACGTATAAAAAAACCGGGCAGCCTGTTCCTCTACCCGATGAATTATAGATTGCAAAGTAATTTTCAAGATGAAAAGAATCATTTTGTTACACCTGGTTATGGCCTTTAAGTTATTTGCATTTCCTCAAAATAAGTCTGATGTAATTATTAGCTTTACTGATGATATGGGAAATGTCGAATCAGGTTTTTTAGAAAATAAGCGATATCATCTTCAATGATATCGCTTCTCTCAGGACTAAATGAAATACACAGCTATTACCATTAATTGAAGCAACATTGCTCATTATGGTTTTTCTCATCCAATTATCTGCCGGAACTCCAGCTACCAAAACATCCTTCAAATTAATTCACATCACAGCTTTAAACAAAAAAAATGAAACAGTTGAAGGGATTCCTTTTATTAATCGCAATGGTGATCCTTGCCTTTCCTTCTTTCTCACAGAGTAATAGCAATAAGAAAATTGAAAATGTCGTGTATGGTATGGTGTCAGGTACCGCATTATTGATGGACGTGTACGTGCCGGCCAAATCCAATTCCAAAGCAATTATTTACATTATAGGCAGTGCATGGGGTTTTCCTTACCCAACGGATTATAGCCAGCCGGCTTTAAAAGATGACATAATGCTTGATAGTAATTATGCAGGGAAATGGGAGAAATCGCTGGTACAAAATGGGTTCACCGTATTTGTCATCAATCACAGGTTTGCTCCAAGATTTCAATATGCTGATATTATAGAAGATTGCCGCAGAGCAGTGAGGTATGTGCGATATCATGCAAAGGATTACCAGGTAGATCCGAATCATATCGGAGCGATGGGACATTCATCCGGCGCCAACCTTGTTTCCATGCTTGGAGTAAGCGAAAGTCATTATGTAAGTAAAGATCCCGCAGATAGTATGAGTTCTAAAGTGCAGGCCGTGGTTACACTGGCAGCGCCATTTAATCTTGCAGATATCAATCGCCCTGAAGATAGTATGATGGCCAATGATTACATGCTCTCCGCCGTAGCTGCTTATATGGGTAGCTTGCCCGAATTGAAGCGGGGAACATTTACACTTTCGGGTAAGTACATTAATGCTTCCCCTTACGCTTTGGTTACAAAAGATGATGCACCAACACTTATTTATTATTCTGACGATGATCCGGTAATTCCGGTGCGCCAGGCAAAGGACATGTATGAAAAACTTTTGCAGAATAATGTACCGGCTAAAATTTTTGTTTCTCATAATGCAATGCACGAGCCTGTTCCGGATATGGCAGAAGTCTGCAAATGGTTTGAAAAATACCTGAACGAAACCATTCATTAAATCATAAATCAACTGAACATGAAAAAAGTATTTCTCTTCTCCCTTCTATTTCTATCGATAAAAGTATATTCTCAAAACGAACCTCAACTCGTAACATTTGAGAACCCTGCTTCTGTTGCAAAACCAAAAGGATATTCTCATGCAACAGTAATAGACCTGGGCAATTGTAAGATGATTGTTATGTCAGGAGAAGTACCTTTTGACAAACAAGGGAATTTAATTGGTGCAGGAGATATGAAAAAGCAGGCAGAGCAGGTATTTCGTAATATCAAAAATATACTGACAGACCTGGGTGGAACAATGGATGATGTTATCAAACTCGGATTCTATGTTACGGATGTTTCGCAAATCCAGGCTATCAGGGTGGCAAGAGATCAATTTATCAATCTGAAAAATCCACCTACCAGCATCTTAGTGGAGGTGAATAAACTATTCAGGAGTGATGTGATGATAGAAATTGAGGCTACAGCAATCATTCCCAAAAAAGTCAAACGGTCGTGATGAAAAACTGTTTGAAATTTTTCTTTCTGGTGGTCGGAAACCAGACGGCGGTTTCAGTTAATTGAATTATGAAGTTGTCGAGATATTTAGGTAAGAAACAAACAGTTACTTCCAATTTCTAAATGAGACATCCACGAAGACTGAAAAAATATATTTATCACCAGGAAAAACCAACCTACAACTACTATACCTTCGCCAACTCTTCAATTACTATCAAAAATAAAAATCAACATGGGCACTATTTTTCATCGCATCGGCATCAAAGCTCCTGCACAAAAAGTATATGAAGCATTAGCAACGACCAAAGGCATTTCCGGCTGGTGGACAGACCAGGTTTCCGGTGAATCTGAAACCGGAAAAACAATTGTAGCCCGATTCTATTCTTCGGAAGGAAAAGAGATCGGCTGCATGAATATGAAAGTAATGGCATTGGAACCTGCGAAAAAAGTACATTGGAACTTTACTGCCGGGCCACAGGAATGGATTGGCACCGATATTATTTTTGATCTGCACGAGGAAGGTGATTACACAATCGTTTTGTTTCACCACATCAACTGGCGTGAAGAAATTGAATTCAAAGCGCATTGCAGTATGAAGTGGGCCACATTCATGCTCAGCCTCAGGGAACTCGTTGAAACCGGCAAAGGGAAGCCTTCTCCCAATGATATCAAAATTGATAATTGGAATTAAGCGGCGAAAAAATTCATTAATATCCAATAACTACCAGGTGCCGACAGGCTCTATAAAAATTATTTTAAGTCAGCTTTTTTGAAGCAGAAGAATGCTCATGGAAAAAATGGAAATGAAAGATGGCAGGCAGGCCATCTATGCAAAAGACAGGAAGCAATGGCGGAAGTGGCTGCAGGTACACTGCGAAACAGAACAATCCGTTTGGCTGATCTTGTTTCATAAAAAAAGCAAACAACCTTCAGTAAATCTCATCGAAGCCACAGAAGAGGCTTTGTGTTTTGGATGGATCGATAGTTTGTGTAAGAAAAGAGATGACGAGAGCTATTATCTCACATTTACAAAGCGCAATGAAAAGAAAAGTAATTGGAGCAAACCCAATATAGAACGGGCCGAAAGAATGATTGCAGAAGGCAAAATGACGAAACATGGACAGCGGTTTATTGATATTTCCATACAGAATGGCAAATGGATGACGCAAAATGACTGACAACCCGGAAACCCTGAAAAGAAAACAAAATGATGCTTTACCAATGAAAACTTCAACATCGGAAGATCAAAAAATACAACTTTAATAAAATTGATCAGGCAAAATCTACTACTTTCCTTTTATCATTATTTGTAAAAGCAATCATCAATACTGTGCCGCAGAATAACAATGCTAATGTTTTGTTTTGGTTTGATACAATTTCATGTCCGGGGACATCTATTATGGTCGAGCAAAAAGGTATCCACATAGAAAAGTAATTACAGTAAAAGGAGCAAAGGGAAATACAGTTAAGATTTGGGGTATCCCAACTCGCACTTCATACACCTGACTGTCAAGCTATTTTTCCAAAGTTAGCAGCACAATAATTGAAGTACAAAATCCTAACGTATTCAATTCTTCATCCAAAATTTTCCGCCATCCACACATCAGTACTCATACACCAAATATCCCCACGGCTCCATTTCATACACATAATTCTGAAACAACTTCACCTTCTCACCTGAAAAAACATTTGTTGGTTTCCCATACACCACTTTCTCTTTAATGGTGAAGTGTTGCGGTTCTGGCGACAGGTTCAGTACTACCAAAATTTTCTTTCCTTCCTTAGCACGCGTATAAGCAAAGATGGCATCATCATTGGCTGTAGCGATTCTCTGGTAAGATGCATCAGCATCCAATGCCTTATTACGCTTACGCAAATGAAGCAATGTGGAATAAAACGGTGCAAGTTCATATTTCCCCCATTGGATCGGGTCTCTCACAAAAAACTTCAATCTCTTTTTGTTGGGTTCTTCCTGTCCGTTATAGATCAGTGGTATGCTGTGGTACATGGTTTGGGTAAAGACAGCAAAAGTCTTGTAGGCATCACCGTACTTTTCAAACTCAGTACCATTCCAACTGTTTTCATCATGGTTGGTGGTGAAGTAAAGCCGGTAAGCATTTTTAGGATATACGGATATGTTATGATTCAGTACCGAATCAAAATATTTCAAATCATGTTTCTGCGTGTAAACATCCTGCATGGGCCGCATCATGCTCCACGTATAGGTAGCATCAAACCCTGCATAATGCATTTCAGGATTCTCCCCTTCTGCCAGCATGAATACATCTTTCACTTTCTTCAACTCCGTGATACATTCCTTCCAAAAATCATCAGGAACCAAATGCGCCACATCACACCTGAAACCATCAATGTTGGTTTCCCTGAGCCAATACTCCATCACGGCGATCATAGAGTCTCTCAATTCATGATTGCTGTAGTCCAACTGCCGCGTGTCTGTCCAGTCGTAAGGGCTTACAATCTTTCCGGTGCTGTCATGTTTAAAAAAACCGGGATGGCGTGTCAACCAGGGATTATCCGCAGCAGTGTGATTGGCAACCCAATCGGTAATTACTTTGAAACCCATTGCATGTGCATGATTCACGAGATCTTTAAAATCCTGCATCGTCCCGAATTCAGGATTGATTTCTTTATAATTCCTCACTGCGTAGTAGCTGCCCAGTTCAGATGCATTCTCCTTTCGATCTTCGATTCCAATTGGCGTAACTGGCATGAACCACAGTACTTCAACCCCCATTTCCTTCAGGCGTGGCAGGCTCTTTTCAAAAGCAGCGAAAGTGCCTTCTTTTGAAAACTGCCGCACATTCACTTCATAAATATTGGTACGATGACTCCAGCCGGGATGATGAAATGCGGAAGGAGCTGCGCCCGGCATGGCCACCGGCGCCACCTTAGGGCTGCACGCCGAAATAAAACCAAGGAGAAATAATGCGTAGAATAATTTCTTCATAAAATATGTCAATTATTGAAAAACAGGTAAGATAGAAAATTATTGAAATCAATCCTCCTCCATCCCTTCCTTGATCTCATCATTGATCTTTACGATCACCTTATCGATACGCTGTCCATCCATATCAATGATCTCGAAATCAAATCCACGCCATTCAAAAGTATCACCTGCAGATGGAATCCTTTGCAATTTGTGTAGTATGAATCCTGCGAGCGTGTCAAATTCATTTTCCCCTTCGTTGATCCAGATGGTTTTGTTGAAGTAGGTTAGAAAATCATAAAATTGTATTTGACCATCTATTACGAATGTACCGTCTTTCCTCACTTTTATTTCATATACATCGTCCTCTTCTTCCGGCATTTCACCAACTATCGCCCTGAGGATATCCCTCGCAGTGATCATTCCCTGCAGGCTTCCGTACTCATCTACTATAAATGCATGGTGAATCTTTGTGTTCCTGATCTTTTCCAAGACCTGGTAGGCTGAGTTATTTTCAGGAACGAACAGTGGCTTGCGCAATAATTCTTCAAGTGAACCTTCGGGATGCAGATAAAGATCTTTCACCTGCACCACACCTTCTATATCATCAATATTTTCACGACACACAGGATATACGGAATGTTGAAATTCTTCAATTTTCGCATTAACAGATGCCCTTGATTCATTGATCTCGAACCAAACGATATCCGTTCGATGTGTCATAAGTGAGGTGATGTTCCTGTCGCCCAAATGAAATACTCTTTGAATGATATCTTTTTCTTCCTCTTCGATGGTTCCCATTTCACTTCCCTCGTTGATCATTGCTTTGATCTCATCTTCTGTTACATAGCTTTCCGCGGATGTGTTCAGGTTAAATAATCTGAACAAACCAATATTGATATTGCTCAGCAACCAAACCAGTGGATAGGAAAGTGTGCTGAGCGTTTTTATTGGTTTGGCTACTGCCTTTGCGATACGCTCAGGGTTGAGCAACGCCAATCTCTTTGGTACCAGTTCGCCGAATAAAATGGAAAGAAATGTAACAATGATCACGATAATGATCAGTGCAACTGAATCGGCATAATGAGCCAGAAAAGAAATCTTCTTTAGCGCTGGCGCCAGGTAATGACTAAACTTTTCTCCGGAGTAAACACCGGTCAGAATGGCTATGAGCGTAATATATATTTGCGTTGTGGATAGGAATACATCAGGGTTTTCTTTAAGTTCCAGCGCTACCTTGGATTTCACTTCGCCCCGTGATGCTCCGGCTTCCAGCCTGCTTTTTTTTGCAGATATCAATGCCGTTTCGCACAACACTATAAAAGCGTTTAGCAGGATCAGGAATAGTATTATTAAGATCTCACTCATTTTTCGATTTTATCTTTTGCCTCCAGTCCTATCACCCGATTATAAATAACAGATGTAATGGCTCCCACAATTATTCCATATATCGTTCCGCAGATAACATCTATCGGGAAATGTACACCTACATATACCTGTGCATAAGCAATGGATGCAGGCCACAAAAATAGGAATACCCATCGACTGCTGACGGCTTTTCTAAACGTCACAAAAATAAATGTTGCCAGTGCAAAATGATTTACGGCATGAGACGAAATAAAACTGCTGCTCCTGGGGCAATAGCTCACAATAAAACGAATACTATGCACGATATCCGGATCCCGGCAAGGGCGCAATCTGAAAAAATATTCTTTGATCAGGGAACTGCTTGTATAGTCTGATATTGACACGGTAAGTAAGATAAAAGCCAGCCACATCCACCCTCTCAGTTGGAAATTGATCAACACAAAAAGGATCATAAAGACATAAAAAGGAGCCCAGAAAAAAGGTTCCCTGATATAGGGTATCACGGCATCCATAAACCCATTGTACCATTCTCCATTGATCTTATGAAAAAGTGACTTGTCAAAATTGATCAGGCCTTGTGGTAAGAAGGAGGCATTCAAAAGGTAAAGGCAATCCATAATGTCAAAATTATCCTATCCGCACGATACAGCACCTTATTTATTTACATTTGCTCCTTTCAAGTTTTTATATTTCCGCATGAAAAGACTTTTTGTCCCCAAATTGCTCTCGTGGATGTTGATCACAGGCCTGGTTTTCCTGGTATTCATGACAGTGATGCGATTTGTCTTCTTCTACAGGTTTAGCGCACCATCAGCCTACATTGGCGATTATGTGCAGCCTTTTCTGCTGGGCCTTAATTTCGATTTGAGAATTGTTTGCGGCATCATATTATTTCCATTTCTCATCGGTCAATTGTACCTGAAATACCATAACAAAAAATTATCAACAGCAAGTATCGTTCGTGTAAGCCTTGCCGTCATAGTAATGGGATTCCTCTTATGGTTCATGAAAAAGGGGCACATGCAGTTAGTGATATTTTCCATCATGGCAGCTTTGTTTCTTTTAATACTACTTTGGTTGTTTGCGTCCAAAGACTGCAACCCATTTCATACCAGGGTTTCGGAAAGGGTTTTCAAAGGGTATTTCATCTTCATCGCATTTGTAATCGTATTGTTCTATGCGCTGGATTTTGAGCATTTTGATTATTTGCAACAACGGCTCAGTGCCAGCATCATCAACTATACGGGCGATGCCAAGATCAGCCTGAATATGATTTGGGAAACCTACCCTGTCTTCAAGTTATTTCTGTTCATAGTATTGAGCATATTCATACTATCATTCCTTATCAATCTTGCATTCAGGAAAATATCAAGAGGTAAGCATGCTCCGGGAAGGATGGCGGGTTTTGTTTTCTCCTCAGTCTTCACTATTCTATTGGCTGCCGGTATTTTTGGAAGAATCAATCAATACCCGCTCAGGTGGAGTGATGCCTTTGCATTTGAAGATGATTTCAAAGCCAATCTCGCATTGAATCCGGTACAAAGTTTCCTCAGCACACTGCAATTCCGCAACAGCGGATATGACATTAAGCTGGTAAAAGAATATTACCCGCTTATCAGCAAATATTTACGAGTAACCCAACCCGATAGTGTCAACCTTAATTTTACACGATACTACACAGCGCCTGATACCGCCCCTAAGAGAAATGTTGTAGTGGTGATCTGCGAAAGTTTTTCTGCCTATAAGAGTTCGATGTTTGGCAATCCTCTGAACACGACTCCCTACTTCAATGAGATGTGTAAGAACGGTATTTTCTTCGACCGTTGCTTTACTCCTGCTTATGGTACCGCACGTGGCGTATGGGCCACCATCACCGGAACTCCTGATGTGGAGTATCCGAATACCAGCAGCAGGAATCCATCCTACGTGGATCAACATTCTATCATCAATGATTACCCGGGATACTCCAGGTATTATTTTATTGGAGGCAGTTCCAGTTGGGCTAATATCAGGGGTCTTCTCACCAACAATCTTTCCAATATTCATCTGCTCGAAGAGGAAGATTTTAATGCAAGAAAAGTAGATGTATGGGGGATCAGCGATAAGAGATTATTTCTTAATGCCAATGACACCTTTCGTACAAGGAAAGAACCTTTTGTGGCAGTGATTCAGACCGCGGACAATCACAGACCGTACACCATCCCGGAGGAAGATCAAAAAGAATTTAAGCAGGTATCCTATCCGGAAGATACACTCTATAAATACGGTTTTACCAGCAATGCAGAATTGAATGCTTTCAGGTATTCTGATTTTGCGTTTGAAAAATTCATCGAGGCAGCGAAAAAGGAAACCTACTTCAAGAATACTATTTTCGTTTTCGTTGGCGATCATGGCTTGCGTGGCAACGCTTCCGCTATTTTCCCCGAAGCTTTTACCACCTCCGGTATCAATATTCACCATGTCCCTCTCCTCTTTTATGCACCGGCATTTTTACCGGCACAGCGTAGGCACGATGCTTGTTCCCAGGTGGACGTGTTTCCAAGTGTTTCGGCGCTGGCAGGAATCTCCTATAAGAACACAACGATGGGCATCAACCTGTTTGACACTGCCTCGGTACCGGGGCTTCCGTTTGCCCATGCCGCATTTATCTTTGACCCGACGGTACGGCAATTGGGTATGGTTACTGACAGTGTTGCCTATACGAAAAGCCTGATCGGTGGCGAAGAAAACTTGTATTCATTATTTCAGAATATCCCTGCTCCAAAGAAAGAATTGGTTCCTTTGCGTGAATTAACAACCGCATGGTATCAAACCGGGAAATATATATTGTTTCACAACAGGAAAACTGGTGGCGCTACCCCAGGTAAATAAATAATGCAAGAGCAAAGAAAAATACCGGCCTCTGTTCCACTTACTATCTGGTGGATCGTCAATCTCTGGATCATTTTCATGTTGATCTTTACAGTGCTGAGGATTGCAACGCTGATATTGTTTATGCCGGCCAATGTAACAGTAGCAGAAGTGCTGCCCTCATTTTCACTTGGATTTTTTTATGATGTCCGGTGGGTCTCCATGATCTTGTTGCCCATTGCATTGCTCGGATTCTTTCCGCGGTTGTCACCTTTCTATTCTGTCAGAAATAAGAAATTTTGGTCGTGGTACCTTGCTGTGGCTGCTTTGTTTGTGCTATTTTTTTTCGGTGCTGATTTTGGAAACTTCAGTTACAACCATACGCGGTTAAATGCAAGTGCTTTGAATTTTGCAGAAGACCCGGTTATTTCTATCCGCATGCTATGGCAGAGCTACCCAATGGTGTGGATACTTCTTGCTTTAGCACTGACTGTCCTGTTACTCACATGGCTGTTCCGGCATACACACGTGATAACACTCAGAAAAAATCTAACAGATCATCCCGCCAATCGAAATACATGGTTTGGAATAGCTGTTTTTTTTCTTTCGTGGTCCGTAATCGGATTGTTTTCATTTCACCCGCTTAAATGGCGGGATGCATTCCTGTTGAACAATAATTTCACGGCCTACCTCGCGTTGAATCCTATGCAAAACTTTTTCAGTACACTTCAATTCCGGAAGCCGGTATTTGATCATGAAAAGGCACAAAACTATTCTGATGAAATCGGTGAATTTCTAGGAATAGAAAAGGATAATGCAGCAGGCCTGGACTATGCAAGATGGGTCAATCCCAACAGCAAAGCCCTGGAAAGCAAACCCAATATTGTTTTTGTCATGTGTGAGAGTTTCAGCATGTACAAGAGTAGCATGTCGGGCAATCCACTGAACACAACTCCCTATTTTCAACAGCTTTGTGATAATGGTATTTTTTTCAACAGGTGCTTTAGTCCAACATTTGGCACTGCGCGTGGCGTATTCGCGATGATCACCGGAATTCCTGATGTGCAGCTATCCAAATTTTCCACACGCAATCCTGAAGCGATAGATCAGCATACGATCATCAATAATTTTGAAGGCTACGAAAAATTCTATTTCCTCGGTGGCAACAGTGATTTCAACAACTTTGAAGGGTTGGTGAAAAATATTAATGATATTCAAATTTACCAGGAAGGGTCCTTCAATGCGCAACCACTGAACGTATGGGGCATCAGCGATAAGAACCTGTTTCTCGAAGCCGGAAAAATTCTGACAGAGCAAAAGAAACCATTCTTTGCTTTTATACAGACGGCAGATAACCACAGGCCATTTACCATTCCTGAGGAAGACAGTGATTTCGAACGGCGCATAGTGCCCGAAGACACTTTGCACAAGTATGGATTCGAATCACTGAAAGAATTCCATGCTTTCTGCTATACAGATTACTGCTTTGAAAAATTCATGGACTATGCAAGAAAGCAGAAATGGTTTGACAATACCATTTTCGTTTTTATAGGCGACCATGGTGTAGGAGGAGAAACTTCTTACATCTATAAAGATTCATTGACCAATCTTGGAAGGCTTACAGATGAGCATGTACCATTGCTTTTTTATGCACCGGAATTATTAACTCCTGCATTGCATACGGAGGCTGTATCACAAATAGATGTGCTCCCTACGATCGCAGGTATGTTGCACGAACCTTACCTCAATACTACCCTGGGCAGAGATCTATTGAATTCTCCCGAAAAAACAGATGCCGCTTTCATCATTCACCACGATGAAGGGATGATTGGCATTGTAACAGACAAATTTTATTTCACAAAAAACCTGCAGATAAAAAAGGAACAATTACTGCCAATCAGTGAGAAGGGTTTTCTGGCCGATGCAGCCACCAGAGATTCTGCTGCCAAAGCACTTTCCACACTCACATCTGCCATCTACGAAACAGCCAAGTATATGCTGATCCACAATAAAAAGGAAGACGCAGCCAAAATATCTAAATAATTGTTTTAATTCTTCTATCCGGTTCTCCAATCCAAATTAATAAACGATCTTTCACTTTATGACTGAGAAAAAAAACAAGTGGAAAGGCCGCGTCATAAACCTGCTGTTTTTTGGATTGGTACTATTTTTCCTGGTGAGTACCCCTGCCAAAAGTTGGCTATTGAGGCAGATGGTTCGTACAGGTCTGTTCTCTGCTAAAATTGAAAAGGTAAAAGACTCAAATAATTCCTACACAGCAATGCCACTCACTTTTAGCACTGTAAATGGTACGCCTAACAGTACTGAAAATATGAAAGGAAAAATAATCTTCATCAATTTCTGGGCTTCCTGGTGCCCACCCTGCAGAGCCGAAATGCCATCTGTCAATACATTGTATCAACAATTAAAGGATGATCCCGGTTATGCATTCGTTTTCATAAACATGGATGATCAAATCAAGACTGCACAGGAATACCTGGAAGATCATTCATTCACAATTCCTCTACACAGGGCAGAGGGGTTTATTCCTACAGACTTTTATACAGGTTCATTACCAACGACAGTAGTACTGGACAAAAACGGAAACGTAGTGATGAAACATAGTGGCATGGCTGATTACAGTTCAAAAGATTTTATCAACCAGCTAAAGTCACTTCAATAGCGTCCTTACTTCTTCACAAAGCTGATAGTGGTTTCAAATTTTTCCTGGGTAATCCCGAGTGCGCTTACTGCAGCATTGCTGAGTACTAATTGCACACCTTCATTTTGTTTGATATCAGGAATGGCATCTAACACCTTTGCATAGACTGATTTATCTGTACCAGGAATTGAAATCTTCAGAATGCTCCCGGGAGTCGCATCATTGTTGAAACAATAATATTTTTCATCCTGCCATCCGCTGGTCGACTTAAAGACTGTAGTAGCTACTACTGACGATCCGATATTACCTGCATTTGCCAGATTCATGAAATCATTCTTGAAAAACCCTTCCTTCACTTTCTCTCCATCAGTAGTAACAGAAGGCTGCTGCACTTGCTGCTGCACTGTTTCGGTTGGACTGACCGCGGTTACTTCTTGCGGCTGTGGTTTAGGTTCTTCTTTGGTTTCTACTTTAGCTGTTTCCTTTACAGGTTCTTTCGCTATCTCCTTTTCTAAAGGAGTGGATTTCTCCGTAGTCGCTGTAACCTTTACCGGATTAGAAGAAGGAATTTCAAACTTGGCTTTGGCCAATGGTGATTCTGTTTTACTTACTCTCAGGTAACCTACAATCAATGCTTCTCCCTCGTTCACCTGGTCGTTTTGCAAACGATTCCATTTTTTCAAAGTTTTCAGAGGTACATTTTTAAAATTAACTCCAATCCTGAATAATGTTTCACCATGTGCCACCTTATGATACAAAGGCACTAATGATTCTGCAACGCTTTTGGAAGTGGATTGTGCGAAATTATTCTTGTCCAGGGGCACTTTCAACTGTTGGCCAATCGCCAATCCTTTCTCCATGCTCAAATGATTGAATGAAGCAAGGTCCCGCGGTGATACATTATACATTCTTCCAACGCTATAAAAACTTTCTTTCGGTGCTACAGCATGCATTAGATAAAAAGCACTTCCGGAGTTCTGTATTTCTAAGACGGGTTGCTGACAAAAAGAAATTGCAGGTATCAACAAAATCATCAGGAAAGACAAAAACCATCTTGTCATAAATCTAATTTTTGAGTTAATAATCTTTGAAGCCACACACGAAAAATATTCATTTGGCTGACTCTAAGGATTGTTACAAATGTAATAGTCAGCGCCAAGTGGTTTCGTTAAAATTCCATTCAATTACTTATCTGCATCTACCAGGAAGGTACCCAGGTCAATCAACTCTCCTTCATTCATCACAAATTGTTCGATATCAGAGATATCAAGATTTGACATCACCTTACTCTTAAAAATTGGTTGTTGATTATGAAAAACTACAAAATAAAAATCAGGCTTTTCATCCAGGCTTGCGGGCGAAGTAAAATCTTTTTGTGATATAATAAACTTAGCCAATCCGTCATGCACCTCTGACTCGCCCAGATAATCATCATTGAAAACATCCTTATCGTAAAGCCGCACTTTGAATGCATTTCCAGTCAAAGGCTGATCATCTCCACTTGCAATCAATCGTACCTGGATGATAAGATTCATTTCTTTATTTAATTCTAAAGCCATACACTTCCAATTTCTACAAATATGTGCCAAATAAATTTCTAATCCAATTTTAAGACTGCAAGGAATGCTTCCTGCGGTACTTCCACATTTCCGATTTGCTTCATCCGCTTTTTACCTTCTTTTTGTTTCTCCAGCAACTTTCTCTTGCGGCTGATATCACCACCATAACATTTAGCAGTTACATCTTTTCGAATAGCGCTGATGTTTTCTCTCGAAATAATTTTTGCACCTATAGCAGCCTGAATAGCTATTTGAAATTGCTGACGAGGTACCAGGTCTTTGAGCTTCTCGCAAAGTTTTCTCCCGAAATCCTGCGACCGTCCGCGATGGATCAATGAACTCAAAGCATCTACCCTATCGCCATTCAGGAGTATGTCCATCTTTACGATATCGCTTTCTCTGTATCCTATCGGATGATAATCGAAAGATGCGTAACCACGGGTAAGACTTTTCAGACGATCATAAAAATCAAAAACGATTTCAGTGAGTGGCATTTCGAAACTCAATTCCACTCTCGAAGTCGTGAGATATCCCTGGTGTGTGAGATTGCCTCTTTTACCGATACAAAGCGTCATGATATTTCCAATGTATTCCGGCTTGGTAATGATCTGTGCTTTGATAAATGGTTCTTCTATTTTGTCGATCCGGCTTGGATCCGGCATCTGCACGGGATTGTTTACAATTATTTTTTCTCCATTAGTGGTATATGCAATGAAACTCACGTTGGGCACTGTGGTGATCACTGTCTGATTGAACTCCCGCTCCAGCCGTTCCTGGATGATCTCCATGTGCAGCATTCCAAGAAACCCACAGCGGAACCCGAAGCCCAATGCCTGGCTCGTTTCTAATTCAAACGTTAGTGATGCATCATTCAATTGCAATTTCTCCATGCATTCGCGCAGTTCTTCAAATTCATCTGTATTCACAGGAAAAATTCCGGCAAACACCATGGGTTTCACTTCTTCAAATCCTTTGATAGAATGTCCGCTTGCATTGGCTACGGTGGTGATGGTATCCCCCACTTTCACTTCTTTCGCATTCTTAATACCTGTGATGACATATCCTACATCACCCGCACTCAGGCTGTCCTTTGGCATCATTCCCAATTTCAAAACACCTACTTCATCAGCAAGGTATTCTTTGCCTGTATTAAAGAACTTGATCTTATCATTCTTACGGATAACGCCATTGAATATGCGAAAATAAACGATGATACCTCTGAAGGAATTGAACACGCTGTCAAATATCAAAGCCTGGAGAGGTGCATCCGTTTCACCATCGGGAGCCGGAATACGGGAAATAATAGCATCCAAAATTGGTTCAATACCCACTCCCGTCTTAGCGCTGGCATGCAGGATGTCTTCTTTTTTGCATCCTATCAGTTCTATGACCTGGTCTTCAACCTCCGCAATCATTGCGCCATCCATATCAATCTTATTCAGCACCGGAATAATCTCAAGGTCGTTTTCGATAGCAAGGTATAGATTGCTGATTGTTTGTGCCTGGATACCCTGGGTGGCATCTACTAACAGAAGCGCTCCTTCGCACGCCGCCAGCGCTCTGCTCACTTCGTAACTGAAATCAACATGGCCCGGAGTATCAATCAGGTTCAGTACATACTCCTGCCCTTTTGATTTGTAATTGATCTGAATAGCATGGCTCTTGATGGTAATTCCTTTTTCACGCTCCAGGTCCATACTGTCCAACACCTGCGCCTGCATTTGCCGCTGAGTTACGGTATGTGTAAATTCCAAAAGACGGTCGGCCAGGGTACTTTTGCCATGGTCAATGTGGGCTATAATGCAGAAATTCCGGATATGCTTCATATAATTTTGCGATACAGGCGGCAAAGTTAAGTTTTTTGCCCTCCAATAATTTGAAAGAGTCAGACGTAGTTCTGTTATTTTTACAACAAAATCTTAACTGCGTTGTGAATCCGAATTGGTATTTCGTGAGATTATTTCACCAGAGCAAATTCTTGTTTGCAGTGGTGACCATTCTTTTTGCTCTTCATCTCAATGCTAATTTTTTCTACGGCGGACAACAATCACCATTTTTTCTCTGGAATCTTTACGCCGCCCCAATTCCTGCAAAAAGTGAACATTCCTTTTATGAAGTGCAGTTTAACGGAAATAAAATTTTAAAATTGAAACACACCTGGGAACAAACAGGTGCCTATATAATGATGAATCAATTAACCTATTACATGTATATGCTTGAACATGGTAGTGGGCCACTCGATCAATTTATTACCCACTGGAACAGCAATCATCCTACTATGGGCAATCTATTACCCGGCCTCCAATTCTATCCAGATAGTACGCAGATGAAATTATTCCCACAATGGTTTCATCGGAAATTAGAGCAATACCTGCATGAGCAGGTACACGAAATAACCATTTTAAAAACCACCGTAAGATTTCTGCCTAACGGTAAAGTGCAATTATTGTCAAGCATCCCGGTATGCAAACTAAAGTAAACAACATATCGTCAACGGTACAGTTCAAAACATTGGTGAGGCTGGTAATGGCCACCATGCTGTTAGCTTTATTATTCAGGCTTTCTCAAAATGCATTACCTCACCAATTTCTATCTCCACCCATGTTTGGATTGGGTTTGGAAATGCCTTTCAGGCTGTACAAGTTTTTACACATCGATGATCTGATTGTGTCATCAGCGATTGGTTCTTTAGCGTTTACTTTCATTCTCTTTATTATGACAATTCTTTGCCTGCTATATCCTGAAAAAAATCGCCTGTTTCCTTTGTTCAGCATTATATATTTTCTATATTATCTGAGTTATGACACGTTCAAGATTTCACATGGCCATGACCTTACTGCTATGGTCTGGATCACCATCCCGTTTTGGGCAATAAGTACAAAAAACCGTTGGATGCTTTGGGACGGGATGCGGTATTATGCCTGTTTTATCTATGCCATTAGTTTTGTATATAAGATCACCGGTGGATCCCTGTTTGAATGGAATAACGGAGTAAATAGTGTCATGGATAATACAGCTTATTATATGTATCAACATCCGGATACACTTGCTTCCGGCATTCTTTCATTCACTATAGCTCATCCTGTCATTTTAAATACAGGCCACCTGGCGGTCATGATTGCAGAAGGACTGATGTTCATTGGCTTCTTTACCAAAAAATATGACAGGTGGCTCCTGTTGGTTCCTGTTTTGGTACACGGATCTACATACCTTTTTTCAGATGTTTATTTTATTGACTTTTTAGTGATGATATTTCTATTTTTAGATGATAAACAGGTAGCATGGATTCAACGGAAGATTCCGGTATTGGCAAAGTGAAGAATAATTCATCTCTCATTTCTCCACACTACATCCCGATGATGGTAGGAAGAATGATGCCTTTACTTGCACTTTTTGCTACAACCATACTTTATGCTCATCAGTTGCCATCCGCGTCTTATGGAATTTTTCAAAGTATATGGATGTATGTCAATATTGTGAGTGTAATCCTCGGGTTTGGAGTAACTACGATCATATTCTCTTCGCAGGTCAATACCTTTCTCAGCCTGGTGAAATATAAGCTGAAAATCATTACCATCTTTTATACTGGTTTGTGGATAGTTGCCCTCATAATCTTTGCGATTGCCGCACATCAATACTCACTTTCTTTGAAGTTATGGGTAATCATTTTTATCATTTTACAGGCAACCAACACAATCACAGAAAGCTGGCTTATCAGGAATGGCGGCGAGGTACGGTATTTCTTGGTTAATACTTCTTATGGAATAGCTTTTTTTGCCTGGCATTTCATAGTGCTTCGTTCTGGATTTGATATCGAATGGCTTATCAAAGGAATTGTTTGTTTTGCTATTGTAAAATTTCTCCTGTTGATTCAATTTTCTAAAAGGGCATCGGTTGAAGTGCAAGTGCCGGAACAGAATCCATTAATTTTTTCACACTGGGCCTTCAATGGTATCAACGATATTATCAACATCTTAACCAAATGGATTGACAAGTTGATCCTTGTCTATTTACTTACCCCAACAGAGTTTGCCATTTTCTTCAACGGGTCAATTGAAATCCCATTACTATCTATTTTCATCAGTTTTAGTGGTAGCCTGATGATGGTACAGATGGCCAAAGGAAAAGAGAAAAATGAAAGTGTCGTGCCGGTATTCCGGGAAAATTTCCTGCTATTGTCTGCCATCATCTTTCCCATATTTTTCTTTCTTCTGTTTTTCAGGTACCCGGTTTTTCATTTCATTTTTGGAGCACAATATGTGGAATCAGTACCAGTCTTTCTCATCACAATTCTAATTCTTCCTTTAAGGACCAATACTTACGGTGGCATCCTTCAGGTATTGGGACAAGGAAAGATCATAACTTCAGGCTCTGTCATTGACCTTGTTTTGTGCATATTGCTTGTGCTGGTCCTTTATCCTTTGTTTGGCATGCGTGGTGCTGCTATTGCAATTGTAATTTCCACTGCTGTTCAGGCCATCTATTATTTATTGCATACCAGGCAAGTCTTACAAACAACATTTACTGCTTTGGTTCCCATTCCGGCTTTGATCATTCGATTCCTGAGTTTGGGTATTTTGTTCGGAATACTCCATTATTTTGTCCAGTCACTTGCTCCCTTCACGAACATCATATCAGGCTGCATCCTAATACTGGCCTGCTTTTTAGCGACAGGAGCCAAATATCTTAAGTTGATCCCGGATACTAAAAAACGTTTATGACTTTTTAATAACATTGCCGGTTGCTATATTTACAATTCTTGTACACATTCCGATGATGAAGAAAATAGTTCAGTTATCCTTCTTAATGATGTTGTCAGTTTATGCGACTGCCCAGGATACATTACCTAAAATATCAGTGACTCTTTTGGGAAAGAAAGCTTTGGTATCATGGGTCAACACACAAAAAAATATTACAAACATCAACATCCAACGATCCGGTGACAGCCTGAGAAATTTTACAACCATAGGAAGTGTATTCAATGTAAATGCCGTTTCCAATGGCTTTGTGGATAAGAAAGAGTTTCTTCCAAATGAACAATACTACAGGTTATTCATCACGTTTGAAGGTGGTGATTATATTTTTACAGAATCACACAGACCTGTGCCCGACACACTAAAAATGCAACCTCCTGAAATAGTACCTGAACCCAAACCTAAACCACAGCCAGAGCCAAAACCACAGCCAAAGCCTAAACCGGTTCAGAAATTATTTGTTCCCTCTCATTATGTTTTTGCAGGAAAAGACAACAATGTAACCATCGCTGTCAAAAATGCGAAGAAGAATAATTATTCATTGAAAGTATTTGAGGATGATGGAACATTCTTATTTGAAATCAGGAAAATTCCGGAGGATAGCTTAATCATTGATAAATCCAATTTTATGCATTCCGGGCTGTTCCGTTTCGAACTTTATGAAAATCACAATCTCCTCGAAAAACACAAACTCTTTATTCCGGAAGATGGTAAATCAATGCCACTACTGGATGAAAACGGATACGAAATCAAAAACAGGTAATTTTTTTGAGGGATGAATGAAGACCAGGCAGAACAAGGTGAAGAATTATTTGAAGTGCATAACATCCTATGCGCAAAGGGACAAGAGCCATTGCGCATTGATAAATTCCTTATGCATCGGATAGAAGGCGCTACGCGAAACAAAATACAGCAGGCCATAGAGGCAGAACGTGTGCTCGTAAATGGGCAGCCTGTAAAATCGAATTATAAAGTGCGGGCACTGGATCAAATCGTCATCTACCAGGATCATTCACCCGAACTTTCAGAGATCATACCTGAGGATATTCCAATTAATATAGTGTATGAAGACGAAGACCTGCTGATCATAGACAAACCGGCAGGAATGGTAGTGCATCCGGGAAGTGGAAATCCATCCGGCACACTGGCCAATGCTATTGCATTCTATTTGAAAAAACAAAACCCTGATTTATCTGAGGAAGACCTCAATCGCTTTGGTTTAGTACATCGGATCGACAAAAACACATCAGGACTATTGGTATTGGCAAAGACACCCAAAGCAATGACACATCTTGCCAAACAATTCTTTGATCACACGGTACACAGGCGCTACCTGGCGCTGGTGTGGGGTGATTTTGATGAAGAGGAAGGTACTGTAGTAGCTCATGTTGGAAGGCATCAGCGTTTCAGAAAATTGTTTACAGCCTACCCTGACGGAGATCATGGAAAAGACGCCATCACTCATTACAAGGTGATTGAGAAATTCAACTATGTAACACTTATCGAATGCAGGTTGGAGACAGGGCGCACACACCAGATTCGTGTTCACATGCAATACATTGGGCATCCCCTATTTAATGATGAGACCTATGGTGGAGACCGGATCGTGAAAGGAACTGTATTTTCCAAGTACCGGCAATTCGTTGATAATTGTTTTGCCTTGTGTCCCCGACACGCGCTACATGCATGGCAGTTAGGATTTATACATCCTGCTACCGGTAAGCAAATGTTTTTCGAAAGTGCACTGCCGGAAGATATGGAAGCAGTGATTGGGAAATGGAGAGGTTATTCAACTCATCTGAAAGTGCAATAAAAAGAATCAAGAGTTCAAATTGCAGAATCTGGCTTTGGTCTGAGTCGAAGTAGTGACTGTTCATTGAGTTTGCGTTAACCGTTCATTGAGATTGCCGAAATGAACTTCCCAAAAAAACAATAATCTTATCCACACAATTTCCTTTCGGCAAGTTCAGGGAGCAGCACTCTTTGTACACTGAGCTTTCAATAATTGTTCATTGAGCTTGCCGAAATGAACTTCCCAAGTATTTCAAAATTTCTGACTTCA
>CAZGNJ010000029.1:0-23945 GCA_964526985.1 uncultured Ginsengibacter sp. | reverse complement strand
GTTCATTGAGCTTGCCGAAATGAACTTCCCAAGTATTTCAAAATTTCTGACTTCACAACTCGGCTTCGGCAAGCTCAGCCATCGGAACTACTGAGCACTGAGCCTGCCGAAGTGTGTTCACTGAGCCTGCCGAAGTGAACTCTTCAAAAACAATACTTTAAACAAATGGCTTGTAAATCGCAATGAGTTTTTCTTTCTCCTTCTCCCAGCATAGCTCTTTGGAAGCAGCAATAGCATTGGATTTGAGTAGCCCAACCTTTGTCTTCTCTTCAAAAAGATCTGTAATTGTTTTCGCAATGACCCCCGGAGAAGTATCTGTTATGCAAATACCACAGTGATACTCATCAACAATTCTCTTCACTTCCGGAATTGCAGTAGCGAATAACGGAATACCTGCCTGCAGGTAATCAAAAACTTTATTTGGCAAATTGAAAAGACAGTTCTTGTCTTGAAAAGAATCAAGGCTAATACCTAAATGAGCAAGCGCCGTATAAGATTTTAATCGGGCCGGAGGCATCCTGTCCATCATATCAATCCGATCTTCCAGGTGCAAGGCTTTTCTTCGCTCCTTCAGTTCATTCCACGCTGTACCACCACCAATGAATACCAAATGAAATCGTTCATCCATCAAAGGCATGGCATCTATCATTTCAATGCAACTCCTGCCGGTATTCAATCCTGCGCCCTGCGCTAATAGAATAATTTTATCTTTCCAATGCTCGGGCATCTGTGCAGGAACAATTGAGAACGCCATTGGAACATTACGAATCACCGCCAGGGGAATATGGTATTCCTTTTCATATTCATTCTTCACAGAATCATTGACGGTATAAACAGTTTTCAGTTTTGGAAAAATCCAGTCTTCAATCCATTTCCATATTTTTCGTTTGAACGGTGAATCTGCCAATTCAGGAACTCCCGTAAAATATTCGTGTGTATCATAGAACAAATGTTTACCCCTGATTTTTGAAACCAGGTAATTGGGAAATAAACTATCGAGATCATTGGAAAGAAAATAATCAGTTCTCTTAAAGAGCAACCGGAAGAATAATTGAACCATGAACTCGGCATACTGCAATGTGCCTTTCACGAAAAAACACCGGAACCGGGTAGCACGAAAATTATATTGATCTAATGGAAGGCTGCCCCGAAATTTTCTCGCCAGTACATGTACCTCAAATCCCATGTTTTGAAGCGTGGTACAAATCCTGATGACGCGCTGATCGGTAGCGAGGTCAGTTATTACAGAAACAATAATTCTTTTTCGGCTGTTCATCAGGAATGGGCAATGTTATTCAGATGTTCGGCAATTCTTACAGATGCATTTCCATCTCCAAAGATATTATTATCGAAGGCACTATTCAGTGACGTGATCTTTTGAAATGTCTTGAATATCTCATCCTGCACAGGGTTGCAACTCAATGCTGCTCCATTCTGAATGATCTCCGGCCAGAAAGGTGAAGCCATAATGATCAACGATTTTATCTTTGCAAAGAATGCTTCACGACATGCGCCTCCACTATCTGTGATCATAAATCTTGCATCCGTTATGAAACGTTTCATGGCTCCATAATTCAGCGGCGAAATAACCGTACAGCTCAGCTCGAGATTAAATTCACGCACTCTTTTTTCAGTATGAGGGTGTAAAGGAATGACTACTTCTATTTCCTTGTGGATCTTATTCAAAGCTGCTACGATTGCCGCCAGGTTATCTCTTTCAGTAATATTATCCGCACGATGGATGGTACATGCAACATAACTCTCAGAATGAACAACTCTGTCCTGCGAAACAGGAATATGAAGGAAAGCGTCCAGCATGAGGTCTCCAGAAAGTATTAGCTCAGATGGAATGAAATCACCAAATCCTTCTTTAAGAAGGTTTTGACGATTCAGTTCCGTACAACAATAATGCACACACGAAAGCCGGTCTGTTAGTACACGGTTGATCTCTTCCGGCATACTTTCATCCTTTGTTCTCACTCCTGACTCAAAATGAAAAAGTCTCTTACTACTACGCCTTGCAGCCAAAGCTGCTGCCAATGTGCTATTGGTATCCCCATAAACGAGTACAATATCCTGTACCGGTCTTTCGGATAGCAGTGAATGAATTTTCGTTGAAGCTTTTCCGATAAACTCATCGGGTGATGAAGCCTGGATATCTAATTGAAAATCCGGTTCGGGAATGGATAATTCATCAAAAAAGATATCACTCATGGATGACGAAGCGTGCTGACCGGTGTGTACGATCATTTGCCGAAAGGAAGTGCGCTTGCTGATAACATCAAATAAAACAGCCAGTTTGATAAACTGTGGTCGATTTCCAACAACATGGATTATAGTTGGTTCAGTCATTTTGATTTCGTTCGTATTTCCTCTGATGCTGTACCTGCAGGAATCCCAAGGATTTGGCAATTGCCAGGGAGTTAATTATTGATAATACAATATTTCATCTTCCAGTTCCAGCACCAGTTCTTTATTTTCACTTGCTTCGACATAACCTATGATCTTAGCATCTATTTCAAAGGTATCTGCCATATCGATGATGTCCCTTGCTCGTTCCTTCGTGGTATATATTTCCAGGCGGCACCCCATATTAAACACCTGGTACATTTCATGATTTCCAGCTCCACTTGCTTCCTGTATTTTCTTAAATATTTCCGGTACGGGAAAGAGCTCCTTCTTGATCACACGTGTAAAATTGGGAATGTATTTCAGGCATTTCGTCTGTCCGCCTCCACTACAATGGATCAGTCCTTTGATATCATCAAAATATTTGTTCAATACCTGCTTCATCAAAGGAGCAAAGGTTCTCGTAGGCGAAAGAATATCTTTAAATTCCGAAATACGGTGCGACCCGATGTAAACTACATCGTCCTGAAGTGAAGGATCAAAAGACTCCGGGAACTGCTTTGCGTAATATTTTTCAAGTATATCATGCCTCGCAGAAGTAAGTCCGTTGCTCGCAATGCCACTGTTGTATTGTGTTTCGTACAATGACTTTCCGTAAGATGCTAATCCGACGATAACATTGCCGGGTTGAATTTTTTCATTGGTGATCACTTTTGCCTTTGGCCACCTCGCCATCATCGTACCATTTACGGCGATGGTACGGACAACATCACCTACATCAGCTGTTTCGCCACCGAGGTAATGAATATTGATGCCACAGGATTTCATCAGTTCAAAAAACTCGCTGGAGCCATCGATGATCTGTTTCAGGACTTCTGCAGTAATCAGGTTCTTATTTCTATCGATGGTGCTGCTAAACAAAATATTATCATACACACCCGCACAAATCATATCATCGAGATTCATCACAATGGCATCCTGTGCTATTCCTTTCCAAACCGAAACATCTCCCGTTTCTTTCCAGTAGAGATAGGCGAGAATGCTCTTGGTCCCCGCGCCATCTGCATGCATTACATTTACGTATTCATCATCACCATTCAGGTAATCGGGATATATCCGGCAAAATGATTTTTTATAAAGCCCCTCATCTAAATCTTTTACCGCAAGGTGTACTTCCTCTTTCTGGGCTGAGACGCCTCTTTTTGAGTATAACGACATTCAAAAAATAATTAAGGTTTCTGTCGCGTGTAAAAGTAGAATAATTCGGTTTACAAAATCATAATACACTTATTTTGCACTGTATGCAAATACACCGTGATATTGAATCGTTGCCTCTGTTTCGTAATGCAGCCATTACCACCGGCACTTTTGACGGAGTTCACCGGGGTCATCTCAAAATTATTGAACAGTTAAAAAAAGAGGCTGCTTTACTCGATGGCGAGTCAGTACTCGTTACATTTCATCCGCATCCCAGGCTGGTACTGCAGCAATCCAATGAGATCAAACTCCTGACCACATTCGATGAAAAAATGGATTTGCTGGCACGGCAAAAGATCGATCATGTGGTCATAGTTCCGTTTTCAGAATCCTTTGCAAATATTCCACCGGAAGAATATATTTCTGATTTCCTGGTAAGAAAACTACAGGCCAAATGCATCATCACCGGCTACGACCACCATTTTGGAAAAAACAGAGAAGGGGATTTTAAAATGCTGGAACAATACAGTAAAAAATATGATTATTCTCTAAAAGAAATTCCAGAGTATATCCTTGAAGAAATAGCCATCAGTTCTACCCGTATCAGAAACGCATTGACTACAGGAGATGTACCAACTGCCAACGAATGCCTGGGGTATGATTATTTCCTGGATGGACAGGTAATTCATGGCAATAAGATCGGCAGGAAGATAGGATATCCCACTGCCAATATTCATGTAGAAGACGGGAACAAACTGGTGCCGCAATATGGCATATATGCTATTGGCGTAAGTAAGGTTCGATCAGAGAATGATGAAAAAATATTTCCAGCTATGATGAGTATTGGCATTCGCCCTACGCTGCCTGATACCCGGGAAATGATAGAAGCTCATTTATTTGATTTTTCTGAAAACCTGTATGGGAAACAACTGCGCATACATTTCAAAAAGTATATCCGTCCGGAACTGAAACTGGAATCTATGGAAGCGCTTACAAATAAGATAAGGGAAGATGAGATGGTGATAAGGAAATGGTGGGAGGAGGAAGGGGTTGAGGGTTGAGGGTTGGAAAGTTGGGAAGTTGGAAAGTTGGGAGGTTAAGAAGGTTGAGGTTGCTGAAATGTTGCTGTCATTCTGATTCGCCGCGGCGAAGAAGAATCTGCTCAATCGATGTTGAGAAAGTTTAGAAGTGTTGAGAGTTGAGAGTTGAGAGTTGAGAGCTGAGGGTTTAGGATGGCATGATGGAGAGGGCTTTATATAAAAAAAACTCCCGCTCATAAGCAGAAGTTTTTCTAAGGGTAAGGAGTTTTAATCCTTGGGACGGTTTTTAAAGGAATAGAGGATTTAACTTGCCATTTTACAATCTAAAAAGTTATCGGCTGAGTTTGGATTTCTAAAGACGTTGGATTTTAAATTCCTTATAAAACGATATTGGTTTTTGTGTTATCTGATGTAAAGGTAGGTAGCCACAGAGTGAGGCACAAGAGCACATCTGCTGATTTTTTCTATTATGATATTACCACTACCATCGTAAATTTCCCATTTCTTTTCTCGTAATTGTTCGTTGCCGTTTAAATAAAAATAGATCCATTCAAATCCGACTTCATTACATTTACACCATTCACCAAAAAAATATGCTTGTATGAAATTTCTGACTCACAGCTTAATGCAGCCCTTACTGATCCTGGTTCTAGCGGGTTTATTCCAGGATTCCCATGCTCAAAGAAGGTCAGCAGCATCTGCTCCTACTGCAACGGCCCCACAGAACCCTGTAGCCAGGAAGTTTCCTTCTAACGAATTGAGGCTTCCACCCGACACTGCCATTGTAACCCATCACCAACTTACTGTCAATGGTCAGCGCTTCAACTACACCGCCACTGCAGGTACACAACCTGTGTGGGATGAAAATGGAAAAGTAACAGCATCCCTCTTTTATGTTTTGTACACGAGAGATGATGTAAAGGATAAAGACAACCGCCCGTTAGTATTCTCATTCAACGGAGGTCCGGGCACAGGAAGCGTTTGGATGAACATTGGTTTTACGGGTCCACGCAGATTAAAAATCTCTGATGAAGGCTATCCCATCCAGCCTTACGGAGTAGAAGAAAACCCCTACTCTATTTTGGATGTGGCAGACATCGTGTATGTATGCCCGGTCAACACCGGATTTTCAAGAATCCTTGACCCATCTGCTGATAAATCAAAATTCTTCGGTGTCAATGCCGATGTAAATTATCTCGCATCATGGATCGGATCCTTCCTTACCAGAACTGATCGCTGGACTTCACCAAAATTTCTGATCGGTGAAAGCTATGGTACTACTCGTGTTTCGGGACTGGTCAACAGGCTTCAGAATTCTGAGTGGGCCTATTTCAATGGAGTAATCCTCGTTTCTCCCACCGACCTTGGAATCAAACGGGATGGACCTGTGAGTGATGCCATGATGTTGCCTTACTACGCAGCTACCGCATGGTTTCATAAAAAATTGCCGGCAGACTTACAGCAGAAAGATTTGTCGGATGTTTTACCCGAGGTAGAGAAATATACTTTGGATAGCTATATCAGTGCATTGACCAAGGGTGGTACCATCTCTGATGCAGAAAGAAATGCGGTGGCAGAAAAAGTAAGCAGGTACTCCGGACTTTCCAAGACTTCTGTTTTGCAAAACAACCTGGTGATACATGCGGATTTTTTCTGGAAAGATCTTTTGCGTGATAAAGGTTATACCGTTGGAAGGTTAGATAGCCGCTATCTCGGACGCGACCAGATGGATGCCGGCATGGGGCCTGATTACAATGCCGAACTGACTTCATGGCTCCATTCGTTTACTCCTGCTATCAATACTTACCTGAGAAATGATCTTGATTTTAAAACAGACCTCAAGTACAATATGTTTGGAAATGTTTATCCATGGAATAATATGGGCGACCGTACCGGGGAACAACTCAGTGATGCCATGCTGACCAATCCTTCATTGCATCTGATGGTGATGTCAGGATACTATGACGGCGCATGCGACTATTTCAATGCTAAATATGATACCTGGCAGATAGACAAGACCGGCAAATTGAAAGACAGAATCGAATGGCACGGCTACCGCAGTGGCCACATGATGTACCTACGCAAAGAAGATCTGAAAAACAGCAATGAAGAGATCAGGAAGTTTATTAAAAAATCTGTTCCTGCACAGGGACAACCGATTAAATACAAAGACCTTTAAGCTACACCTCATCATCTCATCCATATCACGCAACAGGCAAGTAAGACACTTGCCTGTTGTGCATTATGCCAGCCTGCGTCTAAGCCCACGAAAAAATTGAAGAATAGCATAGCATTTGATTTCACCTTTCCTTGCTTTAAAATATTGGTAATATCTACAGGCGGATACTTTTATTTCCAAATATTTGAAATATTTGCTTCTTAAATCAATCTTGAATATGAAACATTTTCTAAAGTGGTCATTTCTGTTATTCATTGTGGCTGGTACAGTTCCTGTGATAGCCCAAAATCAGGAAATAGTAAGGGATACTGCTGTTTCGAGGATAGCTCCAGATAATTGGTATCTGCTGGATCGCGCGACAACCGGGTATTACGGTATCAGTCTCCAAAAAGCTTATGATCTCCTCAAAGGCAAAAAAAGTAAAACAGTTATTGTTGGTGTGATAGACAGTGGTGTTGATACACTACAAGAAGACCTGAAACCTGTGCTCTGGCACAATCCCAAAGAAATTCCCAACAATGGAATCGATGACGACAAGAATGGTTATGTAGATGACTACTATGGATGGAATTTCCTGGGAGGCAAAGACGGACGCAATGTGAAACAGGATTCGTATGAAGCCGCACGCGTGTATTGGAAGTTAAAGAATAAATATGGCGATACCACACCGGATACTGCCAACCTGAAAGGCGAAGAAAAGTACGAGGCTGTAATGTTTTTGAAAGCAAAGGCCGCAGTGACAAATGGAGTAAATCCGATGGAACTGACCATGATGAGGAAGATATTGCCGATCCTCGAAACAGGAGACAGCATTATCGCACACGATCTTGGCAAGAAAGAATTTGATGGCAAGGATCTTAAGGATTACAACTCAGATATCCCTGAAGCAAGGTCGGCTACCGCTATCTATAAGAATATTCAAAGAATGAACAACAATGACGACATCACCAATGTTCAGATATTAGAAGACCTGCGTGGCCAGATACGCAAGGCAGATGCGGCAGATACACCTCCCGAAGATTTTCGTGGAGAGATCGTAAAGGATAATTATGATGACTTTAAAGATCGTTACTATGGCAATCACGATGTAATGACCGGAACACCTACACATGGTACACATGTTTCCGGCATCATTGGTGCAGCTCGCAATAACGGTTTGGGAATGGATGGTGTGGCTAACGATGTAAAGGTCATGATGGTTCGTGCAGTACCGGACGGAGATGAGCATGATAAAGACATAGCGAATGCCATCATTTATGCAGTGGACAATGGTGCAAAGATCATCAGTATGAGTTTTGGTAAGAGTTTTTCACCGGAAAAGAAATGGGTGGATGATGCTGTGAAATACGCGGCTAAACATGATGTACTGTTGGTACATGCGGCAGGAAACGATGCAAAAGATGTGGATACCAATGATAATTTCCCAAGCCCTCAATACCTGGACGGATCCGGCATTGCAAAAAACTGGATCACAGTAGGTGCGAGCGGTGATGCTACGAATGGCGGATTCACTGCAAGTTTTAGTAACTATGGCAAAAAGACTGTTGATGTATTTGCGCCGGGCGTAAACATTTATTCTACATTGCCTGGAGGTAATGTATACGGCAAACTCAGCGGCACGAGCATGGCAGCGCCTGTGGTAGCAGGGCTTGCAGCTTTGTTGCTGGAATATTTTCCTGACCTGAGTGCAGAGCAATTGAAATATGTGATAGAAAAATCCGTAACTCCAATTTCTGATAAAGTGATTCTTCCCGGCACCCAGGGTGATGATCCTAAAATGGTCAGCCTTTCAGACATTTCAATAACCGGTGGAGAAATCAATGCATACAATGCCGTGAAGCTGGCAATGACATTGAAGGGAGACAGGAAAAAGAAATAGGAATTTTCCGGCACTCAAAATATTTCCGGGTGATTCGGTTTGTAAATCATCAACCGGAAAAATGAAATACTTATAAGAAGCAACCTGCTTGTTGGGATCAATATTCCTAAAGCAGGTTGCTTTTTTATGAGGTGCAAACCGGTATTCAATTAAATTTCCTTTAACAAGGTTGCCAGCATAAAACATATATTTTTAACCCTCAATTGTTTTTATGAGGCCCGAACCCACTACTTATCCATCCTACTTCAATACTTATATCAAACTCGTAGAAGGCAGTGAGATCAGTAAGATCATCAACAGGCAGTCGCCGATTGATATCAGTTTCTTTGAAAGCATCAATGAAGAGCAATCGCTCTACAAGTACCAGGAAGAAAAATGGACAGTCAAAGAAATTCTTCAGCACGTTATCGATACAGAACGAATTTTTTGCTTCAGAGCATTAGCGATCGCACGAAGAGAAGGAAATACCCTTCCGGGATTTGACGAGAATGAATATGGGAAGCATTCTCATGCTAATGACAGAACATGGGAAAGCCTGGTGAATGAATTCCGCAACCTACGCTCAGCAACCATTTCCCTGGTTGAAAGTTTTAATGAAGGAGATTTGCAGGTATCAGGCAGTGTCAATGATTACCATATCACAGTATCTGCAATATGCTATACCATCGTTGGGCACGTTCAACATCACATCCACATTATTCGGGAGCGTTACTTAGACATCTGATCATTTATATTTCAAAGTTGATTTGGAATTAACTTTACTGCATGAAGATTTTTTCATCAGAGCAGATCAGGCTATGGGATGCATTTACAATCACGAATGAGCCTGTACCTTCTATTGATCTGATGGAGCGTGCAGCAAAGAAATGTTTCGATGTTATCACTACGAAATATGCGCAGAAAAAGTTCGCGGTTTTTTGTGGGCCCGGAAATAACGGAGGCGATGGACTTGCCATAGCCCGCATGTTGATCCAAAATGGATTGCTCGTAAAAGTATATCTCGTTTCAGGGAAGGAAGGATCACCTGATTTTAACACCAACCTTCACCGCCTGGAAGCAATTACAACCGTAGAAGTCATCAATGAAAATTCTACTCCTGATATTTCTGATAGTGTCGTAGTCGATGCCATCTTTGGAAATGGGTTGAACAAAAAGATAAGTGGCTCTATTGAAAAGATCATTAAGCACATCAATAGTACCGCAAAGGAAATCATCAGCATTGATATACCTTCAGGAATGTTTGCTGACACGTCTTCAAAAGGAAACGCTATTATTAATGCAAAACTCACTTTGACATTTCAGACTAAGAAACTTGCATTTTATATGCCGGAAAATGCATCTCATCTCGGGAATGTTTTGGTATTGGATATCGGCTTGCATCCCCAATTCTACGAAAGAACGGAAACAAGTTTTAGAGAAATCGATTCGACATTGATAAGAAATATTTACCGGCCAAGAGCACCATTCACACACAAAGGCACTTACGGCAACGCATGTCTTGTAGCAGGCAGTTACGGAATGATGGGCGCTGCTGTGCTGGCTGCACAGGGTTGTATCAGAAGTGGTGCAGGAAAACTCACCTGTATCACCTGTGAAGAAGGATACACCATCCTGCAAATCACTACACCCGAATCGATGTGCCGCATATCAGGCAAAGGTCATATCTCAGGGAAAATTGATTTCTCAGGATTCGATGCTGTTGGAATAGGCCCCGGAATCGGAAAGTTTGACTCACACAAGGACTTACTGGAAAAAGCTTTTGATACAATTAAGATGCCGATGATCATAGATGCAGATGCATTGAATATATTGAGTGATCATCCGGAGTTTTACAAAAAAATTCAAAGGAACAGTATCCTTACACCTCATCCTAAAGAATTTGAAAGATTGTTTGGCAAGACAAATAATGATTTTGAACAAAGGCAACTTGCTTTGAAAAAAGCAAAAGAATACAGCATTCACATCATATTAAAAGGGAAATACACATTTGTAGCCACTCCTGACGGCAAAGGATATTTTAATACAACCGGCAATCCCGGCATGGCCACCGGTGGATCAGGTGATGTGCTTACCGGAATACTTACGGGCTTAATGGCTCAGCAATACTCACCTCTTGACTCCTGTATGCTTGGAGTGTATCTGCACGGACATGCAGGTGATATTGCTAAAAAAGATTTGTCTGAAGCGGCGCTTATTGCAAGCGACCTGTGTAAGTACTTAGGTAAGGCATTTCTGTCTCTTAGCAATGAATCATTAACTAACGAACGAGCATACTCTTAGGTTTCAAAACTTCTTCAGGTTTTCAGCCTGTACACTTTTTTGAGCGTGCGCTCTTTCATTGAAAACCTTTTACTTTGCGCCATCAAAAGTTTCCATATTCATGAAGAAATTTGAATTCAAAAATATTCTGCCACACATCATCGCTGTGGTGGTTTTTGTGATCGTCGCCTCAGTTTACTGCAAACCTGCATACGATGGGAAAGTGGTAGAGCAGCATGACATTCAGGGCTGGCGCGGTATGGCGCAGCAGTCATTCGAATTCAATGAAAAATACGGTTATCATCCGCTCTGGACTAACAGCATGTTTAGCGGTATGCCTGCATACCAGATTTTTCTAGACAGCCGCTCTCCTATTTCTATCGGTTACCTGCAATATGCGGTTACACTTGGGCTACCAAAACCTGTCAGCTTTTTCTTCCTTGCCTGTATTTGCTTTTATTTTTTATGTGTTGTCGCCGGTGCCAATCCCTGGCTGGGTATATTAGGTGGACTGTCGTATGCCTATTCTACATTCGATCCGATCATAGTAGCAGTAGGCCATGACACGCAGATGATGTCTATCGCCTATGCTCCGGCTGTGCTTGGCGGATTACTCTTACTATTCAGAAAAAAATATTGGATAGGATTTGCAGTTACCACCGTCTTTGCCGCACTCATGCTCATGCAAAACCATGTACAGGTGGTCTATTACACCATGATCATTGCAGGTATCATGTTTCTTGCTTTCCTGTATAAAAGCGTTAAGGAAAAACAACCCGGCGTTGCCATCAAAGCCGGTGTGCTCGGATTGGTAGCTGGTATTATCGGGCTGGCGTGTACCGCTGTTACTATGCTTCCCACTTATGATTATGCAAAAGAAAGTATGCGAGGTGGAAGATCGGAATTAACGCTTGGCGATTCTACCGTTAAAACGAAAGGCGGGCTCGACAAGGACTACGCATTCCGGTACAGCCTTGGGTTAGGAGAGACGTTCACCTTCATGGTGCCGGCACTGTACGGAGGCAGCAATGGAGGTGATGAATTTTCCGGAAGTACAAAATTCGTCAACCAGTTTTCTTCATTAGGTGTTCCTGAAGAACAGGCTTTGCAATATGAAAATTCATTTTCATACTGGGGTGAGCAACCGGGCACATCAGGCCCAGTCTATCTCGGAGCTATTATTTGCCTGTTATTTATTTTCGGAGTTGTTTACCTGAAAGGCTGGATAAAGTGGTGGCTGGTCATTGCATCTGCTATCGGCGTCATCCTTGCTTATGGATCACACCTCAGCAGTGTCAATTATTTTCTATTCGACTATTTGCCTTTCTACAATAAGTTTCGTGCACCTACGATGGCGCTCGTAATTCCTCAATTGTGCTTTCCGCTTCTCGGTGTATTAGCAGTGAGCAAACTCAGCCGCCACCTCGATGATGCTGAAGTGTTGAAGAAATTAAAATTGACCGGAATCATCGCCGGTGTATTGATCGTATTGATGGGCATGTTTTACTTGTCGGCATCGTTTGCCGGGCCGAACGATTCGCAACTGAAACAAAACTTTCAGCGCATGATGCTGCAACAGGTACCACAGGGGCAGCAAGCTCCACCACAATTGCAACAACAGGCAGAGCAGATGAGCAGCGCGCTCATCACCGGATTACAGGCCGACAGAAAATCGCACATGGGTGGTGATTTAGTAAGAACCATGATCCTGATGGCACTTGCATGGGGATTGCTTTATCTTTTTGCAAAAAGAAAATTATCCGGCAATTTGGTATTCGGCGGGTTGATTGTTTTATCAGGATTCGATCTTTTGGGGATTGCAACCCGCTACCTGAATAACAACAAGTTTGTTGAAGAGAATGAATTCGAATCCGCGTTTACCCCTACCCAGGCTGATCTGCAGATTCTGAAAGACCCTGATCATGCGAACTTCAGGGTGTTCAATCAGACAGTGGATCCTTTCAATGACGCTACCACCTCTTACCATCATAATTCGGTAGGTGGTTATCATCCGGCCAAACTCGATTTGTACAACGACATTATTTTGTACCAACTCAGCAAAGGAAATATGGAAGTGTTCGACATGCTGAATACAAAATATTTTATAGTACCAGATCAGCAGACAGGAAAACCCATTGCACAACTCAATCCGAACGCATTTGGAAACGTGTGGTTGGTGAAAGGAATCAAATGGGTACCCAATGCTAATGAAGAAATGCTGGCGCTTGATCATACCAATCTGCGGGATACGGCTGTGATCGAAACCAAATACAAAGACCAGGTAAAACAGCAACCGCAACCTGACTCTGCAGCAAGTATTAAATTGATTCAAAACCTGAATGATAAAATTGATTACACTTATCAAAGCAGCACACCCCAGGTAGCGGTATTCAGCGAAGTGTATTATCCACGAGGATGGAATGCCTATATCGATGGACAGAAAGCTGATTACTTCCGTACCAACTATGTGTTGAGAGGAATGTACCTTCCGGCTGGAAACCACAAAATAGAATTCCGCTTCGAGCCGGAATCTTATACGATTGGGCGAATGGCATCTATCATTGCGAGCCTGTTGGCAATCCTGATCATCATCGCTTCCATTTACTTCTTTGTGAAGAGAAAAAATGAAACGGAATCATTCGCACTGGAAGATTTGCAATAGTTTTGAAACAAACGATCCATTGTGACTTACAGGCAGGCGCTTCGCAAAAGAAAAATTGAAACAGCACTCGCACGGCCGGTTGTGTTGTTGGGAATGCTGATGTCGCGGTGGTTTCATCCAAAAGGCAGTCATCAGCTTTTTGTCTTCTCTCCTTCCGGCGATATCGGCGGAGCCAATCTGAACAATGCTGATATTGCAAAATTATTTCCGGAACTGCAGCCCATTGTTATTTTCAGCAAGCAGCCCAAAAACAATCTATTCCGGCATTACTATGATGATCCATCAGTATCGATTTGGGATTTGCATAAAAGGATTGATTTCAAGTGGTATCATTTTGTAAATATTTTTTACCGGGGTGTGATAGCTCAATGGATCAATTCTACAAAAGACGCAGTGGTCATCGGAGGTGAGAGCCTTTACTTTCATAAAGTTTTTCCGTGGTTGAAAAACGAAATAAAAACGATAGAACTTTCACACCTCGATACATGGTTTGACTACACACAACAGTTCGTAGGCGATATAGACACGAGAGTATTCAGCACAAAAAAATTATTGAAGAATGCCGAAACCTTTTATGACAAGCAGGGCATTGCACCGCAATTGAAATCCCGGCTGGTGTTTATTGACAACATGATACCCGGAATCGGAGATGCGATTATTAATAATAATGCTGACCTAAAAGTTGTATTCATCGGGCGCGGTTCTTCTCAGAAGCGCGTGCACCTGGTGGCTGCTATTGCACAGCGATCTCACGAGAAGAAACTGCCTATCCATTTCTCTTTCGTAGGTGATGTATCAGAAATCATCAATGAGAAGGATTTGCCATACTGCAAATTTTATGGCAATGTGAAAGACAGGACAACATTACAACAAATACAACAGCAATCAGACGTGTTGCTGCTAACATCTGCGTTTGAAGGGCTTCCAATGGCGGTGATGGAAATGATGGCATTGGGCAAAGTGATCGTATCCACTGCAGTCAATGCGATTCCCGATTATATCAAAGACGGGGTGAATGGATTTTTGATACCGGATCACAAGAATGAGATCATGGTTGTGGAAGATTCACTGATAGCGCTTTCCATGCTGGCAAGCGACAGACAGTTGCTAAAGGAAATGGGAATAAGGAATAACAAGGAAGCGAAGGCGTTGTTTGGGAAGGAAGTGTTTTATAATAAATGGAAATTATTGGTGAACGGAGAGCCGGCTATATTCAAATGAAGAAATTATTAAGCACTTCATAGATTATATTTGCTGAATTTTAATAACCGATTAGTACCATGAGCGGTAATTTTTTGTGGAAGCAGACGAGAAGATTGTTATCGATCTACTATATGGAGTTTCGTGGATTTATTTGGCGTCTTCCATTTAACAGGTCAAAAGTTTTTTCAATAAAAATATTTCCCGGAAAAAAGATCAAGTACCAACGAAAAGGAGATATTGGTGAGTTATTATATAAACATGAATTCCTGGTTGGTCGCAAGAAGTCGTTTGAATATCACACTTTGGAGATGTTCAATTCAATGGTAAAACCCGGAGATGTAATTTTGGACATTGGTGCCAATACCGGAATGTATTCCATTTTCCTATCAGGTATTATTGGTGAATCCGGAAAAATTTATGCTTTTGAACCGGATACAGAAACTTTTCAAATTCTGCTGGATAATTTAAAAATCAATTCATGCAGTAATGTTACTGCATTCAACCTTGCTTTGTCTGATAAGGAATCAACAATTGAAATGATCTCAGAGGCCACTAACGATGCGCATTTGAAAACCGGAGACGCATTCAGGTATATCAAAGAAGTGACTGACGGAGAACCAAATCCCGGAGGTAAATCGATGAAAGCCGTAAGGCTTGACGGCATGAACGAGATACGTAATTCAGAAAAAATAAATTTTCTAAAGGTAGATGTGGAAGGCGCTGAGTTGTTGGTATTTAAAGGCGCAGCGGAGACGCTCAGAAGATTTAAGCCTACTATTATCTTTGAATTGAATGGTCAGCTTACAAGTCGTTTTGAATACAAACCTATAGAAGTTCTTTTGTTGTTGCATGAATTAGGATACTCGTTGGAAGAATATGAAGGACAACAATGGATCGCGACTCCTGCTAAATAGCTGCATCATTTTGCAATCACCTGTTGAAAAGGTAACTCACCATCATCAGTGCTTTTGAGAATATTCCAACAAACAAAATCTTTTCCGGAATCAACTTCTGAAATCCTTGCATTCTAATAATTTTCCGGGGAACAGGAATTCCATTGGAAAGGTCTTTCAGGCTATCTCCTGTTTTCATACTTCTCAGGAGCCTCCACCACCGGTCATAGTATTTGATATTTCTTAACCGCCCGTCTCCCACCTCAAGGAGGTATTTGAGATTTACGGGAAAAAGGAAGTTACGCAGGAAATTCATGTCCTTGTTAAGTGTACTGATTCCTGAAGCTGCATACTCGGCAATAACGACAGGTACATACTTCGTGCAAAAATTGTATTGAATAAAGCACCGGATATTGAATTCCCAATCCGCAAACAACTTGTATTCTAAGTTATAGTTACCTGCTTTCTCAAAAACTTCCTTCCGGTAAAAAATACTTTGATGGCAAAGATTGCTGAACAATAGTTTCTCTTCATTTGTAGGGCCATCATAATTTCTTTTCAGTAATACACTGTAAACATCTCCATACACAATGTCAGTGTTTGCAAGGTCATTGACAAAGACCTTTTCCAAAACCGACTCATCCATAAAAAAATCATCTGCTCCCAAAAAGTACAGCCACTCCCCTGTTGCCATAACCATTCCTTTATTCATTGCATCATATACACCCTTATCTGGCTCACTGATCCACCTGATAGTACCATTCTGATACTCCTTAATAATACTGACAGTATCATCAGATGAACCACCGTCAATGATGATCAATTCCCGTGAATCATAAGTCTGAGACAAAAAGCTATCGATAGCCTTCCTGATGTGAACTGCCGCGTTGAATGTAGCAATGATGACCGATACCTTAGGGCTCATAGTAGTTATTGTCTGCTGAGAAATTTATTGATCTTAAATATCCATCTTTTTATTTTCTTCATAATTCCCCGTCCGGCCACCTGTGATCCAACTATTCTTGTCTCTGTTTTTTTCCTGTGATGATCCAATACTTGTCCATACAAAGAATTGATCATTGGTGCGGCAGAATAAAATGTTACTTGCCTTGTTTTGAATTGACTGATACAATTAGGCTCTCCCGGTATTCTGAATTGTTCCATTTTATAATGATTACCATATTGGGAAGGCTGTCTGAACAACTCTACCTGGTATCTTATTGCCAGCAATGAAAGTACCGCCTGGTCGTGCCTATGAAATTTATACCCAAAAAAATTCTTCTTGCCCATAACATTGGGCTCGTCCGTAAGTATGCGTGGATCACAACAATAGCCGAGCCACTCACGTACAAATTTTCGGGAAAACTCATTATTCTTAAACAAGCAAAAAGATGCATCTACATGGGGGCCATTCCAAAATTTCTTTTCATCACAATGCATCAACACATAACAATCCCTTTTGATCAAATACCTGTTTCTCAAAAAGGCATTTCTAAAGAGCACAATACTTTTTTCATTGCAAATGTCTAAGAGTGGTGACAAGTCATTGATGATTTCTATTCCTGCATCAGAATAAATAATAGTATCTCCCTCTTGTGCGTTTTGGAATGCTTCATCAATCAGATATGGCTTCCACAGCCAATACCCGGCTCCAATAGCAGCATCTAATATTTTTTTATTAGAAGCATAAAATGACGAATCCTTTATGTGAGATTCATCAAATGAATATATTTTATCGATGCCAAATTTCGCTGCACTGGCATTCAACCTTAACCTGGACTCTTCAAAATTTTTCCCTGAAAAGTTGACGAGAATATTCATGCCTGCAGATCGAAATTTGAAATGATCCCTACGGGGTGCTTTGGTTCGTGTTGCCCGATCCAACCATTGATCTGGATAAGGTAAACGTCTGCAATCTTGTACTGTTGATCATACCTGCTGACGATATTCAAGAATGCCTTCTTCATTTTTCCATGCAGGTCGTCCCAAAAAATAATGAACTTATCCGCCAATAACTGATATTTTACCAGCATTTCAAACTCAAAAAGAATTGCCTCATCAGAGTGAAGCGCATCAGAAAATACCATGTTGTACTTTCTGCCACTCAATTTTTTCCAGCTATTCTCGTCCCATACATCACCCGCAAGGTATTCTACACGCTTGCCTTCAAAGTCGTATCGCTTCAATGACGAGCTATTCTTCTTGATACTATTGGCTGGTGTATCCCATTTTTCTTCCGAAACAAATTCCATCCTGTTTGCCAGAACTGGATTGATCTCTTCTATATCAAATCCCATGAAATGCCCTTGTGGCAACGATTTCATAACCTGGTAAAAATTCTTGCCAACAGAAACCCCTATCTCCAGGTAATGGATACTCTGAAAATTCTTTTGTGCCAGATACACCATGATATCCGTGTAAGTAGATTGATGGTTGATTGGCCTGTTAAGGTCTCCACGAATAAAATCGGGTACACCATATTGAAAGCAGGAATCCTTAAAAGCGGATTCATCAATCCAATCAGGGATTTGTCCGAGATATCCCCTGTTTTTTTTAATAATCGATTCGTAAACTGCTCCACTTACAGGAAAATCTTTTTTGTAAGAGACTCTCTTTCCAAACAGAGATGAAAAAATATTCGCCATAATTAATTTTTAATGTACAACCGGCCAGTATAATCAATCCTGTTCAGGAAAACCGGTAAATTTCTCTTCTCAAAGAATTCATCAACAGCCTTCTTTGCACCACTCCAGTGGCCATAATCATCGATGATCATGACGCCACCCGGAACTAATTGATCAAATAATGTCTCCAATTCGTGCTTTGTAGATTCGTACCAGTCTGTATCCAACCTGAGCATTGCTATTTTTCCAACAGATAGTTCCGGCAATGTGTCTTCAACTTTTCCCTTAAAATAAAAAATATTTTTCTCCGGGTACCCGGTAACATTCAGATTACTTTTCACTTCAACGAGAGTAGAATAGCACCAGACATTATTACCGGCAAATTTATCAGCATGTTGCAGTTGAATTGCGGCCGCTGTATGATCTGCAGCACTCCGGTCATGTTCTGTCGGAGGAGGCATCCCTTCAAAAGTATCGAACAAGAATAATCTGCGGTTTGTGTCATTTGCAGCTACCAATTTTCTTGCAGCCAGTGCCATGCTGCCACCACGCCACACTCCACATTCTACAAAGTCTCCGTCTATCCCATTTGCTAAAAGGTAATCAATAGAACGAATGAGTGCAACAAGCCTTTCCTGGCTCGTCATTGTAATTGATGCAACAGATCCTATCAATTCCTTCTCATCTGCACTGAAATCTGTAGGAAACTCTTCCTTTATATTGCCTCGCCCATTCATAATAGTGGACTTGATAGCCGGCTTGATCAGGTTGACATTTAAAATTCTGTTGATAAGATTCATTTGGTGAAAGAATGGGGATTTAGAAATAGCCTTATTCAATTAATTTTGCAGCAAAAATAGGATAGTGAAACTGAATGAAAGGTTCATTTCCCAAAAAACAAAAAGTTCCATCCCTCATGCAATTGACCCCACTTACTGCTGTTTCGCCAATTGATGGCCGTTACCATTCCAAAACAGATTTTTTGTCTGCTTATTTTTCCGAATTTGCTTTGATCAAATACCGGCTTGCTGTTGAGATACATTATTTTATTTTCCTGGCTCAAAAGCAATTCTTCAAACTACCGTCAAAAAGCGAAAAGCAGGTGCTCTCCATATTGGAAAAGTTTTCTATATCGGATGCTGAAAAGATAAAAGCTACCGAACAGATCACCAATCACGATGTAAAGGCCGTGGAATATTTTTTGAAAGACAAACTAAAAGAGATTGGATTAGAAAAAGTATCTGAATGGGTACATTTTGGCCTTACTTCACAGGATATCAACAACACAGCCAACCCAATGCTGTGGCGCGATGCATTAAATGAGCAATACATTCCGCAAATAAAAAACCTGGCGGGTCAGCTCAACAAAATGGCGACTGAGTGGAAAAACGTTCCCATGCTGGCCCGCACTCACGGACAGCCGGCATCCCCTACCCGGTTGGGAAAAGAGATAAAAGTTTTTGAAGAACGATTGAATCAGCATCTGGATTTGTTGCAAAGAATTCCACACACAGGAAAATTCGGCGGCGCCACCGGCAATTTCAATGCACATCATGTGGCCTTTCCAAAGATGAACTGGAAAAAATTCGGAGACCAGTTTCTCAAAGAAAGACTTCACCTGAAACGGCAGCAACACACTACCCAGATAGAGCACTACGATATGCTGGCTGCGCACTTTGATGCACTCAGCCGCATCAACACGATCCTGATTGATTTTTGCCGGGATGTATGGACTTACATTAGCATGGATTATTTCAAACAAAAAATAAAGAAAAATGAAGTGGGCAGCAGCGCCATGCCCCATAAAGTAAATCCGATCGACTTCGAGAATGCAGAAGGAAACCTCGGAATTGCAAATGCCATCTTTTCACATCTGTCTTCAAAATTGCCCATATCCAGACTGCAACGAGACCTCACTGATTCAACTGTGTTGAGGAATATTGGCGTACCAATGGCACATACCTTTATCGCATTCCAGTCAATAGAAAAAGGCGTTTCAAAGTTGATATTGAACAAAGAAAAAATTGATGCTGACCTGGAAAGTAACTGGGCCGTGGTGGCAGAAGCTATACAAACCATTTTGAGAAGAGAGCAATATCCCAATCCTTATGAGGCTTTGAAACAACTGACGAGAATCGGATCTCAAATATCCCAGCAGGATTTTATAGCATTTATAGATTCACTTTCTGTTTCAAACAAGGTCAAGAAAGAGCTGAAATCTGTGACGCCAGGCAATTATGTTGGTGTTGTTTGAGTTCTTAAATTGAATGATTTTTTCAGACTAAGTATTAAATTTAAAACAAATTCATTCTGATTTTTGTAATACGAATTTCTGGATACAAAAATTTAGTTCGATAAGAGTTTTTGCCTATTATTGCAATGCTACTTTTGAAACTGTTACCAAAGAAACTGCAAATTGAGGCCCTGATAATTCCATGAGTCAAATTTTGTTTGTTTTGATATCCGAAACTGCTTATGAAATATCTTTTATTATTTCTGATTTTGATTCTTTCACAAAATTGTTTTAGCCAGGTTGACTTGTCCAATGGCTTGATTGCGTATTACCCATTTGATGGAAATGCCAACAATTCTATAAGCAATAATTTTCATGGTACAATAAATGGAGATGTCCAATTAACCAAAAATAGATTTGGCACCGACAACAGCGCTTTTCTGTTTAATGGATTAAACAGCAACATTGTCATAAAGGACAATGGTGCTTTGGCACGAGCAGCATATAGTATTTGCTATTACTTCAAAACAGATCAAAGTAGAGAGCAGGTCCTTGTCGGAAGAATTGGATATGAAACAGGATTAGCTGCCTCATTCAATTCCGGAATATTTCATGAAGCAGGGAAGTCCTACTTTGGCACAATAAAGCCTTTGGGCGACTGCTCTGCTGGTGTACCACCTACTTATGCTTATACTATCCAATCACCTTCAATTGTTCAACTTGGTGAATGGAATTGCGTTGTAAATACTTTTGATAACGGAAAGGAAAAAATCTACCTGAATGGCGTCTTGGTGACCGAAGAAAGTGTACCATTTGCTAATGCTACACAATGCTCCACAACTGATCTGATTATTGGCAGTTGGTGGAAAGATGATCCCCTGTGGTTTAGTGGTGTGATTGATGATGTAAGAATCTATGACAGGGCAATTACCAGCGAAGAAGTGACATCTTTGTGTACATCAGCATTACAATCTTGCTCAGCACTCCATCCAAAACTTCTGCTGTAGATATTGGAGTGTTAAATATCCCCGGAGATCAATTAACCATTGAAGCTACTATTTTACAAACCAAAAATAATCCTGTATTTAACACTGGGGATATAGTTTCCAAACATACAGACCCCAGTGACAACAACTATCTTCTGCGGCCAGGGTATTGCAGCATTACTACCTCAAACGGCTTTTTCCAAACGCCAGATATATGTAAAATTGAAGACAACAAAATCTATCATATCGCAATGGTATATGATGGAACCAGTCTCAAGTTTTACCGCAATGGTTATCTGATGTCTCAAATAGCCGCTTCTGGTGATCTTTATCAAAACAATTATCATACACGGATTGGCTACTATGCTTATGAGTATTGGAACACTCAGTTTTTCGGATATATCAATGAAGTGCGCATTTGGAATGTCGCGAGATCGCAATCAGAGATCAGGGCAAATATGAACACCTCTTTGCCCAATCCAACCACACAATCCGGATTGCAAGCCTATTATACCTTCGATAACCTTATTAATAAACAAGGAAATGCAAGTTGGAATGGAACACTTGTAGGTGGGGCAACAATCAATCAAACCTCCCCTACCTGTGATTTTGTTGCTGATTCCTGTGGTACCCAGATAACAGATTCCATAATTGTGAATGATTACACAGAAGTAACCAATTATATTTCGTGTACTAATGAAATCATTGTGAGCAAGCCTGATAAATTTAATGCCGGAGACACAGTTGTCCTCATGCAAATGAAGGGTGCCGGGATTGATTCTTCAGACACACCCAATTTTGGTAAGATTGATAATTATAACAATGCCGGCAACTATGAATTTAATATCGTAAAATCTAAGTCTGGAAATAGTCTAACACTATTGAATACCCTGAAAAGAAATTATGATATTCCCAATGGAAAAGTCCAATTGATACGAGTCCCTTACTTTAAAAACATGGATACAAATGCAGTGCTGACTTGCCTGCCATGGGATGGTACTAAAGGGGGAGTATTAGTTTTAAACATAAAGAATCAACTCAATCTGAAAGCCAATATTGATGTAAGCGGAAAAGGCTTCAGGCATGGCCTGCCAATGCACAGCAGCCTTGTAACAATGAATGAAGTGGGGTATTTCTATGATAAGAATTCAAACAAGGGAGCTGAAAAGGGAGAAGGAATTTCCAGTCTTTCCTCCAATAAATACTACGGACGAGGTGCGGCCGGCAATGGCGGCGGTGGAGGTAATGCACACAATTCCGGAGGTGGTGGAGGTGGAAATGGTGGTAAGGGAGGCAATGGTGGCGATCAATGGGCTACAGGAAAAACCATTGCGGAAAACGTAGGTGGCAAAGGTGGTCAGTCCCTTTCTTATAGTTCATCTTTGGATAAACTCTTTATGGGAGGGGCAGGTGGAATGGGGCAGGCAAATGATGATGCTGAATTTCCCTCGGGTAATGGAGGAGGCATCGTTATCATCGCTGCTGACAATTTGATGGCCAATAGTTTTGGAATTAAATCCAATGGGAACCATGCTACAGAAGCGCCTAATCCAGCATCATGCAAAGATGGAATGGGTGGTGGAGGAGCCGGTGGCACTGTGTTACTGAATATTGCTACTTTAAGTGATAACCTATCTATTGAGGCAACTGGAGGAAATGGCGCAAACCACATAGCGCAGAATGTGCTACACGGCCCGGGAGGCGGTGGTGGTGGAGGTGTCATCATGTTTTCCCAAATCAATTCATCAAACTACTCGATCAATGTGTCTGGTGGAAATAATGGCGTGAATGTTTATCATAATAATGACCCATACGGAGCTGGCCCAGGTGATAAGGGTTTAGTATTTAGTTCTTACAAAGGGAATTTTGAAATGGGAGTTCCTTTTGTGCCAGGGCTTCAAATAGTTGATTTCACTGACACGATTAAAAGCTGCACATTTCTTGACGTAGCCGGGCCATCCAATTCTGCTGGATCAAAAATAATAAATTGGAATTGGGACATGGGTGATGGATTTACTAATTCAAGTCAGTATTTCATCCACGATTATAAAAAATATGGAACATTCAATGTTACGTTAACTACAAAGGATGTAAATGGGTGTGTAGCAACCGGGTCAAAGACAATTGAAATCAAACAATTTATCATCCCTCCTGTAAGAGATACTTTCCTTTGCAAGAATGATTCGATTCAACTCAATGTAGTTGGAGGTAACAAATACCGGTGGATACCTGACACTGGTTTATCCGATCCTAATATTAGCAATCCGATGGCTTCTCCACAAACGAGTACCCACTATGTTATAGCAGTAGGAAATGAAGTTGGTTGCATCACGGCAATTGGGTTTGATGTGGTTGTCAATGAACTCCCCAGTATTACGATTACAGGTGATGCATCTGTTTGCGACTTTGATTCTGCTCAGTTGACTGCTTCGGGAGGAACT
>CAZGNJ010000028.1:0-55634 GCA_964526985.1 uncultured Ginsengibacter sp. | reverse complement strand
AAACCCGTTACTTATTATTTCGATACCAAAAAATTAGACAACTATACCCGAACCGGAGAAATAAACAATAGCAATATTTATCCTGCTTCTTACACAGGTGAACAAATACTGCACACCGGTTTTGTAGCGCAGGATGTAGAAAAAATTGCAAAAGAATTGGGTTATGATTTTGATGGCATACACAAACCCGCTAATGACCGAGACCACTACAGCCTTGCCTACAGCCAGTTCATCATGCCATTGGTAAAAGCAGTACAAGAACAGGAGGAAATGATTAAAGACCAGTTAGAGAAAAACAGTAAACAGCAAATAATCATTGAACAATTAAAGCAACAAGTTGAGCAAAGCGAAATCCCTTCGATAGTCAGGGATCAACAAGAATTGATAGATGAATTAAGAAAACGCATTGAAGCATTAGAGAAGAAATGAGCGGGATTGAATAGTATTCTAACCTTAAAATCAGAAGATATCCTTAAAAACCACATAAATATGTGGTATTCAAATGGTGAAAAAAGTATTTCATTTGTGTAAGGAATTTCTTTGATAATTTCGATAGCAAATCCATTATCCTCCGGAAACAATACATTACGGGATTTTAGTTCTTTCATATACAGCATTCAATTCAGCATTTTCAATTTTTGAATTATGAAAAGAAAATTACGGTTCATCATTGCATTCACTGCGCTTTCTGCAGGAGCTAAAGCTCAATTATATAACAATGGAGCTACCATCACCATTCAGAATAATGCCTACATAAAGGTGATGGGCGATCTGACGAATGCAAGCGGCACCATCACCAACGATGGCAAGATAGAAGTGCAGGGCAATTACTTAAACTCGGCTACTTATACATCCACAGGAAATGAAGATTCACTGATCATGTCAGGCACAGGAACTTCTATTCTTACTGCCGGAGGATCTGTGATCAATTACCTCACGATCAATAAAACTACCAGTACTGATGTTGTAAAGTTAGGTGGTACTGCTACGGTGAACACAAAGTTGGATTTTCTTTCCGGCACATTTACTACCGACCCGATCACAAATCCTTCCTACTTATTATCATCACCGGTAAGCGCAGTCTATAATTTTAATCCGGGAAATGAAATCATAGGTAAGGTGCAAAGGACAGGATGGACCAATGGTGCTGCAAGAATGTTTAATCAAACCAACATGCAGGTAACAACCAATAGCGGCACGGCTCCATCAAGCATTACAGTTACCATGCTCCCACAAAGTGGAGGAGGAGACCCGTCCCAAACTGAGAGAGAAGTAAAAAGAAAATTTTTATTTAGTCAGACAGGAGGTACAGGATTTTCTGCAGACATTCGCTTTCCATATCTCACATCTGAATTGAATACAAATGTAGAGGCGAACATTGTGCCCTGGGAATTGATTTCTTCTGAATGGAATGGCCGGCTGACACCTGTTAGTCACGACCTGGTGAATCATTATGTATCCACAACAGGGATACCCGGTGCTGATCTGGCCAATGAATGGAAACTGGCTGATCCGAAATATACTTTTAATCTGACAGCCTATATTAAAGGTGCCTGGAACAATCCAAGTGGACTCATGCGCACGATTCTCGATGCTAATAATCTGCTTCCTCTTTCCCAACCATATACCGGAGCACCCTACAATTATTCAGGAACAGAGTCTGTGGCTTCCATTCCAAATGCTAACATTGTGGACTGGATTCTTATCGAGCATAGGAAACCCTCTTCGGGATTACCTGCCGATGCCAATGCTTCAACCATATCTGGACGCAGCGCAGGTTTTTTGTTGAACAATGGTACTGTTGTTGGACTCGATGGCGTCACTCCTATAGCCTTTGATATTACAAAACAAGGAGGTGCATTTATTGTAGTGCGCCACCGGAACCACCTCGCTATTATGAGTAATTCGATACCATCGAATGTAACCGGAGATTTTACCAATGATTTTTCAGTATTAACTAACTCGTATAAGAAGCCGGGAGCTACTTCTGATCCTACGGTAATCTTAGCCGCTTCGGGTATTGGAAGCACCTTGCATGGAATGTGGCCAGGTGATGTAAATAGCAATGGATCCGTGACATCATCTGATATTACACCGGTTAAGGTTGCCATTGCAGGGCCACTCTCAGGAAATTCGAATGTGTACAATGTGAGAGATACAAATTTGGACATGAATGTAACCTCAGCAGACGTAAGCGTAGCAAATACTTCGATTGCAGCATTTGCTGCATCAAGTTCAAGTAAACAAAATGGAACAGAAAAAGTATTGACTTCTCATGTACCTGGAGAAGGAAGTAAATAAATAAGCATTAAATCTAAAGAAAGATGAAAAAAATACTACCATTTATTTTTTTGCTGATAGCAAACAGTGTAGTAGCTCAGACAGTTTCTATGAGGATAGTTCAAACTAACTTCAGCTCTGTAGATCCGGACGGGGCAGGCCCGGCTACCGGCTCAGTAACGATTCAGTTCGAACTAATGACATCTACAGGTACTGTGTTAGGAGACGGTATGGGATTGAGTTTCGTGTATCAGTCCAGCATGTTGATGCCAACACCTACCAATACTACAACGATGCAGGGCCCTTTGCTTACTTCGTCAGGCTGGGCACAGGGGGTTGATAATCGTACAGGCACTACTGTTAATGTGTCTTACGGTGGACAGACTTTTGACAGGAGAATGATTATAACTTTTCAACAAAATGAAGGCGTACCCAATGCGCCGATTACTAACACATGGACTCCGGTCGGGCAACTAACTTATTGGACTTTAGGATCAGCGAAACCGGAAGGAGGGTATGCTACTCCTGAACCTGGAGCTACTATTCCTCAAAACTCTCTGTCTTCTGATGGAGGCCTTACATCGTATGATTTCCTTTGTCCTGATTTAAACACTCCACTTGCTTTAGGTTCCAGTGTTGCACCGGTTACCTTCTCCGGATTTGATGCTAAGTGTACCAATAAAGGCGCACTGGTAAGTTGGTCAACTGCATCAGAACACAATGCTGATTACTTCGAAGTACAACGCAGCTTCAACGGTAATGATTGGATTGCAGTAGGCAAAGTAAAAGCCTCCGGTACTACTTCTGCTGCGCATGATTACCATTTAACTGATGGATTTGGTGGTGATGCATTTTACCGGATCAGGCAGGTGGATTTGGATGGGCATGCAACATTTACCAGTATCATAAGAACCAATTGTGAGGTAAACAATATGGGAATGGTATTATACCCGGTACCTGCGCGTAACGTTCTGAATGTGGTGATCAGTTCAGAAAAAACGCTCAAGACAAAACTGATAGTGGTAGATGGAGTAGGCAGAGTGGTCAGAGAAATGGAAGTAAATTTATTCAAGGGCAATAATACATACCAGGTCAATTTGAATGGATTGAGCAGTGGTGAATACCTTATCAGAAGCATGGATCCGTCTTTAGATTTGATCAGAAAATTCAACATAGCACGGTAGGTATTTGAATGCTTAATATTCTGGCGGTATTCGGTTTTCACAAAAATGGACGCACCGTGACCCGAGCGGGCTTTGGTCACGGTAGTCCTTTTTTCGTTGAGAAGCATGGCTAACGCCCTTCAATTTGCAAATGGCTTCGATTGTTTTTGTTCCGTGCCAACCTTGCCATCGGGATTTCATATTACATTTTAAAGGGCACCTCTTGAAATGTGTTATGGATTCAGAATGCCTGAAGTAACACTTCTACAAAGTGGCAGTTATAAATGATGTCAGGTTTGAGTAGATTTCATTTGAAATTAAATCCACAACGTCTCTTCCATACCCAAGAAAGGGTGAGCAAAATTGATAGCAAGAAAAAGAAACCATGCTGTGTTAGCACTACCAGATCGGTAAGATTCCATCCAACCAGAAAAAATCAATTTGATTCAGGATTGCTGTATCGCTAAACTTCTGCTAACACTTGTCAGTGCAATGCCCAGCGCTATTCCACAGAATAATAATGCAACAAAGGCACGTACAATTTCAGCGCCTCCGTTTGCATTCGGGTTGGCAGCAGCATCCGGTATATGGAAAAAAATAAAAAAGAAAAAAAGCATGATTGCCAACAGAAGTGCAACAGGTTTTATCCATATTTTAAGGCAAATTGCTAAGCCCGCTGCGATGAGGGCTGTGCCAGTAAGGTATGTCCAAAAGAAAGGCACTCCAAACCATTTGGGCACCATAGTGGATACTATTTCAATAAATACATAATGGCTGAATCCGAATAGTATCATAAGGGCAGAAAAGAAAATTCCTCCAATCGGAATAAATTTTTCCAAAAATACGATAAGAGAATTATTACTTCGCTGGCCCGAATCATTTTGAAAGAATGAACCGGCCATCACAAATGCTCCGCCACAATAGGCCAATTCTTCCGCGGCATCATACCAATAATCTATATGGAGTAACTTATCGCTATTGTAGAGAAAAACATAAGGTACCTGGCACGTAATGAATAGCAGAAGAAATCCTAAACCGAGGTAAAGGCTGATATTTCTTTTTATTCCGGGCCTTATATTTATTAGCCCTGAAATAGCAACGCCGGCAAGTATTAAAACGGCTCCGATGAGGATTGGCAAGAATGAAGGAAATTTACTCAATGCAGGAAATGGTGGTACCACTTCTGACCGGAAGCCTTTTATAATGATCTGATGTAAGCCCACAGCAGCAATGCCAATTCCATAAAGAAACCGGCCAAGTTTGATAAGTTGGTTCATTACAATAAGAAAGATTAATAAACAGTCAAGGGCGTACTAAATATGTAACATCAGGCCACTATTCTAATCTTACAATTCTTGCGTAAATTATATTATTAATTTGATATTGGCCTGCCATTCAGCCAATGGGATTCGTTTCAAATGCGAATGCTAACGGATATGAAATGCGCCAGGACCATGGCGTAACCCAATCCTGCTAATGGGAAAAAAATGTTGTTCCTGCATACATCAATTATGACTCGCATCTGTTTAGGCAGTGGAAAAACTACGCGATATAACTACTGATGAAGCTACATTGTTGGCAACTTTTTAGTAACCCTACTTGTTTAAACAGTACGTAATAGTCTTTCCGATTGGGCCGGGAAAAGGCCTTTTCAATGCCAATGAATCAACCGATACAAATAATATAGTGGCATAAACAGTATCAACCGATGCCAGGAGGAGTTTACCATCATTGTTGATTCTCCAGGCATTCATTAACCAGCTACAGTCTTTATTGTCCTGTACTGCTTTTGTATTCGAATATATTTCAGATCTCGAATCTTCAAGAGGAGCGCGGCCTTTTTCAAACTCCATGAAACAATTTGTGGGAGAGTTGATATTATTGGTAATAGTGGGCTGCCCTGGTTCTTCAATTGTTACTCGTCTAAGATCCCAATGACCTAACAGTTGCTTCTCTTCACTTGAAATCGTAACGCCCGAACTATTCTTTTTGCAAGATATAATGCAACCAAATGTGAGAACGATTAATACCGTAAGAAATAGCTTCATAACTTTTGGTTTAATAATAAGACTGATTTTAATACCAAATTTTAATCAAGAAACAAATTTCCCTTTTAATTTTTGCCGGATACCAGGTTTAGAAAATAATTTCACGCGTTTTCAATTCCTGCGAATCAACCACAACCATTCTGTTTAATGCCTCTTAACTACTCAATAGTCCTAAGCAATCTTTTCAAACAATGGGCAAGCATTTTCTTTTTGAGGAATGGGATTGCCGCTGCGAAAGAGTTCAATGATATTAAATGATTTGGTGTGGCAGAAGGGACACGAATGCACATCGCCTGCTGAATCTATATATACACTTCTGCTACCGGAAAAGCAACCTACCCGGCGCTGATGATAGCCATGATACAACAGGGTAGGGTAATACTGATAAGCATCGGAATGATTGATCGCAGCAAAAAAATCTTCAAGCGCACTGATATGTTTATCTTCCAGCAATACATTTTTCCCACCGTAGTGTCCGATGTCCCTCGGTTCCAGAAACTGAACGAATTGCACTCCGAGATTCCTGGCAAATTCGAGATAAGGATGTAAATGCCCACCATCGATGAATGCTTTGGTAACACACACGCTGATGGCAGAGACCAAGCCTGCTTCTTTCACAGCTTTCACTGCGTTAGTGGCATGTTGAAATGAATCCTTATGGCCCCTGAAAATATTGTGCATTTCAGGAATGTAATGATCGATACTCACTACTACTCCGGTGCAGCCTGCATTTTTGAGCAACCGCGCATTTTCGGAAGTGCAATTGAACCCGGAAGTTAACACCCATGTTACACATTTGCCCTTGACATGCCACAGTAGATCTAACAGATCTTTGAACCGCACCATTGGCTCCCCGCCACTGAAATGAAATTGCTGTACACCTTGCTTCTGATAGAAATCCAGCGTTTGTATAAGGTCTTCTTTTGTAAAGCTCTCACGAAGATTGAGATTGTCCCATTCAAAACAATGTTCACAACGCATCGGGCACTTGCGTGTGATGGCAAGAAATACAAAATTTGTTTTCTCAGACTGGTAACCATTTTCGGAACGGTGCCTTCTGAATTCGCTCTTGCACACTTCATCAAATTCTTTAGAAGGCCAACCGGGTGAGTACATAGAGAAATAATATTTTCCGCTGATGCGGTACAATTTGTTGATCTTCCCCGCCCAAACATTCTTTCGGAGCATGTTCATTGTCTTGTTGGTCTGCCATATCCTTTTGGGATTCTTAATGGAGATACATGCCAGCAGGAAAAGCCTTGCTTTGATGGCGAAGAGAATAATTTTCCTCTCAAGAAAACCACAGGCGTTTAAATCTGAAATTTCCTCATCGGAAATGGGCATCTTAAAATGGGTATTATTCGCTAAAAATGTTTTTTGCAATGTTGGGATGGTTGTTTCCATAAATTTTATTTTTCAGAATGAGGGATCGATTTTTTTGCGTTTTAAAGATTATTATAGCGGGGACACTTTCATGTACTTTTTTGTACCAATGAATACAGGCACAGCATGAAGAAAATCCTATAACCGCCGTCTGGTCTCCGACCAACGGCAATTATAGGGTTGGAAAATATTTTGATGCCGATGGCCGGAGACCACACGGCGGTTGCATTTAAAAATTGTTTCAATCACAATCATGAATTAAGTTTTAAAAATTATTGCTTTGCCAATGAAGCCATGGGTGTTTTTGAAAACTGCTTATAGAGTTTCAAACTGTAAACAGGGAATACTCCGGGCTTTTCAAACTGCCTCAGAAAAGCAACCTTAGGCGCTCCTTTGAAGTCCCTGACATGCGTATAGTAACCTCTTGTATGCAGGAAATATGATTGCGACTTGGTTTCATCCACCGGCTTAGCCTTATATTCAAGCGTTACCACATTGCCGGGTACCGGCTGCTCGAGGTATTTGCCATCTTTATTTTTCAATAGTGTCAATACATTCTTTCCGGTTTCATCTGTTGCTGAAAGAGGAGTTAATGATTCTACCTGGAAATTTTTATCATTGGAAAAATCCATCGCCGCGTAATCTATTTCCCAAAACATAAATCCACTGCTCAATTGAATCTCGATCGGATCACTGTGAAGATCGGTGAGATCTACAGGCACTACGATCTGCCTGGTGGCCAGGGGGCCGATGGTTGTGAGTTCTGTTATTTTCTTCCAGCCGGTGGCGGTCTTTATAGAAACCTGAAGTGGAATTTTTTGATCGGCCACCCATTTTAGAATTTCAGCAGCAGGTTTCCTGGTTTGTTTCTTTACATAAGTGGCATAGTAACTGCCGAAATTTTTTGCCAGTTCACCATACAGGTAATCCAACCAGTAAGAATTTTTGAGAGACAGGATGAGTTTTCCTTTATTCGAATTACCGGGGTTATTGAATTTCATTTCCACCCGGTTCGTACCATTTGCAGAAGTGCTGTCATCAAAATGCAATAAAGCATTATCATCTTTATTACTCAGGGCAGGCAAAGCGTCTTTGTGATCTCCGGTCCATGCCGATAATGGAACCCGGGGATGGTTGACACTATATAGGTTCCCTTTTTCATCGGCTATCACCTGCATGTCTTTGTCATGAGTTACGACCATCAGGTCTGCAAAATCAGTGTATTGCCGCTCTTTCAACTCATTGCTGATTTTTAATTTCAGCATTCCATCATCTGTTCTCTGCATTCGGAGCGGCATGAAGTCTTCCCGCGCCAGTTGAGGATATATAGCTCCGCCATATATTTCGCCCTGCAATGCAAATTCATTGTTATGATATGCGCTTACAAAAGGGCAGGAACTCTTGGTGGCTGCGATAATAATTCCTACAACAACCAATGTTCCCAGGGTATAACCAATAGCACCCAGGACGTAGCTGTTGGTTGTCCTCTTCGGGTCTTTTTCAATCACTTCTATTTTTTGAATACGGTTAAGTCCCAGTGTGATATCTCCTTCTTTGATCAGGCTGTCCTGGGCGATATAGAGGTGGACTTCATTGAGCACTTCTAAGTCCTTGTAAATCTTCTTTGGATTGGCGATAGCTGTTTGATGAATCAGGGGAAGTTTATCTAACTTACCGGTAATGCTTTGCCTGTCTTCGCTCAAGACTATGCTTCCCAGGTGCCATGCTTTTCCACCATTGTGTAAAACAAAATATCTCTGATCGTTTTTTAATGAATCAATTTTTTCTGCAGGATTATCTTTTACGTTTGGATTCCTGGTCATATAATACCTGTGGCATCCTCCAAATACAAGAAGAGAAGCAAGAAGAATCATCGATACATAGACGAATTGCATCTGTTTCATAATTATTTATTTTAGGTTGTTGGTGTAATAGAAAAGTTCAATTTTGGAATGAGCACCTCAATACTGCTCTTAATTAAAAGTTTTAATTACTATCCCGTAGAAGCACTTTGGGGAATTGTTTTTCTCTTCATTTTCTGATAATTTATTATTTGGCAATTTTCATTTTCGAAACATGGCAAATAGGTCATAAATCGGTATGAATACCCACAGCCCAAAAGCCTTTAACTGTAGCGGCAGGAGGTAGAAATCCAATTGATTCATACTTAAGAATAGCAGCAGCTTTTTTCTTGTTTCTGGTAGAGGCTATGAACAATGGAATACTTGCAGCCCATAATGTACCGGTCACTATATACCCGCCTGTGCCAATTCGTTTATAGAGATAACTATCCAGGTCCCGGTCTAATTTTGCATCAACGGAAATCAGGGTGATTAAGCCAACAGTTGCGCCCACACCTGCCAATATCCACCCAAATGTTTTCTGATTCCTTGCCTTTTTCAAAAGAAGGTCTGCCTTAGTCGAAGGCAACTCGGATTGTGATTCTGATTTGTTGATCTGTGCAGAGACTTTTCCAGGTGTTATACAACAATAAATACCCAGTAATAGAATGAATATTTTTATCATAGAGATTGATTTATAGAATCTATAATTCAAAATAGAGAAGCGCATTTTTTCACGGATATATTTGCATTTGAAGCCCTGTGTATTTCAATATTTGCGGGGTGTTTTGAATAGATTGAATCATCAGGCGTCCGGGCATATCCCATTCCATCAATTTAAGTTAGTATTTGTTGATCCTGTAATCAATATACATTTAACCATTAGTGATTTTGAATTCATAACTCCCTCAATTGAGTTGATAATCCGAATCCATTTCTTGTTTTTTCAAGAAGAGTAAGGTTTTCGGAAAGTATTCAATTATGACTTGAATATTGGTTTCAAAATGTATATCCCACTGTTATGCCGTAATACCGATTTGAAAGTTTAGTCTCATCGGAATCTCTGATTGAGAATTTGGTTAGCCCATAGGTATAATTCAACTGAAGTGAAAAACCAATTGCAAATTCATAACTCGCCATCGCTCCGAGGCCTAAATCTATTCTTGGAAAAGTGGAATTATAGGATTCGTTGGTATTCATCCCTGCAACAGGTGCCATTCCTATGAGGAAATGATTACGGGTGCCTTTAATTTTGTATAATAGTTCTAAGGAAAAATCCAAATATCCTAATACCGAAGGGTATAGCTTGGATTGTTCCTGATACCCCTTGAGAACCAAATCTACTTCTGGCCTTAATATGAAATAATCTCGATCAACAGCATTAAAGTAAATGCCCACCAGCAATCCTGTTTTAGTTCTTGTTCTGAGTTTGTAGTCTGCATCATGGTCATAGACTTTGACATTAGAAAAGCAAAGACCTGCTCTGACACCCGCCCCTGGCAGTTGGGCAAACAAACTGATAGAAGTAAGATTAAATAAAGCTAAGAATATAAGGGTGAAATATTTTTGTATGGATTTCATGTTTCCGATTTATAATTTGAATTATCTTAAAATCCTGTTCCCTAAATTCTTCCCAAAACACCTTTTATCTTTTCAGGTTGATAGTGTTCTCTGAATAATCGGTGCCATTTACTATTACCTTTTGATATAGAAGGACAGTGGAGGATGTTAATGACTGAATCTGCAAAGTGTCCTCTTCAATCACTAATCTGTCATTGTTTAGAATTTCGTATGTATAAGTATCATCATCACCATCAATATGAACACGACATATATTCCCACTCCTGAAATCAATATAGTCTCCAGCCACACCGGTGTAATTATCATCGTAATTTTCGCCAAGATATACTTCATGATATTTAATGCTGACGACATTCCATTTACCTTTCAGCGTAATTTCATCGTTTTTGTTTTTTTTGCAGGAAGGGCTGGTGATAATCGATGTAATTAGTGCCAGGATAAAAAGTATTTTTTTCATGACTTCAGTTTTGTGGGGTTAAAATGTTTTCTGATTGTTGAATTAAAATTTGAACCAAAGCGCTTTCCTAAGTTGCATCCTTGAGGTGAGGCAAATTGTGTCGTAAATCATTTGCAGGCAAGTTGACCACAAAGGGAGGTACTTTTGATTATTAGAGTTTTAAAAATTAGTTTTCAATGATAAGGTTGGCGCAACATAAAAACCTAACCCTGCGATTGCAGGAACAGGGTATTGTCGGATCTCGAAATAAGTGGAAACAGTCATTGTTTTTCTTTTATTCCTGTGTGCAGCGATAATTAAAGGAATACTTCCAAGCATTGACGCGACTCCAATAATGGTTGGTACCATATGACGGTCTCCTGATTTAGACCGATCGAATATAGGATATACGGCAACGAGGAATAAGCCAGCCCCGAGAAGTATCCCTGCTACTGCGTTTTGATTGTTGCTTTTTCGCATGTAGCTATCCTGGGTTAATGATTGGCTGTGGTCTGTTTGTTGACAAAATGAACTAATAACTAAAAAAAGAAACATTGTACACATCAGAAACTGTTTCATCACATTTTAATTTAGGTTTAATAACAATCGAATTTTAGCTATCAAAGGCACAGGATTTCTTAGGAGCATTTCGTCCGCTTGTTATCTGATCAGATAGTTATCGGGTTGGCTATACAACTTTGATTTCAATAGACAAAATGAGCAAGTGAATTTTCAGAAATTGCGATGAGGTTTTAGATAGGTGATAATAACCTGCCAGGTCCTCAGATTCTCGCTCTCATGTAAATTACAACAAGGCCTGGCTGGCATCAATACAAAATCCATAATTAGATAATGTGAATTGGTAATTCATCAAAATGAGTTGATGAATGGACTGCTTTTTCCTTTGCTTTAGTAAGGTATTTTTAGTTCATTCAAGATACTTCGCGATGCATTCATATGTAGTTTGCTTTGAGTTCATCATCTACTACTGTTAATAAATAATGGTCAAAAAAATACCAAGCAATTCTCGTCATTACCTGTTACGGTTGTGATTTCAATTATCCATTCCCATTTTTTAACCTGTTAGCGACTCTATGCAAATTGCGAATTATGGGCATGTGAATGAGTAAGCCTCCGGGTTTCCTGGCCAATTCAAAATTTGCACCTCTTTTATTTTTCTTTGAAAGAATAAACAGAGGAATGCTTACAGTCATTAAGAATCCTCCTGCTACTTTTCCCGTAAAAACTTTTTCTGATGTACCGTTACGGGCGTATCCGATAGGATTGTTATCAATTTTAGTATTCCTGGAAATGACCTGGGAAGTGTATATAGCGGCACCTATCCCCAATAAGATCCAGGCAAATGTCTTTTGAACCTTTGCTTTTTTAAAAATTGGATCCGGCTTATTCAAACCCATCCCGAATGTACTGCCTGGGAAGCGAACCTGCGCGGAAGCACTAAAAGCTAACAATAGTGCTGTAGCTAATAGCAATGTGTGTATGCATTTCATAACCTGGTTTTTGATACCGGCGTTCAAGGTTATCAACAGTTCTGGTTTGAAATACTTTTTTGGTTAGGATAGAATGGAGCTTGTGAATTTTCAGTAATAACAAGGAGGGTTTTAGATAGCGTTATTTTCTCCAGCCCGTCAGGCTTTTCGTGAAGCTTAATGTGAGTTATAAAGGTAGGAAATAGATATCTGATTTAAACCTTTTTTCCAGAAAATTTGCAGCTCAATTCAGTAAGCAGAAATATTCATTAAAGCTATTTCCCGAAATTAATTTGGGATTCGATGGCGTAACTATTAAATGTGTAGAAAATTCACTTCGTTATTGGTTCACAAAGGCTTTACCTCTTTCTTCACAGTTACATATCAGACATTTTTTATTCTCTTTCTAAATTTCAAAAAATTTGACTGGCTGCCGCCGATATAAAATTTCTTTTGCGAAGTAGCACCCACTATGCTTCCTGTAGCAAGACCCAGTGGCACAGTAATGATGCTCACAAAAGCACCTCCCTGTGCGCCATCTTTGATGACGGTACTTGCTACAAGAATTGGTGCAATGCCAATTCCAAAACCGATCAGTGCTCCTTTCAACACTCCATTTCTCCTTTTTAATTTGACCTGTTGGATTTCAGAATAACTAATTTTCATCATTTGCTCATTAGATTTACTTTGCCATGCTTTGCGGTTGCCGGGAAAAATAATAGCTGCACTGTCTTCCAATTGAATCAGCAAACCTGAAACTTCTTTCCCGTCAGTGGTACTTACCGTAATCCGGTATTTCGGATTGCTAAGATCATTTGTGACAGACTGAGCTGAGGCAACACAAATGGTCATTTGCATCATTATTAAAATGAAAACGTTTTTTCTCATCCTGTATATTTTATGATTCAAATTACCATGGTTTATGGGATTGAGAACTTATAGTTTTTACCCCTGCTATTTGATTTGGTAATTACCTGAATTGAATTGATAACTGGTCAAAGTGGACCCGGCCAGGACAAGGTAAATAATCAAGGCAGGGCGATAATCAGCCTACTTATTAAAGCAAACTTGCTAATTACCAATTACAGTGCTGAATTAAAACATCAATGATGTAATTTCATATTGAGAATAGATGAAAACAATAATAATTGCAATGAAACCATGCGATTTTTCCTATTAGTCATATTCTTTTTTCAATGTGCAATCATCTCAGCACAAACATCCGGGGAGTTTCAATTTCGCAAAATAAATGATGAAGTTTTGGGGGGAGCGGAGATTAGCAGGCTTTTCCCGACAACGGATGGGTTAGTGTGGTTTGGTACCAACAAAGGCCTCGCATCCTTTGACGGAAGTGAGATAGTAAATTACGGAAATAATGGACAGGCTATAGCCTTTGGTGATAGGATCTTTGACCTTTGCGAAGACAAAAATGGCAACTTATGGTTTACAACAATTGAGTCGGGGTTGATTTATTTTAACCGGCAATCCGGAACATTCAGGAAAATTGAGCTTTCCATCAATCATGAAATCACTTCATCAGATATTTTTTTCGGAAAAGTTTATGTTGACCGGCAAGGGATCGTATGGGTAGGCACAGGAGACAGGGGTTTTTTTTCTTACGATCCAAAAACAAACGTTTCGCACCATTATCATTTCAAACCGGAAAAGCCTTCAGATTGGACGAGCCGATATGAGAATACAGCGAGAAATTTTTTGCAAGACGCGAGGGATAGTAATATCATCTGGATAGCAAATTACGGCACCGGGCTTTATTCATTTAATAAAATGACCGGCGAGCTTAAAATTAATTTCAACAACGCTGATAAAAAATACAACTCCTGGCGTTCCAGGTGCATCACCGGGCTTTTTCAGCTGAATGATAGTACTATCTGGTTTCATACCTGGGGATATGGAATGGGTGAATACAATACGAAGACGGGTTTTTATAAATGTTATCTGCGAAATCCGGGGCCCAGGCTGGACTACTTACAGGATGGCCATATCATTGAATATGCTGCGCAAAAATCAGATAGTGAATTTTACATTGCGCCAAGGGATACCATTCCGGCTATTTTTAATATTCATACCAAAAGGTTCACTTTCATTCATGACGCAGACCTTGACAAAGAATATCAACAAACCACCAATGTACGGGTTGGGCATCATGGAGTCCTTTACTTTGTGAAAGGTGGATCCCTTTTCGTTTCTTCACCGCGTTATCAATTATTTAAAGAAATACACCTCGGCGATAAAATCGGTACCGTCTATTCGGAATTGAATTGTATGATATGGAATGCATCCACTCAAAGATATTATGCTGGAATATTGTTAGGGAATGGAGTGAATGAATATGACAAAGACTTTCACCTGATCAGAACCATTCCAATGCCGTTTTATACCGGTAAAGGATTTCTGAATACTACGGTGATATGGAAGCTTCATCGCGACAAGGCGAATCATTTATGGGCATTGGGGTTTATCACCTGTGTATATGATTCTGCAAGCCAACGTTTCATTCCGGTTAAGAAAAAATGGCCTCATCTAAAATTATTAGACTCTGCTATGAATGATGTGTCGGAGGATAAGAACGGAATGCTCTATTTTAATTCTTCCCAAAATGAATTGATCACCCTGGATCCTTTCCTGCTCACCGAACACAAAATAGTATCTGCTGGAAATAAGCCTCCCGGCAATTTTTTCTTTTATGATGACCAGGTCTTATCTGATACGGAAAGAAATTATATCTATTTCTCCTTCAATAAGAATTTGTACCAATACAATACCCTTACCGGGAAGATCAGGATACTATACATTGATTCCTCCTACTACAATAATCCTTTAGCAAAATATGAATGTTCCTATACCCTGGGCACTGATGGAGTACTCTGGTTGTCCTCGCCTGATCGTCATTTGTGGAAAATCGATCCGCATAGTTTTAAGATAACAGATACTGTGAAGTTGGATAAATCCTACATAGATTTTAGTGGAGCCAGGTTTTATGGAGCCTATCATGAGTACCTGCTTATCAGCACTTATAAAAGTCAGATTCTGTTCAACACAATTACGCGTCAATCTATTTACCTGGACAGGAATAATGGCCTGATCCTGAACAGACCGGCAAAGGAAATGTATTGTGACGACCGGGTATTTTACAGTTTTGCTTCTGTGGGCAAGGCTCAATATGCAGCTATTGAGTCTTTGTTGCAGGATGCAATTGGACCCACACCGTATTTCTATTCCATTCTTGTAAACAATCAACCGTATCTCAGAGATTCCCTGCCACAAAACATGAAAAAGCTGGTATTGAATTATGATCAAAACAGTATTTCTATTGCATATTCGGCTATCGAGACTGCGTTTCCTGAACGCCTTGAATTTGCCTATAAATTAAGTAAATCACAGGAAGAATGGTTTTTTAGAAATAATGTGAATAGGCAAATAACCTTTGCCAATCTTGCTCCGGGCAATTATGTCTTTAGTGTGAAAGCAAGAAAGTGGGGTGGAGCATGGTCTCCGGAAACGAAATTATTCATATTTATCACACCACCTTTCTGGCGAACCTGGTGGTTCATTGCTTCGGTTTTTATTCTGATACTTGCGTTGGTTATTTGGGTAGTACAATGGAGGATTAATAGTATCCGGAAGCATGAACAATTGCGCTCAAAGCACGAGAAAGAATTATTGGAATTGGAGGCAAGGGCATTACGCGCACAAATGAATCCTCATTTTATTTTTAATTGCCTGAATTCTATCAAGTCGCTTATCCAGCAAAAAAACGATGACCATGCTGTTAGGTACCTAACCACCTTTTCAAAGTTGATCAGGATCATTTTCCAAAATTCTGATCAGCGGGAAATTTCCTTGTATGATGAAATTGAAACTTGCAAATTATACACGCAACTGGAAGGAATGCGCTATGGCAAGAGGATCAACTACCATTTCAATATCGATGATTCATTAGACCTGAAGTCTGTAAGGGTTCCAGCGCTTATCGTTCAGCCTTTTATCGAAAATGCAATCTGGCATGGCATCATGCCAAGAAGTGGAGAAGGTACCGTGAATGTTTCTGTGAAGGAATGTGACCACAGTATTTGTTGCATCATAGATGATGATGGAATAGGAAGGGAGTTGTCTATGCAAAATAAATTCCTGTCATCAACACCTGACCACCAATCGAAAGGCATCCACCTGACACAGTCAAGGCTTGATCTTGACAATACATTGAATACAAGGAATGCATCTATTAAAATAACAGACAAGAAGGATGACCAGGGTAAACCTGCCGGTACAACTGTTCTACTCACATTCAAAGAATATTAAATGATCAAAGCGATTATCATAGATGACGAACAGAATTGCATTGACGCGCTCGCCACAGACATCGGAAATAATTGCCCGAACGTGGAGGTTGTAGCACAATGCGTTTCTGCCAAGGAAGGAATTTTGGCAATAAAAAAATTACATCCCCGCCTGGTATTCCTCGATATTGAGATGCCACTGATCAATGGATTCGAAATGCTGGAAATGCTGGGTAATATTGATTTCTGCATCATCTTTACAACAGCTTTCGACAAGTTTGCCGTAAAAGCATTCCGCATCAGTGCTGTTGACTTTCTTCTAAAACCCATTGATCCCGAAGACTTGAAGGCAGCAGTGGGGAAGGCAGAGGAAAAAATACTATCATCAGAAGGAACTACCAATATTCAGAACCTGCTGCACAACATCAAGCAGAAAGCACCTGACCAAAAGATTGCTCTGCCCAATAGGGCGGGATACGAATTTGCAGAAGTATCTTCAATTCTGTATTGCAGCGCAGAAGGTGCCTATACCAAAGTAGTGTTTACAAATAAACATTCGCTGTTAATTTCACGGACGCTTGGCGACATAGAAGAAATTCTCCCGCATGAATTATTTATTCGCATTCATCATTCTACAATAGTGAATGTAAACGAGATCAGTCAATATATCCGGACAGATGGCGGATACTTAGTGATGCGTAATAATGAAAAACTGATGATATCCAAAGCGAGGAAAGATGTTCTGTTAGAGAGGCTGGGGTTGAAATAAAGGCATTGATTTTTTGAAAGTTTGGAATGGAAGTAGAAGAGGGCCGGAAAATAATCTTGATTGGGAGATGAGAGCCTTACCAGGAAATTCAATGGTTGGTTGCACAACTTGAAAAAACATCTTCTGCGAAGAATCCAACAACCCCCTTATATAAAATTACCATTATCTTCATCTTACATTTGATTTCATAAATTAGGTTTTGATCTCAAACACATTAATGCCAGCATCTATTTTGTCAGGACATTATGAAGGGTGAAGTGAAGAGTGAACTTACCTCAAAACATCTGAACGGTTGTTACACTTCAATGAAAGTTTATGATTGAAAAGGTTCAACAAACTGATGAAACAAAAATTCCGCTCAGGCGCATACTCGGATTGGGTACTGCTGTGCTCCTGGTGGCCGGCAACATCATAGGTACAGGCGTGTTTAAAAAGATTGTACCGATGGCTGCAACAGGGTTGAGCGCGACAGAGATTTTACTGGCATGGATCGCAGCGGGAATTGTTGCATTAACGGGCGCATTCACATTTGCAGGGTTGGCAAAGCTGACTACCCGATCGGGAGGATTGTACGAGTACATGCGGCTTGCATTTGGAAAATTTGCTGCATTCATTTTAGGGTGGTCTGGCTTTAGCATCTCATTGTCCGGTGCACTTGCTGCTGTCGCTTTTATTTTTGCACAATCAGTCAATGCATTGATCCGCCTGCCTGATCCCTTGCAACAATGGACGGACATTTCTGTCTGGCATTTTATCTATCCGTTTGAAAGTTCGGGCATCAAGATTTTAGCTATGGCTACGATTGCTGTACTGACATGGTTCAACTACAGGGGAGTTCGAAATGGTTCAGGGCTGAATAATATTCTTACAAGTTTAAAGATTATCGGGATATTAATGTTGATTGTACTCGGATTGGTATTTACAGGTTCAGATACTGTAGCTGCTACTTCTGCTATTTCACCTGCAGTGAGGGAGGCAAGTGTTATTACAGCTTTCTTTGCTGCAGTACTAAGTGCCTTCTGGGCTTATGATGGTTTCACGAATATTACCAACATCGCCGGTGAGGTGAAAAATCCTAAAAAGAATCTGCCCATTGCCATTATTTCAGGAGTTTGCCTCGTGATTATTTTATATGTGCTCATCAATCATTCTTATATGCAAGCGGTACCTGTGCAGAAATTGGCAACTTTGGGTGATAACCAAATTGCTGCTACCTACATAGCAGGTAATATACTCGGCACAACCGGTACCACCTTTATCTCGTTGTTGATCATGCTCAGTTCACTCGGTACTTTGAATGTGCTTGTATTGTTTTATGCAAGGTTGTATTACCGAATGGCTCAGGAAAATGTATTCTTCAGAAATGCTGCCAAAGTACATCCCACCTTCAGAACACCTTACATCGCTCTCAGGTATTCTATGGTATGGGCAATGATATTGGTATTGTCGGGCACGTTTGACAGGCTAACGGACATGAGTATCCTGATGAGTTTTATCTTTTATTCCTTCCTCGCTGTGGGACTGATCAAATTCAAAAAGGAAAGGATGATAGTTGTAAAAATTACCGGCTATCCACTGGCGCCAATTCTTTTTTTTCTATTTGCCATTGTCATTGCTGTCAATACATTTATCACACAGCCTAAATTATCAATCATCGGCATTGGATTGGTTGCGACAGGCATACCGTTCTATTTTTTCTTCAAATGGAAATACAGGGGGTTACCGGTAATAGAAGAGGAGGAGGAAAAGTAACCTGATTGGGCATTTCTCCTCCGATGGGATGGTTTAGAAAGCCAGCATTCAATTTGACTCTTAAGTGCAACAGATAATCAATAAGGTACAATCCTTAATTCACGTTTCTAAAAACTTCTCTTCGGGATTGAAGAAATTGATAAAACCAGTTTTTTGTCCAATCCAACCGGATATCAGGCTGAAGGTGCCGGAAGTGAAATTCAGCTTTTCTCACTAAGCATCCTGAGATAATTTACATGGGCAAATGAGGGATGATCTTAACCACCTTTGATTAATTTATAGTTGATCTTGCGGGGTAAAAAGATTAGAATGGTAAGAATCCATTCTTGGGAGGAGGACATTGTATGACCCGGAAATGGAAAGGTTAGTAAAGAGGTTAATAGTTGGCTTGCAAATAGGAATTCTCTATTAAAGTGAGTTTTATCTTAAAAATACAAATCATGAAAACAAAAACATTCCCCGGCCTTTTTTATGCAGCTCTTATTTTTGTTATTGTCAGCACTCCATCATGCGGTAAGACTTTTACAACAGTGTATGAACGGCCATTTAATGATTATTTGACATCACATAAGCCTGCAGATGCAAAGATCATAACCAGTTCAAGTGATGGCCCCCTGGAAATTGGATACAGCTTTACATCCACTGCGATTGGAATTGTTGATAAATTAGGAGTCATGCTACCCGATTCGGGTAAGGTGTTTACGGTATCACTGTGGGATGGTGCAACGGAAAAATTATTGGTTGAAAAAAATATTAAGATTCTCGATCCGCAGCATTTCAATTATGTCAATTTGCAGCCTGCCGTGGAAACCCAGGTAATTCTTCCGGGTCACGATTATGTAATTGGCGTTTGCACATACCCGGTAGATACAGTTGCCGGCATTCATCTGTACAATTATAATGAGGTGCTGATTCCTCCCAGTGGCAATGTTTTTCCCTTTACCGGCTATCCACATGTTGTTAATTTCAACCAGGAATACATAAAGAAACTCAGCCTTCCATATAAACCTGAATTTCCTGATTTTAAATGGACTTTTGGATATGTAGTTACAGGTTTGTGTGATTTAGAGTTTTCGTATGTCGAATAATTAAGTGAGCAGAATTGAATCTTTAATGCCAATGTATAGGGGAATGTGAACTCATTTATTCATGATAGTTACCATTACTCTTTTAAAGGCTTTCGGTGAGATTTTGGTGCAGGCCAAAAGAGTCAATTATCCGGCAGCGGTAAGCCCGGTTAGTTTGTTGGAAATGAAAAAGGGCAACCTGAGCTGATGCCTTTTGAAGTAAACATGATACCTGTTGTGAATTATTTATTTTGGCGCTTCTATTTGATTAAATTTGACATGGATGTTTTGCTAAAGACTCCATTCAAATGAAGAGAATTTCAAATGTACTTTTAGGACTTTTTTTCTGTGCAGGTTTATTGAAACCGGGGACTGCGGTTACCCAGCAGCGTCCCAACATCATCATCCTGTTTGCAGATGATATGGGTTATGGCGATCTGCAATGCTATGGAAACCCAACCATCAAAACACCACACCTGGATGCACTCGCTTCCGAAGGGATTCGTTTCACTTCATATGCTGCATCTGCATGGTGTACACCGTCGAGAGCCACATTGATGACCGGCAGGTATTCAAAGCGCATCGCGTGGAATGAAAATGCAGGTTCAGGCGGAAAAGATGGATTGCCCGATAGTGAATTGACACTGGCCGAAGGGTTGAAGCGTGCAGGTTATGCTACAGGCATGGCAGGCAAATGGCATTTGGGTTATTACCAGAAAAAATTTCTTCCTACCAACAAAGGATTCGATAGCTGGTTGGGACTACCTTATTCTAATGATTACAAAAAGCCTTATGTAAATACAGATGTGCCGCTTGTAATGTACAGGGATACTACTGCGGTGGAGTATCCTGTGAACCAGGATTCGATGATGATCAAATACACAGAGGAAGCAAAGCGATTTATCAGAAGTCATAGCGGCGATGCAAAGCCATTCTTTTTCTATCTCGCTTATCAATCTCCTCACCTGCCGTTGCATCCGCCGCGAGCGTTCTTAGGCAAATCAGGAGCGGGGCTTTATGGTGATGTGATAGAAGCGATTGACTGGAGTGTGGGTGAAGTTTTGCAAACATTGAAAGAAGAAGGTATTGATCAGAATACGATTGTATTTTTTGCTTCCGATAATGGCCCGTGGCAACATGCACCGGAGCGAATGTTTCAAAAACCTGAAGAACATGAAGGAAGTGATTGGAAACTTCATGAAGAATTATATGGCATCGGTAATAAACCCTGGGATGCCGGCTCGTCAGGGCTATTGAGAGGATACAAGGCCACAACTTATGAAGGAGGTCCGCGGGTTCCGGCGATGATTCGTTGGCCGGGTCACATCAAGCCAGGTCAAACCTCAGACGCTATGGTTGCAAACCTCGATATGTTCACAACGTTCTTGCTTGCGGGTGGGGGACAACTTCCCGCACATACAGTAGATGGACTGAATATGATGCCCTTCTTTACAGGGAAAGCTGCGCATTCTCCGAGGAAAGAGTTTGCCTATTTCCTATGGGGCAAGTTAGAAGCGATGAGGGTAGGGGAGTGGAAACTGCGGGTGGTAAATGGAATTGAAGAATTATTTAACCTGCAAACAGATCCGGGAGAAAAATACAATCGCGCCAATGAGCATCCGGAGATCGTCAAAGAAATAAAATTGAAGATGCAGGCACTTGCCAAAGAAACTCATGCGAAAATTGATTTTGCGGAAGTGAATTGATTGTAAGAAATTAATGATTGGATACAATTGGTACAAATCATCCTTTTCAATAAAAGTTCATCTGTGATATTCTTTGTCTTCTGTATTGGAAAAAATCAGGCAGACAAAATATATTACCTTTAAGGACAACGTTGCGTGTATTCCAAAGTCATTACAGTGAAAGCCTTACCATGCATACACATCTTCGCTGCTGTATTCCTGATAAACACTGGAAGTTCGGGCCAGGTTACAATAAATTACACTGAACAACTTTCTGTAGAGGAAGGCCTCACTAATAACTGGATCAATGACGTAATACAGGATTCAAAAGGTTTTTTATGGATAGCAACTTCCTATGGACTAAACCGTTATGATGGAGAAAATGTTGTCCACTATGTACACAATAATATTTCATCATCCATTTCTTCAGATATGGTTAAGTGCCTGTTGGAATCAGACAGCAATCATTTGTACGTCGGAACAGGAAGTGGAATTGCTATCGTGAACCTGGATAATTATTTATTCAAAACCGTTCATTTGGCCGCAACTGTTCCCGGGCACGAGTATGACGATCAGATCGAATTCCTCAATAGGGACCATTCAGGAAATATATGGGCAACCACAGCCAGTATGATATACAGATTGGACAAAAACCTGGAGATACTGGACAAATTCAGAACTCAGAAAGACCCTGTGAAAAGCAGAAAAAGTAATGTTTTGAAGATGGAAAGCCTGCCATCCGGTGAAGTATTATTCTGGCTATATAACGGATTGTATTTGTGGTCACCAGGTAACCAGGGGCTTCACCTGTTGTCCGAAGTGAAATCTTCGAAACTGCAATTTCTTGTAGGTAGCACCTTCAATTCGATTACATTAGCAGATTCAAGGTTTCTGGTTTACCTATCCGGACATAATATTATTTCCATATTGGATATGCGTACCGGACAATTCAGAAGAACAGAATTAAGCCATACAAAAATTTCATTATTACAATTTACTGCCGGATCGATGGGAGATACTGTTTCCATCACAACGGAAAAAGGAGGTTTCATTTTATACAAAGTGGTTGAGGGGAAAAATGGGCCTGCATTGGAGGCAATTTCAAATGTTGTACTCCAGGGAAATGAAGTGAAACAAGTGTTTCATGACAATGAAGGAAATTATTGGGCTGCGCCCGCAGCCGGAGGGTTGTTGAAAATGGCAGCGCAAAAGCAGGTATTCAACTTTAGAAATCTGGATACAAGCAGGAATATGTCTTCTGAAAATTTTGAAATCAGTTGTTTTTTCCCCCTGGAAAAATCGATTTTAATCGGATCTTTTGGAGGTGGTTTTTACCACTATGATCCTGCTTCAGACAAAATTGAGCAACACACTATCAGGATAGGAGCCAATTCTGAAAATATGGTTTGGAATATCTGGCGTTGCCACCGGGATACTCTATGGTTAGGTACTCAGCAAGGTTTGATATGGTGTTGCCTTAGAAACTATCATATGGGAAGAATCAGGATTCTTCATCCTGCAGTTATAGACAAGTATGCAATTACCACCTTGTTTGAAGATAGCAGGGGATTGGTATGGATGGGCATAGGCAATGGAAATGGTGTTGTTGTTTACGATAAACACCTTCGAACATTCAGATGGTACAAGTTTGAACCAGGAAGTTATCCCTATCGCTACCCTAAAAGAGTATTGGAAGATGGCAAAACTGATTTGTGGTTTGTAAGCGACCCAACAGGAAACCTGGTGAAATGGAACAGGAGTCGTGGTGCTTTTGAAAAGATTATTGTACCCGGAATTCAGGGTGAACTTGATTTAGAATCGGATGGGTTCTATTTTGATAAGGAGCAAAATGAAATCTGGTTTGGAGTAAAGTCTGGCCGTCTTATCGAATACAATATTACCACAAAAAAATCTGTTGTCTATGGTGTCCGTGATGGCTATACTTCCGGTGCCATTATGGGAATTCAGATTGATAAGTCAGGAAGACTATGGTTAGGAAGCGCACAGGGGATTTCCTGTTTTGATCGAAAGAAAAAACAGTTCATGAATTTTTTTAGAAGAAATGGACTTCCGGCATCTTACTTTTCATCCTCGTTGTATTTTGATACAGCTACAGACAACCTTTATGCGGGTGCTCCGGGACGATTTATTTGGTTCGATACAAGACGAATACGCAGGTTAGCAACTCCCTTGAAAATCCAGGTGACAGATGTAGTAGTAAATAATAAGAATGTAGAAAGAATAAATACTCCATGGGTATTTGATGCTGACCAAAATAATATCCGAATCAACTTTACAGGGGTTAATCTTTCAAATGGGGAAGAGAATATTTACGAATACAGGACTAATGATGGTCAATGGATATCTCTGGAAAGACAGAATGAAATCAACTTTGCAAGTCTGAATCCCGGTAAATACACGATTTCAATCAGAGGTAGCCGGAGAGACGACTATTTTGATGGCCCTGTAACTCAGCTTGCATTTACCATCAAGCCCCGGTTCACAGAAACGATTTGGTTTTTTATTTTGTGCTTTCTTGCTGGTTTTGCATTAGTATATGCCTGGTATAGACATCGCATCGGGTATCTCAGGAAAGTAGAACAAATGAGAGCACACATTTCCCGGGATCTGCATGACGAGATAGGTTCACGCCTTACCAATATCAGTATGATGAGTATGGTAGCTGCACAAAAAAGTTCAGGAGATTTCAAACAAAAAAAATGGCTTGAAAAAATAAATGAAGAAAGCCAGGCTGTGTCACAAAGCATGCGGGAGATTGTGTGGCATATCAATCCTGAAAATGACTCTCTCGACGAGGCCTTCCCGCGTATGTTACGATATACTACTGATTTGCTCGAAGCGAAAGGAATCGAGGTTGCCGCTTACCTCCCGGATTCAATAGGTACCAAAATGGATATGGAAAAAAGGAGAGACTTGTTTCTGATTTTTAAAGAAACTATTCAAAATATTATGAAGCATGCAAATGCACGAAAAGTTATTATTTGCCTCGAGACCAGGGATTCGTTGATGCATCTGAAAGTTTCCGATGATGGCAAAGGATTTGAAAGAAAAAACCTTGCTTTCCTGAATGGCCTCGAATATATGCGACAAAGAGCAAATCATCATGGATGGGATTTTGAAGTCAACAGTACAGAAGGAGCAGGCACTACAATCAATTTAAGAATCCGGAGCAATTGATGAATCACATGAATATGTAATTGTGAAATATAACGCATGGGATTAATTTTACTTTTTTTATGGCCACACGTATCATAATATTCGATGATGATGAAAATTTGCGAGCATCCCTTAAGGTGGTACTCCAGGGAATTGAAGGTTATGACGTTATCGGAGATTTTGCAACGGTAGAAGGTGCGGATAATATCGTTTCAAAGCTTAATCCTGATGTAGTGATCATGGATATTGACTTGCCAAAGATGAATGGGATAGAAGGGATCCACCTGATAAAAAGAGTGAAGCCTGAACTTGCTATCATTATGCATACGGTATTCGAAGATGACCAGCGTTTGTTCGACAGCTTGTGTGCGGGAGCCAGTGGATATTTATTGAAAAATTCTTCTTTTCTTCAGTTACTCCAGGCTATCGATGATGTGCAGCAAGGAGGTGCACCGATGTCTCCTTCTATTGCGAAAAAAATTTTGCATTCATTTCAGAGGCAATCAACAGACAAAAACAAGTACGGCCTCAGCGTACGGGAAATGGAGGTATTGCAACATCTGGTAAAAGGATATAGTTACAAAATGATCTCGTCATCTTGTTTTATAAGCCTGTCCACAGTGCAGGCTCACATAAGGAATATTTACACCAAACTACATGTCAATTGTGGGCGAGAGGCTGTAGCACTGGCTTTGAAGGAGAAGATCGTATAAGCAAACAGCTCCGCAATTGAGAAGTGCCATTTTGATTTTCCAGGTGAATAGTTTTAGGCAGATTCAGTTTTCTTTTTTGAAATCACATGTTTATGGAATTCACCACAAAATTGAATGGTAGAAATTTCCTGAATGAATCTATGCCATCCCAATCCGGTTAAAATCCTACAGCACTCTTAATTTTTTGAAATGCCAAAGTTTTGGGAATAGTTTCAAATCTTCCATGCCGAGAGTTCAGTCCATAATAAATTAAAATAAGTTCTGTTCTTGTAAGCCTTAGCTCAATTGAACAATTTCTTGTCGGAAAAATAATTAGTTCTGAGATGGGTGATGAAACCCGGTTCACAAAAACCTCCTCCTGACCAGGTCGTCAAATTGCTTGACCATAGGATCTGCATCCAGCCAGCCGATTTTTACTTTCAATTCTCTGCGAATCCAGAATTCTGCTTCTGCATAGATGGTAAAGCCTTGAATGGTCTTAATGCTTCTTTCATACATGGCTTCATCACCACGAAATAATTCGCTGATGAATTGAAACCGGTCATTGATCCCGATTGCCTTTCTTAAATCTTTAATAGGTGTTTCAGAAAGTGTCTGCGATAATTCTGTCCGCACTTGTTTCAATTTATCATTGAGATCTTTCGGCAGGTCGGGAGAATCGGGGTATTGTATCTTTTCGGTAAATAACTCTTCCTCTTTTCTTACAGGCTGCTGATGTGCAAGAGTAGGCACCTCTTCAAACGGATCAAAGTTGAGCACTGCCTGCTGGTGGTGGCTGAGTGATTGCAGAGATTTTGCATGCTTCTTGATTTGCGCCAGTTCTGCCTCTATTTCTTTTTCATCTACCTGCAGCACCTTTATGATCTTTTCTTCACGTTTTGGCTCATCAACGGTTGTTTTGTTGACGGGCATGGTATAAGAAACAGGCATTACTACTGCCACTTTTCTTTCTACCCGGGTATTGTCCGGTACAGATTTAGAAAGTATTTCAGCCTGTAACATCTGCAGAGTGGAGAGCATGGAAGCCGTGTCAGCGCCAGATTCGCATTGTTCTTGTAATCTCCCTATGAGTGTTTTCACTCTTTCCATAATAAAAAGTTAGGTATAGGATTTTACCGATAAATTGTTTTTTGATTATAGCAAAAATCAAACTAACCTTGCAACCGGGCTAAGTTAATAATAGTAAGTCAAAAATATTTATAAAAATGTTCATTGAACCCAGTTTGACAGGCGAAAGAAGGGGATGGATCGAGGTGATTTGCGGCAGCATGTTCAGTGGTAAAACCGAGGAACTGATCCGGCGGTTGAAACGGGTACGGATTGCCAATCTGAAAGTAGAGATTTTTAAACCAGCAATAGACGTGCGCTATGATGAAATTAAAATCGTAAGCCATGATGAAAATAAGATTGCTTCTACTCCGATAGATAATTCCGGATCGATCCTGATGTATGCCCAGGATGTAGATGTCGTAGGCATCGATGAAGCACAATTCTTTGACGACCAGATAGCTCCGGTGTGCGAACAACTGGCACTGAGAGGCATGCGCGTAATAGTAGCAGGCCTGGATATGGATTATAAAGGGAGGCCCTTTGGCCAAATGCCCAACCTGCTGGCGATTGCAGATTACATTACGAAACTCCATGCTATCTGTGTAGTATGTGGAAATATTGCCAACGTGAGCTATCGGAAGGTAGCCACAGAAGGCCAGGTGCTGCTCGGAGAAAAAGATATTTACGAGCCACGCTGCCGGATATGTGCTCAATTAGGAAGTGAGGTTTCTGCCAAAACACCGGACATTCAAAAGTTACCATAAAGAGGATGCTACTGATATGAAACAGGTGATCACACTTTTGAAAAAAGACCTTTTGCTGGAGCTACGGCATCAGCATACTTTCTATGGTATCCTGTTGTATGTAGCCTCTACCATCTTTGTATTGTTTCTCGCCATGGGGCATCCACAGGCAGAGGTGTTCAATGCGGTTTTCTGGATGATTCAATTATTTGTTTGTATCAATGCTGTGGCCAAGAGTTTTTTACAGGAAAGCCGCGGTAGAATGTTGTATTACTTTTTTGTTAGCAGCCCTGTACAATTTGTGATCGCAAAGATGATCTACAATGCACTCATCGCAATGATCATGGTGGTATTGAGCCTGGTTTTGTTTTTCCTCCTGTTGGGCAATCCTATTTTAAACCCTGTAAAATTTGGGCTTATTGCATTTTACGGTGCATTCAGCCTGAGCCTGGTGTTTACCTTGATGTCCGCTATTGCGGCAAAGGCCCAGCAAAATGCGGCGATCATGGCTATATTGGGTTTCCCATTAATAATTCCACAACTTCTTATCCTGATCCGCCTTTCAAAATCGGCCATAGGAGAGGTTTTCAGGGAAGGAGCATTGTTGCAAATGACATCACTGCTCACAGGCCTGAACGTTTTGGTTTGTGTGCTTGCAATTGTTCTTTTTCCTTTCTTATGGAGAGAATAGCGAAATGTATTTTCATGTAGAAATATCAAATGAAAATGTTTTGTTAGTGAATAACCTTTAATTTTGTCCACCAGAAAAACTACTTTTTTAAAAAACATTTTTCTCATGAAGGTTAGGTGGTGGAAAGTTGCCTGTATCATTTTATTACTCTACACATTTCTTGCAGGTTTTTTGATTAAAGTTCCCTCTGTTGGAAACCTGCATCAGACTATCCGGAATTTTTTCTTTCATGTGCCTATGTGGTTCGGTATGATCGCATTGCTGTCGCTCTCGTTGGGATACAGTATTGCCTACCTGAGAACACGCAATCTGAAACATGATATTTACGCGGTAGAATTTGCAAAGACGGGTATCATTTTCGGATTGCTCGGTTTGATTACCGGTTCCATTTGGGCACGGTTTACATGGGGTGAGTTCTGGAGTAATGATCCCAAACAATTGGCTGCAGCTATCGCGGTACTTATTTATTGCGCGTATGTGGTACTTCGGGGTTCTATCACAGATATGGACAAAAGTGCCCGCATCTCTGCGGTGTACAATATTTTCGCCTACTTTATCTATATCCCATTGATCATTATCCTCCCCCGGATGGTTCAGTCCCTGCATCCCGGTGGAATGGAGGGAGCACAGGGGGGTGGCAATCCTGCGATGGGTGGCGATAGCCTTGACCCGGTAATGAAAGCTGTGTTCTGGCCTGCCGTTTTTGGGTGGATACTTCTGGGTATCTGGATCAGCAATTTAAAAATCCGTTTCTTTCTGCTTACGCATAAAAATATAGTGAATGTTCAATAAATATTATAAGAAGATCAGCCTCGCCTTTCTGTTCGCCTTTACTAAATTTGTTGCCTTAGCCCAGGACAGTGCTGCAGTCACAGGCAATACCTTCGAAGATACCATGCGGAGCCATAATAAGATTTATGTGGTGATGGCTGTTTGCATTGTCATTCTTGTGGTATTGATTTTGTACCTTGTAAGGATAGACAACAAAATTTCCCGGAAGGAAAAACAAAATGGATAATTAAAATCTTTAAAATAAACTTTCATGTCAACTAATGTACCGTATAGCTTCTTCAACAATGTGGAAAGAAGCTTCGACAAAGCAGCCGTTTTTACCCAATGGGATAGCGGTATTCTTCGTCAGATAAAAGAATGTAACAGCGTTTATCAAATGCGTTTTCCCATCAAGAGAGAAAACGGAGATATCGTTACCCTCGAAGCCTACAGGGTACAGCACTCGCATCATAAATCACCATGCAAGGGCGGTATTCGTTTCAGCGTAGCTGTTAACCAGGATGAGGTGATGGCGCTTGCAGCTTTGATGACTTATAAGTGTGCCATTGTGAATGTGCCATTTGGTGGTGCCAAAGGTGGTATCAGGATCAACCCACGGGACTATACTCCCTATGAGCTCGAAAAGATAACAAGGCGCTACACTGCAGAGCTCATCAAGAAGAATTTTATAGGCCCGGGAATCGACGTACCTGCTCCTGATTATGGAACCGGCGAACGTGAAATGGCATGGATTCTTGATACGTATGTAGCCATGCACCCCGGAGAAATAGATGGAGCCGGTTGTGTAACAGGTAAGCCTGTATCACAGGGCGGTGTCCGTGGACGTAGAGAGGCTACAGGCCTTGGAGTATTTTATGGACTGAGTGAAATTTGCAATCTGGAAATACTGATGAAAAAAGTTGGCCTTCCAATGGGTGTCAAAGGGAAGAAGATTTGCGTACAGGGATTGGGAAATGTTGGATATCATACCGCTAAATTTTTTCAGGAAGCAGGAGCGTTCATCGTTGGACTCGCAGAATTCGAAGGCGCTATATACAATTATGATGGACTGGATGTGGATGCTGTAGTAGCTCACAGAAAATCTACAGGTTCTATTTTAGATTTTCCTGGTTCGAAAAATTTTGAAAAGAGACAAGAGGCATTGGAAATGGAATGTGACATTCTGATACCTGCAGCTCTGGAAAATGTGATCAATGGATCTAATGCTGCACGCATTAAAGCCAAGATCATCGGAGAAGCTGCCAACGGCCCTCTGACTTCTGAAGCTGATGACATTCTCAATCTTAAAGGCGTTCTTGTAGTGCCCGATATGTACCTGAATGCAGGTGGTGTTACGGTGAGTTATTTTGAATGGTTGAAAAATCTGAGCCACGTTAGATATGGCAGGCTGGAAAAACGCTTTACTGAAAATATGAACAACCATATCGTAACGCAGGTAGAAACGCTGACAGGTAAGACAATCAATAAAAGAGACAGAGAGTTTATCATGCATGGGCCTGAAGAAGTGGACCTGGTAAGAAGTGGATTGGAAGAAACTATGATCACTGCTACGCGGGAGATCGTAGAGATTTGGGATGCTAATCCTGCGATACCTGATTTACGAACTGCAGCTTATGTGTGCGCCATTAATAAGGTAGCCACCTCTTATGCAGAATTGGGATTGTTCCCTTAGTAGATTTATTTATCGTATTCAGGAAAATATTCAATGGGCAGAAACTGCCCATTTTCTTTTCGAAAGCCCATGGTATATGCGCCGTTTGTGATGATAATAAAGGGTGGTTTCAACGGTATATGATACCGCAATACCTGTTCCAGTACATTTTGTTCCAGAGGTACTTCCATCCTTTTGCATTCAATGATCATGAATGGATTCATATCCCGCGAGTAGATCACAATGTCACATCGCTTGGTCAGTTCTCCTACCATAATTTTCTTTTCTACTGCGATTAATGATAGCGGGTATTCTTTTGAGATCAGGTAAGATAAAAAATGTTGCCGCACCCATTCTTCAGGTGTAAGTGCAACCCAGATTTTTCTGACTGGGTCAAAGATCTCCCTCGATTCCTTATGAACTCTTTGCCTGATAACACTTTTCGGAAAATCGATTTTTATGAATGGGTTCATAAGGAATGAAGAATATACATTTGGTATGCAGCAAATATAAATTCTATAATAGCAAATTCAATTTGGTTGAACACAGGAGATTCATATAATCTTAAATCCCGGGGTTCAGAAACCTTAGTAAATTGACTTCTCGAGACAGAATACCTTATTACCTTATTTTACTTGATATCATATTGAAACAAGATCAGGTGGAAATCAATACCGATTCTTATCAAGGTTTGGAGACTTTTCGATTGGTACTATAATTTCCGAATTGAGATGCACACAAAACTTGAAATTAAGTGAGCACTGCTTTAAAAATCGTACATTTATCGCTATTAAAAATTTAGAAGAAAGAATGAAGACGAAGAAAGAAATTGTAGAAAACTGGTTACCCCGATACACCGGAGAAGAATTAAAAAATTTTGGTGAGTATATTCTGTTGACCAACTTTTCGAATTATGTACACATGTTTGCTGACATTCATAATGTTCCTGTAGTGGGGTTGGATAAACCCATGGAATGTGCGACAGCCAGCGATATTACCATTATCAATTTTGGGATGGGAAGCCCGGGAGCTGCCACTATCATGGATTTGCTCAGCGCTATCAATCCCAAAGCAGTATTGTTTTTGGGAAAATGTGGCGGATTAAAAAAGAGAAACAAAATTGGAGATCTCATATTGCCGATCGCGGCATTGAGAGGTGAAGGTACTTCCAATGATTACTTCCCGCCTGAAGTGCCCGCGTTACCTGCGTTTGCACTGCAAAAGGCAATTTCAACTACCATTCGGGATTATTCACAAGACTATTGGACAGGAACCGTATATACAACCAACCGGAGAGTTTGGGAGCACGACGAAACTTTCAAAGGATACCTGAGAAAGATTCGCGCGTATGCTGTAGATATGGAAACTGCGACAATTTTTACGGTTGGTTTTTACAACAAGATTCCAACAGGAGCATTGTTGCTGGTAAGTGATTCGCCGATGATACCGGAAGGCGTCAAGACCAGTAAGAGTGATGCTTCCGTTACATCAAAATTTGTAGAACAGCATTTACGGATTGGTATTGATTCATTAAAACAATTGATCAACGATGGTTTAACTGTAAGGCATTTGAAGTTTTAATATCAGAATTAAAAATGTAATGCCATTAACGGCAATTGGGAATTAGGAATTTTGGGTTGAACCAATAAAACTTTATACTCACTATCCAACCTTGAACCTTGAACTTTCAACCTTGAACCTTAAACCTTGAACTTTCAACCTTGAACCTTAAACTTTAAACTTCCAAACCACCACTCACAACTTCTCCCTTGCCTCCACTTCTCCAAATAAAAAATCTTTCTGTATCCTTCCAATCAGAATCAGGCATTGTCGACGCACTGAAAAATATTTCTTTCGACATTGGAGCAGGCGAAAGCGTAGCAGTGGTAGGAGAATCCGGTTCAGGGAAAACAGTAACCTCACTTTCTGTATTAAAACTTCTTCCTCCATCTGCATTGATATCCGGGGGAGAGATATTGTTTCGTGAGGATGGAGCAACAATAGATTTGATTGCAGCCTCTGAACAAGACATGAGAAAGATCAGGGGAAATAAAATTTCCATGATCTTCCAGGAACCGATGAGTTCATTGAATCCTGTCAAGACCTGTGGCAGCCAGGTTGCTGAAGCAATGATCTGGCATCAGCGTATGTCAAAAGAAGAAGCATTTCGGAAGACTGTTGAATTATTTGAAAAAGTCAGGATCCCTGATGCAGCAAGTGCATTCCATCGGTACCCGCATGAGTTGAGTGGTGGACAGAAGCAAAGAGTGATGATTGCCATGGCGGTGAGTTGCAAACCTCATCTGCTGATTGCTGATGAACCTACGACTGCATTGGATGTTACTGTTCAGAAAAGCATCATTGCATTGCTCAAAGAATTGCAGGATGACCTTGGTATGAGTATTTTGTACATCACACACGATTTGGGGCTGGTAAAAGAGATTGCGGATAAAGTAGTGGTAATGTACAGAGGGGCAATTATTGAGTCAGGTACTACTCGTGAAATATTCCAAAATCCAAAAGAGAATTATACCAGGGCATTATTGAGTTGCCATCCGGGACCGGAATACAAAGGAAAATTATTGCCTGTGATCAGCGACTTTATGCAGGACACAGATGCTTTTAAGATTGAGATAAAAGAAGAATTGAAATCTGTAATTTCTAATTCTAAAAAAACAGGTACTGTATTATTAACCGTGGAAGACCTTGTCGTAAAATTTCCTTTGAAGAAAAATATATTCGGTAAGGCTACCAGGGAATTTGTAGCTGTTGATCACGTTTCATTTGAAGTAAAGAAAGGCGAAACAATAGGGTTAGTAGGCGAGAGTGGCTGTGGTAAGACAACGCTTGGACGCACTATTCTGAGGCTACAGGAACCATCATCCGGAAGGATTTTTTTTGATGATGAAGATCTTTTGAAATTTTCCACTGATAAAATGCGACTAATTCGCAAAGACATCCAGATCATTTTCCAGGACCCTTATGGGAGCCTCAATCCGAGAATCACTATTGGTAGTGCAATCAAAGAACCAATGGCTATTCACAATATTGAAAATACAGACAGGCAACGAAAGGACAAGACAGTGCATTTGCTCGAACGGGTAGGACTAAAGGCCGACCAATATGATCGTTACCCGCACGAATTCAGTGGAGGTCAAAGGCAGCGGATATGCATCGCAAGGGCCATCGCTCTTAATCCTGAGTTCATCGTGTGTGATGAAAGTGTTTCAGCACTCGATGTAAGTGTGCAGGCGCAGGTATTAAATCTGCTTACAGAATTAAAACAGGAATTTGGTTTTACGAGTATTTTTATTTCCCACGATCTTTCGGTCGTACATTATATCAGTGACCGGATATTGGTAATGCGCAAAGGAAAAATCGTTGAATCGGGAGATGCAGACGATGTGTTTTTCAGGCCTAAGGATCCTTATACCCAAGAACTTATTGAAGCGATACCGGGAAGAAATTTTTCGTTGAATACCTAAAAAAGAAAACCGCCTGTTTTGCAGGCGGCCTTTCTTTCAGCTTACGGTTTAACTACTGTTTTTGTAATTTGATATTATAATTAATATCATCATTAAATATGGTAACATAATAGATTCCTGTAGAGAGTGAAGGCAGGTTTGTAATGTTCACTGAATTATTTCCTTTCACTGCTTTGATCGTCCGTTGCATTACCGGTTGTCCGATTGAGTTTCTTATGATCACAGTTGCGTCAGCGGTTTTATTAGCGGTAAAGCTGGCTGTGAAATAAGAGCTGAATGGATTCGGATAAGCCTCTAAAGACGCATTGGCTCCTGTAGAAATTTTTACAACATTGGAATAGACAGCTTTTCCATCAGCGTCCACCTGCTTGAGCCTGTAGTAAATATTTGCGCTGGTACCTGGCTGATCAGTATAGCTGTAATTCTTTACAACATTGCTATAGCCTGCACCTTTCACAGAGGCAACATAAGAAAAATGCTGTCCGTCAAAACTTCTGAATACTTCAAAACGGTCATTGTTCATTTCCTGGCTTGTCTGCCAATCCAATACCACCAATCCGTTTGAGTATTTACCACTGAAAGAAGTTAGTGTAACCGGAGTAGGTCCGCATGCATTTACGATCAGCGTGTATTCATTTACGTTAGTACAAGTTGGGTTGTCAAGTCCGGCTTCTGAGGTAGATACGACGAGGCGGTATTTATAACCGTTCATGTCGGTAGTAACATTTGTGAAGTTAAGGGTAAGGGCGTAAGAGTTTCCGGAAAAAGCGGCTTGAGCAGGAGCAGTACTGTCGGTAAAGTTGGCACCACCATCTACACTTTTCTGCCATTTGTACCAGGTATTAGATTGGTTAGGGTCTGTTACTGTAAATAAAACTGAAGTGTTTGAATTTTCGCAAAGAGCAGATGGCAATGAACCGCCACCGGCACCTGTTACAGCTATATTAGATTCTACAACATTAAATGAAATATCATCCAATCCCAGGTCATTACCCAGGGCAGTTGCAGTCGCATTGATCACATCAAGATCAACACTGCTGGTCATGGATGGCACAGTAAACTGACCGGATACTTTCACCCATGTTGGAGTGTTGGTGTAAGCAATTGGGCCACTATTAGCGATAATAGTAGATACTCCATTTGCCGTTACCTTAAAACTGATATTTGGTTCTGAACCGGCTAATGCATAAGGGCTTGATTTAGGCAACATATTGATCACCCAGGCTGAGAATTCATATTTGGTACCGGGACAAACCGCGATAGAATTGATTCTGTAGAATACCGGGCTTTTAGATGGATCAGGTGCACCATTTACAGCCATAAACCATCCTCCATCTCCTGTATGATCTTTACCTCTCCAGTCTCCTTTGATACAATTGCCTCCGTTATTATCACCAATATTTTTGATGAGTGTATATGTATATTCCGGCTGGAGCCCTCCGCTCTTGTCTGTGTAATCATAGCCGCTTCCGGGGGTTGCAGGTCCAATACCTGACAACGTGTTAAGTGCATTACCAATATTCCCAAGTGGCTTGTAAGAAGCAGAGCCACTGCGGGTACAACTGGAAGCGTTGTTATTTGGTGTAACGAATGGAGCGCTGAAAGTTCCTTTTGCTCCTAAAAGATTGGGGCCTGTCTGAGCCTCTACCTGGCCAGTACCCAATAATGCTATTGCCAGCATTGACAAGTAGAAATGTTTCATCTCTTTTGTGGTTTAGAGTTAAAAAATTGTAAGCTGGTAATTACAAAAGATACGCTGGATCAGATCACAGGTTGACCAGAGGAGGGGATTGTTTAAATCCTTAATTGGGTACGGAATTTAATAAGATACTGGGGGAACTTGTTTCGCCCGTTGGGGCTTTGCAGTTATTCGGATACAAAACTATTGTTTCCTCTGACACTTGCAAGTTTTTTGGAAAATATTTTTGCGGAAATTACTGTTAACCCATCCGTTTTACCAGTAATTATACTTTGTTTTCAGAAAATACACTACCCCTTAAAACCATTGCCCTGACTGTATTTCAAAAGAATTTACCTGGCAAATACCGGGTGTTAAAAACTATTCTGCCACCAGGGCAATTTATTTACCTTATTACTCGTTAAAAATTTCAGAAAGGTTACATTCTCTCTCTATTCAGTAAAGTTTTGATTGCTAAATCCATGCTATGAAAAAAGAAAAGGCCACTATTTTGGTGATAGGTAGTCATCAAAAGCCAGTTAAACCAAAACGTATTTCGGGATATGTACTTATCAATTGGAAAAAGTACATTGCCCTTGGTGTTGTCATTATACTGTTACTCTCCACAGCTATCGGATACCTGATCTCTGATAGAATGGGGCAGTTGGCAATGCAATCCGTACTGAGAAATAAAATCCATAGCCTGCATGCCTCATTTGCTGAAATCGATACGGCCGCTATCAAAGCCAAATTCAATAATATCGACAAAGAACTCGAAACGATCAATGCCTATTTAAAAGCAAGAGGGATTAATCAAAGAATTCAATTACCCCAGGGAGGCGAAGGTGGCAACGACGACGTAATTTCAGCGGAAGAAACAGGCGACTTCTATGAAAATTACATTAAGAAGATCAGCTATAATCTAAATCATACCCCATTAGGATATCCATATTATGGAACCATTACATCTACATTCGGACACCGGGAAAATCCATTCAGCGGAGCCGGAGTAGAAACACATAAAGGACTTGATATCCGTGCTCCCATGGGCGCACCCGTGAAATCAATGGCGAAGGGTACCATTACCTGGGCTGGTCCGCGTGGCGGCTTTGGTAATTGCGTAATGATAAAACATGCGAATGGTTTTGAAACCCTGTATGGACACTTGTCAAAAATACTGGTAAAGAATGGCCAACAGGTGGACATCGGCACTGAAATCGGAAAAGTAGGATCCACAGGACGTTCTACTGGCCCGCACCTGCATTACGAAGTTCATCGCAATGGACAGAGAATTAACCCACAATCATTTTTAACGCTTAAATAAAATATCCTATGTTCAAGAAATCAGACAAAGAAAAACCATTAGACCTGGGCAAACAGGAGATCAGTACACTCATAGGAGAAGGTTTCCATATAACAGGAGAAATAAAGGGAAATACCGTGATACGTATTGATGGCAAAGTAACCGGAAATGTCAACGTGCAATCGGGTGTCATTCTCGGAGAGAGCGGCGAAATAGATGGAGATCTTGTGAGTGGGTCTGCCATAATCTATGGTACTGTCAAAGGCAATATAACCTCCGGCCAATTGGAAATCAAGAAATCCGGCGCTGTACATGGTGACATTGAGACGGATACTATTGAAATAGAATTGGGAGCCCATTTCACCGGAAAACTCAACATGAAAAGACCCAAAGTAGAACAAGAGCCTGAATTGCTGCGCGAAGCAGGATAGTTAAATTATCATTTCACTAAAATTGTATAAAAACGAAGGCTGAATCTTAACCGATTCAGCCTTTACTTTATTTTTCCTATCTAATAATTACCTTATTTCCCTGATGAATCTTTCGGCGCCTCACCCGGATTATTTATCACAGGCTTCATCATCTCTGTATCCACCTGGTTAGAGTGCATTAATTGTTCCATACCCATCACTTGTTGGAGTAACTGAGTTACTACACGATTGTCATAAGCAAGAGATTGCTGTTTCCCTTCATCAAGACTGTTGTAATAAGTAATCTGTTGTTGCAAGTCTTTTTGCAGTGCATCTGAAACTTTTTTCGCGAGAACGGTATCTCCTGCAGCATAAGCCGCGCGTAGGAACTCGCTCGTGATCAGGTTTTGTTGTTGTCTGCGAGAAGGCATCGCATAAGGGAAGTTTTCCTGTAGCATATTTTTGTCGCATCTCTCCAATAAATCCCTGGCCTTTTCTTTCTTGCCGGAGCTTGCAAGGTCTAATGCTACTTGTGCAAAGGCAAGTCGGATAGAATTGAGATGCCTGCGGTTTTCTTCGTCAAAATAAACACCAGGTTTTTGTGCATCTCCAAAGCGGAATTTTTTCATCATCACATCATAAGCCCATTCCTGGTTGACATGGCTATTTTTCACAGGAACCAGTCTGTAAGTAAGACCATCCATTCTGAGGTAGTCAACAAATCCCAGGTCATCGTACGGAGATGTAAAATAAATAGGGCGTTTCCAGTTATTTGCGGCAATGATATTCAGGATTGCTGTTTCATTCTTCACTAAAGCGCTCTTTGGAATCTTAAACTCTATTGTATCCAACACCTCGTCATTCGAATTTACTGTTCCGTTTTTACGTACTAACGCAGTATCGACGGGAACCGTAACCGTCTGAGTCGGAAATGCATTGATGACATCATCATTATTAATGTAGGTACGTGCCGGATCATCGCTGCCTGCATAGTCTTTCATCATTGTCTTAAGATCCATAGGCCTGTCGGCTACGTTAGAAAAGCCAGGCAACTGCGGAATATAATAAACCGCATCACGCTTGCTCCCTAAAATCTGGTCAGGGCTCCACACCTGGTCAATCGGTGCACTTTTATTTACGGCATATCTCAATTGATTGATGTACCAGTCTGTTCCCAAAAGACTGGAATTGATCACCCTGATATCTGGCCTTACACCCAATACTTCCTGGGCAAACCAAAGAGGGTAAGTATCGTTATCACCAAATGTGATCAATATCGCATTTGGAGCGCAGCTCTCGAGATAATCAACAGCAAGATCCGGCGCTAATGTTTTTTGGCTGCGGTCATGATCATCCCATTCCTGGAAACCCATCAATACCGGAACGGCAAGCGTACACAATAATCCGGCTCCGACAGCAGCCATCTTTGGCGCTAACTTTTGGCCAAACCAGTCTCTTACCATCATCACTCCGAGTCCAATCCATATCGCAAAAGCATAGAATGAACCTACGTAAGCATAGTCTCTTTCTCTCGGTTGATTTCCTGCCTGGTTCAGGTAAAAAACAATCGCAATTCCTGTAAAGAAAAAGAGTAACGCTACCACAAGTGTATCTTTCTTGTCCTTTGTGAACTGAAAGATTAATCCGAGCAAGCCAAGTATCAACGGCAAGCCGTATAATTTGTTATTAGCCTTATTGTTTTTTAATGCATCAGGCATTTTAGATTGGTCGCCTAACCGGGCATTATCAAAAAAGGATATTCCTGTTTTCCAGTTACCATCCCTTACATTTCCCATATCGACACCCTGAATGTCATCCTGCTTACCTGCGAAGTTCCACAGAAAATATCGTGTGTACATCCAGTTGAGTTGATAGCTAAAGAAGAATGCAAAGTTGTCTGCCATGGTAGGAGCGCTGTAGTATTGACCGGTTTTAGGATCCTTACCAATGCCTGCAAAGGCAGCATAATAATCTGCATGGCCCTGTTCATTTTGACTGTCCCACATACGTGGAAAGAAATGCTTATCTGCATCACTGTAAATGTAGTTAGCCTTCGAGCCCTTCTTCTCATATTTGTCTTTTCCCTTCACATAGGTATGTTCCACATCCACTTTTTCCGGCTGCGCTGTAAAGTCAGGGCCATTAAGAATTGGCCAGTCGCCATACTGTTCACGGCTAAGGTATCCAACCAAACTCACTGGATTGTCCACATTGAACATGTCGATAGGAGGATTGGCCGTGCTGCGGATAAGGGTTGTAAAGTATGTAGTGAAACCCAGCAATACGAATGCAAACGCCCACATACCCAGTTTCAGGAAGTTCCAGTTGTTCTTCATAGCAATTCTCTGAACAATGTAGATTGCAACTGCAAGGAGAATAAAGAAGAAAGAAAATCCGGTAAAGAAGGGTAATCCAAAATCATTGGTAAACAAAATATCAAATTTGCCTGCCAGTTTGATAGTCCATTGTATCATCGGTACCTGCACCAGGCCTGTGATCACACATCCGGCCATGAATGCCCAGAAAGTACCCCACCGTGTGGCTTTGTACCTCTTAAAATAATAAACCATTACGATAGCAGGAATAGTAAGAATACAAAGGAGATGAACGCCCACAGACAATCCGATCAGGTAAAAGATCAGGATCAACCATCTGTCTGCTTTTGTGAAATTTCCTTTAATGCCTGCTTTGATTTCATGAGTGACATCCTGTTCCCATTTCAATACGGCCCAAAAAACAATAGCAGTGAAGAATGATGAACTTGCATATACTTCTGATTCCACAGCACTGTACCAGAATGAATCACTAAAAGTGTATGCCAGAGCACCGACAATACCTGCAGAAATGATGGTGATGATCTGTGCTGTTGTAATATCTCCTGAATTTTCTTTTTCTATGATCTTACGTGCGAAGTGAGTAATGGTCCAGAAAAGAAACAAAATTGTAAATGAACTGCACAGCGCACTCAGGCTGTTAAGGCCCAATATGGCATTATGCGGATCAGAAAATGGAATCATGAACATGCGTCCCATCATGGCAAACAGCGGTGCACCGGGGGGATGAGGTATCTGTAACTTGTAAGCGCTGGATGCAAATTCACCACAATCCCAAAATGAACCTGTGGCTTCCATAGTACTCAGGTAAACAAAGCTGGCTATTGCAAAAATGATCCAGCCTGTGATATTGTTGATCTTTCTAAAACTCATATTGCTTATTTGTTTTTTGCACAAACTGGGCAAATATAAAGCTATGGCTGATAAGTAAACATTATCAGCGATATTTTTGTGCAAAGGAATGTTAAGAGGTTGGAAACTGGACTATTAAGTTGGAACACTAAACGGTTTTTTAGAATTAGGGTAAGATTAATTCTTTTTGTTTTCTTTCAATTTGTTTTTTAAGGATACACCATCAATGATAATGTCCTTGATTACTGCATCACCACCTTTGATAGCAACCAGGGTATATGAAACCCTGTTACTGTCTGATAGTGCTTTGGTATAAATTTGTTCTGAAGGAGTTGCTTTTGATTCTTCCAGATAGTATCGTTCAAAAGGATAATCGATTATAACCCTTCGGGGGCGTGGCCCCGTAATGGAACTTACCTTTGCTTCTACAAAAGCGTCAGTTTCTTTGGGAGCTGATTTTGAAACGGAAGCTATTTTTGCAAATCCTGAATTATCTTTTGAAAAGCTAACAAAAATCTTTTCACCGGGTGACCAACTTTGATCATTTGGTACTTCAATTGTATTCGCTTCAAAACTGAGAGTAAGGTATTTACCCAGGAACGGGTTATTAGGGTCAATAGGTGCAGTCTTGAATCTGAATTCTAACCCTGACTTAAGTACATCTTCTTTGTCGAAGATCATTTTCGCCGGAACAAATAATTGGGCAAGGGCAATAACAATGAATGTTGCAAGCAATAATTTTCTTCTATTCATTTTGCACTTCTTTTTTGGATGGTCAAATAATTTGTAACAAAAAATCCAACTCCTACTGCTACAAACAAAAGACCTCTTAATATAAAACTCATCTCGGAATCAAAAAACCTGAATATTACCAAAATGGTGATGATCATCAAACCAAAATTCAAGACACCCAAATGACTTTGCCGGGAGCCATCCCTGATTGTAAGAATACCAATGGCAAGAAGCAGGATATTGACCAGAACAACAGCAACTGTTGAAGTGGTACCAATGAAATAAATTGCGATAAATATTAGAAATACCGGGCTTAGATACCTGATGTTGCTTGTGGTTTTACTCTGTACCTGGAGATAAAATATAACCAGGGCGACAATTGAAATACCAACAGAAGAGATGAATTCAGGAGATTTGAGCATGGAATAAAGATCCATTTCGGTGGTTCTTACTTCTTGCCATATCCAGTCAAAACTAAATGCCATGAGTAGAGAAATTATTCCCAGTGTTCCTAAAATGTTGTATCCATTACCCCAGGATCTTTGTTGCTTGAAAAATGCTGAATTGCCTATCAAATAATACAGACCAAAAAGACTCATGTAGGCAACAAACATAAGTATCTCATAGTTGTTGGCAAGTGTTCCGAGGGTAATGGTAACAGAGATGAGCCATATCCAATTATGGAAATAGGTGAAATTACTTTCTGGGCTAACCTTAAGTAATTTGTAATAGTGTGGCATGATGGCCAGGAGTAATATCCAATACAAATAGGGCTCTTCAACGGGATAGTTCCAGTAACCAAGGTAAACCGCATAATAAGTAGTTCCTGCTATGCAGAGTAATGAGGTGACTGATGAATTCATTACATAGATCAGAGGAATACAGAGTAACATCCAGGTAAGCAGGAATGAGCCTGTACCACCCGGTATATGAAAAATCTGGCTCACCAGGGCTATACCTGCACCAATCGCAAAAAATAAAAATACAGAACCACTTTCTTTCCATCCTCCATTGTCAGGTTTCTTAAATAATGCATATCCACAGATGGCCTGTCCTGTAATAATGGGCAAGAAAGCAAAAAAAGTTTTCACTCCTTTTGGTAGTTCATCCCAATTGTGAGCAACTATGAGGATAATTCCCAATCCTGTCAAGATTGCGCCCAATATCCCAAAAATTACAAAAATTCGATTCGAAGATATCTTGCTCTTGTTTTCGAAATATCTGGAGATGCTGTCTGCCGCTTCCTGGTTGATGACCTTTGCTGCTAAAAGTTGGGATAATTCTTTCTTTATAATGCTCATATTCTAGTTTTGAATAACAGAGTCTCATGTTATATAGACTCAAGCAATGCTACATGAAATGATCTGATTTCTAATCCATTCACAGATTGAAAATACAATGAATTCAGAAATAGACTTGGTGGTTGATTAAATATAATATTTTTCAATATTACCCGGATCTGAATCTTGTAATTGGGTACAAAATTTAACCATGATGATATTTCTCATTTCTCATGATGGTACATGCACGGTACACCTGCTCTGCAAGGATCAGCCGAACCATCTGGTGTGGAAAGGTGAGTGGCGACAAACTCCATTTGTAGTGGCATTTATTCAACAGGTCTTTATGAATACCGTAGGCTCCTCCGATGATGAATACCATCTGCTTTGTGCTATTGAATGATTGTTGCTCTATAAAAGTTGCCAGTGCGGGAGAATCCATTTGCTTACCACGCTCATCTAATGCTACGAGGTAATCGGTGTTTTGAACTGCATTCAATATCAATTCTGCTTCGGCTTTCATTAACTCCTGCCGGTTAGAAATACGGGGTTGTGGAAATATCTTCCAGGCTACCGGAAAATAATGCTTGATACGACCGGTAAAATCATCAATGGCTGTTTTCAATTCAGGATCATGATTTTTGCCGATTGCATAAAATGAAATCTTCATAATGATTTTTTTTTTGTCCATTGAGTTTGCCGAAATGGACAATTTAGCATTTCCCTTCGGTAAACTCAGGGAGCGAATATTTATTTCGTTCATTGAGCTTGCGTTAACCGTTCACTGAGCTTGTCAGACGAAGCGGAGGCTTGTCTGACTCAGACCATAGCGTCAGAGTTTTAAATACTGACCGAAGCGTCAGTACCGAAATGGACAATTTAGCATTTCCCTTCGGTAAACTCAGGGAGCGAATGTTTATTTCGTTCATTGAGCTTGCGTTAACCGTTCATTGAGCTTGCGTTAACCGTTCATTGAGCTTGCCGAAATGAACTTTCCAAAATGTACATCATCATTCCACCATAATCTCTCCTCTGCAAGATCAGCAAACGCATTCTATTTACTTTCGAAATTCTATTCATAAGTTTTTTCAGTGATTTTGATCAGAAGGCTATCACCTGATCTCCATTGTGTCCATCCATCATAATTTATTACATCATCGAAATTAAATTCTCTTCCGAATGCCTTTTTCAAAAGAATCCAATCACCTGAAACATCCGCAACATTAAACGGAAGGAACTTATCGTCTTTATTTTCATATATAATATTTCCATCCGGTTTGTCATAAATCACCAGATTCTTTTTGGTAATAAACTCTACCCGCTTGAGGTAGTCAGGCCAGGATTCATATTTATAAACAGCCGCATCATTTTCGTCAATGTGATTCAAATCGTAATATGACTTTATATTGATAAAGCAAACCTCCATTGTCTTCTCATTCAATACTACTTCGAAAATTTTATTAGAAGAATTGATGACTCGAAATTTTAATTCGGGTGGTACACTTACCAATCCGCTTCTGATGTTCCTGTTTCCATCATCGTAAGAGTTACCTTCACTCAGAAGATAAGGGGCTATGTTGGATTGGGAAATAAAGTTTGTTTTTCCTGACTTATCGATTTCAAATCGTAACGTATCAAATGGTATTGAATCCGCGGCATCTCTGTACAACGGAATAGAATACGCTGTGCTCATTTCCAGTAATCCGGTACCAATTAATTTTTGAACTTTTGAAAGGGTAGTGGTGGTCTTCATATTTTTCTGTTGTTGTGAAGGTCTTCCTGAACTGCAGGATGATAATATTGTCATTGTAATTGAAAAAATAATAACAAGATTCTTCATCATTTGTTTTTCGATTTATTCTTTCCTGTATCCGTTAATGAAGTACATGCAGGTTGTAAACGAATTGTTCTTTGAAATGTTTTGGTAACCGGCCAACTCACTTATTAAAGAACCATGCTACTTTCAAACAGGAATTTTTGTCTAATTTCAACCTTTTACATCAAATCAGAATCGAATGTTGATAAAGCAATTACCATTTTTATTGATAGCTATTTGTACATGCGTGGCATCGGTTGCGCAAAACTATGTGCCTTCACCTGAAAATCTAAAGGCGCGTGAAGAATTCCAGGACAAGAAATTCGGGCTTTTTATTCATTGGGGCATTTCAAGTGAATTGGGAGCGGGAGAGTGGGTGATGAACAACCGAAACATCAAGGTGGATGATTACAAGCATTTGGTCAATGCGTTTTATCCTCATGATTTTGATCCGGTAAAATGGGTATCGATGGCTAAGGCGGCAGGGATGAAGTATATTACTTTCATTACACGTCATCATGATGGTTTCAGCTTGTGGGACACAAAATATTCTGATTACAATATAATGCATACTCCTTACGGAAAGGATGTGTTGAAAATGCTGGCTGATGAATGTAAGAAACAAGGTATCACATTGAATCTTTATTATTCATTGCTGGATTGGGTACGCGATGATTATCCTTATGAGACAGGACGAACCGGTCATGGTACCGGCAGAACAGGCAAGAGCAATTATGCGCATTACCTCCAGTTCATGAAAGATCAACTCACAGAACTCCTGACCAATTATGGCCCCATCGGGCAGATTTGGTTTGATGGACACTGGGACCAAACGAATGTAGAAGGCTCACATGACTTATCTTCCCGCATAGACTGGAAGTATGATGAGATTTATGAATTAATTCATAAGCTGCAACCGGCATGTATGATTGGAAACAATCATCACCAGGTTCCAATAGCCGGTGAAGATTTTCAAATGTTCGAACGTGACCTGCCCGGTGAAAACAAATCTGGCCTTAGCTTTCAGAAAGCATCTCACTTGCCTTTGGAAACCTGTGAAACCCTGAATGATTCCTGGGGCTATAATATTACAGACACACATTACAAATCAAGGAATGAGGTGATTCGGTATCTGGTAAATGCTGCGGGCAGAAATGCTAACCTGTTATTGAATGTAGGGCCTCGGCCTGACGGTAACATCAACCAACAATTCATCGATACCTTGCATGCAGTGGGAGCGTGGCTGCAACAATATGGAAACTCGATATATGGTACACGCGGAGAATACATGCATCCGCAGGACTGGGGAGTGATGACCGGAAAAGGGAATACCAGGTATGTCCATATCCTGAAGATGCCTGCTTCACCATACATTTTTTTACCAGGATATACTGCCAAAATAAAGAGTTGCAAACTGATGAACACAACTCAACAGGAAAAATTCAAACAACAACCTGAAGGCTTATTTATTTTCACAGACAATGTTCCCAAAGACCAGGTGGATGTGGTGTTAGAGTTAGAGGTGAAAGAATAAGAATATTCTTGACTCAGATACAAAAAGGAATTTAACTGCGAATACGTGAATGAAAGTCAGATGCAACCCTCAAGTTTTTTTTAATGCATTAAGTGTACGCTAATATTTGAAAGCTGGCAATGCTCTGCTTGTCAAATTATCCAGACTAAACTCTTACATCATAAAGGATGCTGACCACAATTATCAACCTTTGGTAAATGGGGCAGAGGTATTCTTTGAAACGGCTTCTTCCGCCATCAACTCATTTATGGACAGTACCGCAGAGGAGGGCAAATACTACAGCTATCACGTCCGGTTTTTGGGCGTGAATGGTGATACCAGTTCCGCTTCTCTTCCGGTAGGTGTATTCGTTCCATTGAACCTTCAGCCGCCGCCCAATAATCTGATAGCGATGATGCAAAACGGAAGTGTATTGCTCCAATGGGATATGCCATTAGGCGATACCTGGGATGAAGTAAGAATTTATCGTGCGGTGGCAGGAAGCGATGCGGTACAGGTAGCCAAACTAAAAGCAAATGATAATTCATTCAGAGATAGTGAGGTAAAAAAAGGTGAGAATTATTTTTATTGGATTGCCACGGTGAAAAAAGGAACAGAAAGCAAGACAAAGCAACCGGTTGGCATTCGGGTTGAGTAATTCATGTGGCTGGCACAAGAAGTGTCAGGCCGCATGGATTACCAAGACTACGTTTCTAAAAACAACATCAGAGCCTACCTCATCTCACACGGACATCTGGATCACGTAGCAGGGCTTATTCTCAAGTCACCAGATGATACTACCACGAATATTTATGGACTTCCTTCGGTATCTGACGTTTTAAAAGTTCGGCACTATCTCAGATGATGCTGATGTACTTTGATTTGGACGAGTCAATGTTTTAGAATCACTGTATTTACGCCGTTGATGATATAAAAAAAAGAGACTATGCCAAAGTCTCTTTTGATGTCTCCTGGTATTCTACTACTTTTTCCCACCACCGATAACAACCCCGATCTTGAATCCGAAGTAGCCGGCTTTATCAGATAAAATATTATATTCTGCTCCCATACGCAGGTGCCCATACTCAAAGCCAATCCGTGTGAGGACACCAAACCTGGATTCACGCGGAATGTTGAGGTTATCAGCGTCTGTGTTTTCATCTACCGTTATGTTTCCTGCGGTATAAATGCCGGCACCCAAGCCTGCAAAGGGTCTGAATCTTTTGTTGGAAAAGTAGTAATCTCCTGTTGCCAGGTAGGAATAGTTGAGCTTAATATCTCCTTTGTCACCCTCATCGGCAATTCGAGCCATTGCCGCGCCTTCCATTCTGAGGCCTACAGCTACCTGATCCGTTACATTGTATTTAGGTTCAATGACAAATAAGAGGCCTCCTTTTTTCCCTGAGCCCATTGAATGAGCTGGAATAGCATAACCTAAACTGACATCCACCTTGAATTTTTTGAAGACTCTGTACGATTCTGTTTCCTGGGCTGAGGCAGCCTGCATTAACAGCAGACTAAATAGCATGATAAATAACTGTTTCATTTTCTTTATTTTGGTTTTGGTAATTGTGAACTAATGATCCACCGGATTTTTACAGCGTACGTTTTCCTTTAAATTCGGTGGTTACACCATCGCTGTCTTTAAACTTTCCACTTACTTGATCTGATGATAGTGTTCCCAAATTATTTCCGTCACTATCCCGGATCTGACCGTTGACAATCGTTCCGTCGATGTCATTTGTCTCGCTCGATCCATTATCTCTTGAAATGCCCATCCATGCACCGAGGGTTCTGGAAAGTAAAATGTTGAATGTGCCGTTAGCAGGTTCGCTTGTTTGGTAAGTACCTTCGAAACACTCTATCAGGCCATTGGAAGTTTCCTTTGCAATTGCGAAGTAAACATTTGGATGCCCTGGAATGTTTGCAGTAAGAACCATCGGGTTCGTGCCTGTGGCCTCTACACTGAAGGTGATCGAGACGGATTGGCCATTCAAGGTTCCCGTAAATGGAGCTATAAATGGTTGCCCGCCTACCAGGGATACAGAGGAAGTAAGCTCTACCTCCGTGCCATCTATTTTCATGTAGGCCTTTATGTTAGTTCCTGAATTTTGGATGTCAAATTTGATAGTTCCGGTGGAGCCAATCAACAAACCTTTGTAAATTCCTTTACTGCTGGAATTGAACGCTGCCGCTGCTTCCGGTACAGATGCGCATGTGGCACATTTGTAAGAGTCATCTTCTTTGTTGCTGTCTTTTTTGCACCCAGAGATGAAGAGAGTTGCAATCAATGTGGTTAGAATCACTAATGAATAAGTTCTCATAACTTTTTGTTTTGAAGATTAAATTGAGATGTAAAAGTAGATATTGGTTTAGGGCGATACAATGTGATTTTAGTAGTATTCTTTGAAGAAAAAAAGAGGATAGGTATTGAGAGAGCCAACGTTTAATAGAATGCACAAGACCCGGTGGACAAGAAAATTTAAAAGTAAAACCCGTATCAAATATTTGACTTTACTTTAGGATAGGCAACTAAGAATTGAATGCCAATTTTTTTAATTATTCCATTGTGTTTTGAGTAACCGGATAAAAACAATAACTATGAGGAATTTCAATAGTTCTGGATTATATCAATAAGCGGGTAGAATACCTTTTCTAATGAGACGTACCAAATTGAATAGATTTTTTTGAAGTATTCTTATTCCGACACTGCTTGGAATAATTCATAATAGTCCGGTTTTCTTCAAAGCTTCTAACCTGCAGTTCACATGCAACTTTGAATAAATATTTCTGATGTGTGTGCGAACGGTATCCTCGCTTATAAATAATCTCGAAGCAATTTCTTTATACCTGAAGCCCTGTGCCAGTAATTGAATCAACTCCTGTTCGCGAACACTCAACGAAAGAAAGGATGGACTCACTGCATTTACGTGTTGATGAAAAATATCCAGAACTTTTCTGGCTATCTGACTGCTCATTGGCGATCCTCCATGATCCAATTCCTGAATGGCGTCGATAATTTTTTCCGGGCTGGTATTTTTCAAAATATAACTGCTTGCCCCTGCTCTGAGTGCTTTGAAAATATTGTCAGCATCATCAAAATTGGTGAGCATCATACATTTTATTTCAGGATGAATTCCTTTCAATCTGTAAAGGCATTCGATACCGCTCATACCGGGCAATACGATATCGAATAGCACGACCTCCACTTTTGTAGGTTCCAGGAATTTCAGTGCCGACTCGCCATTGAGAAATGGGTAAATCTCCACCTCCGGAAAAGCATCCTTTATTACATCTATCAGGTAGTTCAGAACAGTTTTATTATCCTCAATGATTGCGAGTGACATCATAATTTTTCAAATATCTCTTAAAAGTGTCGAAATTAAAATGTGATAAAAGTGGTATTGGGATTAACTTTTTACCGGGATATCGAAACGGATAACCGTTCCTGTTTCTCCGGATTGGATGTCCACTGTGCCTTCCAGAATACCGGCTCTGTATTTGTAGTTCTTCAACCCATTGCCGCTGTTTCCATTTGTAATGCCGAAGCCGTTTCCATTGTCTCTGACACTAATACCGAGGCGGTTAGAGGAACATTGAATTTCAACTCCAATCTCAGTAGCCTTGCTATGTTTAATAGCATTGTTGACCGCTTCCTTCACCATCATAATAATGTTTTTTCTGGTTATGTTGGAAAGTGGGAGATCCGTATAGGTTTCCGGTATTTTCACATAAAAATGTTTATCGGAATATTCCAATAATTTGTTGACCTGTTCGCGCAGGTAGGCTATTAACCCCGACAGGGAATCAAAGTCAGGATTCATTGCCCAGATAATTTCACTCACATTTTCAATAAGCTTCCTGGAGGTATCCGCGATATCATTCAATTCTTTATGGGGGAAGTGGCCGTGGTAGTTTCTTCTTCGTGCCGCCTCACTGATAAGGGAAATCTGTGTAAGACCTGCTCCGAGATCGTCATGCATTTCTTTGGAAATCCTATGTCGCTCTTCTTCAACGGCTTTTTCTTTTTCCAATACTCTGATCCGGTTTCTCAACTTGATTTGCGAAATATATTTAGTAATGAAAACGATTAGGAGTACTAGGGTTACAATGGCGATAGAAAGAAACCACCATGTTTTGTAAAACGGGGGCAACACTTCAATCGCCAAAGTTGTTTCATTGCTTTGTAGTCCCTCTGAATTCAAGGCATAAAGCCTGAAAGTATATTTCCCGGGCGGTATGTTCGCGTAACGCACCTCACGAACATTTCTCTCTTCAGTCCAGTTTTTTTCTAACCCGTCTAACCTGAACCGATACCTGATTTCTTTCGGCATGTGAAATTCCATGCCTATGAATTTTATCAGAATGGTATTGTTGTAAAAATCTGTTTGAATTTTTTTTAAGAATTCCGCTGAGGGGATATTGTTGTAAACACTGTCATTAATCTTTAATCCTGTGATAGCAACTGTGGGTTGATGAGTGTTGGCAATAATTTCTTCGGGTCTGAACCAATTCAGGCCGTTGGTTCCTCCGAACAGATAGATCCCATCCGCCGTTTTGCAATACGCTCCGGTATTGAATTCATCGCTTTGCAGTCCTGATTCTTTGGTATATCGTTTAAATTGAATTTCAGGAAAAACATTTCCTTTATTAAAAAGTATTTCACCCTTTGCAAGCCCAAGGTTAGTACTGGCCCAAAGCTCCTTTTCCGATTTCAATATTCCATACAGATAAGTACTTGCCAGACCATCTCTCTCGTCATAAATCCTGTACGCTCCATCGGGTATGTGATAGGCGAGGAGGCCCGACTGAGTTGCCGCCCATATCATTTTGTGTTTTCTGTCTTCGATGATGCATCGGATACCTGTACCGGATGCAACTTTCTTTTCAAAGATTCCTTCAGGCGAAAATTTCAACAATCCAAAGTACCCTGAACTGGCCCACAATGCGCCATCTTCTGTTCTCAACGTTTCGTAAATGGTAGTTAGATATATGCGCTTAAAAGAAGTTTTTCTTCCGTCTTTGCTTTTTATTACTTTAAAAATTCCAATGGTAGTGGTAAGGATCAAGTCATTGTTCTCCACACGGATTTGGTTAATTATAGAATTGTTTTCTGAGGTAGCCTTCGGAATTGGATGAAAATAAAACTGCTGGTTTTTTTTATTAAAGGAAATCAGAATATTATTATATCCTATCCATATAATTCCATTCTCATCTTTGGTGATTGAATATACGCCACCCGTAGGCTGCTTGAAAAATTTATTTTTAGGAACAACCAATGACGCAACTTCACGGGAATACGGATTGAAGAGATAAATCCATTTTTTGAAGGTACCGATCCAAACAAGACTGTCTGTATCGCTGTAAAGGCTTTTAATAAAAATCGAACCGACCTTGGAAGGCAATTCAGGGAAAATTTTGAAATTGTTGTAGTCTAAATCAATTTTTACTATTCCACCACCTTCCGTTCCTATCCACAACAATCCGGATGGATCGAAAAAGATACATCGCATTTCCTTTACGTTTTCCGTTCCTGTGACAGATGGTAAATAAAAAACCCACGACACTTTATTCTTTTCTGAATTGCACCTGTACAAGTTGCCATCAGTTGTTCCGAGCCACACGGTATTGTTATTGTCGGCCGCAATTGACCAGTAGGCTCCGGATTTCTGAGAAGGATTTTCGAGTACAGATAATTTCTTTTCTGCAGGAAGATACCTGAATACATAGTCACGGTTTAAAAGCCAGATAATTCCATTTCTATCGATACAGAGTTCCGAGAAATGTTCATTACTGATGGTATGCTCCCAGGTTTTGTCCCGCTTGTTAAACCGGTAAAGGCCATTCAAAGAAGTAATCCAAATATTTCCTTTGCCGTCATCGGATCCATGGGCTTCAGAGAATGGATCTTCCTTTACGGCTGCAGAGGGGAAATCGAATTTCTTGAATAATCGTTTCTGATAGTCGTAGCTGAACAATCCCAATCCTACCTGTATAAACCAAATTGTGTTTTCGATACTGTCTAAATCCACAATGTATTTATTGCCGGTTATTCCGAATGGAATAATATCCTGAAACGTTCGCCTCCTTTGGTCAAAACAAACGAGATTTCTTTCAGTGCTGAGCCAAAGCCGTTGCTGTTCATCCTCATACATCGTTTCCTTAAGGGAATATCCATTTAGAGAGGACGGCTCCCTCAATGATTTTCTGAAGACAGTAAACTCTTTTCCGTCGTAACGATTAAGACCGTCGCCGGTTCCTATCCACAAAAATCCTTTAGAATCTTTAAAGATGCTATAAACAGAATTTTGAGAAAGCCCTTTGTCAGAATTGATGACAGATACTCTGTATGCATCCTGAGCAAATGAGATCTGAAGGCAAAATGCCATTATGTTCAACATGACAAAGTATATGGGGAACTTTCCCTGCATAACCTATATATTCCTCATAAATGTACTAATAGAATTAAAACAAAAGCATTAAATCAGGATTCACTTTTTTTATTAATATATCCGGTAAAAAATATTCTAAATTTTCTTTGGGTGACCGAAAAACATCTGTTAGCCTGGTTACCATAAGTCTGTAAAATCAGGTTGCGTATTCCGGAGGTGACTGTGTTTGTGGCCTCTGCCACGATTGCATCATTTTGCCCTTTGGGAATATTGGAAGCAGTTTCACTGTACTGGTTCGTCACTTATTTTACGAGGTTGAATAATTCTTCTAACATAAGTTTTGATTTAGAAAAACAGGAAAATCAAAATTAAATGCAGGAACTATTTTCAATATTATCTCTTCCGTATCTTTTCAAACTCAGAACCTGGTTTCCATCCGGGCCATTGATCTTCATTGGCAATTCTGCTTCCCACCATGAATAGCAATTGCAGATCATCCAGAGCTCCATCCATATTCCAGTCATTTGAATATTCATCAGATGGACGATGGTAATGAAGCTTCGTATATTCTTCTTCTTTTTGGAGTCCATAACCATCAGGTTTGCCGATCACTTCTGTACCGGCGCCTACATACAAAGCCGGAACGCCTACTTTGGCAAAATTGAAATGATCGCTGCGGTAATAAAATCCTGCTTCAGGATGTTTTTCAAATACAATCATTCTGTCCATTTTTTTTGTAGCATCATTCAGATAATCTTCGAGATCTGACTGGCCCTTTCCTACAACAATGATATCTTTTGTCTTTCCAATATTGTTCAATACATCCATGTTGATCATTCCAGCGGTACTATCAACGGGATAGATCGGATTTTGGGCATAATAGGCAGATCCCCACAACCCTTGCTCTTCGGCTGTTACAGCGAGGAAGATCACTGTTCTTTCAGGTTTTTGTTTCAAGGAAGTGAATGCTTTTGCCAATTGTAATAATCCTGCCGTACCACTCGCATTGTCCAGTGCGCCATTGTAAATGGAATCACCTGTTTCATCAGGCTTTCCTATGCCGAGGTGATCCCAATGTGCAGTATAGATCACGTATTCATCGGGGTGTTTACTGCCCGTAATTTTTCCAATTACGTTTTTTGAATTGTTGTAGGTTGCTTTCACTTTGATAGAAGTGGATAGTGTTTCATTGAGAGGTACTGCTTTGAAACCCGGTACAGCAGCTTTCTTCAGCAAAGTGGAGTCATATCCCGCAGCATTCAGAAGCCTTATTGCGGTAGGACCTGTTACCCATCCTACGATGTCGCAATATTTTACATCCTTGCCCCTGTTGTCAAGATGGAGCCGTGATCCATTCCAATTGTTTTGCACTACACTAAATGGGTAGCTCGCTGCTTTTGTGTTATGAATGACAAGGCATCCTTTTGCGCCTTGCCGTGCTGCTTCCTCGAATTTGTAAGTCCACCTTCCGTAATACGTCATGGTATCTCCTTTGAATATTGTATTGTCAATTCCATAACCCGGATCATTGACTAAAACCATAACAATCTTTCCTTTCACATCCAATCCCGCATAATCATTCCAGTTACGCTCAGGAGCCACTACTCCATATCCTGCAAAAACCAATTCGTTTTTATTGAAACTAACTTCCGGCTCCGTTTTCTCCGTCCAGATCACATAATCTTCGAATCCCTTGAGGTCGAAACTTCCATTTGGGGATGTTACACGCATTACAGGATCCGCAGTAGTCGAAATATTTACCATTGGTACATCCTGCAAATAACTCTGACCATTACCAGGTTCGAGCCCTGTTTCAGTAAAACGTTTTTGAAGATAGGCTACTGTTTTTGTTTCACCTTCGGTGAATGGTTTACGTCCCATGAAAGAATCGTCAGACAATACTTTAATGTCATTGATCAGGGTATCCTTGTTAAATGAAGGGGTCGTTTCTGTAGTGGAATTTTCTTTTTGATCAGAAGAAGTGCAACTCAAAAAGAGCAATGCCGGAAGCAAAAGAATAAACAGCTTTCTCATGAAATTAATTTGCTGAAAAGTTAAAGCAATTTCAATTACAAAGTTTCACGTGGTAGCCAAAAGTTGATGAATTTGGGTACCTCAAAATGATCATACTGTTTCATTCAGGTATCAATGCAATGTGTTATTGCTTTACTTTTACGCGCTAAAGAATTATTACGGTCATTTATGAATAAAGCAAATTACGGTATAGATGCTCCCAAGGTGATCAGAACCTTGTTTCTGCTTGGAACTGTTTCGATGTTTGTAGCAGCACTTCTTTCTTCAGGTAAGTTTCCGGCAATAACAAACCTGAAATACAGCTTTCTCTCTACTGCAATTGGACTCATTCTATCCGCACTACTAATGGTGTTGTATTCCAAATTTGGTAAAACAAAGCATCGCGACAGAATGCTGAACATGTATGAATGGAAAGGAGACGAGAATGTATTGGATGTCGGTACAGGTTCCGGGTTGTTGATGATTGGTGCTGCAAAACATCTGATTACGGGTAAGTCTTACGGCATAGACATTTTCAATAGTTATGATCTTTCTGATAACACGATAGCACACACGAAATTGAATACGCGGATAGAGGGTGTTGAAGACAAAACAGAAATTCTGTCAGAAAATATTCTGAAAACAAATTTCAGCGATGAGTTTTTCGATGTGATTATTTCTAATCTGTGCCTTCACAACATTTATAATAAGAATGAGAGAAACCAGGCTTGCAGGGAAATATTCAGGTTACTAAAGCCGGGTGGGGTAGCCATTATCTCCGACTTCAAACACAATGGCGAATACCAGAAAGTATTTGAGCAATTGGGTATGAAAGTGGAAAAGAAGGGACCATATTTCCTGAGTACCTTCCCACCGTTGACAATCACGAGAGCAACTAAGTCCATGAAGTGAAATATGAGTAGCGCATGTTAGGCTATCAAGAGATCAACAAAATTACATTTCGCGTGTTCTAAATGTGAATGATAGCCGCCGTTTGGTCTTCGATCAACGGCATCGAAGAAATGGTTTTTGATTATTCCTGTCGTTGGCCAGAGACCAGGCGACGGTTACAATACCTTTCATTTACCGGGGAATCTTGATAATGATTTTTTTTAGTCTCCTCAATAAACAAAAATCCCCCACACAATGTGCGGAGGAACCTGTGAACCCTGTGGTACAAAACTCGAACCACTTTTTAGCGGATTTAAAGCTCTTGA
>CAZGNJ010000027.1:0-56040 GCA_964526985.1 uncultured Ginsengibacter sp. | reverse complement strand
GAAACTTATCCTGAGAAGCCTTTTCTACAAACCAATGTATTTCGTCTCGTTGCGGTAAATTATTGGATTGCAGAAAAAATATTGAATCTAAATGATTGTGATGTGGGTTTCAATGATATTATTACTTACTGTTTTCAGCGCTAATCAGAAGTTGCGTCAATTATGGATACTCCTGCTCTTGATAATAGTACATCCTGCATTTGCACAGCAATTTATCAATCCCCGTTTTTCAAGGTTCACCATCAATGAAGGGCTTTCGCAAAGTGTTGTCTATTCAATTACCCAGGACAAGACAGGATTTATGTGGTTTGGCACTAAAGACGGGCTCAACCGTTTTGATGGATATGAATTTAAAATATATCGTCACGACCCATTTGATTCCACTTCTTTATCAGATAATACAGTCACTACTTTATTTTCGGACTCAAAAGGAAGGTTATGGGCAGGCACATTTAGCGGTGGACTAAATCTCTATGATCCGGACCTGGATTGTTATCATCACATCAAAGCACCCAATCTAACCAATGCTAATATCCATGCCATTACAGAAGACAGCAATGGTAACATCTGGGCCGGAAGCTATGGAAGCGGATTGTTTCAGATTATTTTTGCTAAAGGTCAAAATTCAAAACCCTCCAAAATAATCCAATTTATTCACGATGATAAAAACACCGGGAGTCTTCGTGGGAATTTCATAATAGATGTGTTTACAGATCACAAAGGCATATTATGGATATCGACAACAGAACCCGGAATTCAATACATCAATCCTGAATCAAAGCAGATCAGTTTTGCTACGCTGGATTATAAAGTGATCAATGTTCCTAAAGAGATAGTTCCCGGCGGAGTCAGGTACTATCCTGAAAGATTGAAACCCGAAGTAAATAGGCTCATGTTTACCGGAGGATGGTTTGCAGAGGATATGCAGGGGCGTTTATGGATAGGCGAGTCCGATGGCTTATGTATGTTGGATGAACAGGGGAACCGTTTGTTAAGATTTGATCCTTTAATGCCAGGACTTTCGATGGGTAATGTAAGATCGCTCAGCATGGTTCATTCAGGTAGTGGTCAGCGTCAGCATTCGCTATGGATTGGATTTTTCGGAGGAGCAGGAATCATGGACCCTAACACATACTTCATGCACTTTGTTAAAGAAGATCCTGCCAATCCAACAAGTTTACTCCCCGGAGCAGTGTTGTCTATTTGCCAGGACAGATCAGGATGCGTGTGGATAGGAAGCAGTAGCTATGGCCTGAGCAAATATGATGCAAGATCTGTTCTGTTTTATCTCCCTGAGTTCCATTCCGCCGATGGAAAAGTAAGAACAGAGGATCTGAGCGTACGGTCGTTTTATGATAATACCCGATACTTGCTTATCGGATGCGAAAGTGGCCTCTGGAAAGCCGACAAAGAAACCGGTTTAATGTCTCAGGTAAATTTTGGGAATAATATTGGCAGTTATAATCCTTTCTATAGTATCCAGGAGGCAGGCAGCAATAATTTGTGGTTATCCTCTAATACCGGCTTAATTCTGTACAATCCGTATAATGATAAGGCAGAAGTTTTCAATCCCAATATTTCCCGCAACGGTGCATCTGAAAACCGGATATTCAAATTCTATGATGATAAAGCCGGTCATATCTGGTGCCTCACTCCTTATACTTTCAGTTCATTTGATAAATCTGCCAAAACCTTTACTAATTATTTTTATACCGATGATCCCATTAATGCTTTCAGCGAACCATCTTATGGAGATATTTATCGTGATGTGCAGGGAAATTTTTGGATAGGAACAGGAGAGGGATTATTCTTTTTCAATACTGTTGAAAAGACTTTCACCAGGTATGTAAACAATCCTTCGGATACTGCCAGCCTGAGTTTTAATGCTGTCAGGTGTGTAATCCCTGATCCTGAGTATCCTGAGAAGTATTTATGGATTGGTACCGCAGGCGGAGGGCTTAACAAAATGGATCTACAAACGTATAAGTTTCGCCACTATACTATAAAAAATGGCTTGCCAAATAACCTGATCTACGGCATTCTATCTGATAAGCAGGGCCGACTGTGGATGAGCACGAATAAGGGCATTTCCAGGTTTGATCCGGCCACAGGTGCCATTCAAAACTATACCGTGCAGTCCGGTTTACAAAGTAATGAATTCAACTCCGGGGCATTTTATAAAAATGCTGAGGGAAGAATGTTTTTTGGAGGTATTCATGGCTTTAACGCCTTCTTGCCTGATGAAATCAGGAATGAATCTTTCGTGCCTCCGGTTGTATTTACAGGTATACGTATCGGCAACTACCAGGCAAGCATACACGAAAAAAATTCACCGCTAAAAAAACCGATTTTCAAAACACAGTCCATCACTTTACCATACAACCAAAACAATATCGGATTGCAGGTAGCCGGCCTGGACTATTCCATGAACGGACAAGTTCAATATGAATACAAACTGGAGGGCATTGACAAGGATTGGGTATTCATGGGAACGAACCGGATGATTACATTCAGCAATTTGGTTCCAGGTCATTTTAAGTTGCTTGTAAAAACTGCTAATAGCAGCAAAGTTGGAAGCAATTATTTTGCTACCCTGCAAATCGTCATTACTCCACCGTGGTGGAAAACATGGTGGGCTTATTCCATTTATGCCCTCGTTTTTTTTGGGATGTTACTCTACGTACGAAAGTATGACCTGAAACGTGTCCGGCTAAAACATAACCTGGAACTAAAACAAATAGAAGCAGAGAAACTGAAGGGTTTAGATCACTTGAAATCACGGTTCTTTGCCAACATCTCTCATGAGTTCAGAACACCACTCACACTGATCATCGGGCCTGTACAGGATTTGCTGGAAGATAAGAATACGCAGAAGTTCAAAGAGCCATTATTTTATATTCAACGAAATGCAAAGAGATTATTACAACTCATCAATCAACTTCTGGATCTATCAAGATTAGATACCGGAAATTATGAAGTCAATACTACCCGTGATGATATTATCCCATTCGTAAAACAAATGGTGAACTCCTTTTCATCGATGGCACACCATAAAAATATTTTACTGGAAACGGAGGTTGATCCACGGTTGAAGAACGATTTGAGACAAGGAGAAATGATATTCTATTTTGATGAAGATATTCTTGAAAAAATTCTTTACAATCTTCTTTCCAACGCGTTTAAGTTTACTCCTAATGGTGGAAACATTACTGTAAGTATTGGACGATCTGATAATAATTTTTTGGAACTAAATGTAGAAGATAGTGGTGTTGGTATTCCGGAAGATAAACTCCCCTACATCTTTGACCGTTTTTACCAGGCTGACAATTCTTACATAAGGCAATATGAAGGAACAGGTATCGGGCTTTCACTGGTAAAAGAATTGGTAGTGCTGCACCAGGGAACTATTACCGCACAAAGCATGCAAGGTCAACCGACAACATTCAGTTGTTATTTTCCATTCAACAACAAAATCGTTTCTAAAAGTGCACACACCAAGACCGTAATAAAGCAGGAAATAATTTCGCATGTTGTTTCTGGAAATGCTGAAGCAGAAAATATCATTGATAATTCCAGGCATACAGTACTTGTAGCAGAAGATCAGTTAGATGTACGAAAATATATCTGCAGCAAACTTTCTGAAACTTACGCCGTGATCGAAGCAAAGAATGGTCAGGAAGGTTTTGAATTAGCAAAGCAACATATTCCGGATTTGGTAGTAAGCGATGTGATGATGCCTGTGATGGATGGATTTGAATTGTGTAAATTATTAAAGACAAATGATTTTACCAGCCATGTTCCCGTGATTCTACTGACAGCGCGTGCTGAAGATGCGGACAAACTGGAAGGCCTGGAAACGGGCGCTGACGCCTATCTCATAAAACCGTTTAATTCAAAAGAATTGCTGCTGCGAGTTCATAACCTGATAGAACTCCGTACTACATTGCGCAAAAAATTCAGTGGTAAGTTGTTGGTAAAACCCAGCGAGGTGACGGTTACATCGCAGGATAGCCAGTTCATGCAGCGATTACTGGAGACGGTAGAAAAGCATATTGGTGATGAAAATTTTTCTGTAGAACAATTGGGACTTGAATTTGGGATGAGTACTTCACAGATGAACCGGAAGTTAAGAGCCATCATCAATCAGTCTGCCGGAACATTTATCCGCTCTGTGCGAATGGAAAAGGCAATGGAATTATTAAAAAAACACCAGGCAAGCATTGCTGAGGTAGCATACGAAACCGGGTTTTCAGAACCTGCTTACTTCTCCAGGGTTTTCAAAAATCATTTTGGGTTTTCTCCTTCTGAGGTAAAAAAGGAAGAACCAGGAGAAATTTAGATTGGGACATTATCCAATTCCCTCCAACTCAGCACATTTGCTATACCGTGGTTTTATACTTCTTGTAAATTAGACATTCAATATCTAATCTGCAAGAAGTATTATCAAAACCTAACTCAAGAATTAAGATTAAGAAAATCAAAAGAAATACTTCAGAATAATAATTTGCTGACAAACCTGTATTCTCTTTTGTAGGATGGCACATGGTCGAATGAAAATTCAGTCAAAATGCGCCAAAAATCCAAGCATTTGCGCCAAAAGTATAAGGGATCTGCGTGGCCTGATGGTAGTTTGCGATGGACTTTATTGTCACTTTCTAAAAACATTCTATCATGAAAAAATTGTCATCTATTATCGCCATCGGGCTTTTGCCATTCCTGTGTTTTTCGCAGAAACCCGCCCCCCAAAAGAGCACTCAACGGGAGGAACCATTCATCACTTTTGAATACATGCATGTGAAACCGGGAAACGATAATGCCTACATGCAGGTAGAGAATTTCTGGAAGCATATACATGAAGCGCGGCTAAAGAAAGGTGCCATCCTTGGTTGGAGCGTATGGGAGGTGGTAGCACCATATAATATGGAAGCGCCTTACCAATATGTTGTTATTACTGTATATCCACATTTCGCCGATATCCTGCATTCTTTGGAAAGCTTTTCGGAGAAATTGGACTTAAATCAGATTTTCCCGGGTGCTTCCGATGATTCGCTAAGAAAAATGATGACCATGACTGGTACTTCGCGCGATATGATCCGTCGCGATATTTTTTCAGCGGAAGACCATGTGGGCGATCCGGGCGCAGGCCCCTTTAATTATTCGATGGTAACATACGATAAAGTGGCTCCCGACAAGAGACAGGCCTATGAATCTTTTATGAAGAATCACTGGATACCTGTGACACAAAAAATAGTAAAAGGTGGATTTGCAAAATTCTGGTGGAATGGCTCACTGGAGTTTGGCATGGGTAAAAACAGCGATTACAATGAAGTGCGAGTTGTTCTTTGGGACAAAGACTTTTTCTTTGATCAAACGCCTCCCTTTGGCCAATACCAAAAGGAAGATCCTGCCGCTTTTGAAGGATACAAATGGCGTACTACCTCCAACAGGATATTGCTTCATAAAGTGGTGCAGTTGGATAGTGGTGGAAAGTAAAAAAACTATTGTTTAATCACATGCTTACTGGCTATACCTCTCAGACCTGTCAGGTTCTAAAGAACCTGACAGGCCAATCCCTAATGCGTAAAAAATCCAACCATTTAGGCGAAACTTAAAATGAAGAAGGGTTCCAGTAGCTTCAAAATTGTATCTACATTTCTTCAAGAAAATTAAAACCATATTAATATGAAAAGGTTACATTCTTTGGCAATGATAGCAGTGCTGCTGGTCTTTGCTACTTCGCAGGCATCTGCTCAGAAATCTGATGAACTGGCAATCAAAAAAGTATTGCAACAGGAAACCAGTTCCTATTTTCACAAGAACTATGACGCATGGGCGGAAACATGGGCACACGATACCGCTGATATGGTGATAAATGCCGGTCCTTACCACCATACAGTTATTTCAGGCTGGAATGCTATTTCATCCCAATACAAAAAAAATATCGCTGGCCTGGCGGTAAGAAGTGATGCCGAAATAGCCCCATTCCTGAATAAGACAGATTTGTATATTTATGTCAATGGCAATATGGCCACAGCCAGTTTCAAAGAAGGCGACAAAACAACCAATTCAGAAATACGCACTTTGGTAAAACAAAACGGCGCCTGGAAAATCCTGAATCTTACCTGGATCAACAACGCTTCTTATACGATCCAGAATATTATGGGCAACATGAGAACCTTTGTGGGCAAATGGGAATTAGTTGGGAAACCAACAATGGAGCCTGCTAACGGAGTAGCATTGAATGGCGGTGAATTTGAACTAAAGGAAACTCCTCTTGGGTTTGAGCAACTTTCAAGTTTCATTTATACAACCCCAGGTGGTCAATCCTTCGCACCTCCTGCAGACTACGAATATTTTATACCCGATTATAACACCAGCACAATTTCTTACACAAGTGTTCGTGAAAATCGTTTCGGACAAACGTTCACCGGTACAGGAAAGGTAACTTCTGATGGGGCGAATTCATTTACCGTAACTACCATGTATCCCGACAAACCGGAAGATATACAGAATGAATACACGGTAACTCTGAAAGAAGGTAAATGGCACCAGGTGGACAAAAATTTTGACAAGAATGGTAAACAAGTGTACACAAGCACGTTAGAAATGCGCAGGGTAAATGAATAATTGACGGAATGAGGATACAGGAAAAAGATCCATACATATCTGATAAAAATGGATTTGAAGAAGAAGGCATTTTTTCGGGCTGGTGTTTCCGATGGCTTTCGCGAATACAGAAGTATAGCGTATTGAAGTACATACTGAGATTGAAGTAGCGTACCCGGATTAGATGAAGGAATTAAAGAACAGTTACAAAATAAGGCACTACGAATTCTGAACGAAACACATTCAATGATACTGGCAGCGGCAATTGGAAATGAAAGCCCTTTTACTTTAAAATTCAAGAGAATAGAATACCAAAGGAAAGGGCTTTTCAAAACATAATCACCATAAAGCATTTACGCAAGTACATACCCTTTACTCCGGACAAAGAAAACAAAATCTATTTCTTAGAGATGGTAATATTTCTATTCCTCATGATTATTTGTATCTATGGAATTACCTATCTGGGAATACAGTATTTGCAATCCAATTTGAAAGATACCCAGATTCAATCGTTTCCCTGATTCTATTGTGACTTGGCCCTGGTACATGTCTCATTCCTGGCCCTGGTTCGTGTCTCATGAACCATATTCCAGATTCTACAAAATCATTTTACTAAAATCATCAAATAAAAAGCCCATGTCAAATATTGTAATCACAGGATGCAGTTCCGGAATCGGATTTGCCACCGCAGTATTACTGGCACAAAATGGTCATACCGTATTTGCTACCATGCGACATCCGCTGCAGAATACAGCATTGCAAAATCTTGCCGATAAAAAAAACCTCCCTGTCATCATAGAGGTACTGGATGTAACTAATGACGACTCTGTAAAAAGTGCATTTGCAAAAATCATGGAGTACACGGGAAAGATAGATGTGCTTATCAACAATGCAGGTATTGGTCAGTTGGGCGCTGTAGAGGAATTGCCTGTTGAAAATTTCATCGCCGAAATGAATACGAATTTCATCGGAGCCGTTCGGTGTACAAAAGCAGTACTACCGCACATGCGCAAACGGAAATCGGGATGCATCATTAATATTTCATCTGTAGGGGCAAAGTTTTATAACTATTTCAATTCATCGTACAGTGCTACGAAAGCAGCTTTGGAAGCATTCAGTGAATGCCTCGCGATGGAGGTATTGCCTCATGGCATTCATGTTGCCTTAGTAGAACCGGGAGTAATTGAGACACCACTACAACAGAAATGCAAGCCCAAAACGGACATAACACATTATCCAAACCTTGAACGGGCAGTTGCATTTTTTACAGCAGCTACGGATCATCATGTACAGCCAGAGGTAGTGGCCGAAGTAGTTAATAACATCGTGAATGGCGTCAGCAAAAAATTCAGGAATCCTGCCGGCCCTGACAGTGAACCTGCACTTGCCTTTCGTGCTTCCCTGAGTGATGAAGATTGGATAGCCTCGGCAGGTATGGATGAAGAAAGCTGGATACATACCATGAAAGGAATGGGGTTGGATGTGAGAAGGTATTTGAATCAATCATAAGATTGGACAAAGGCCAAACTTTCTATGTGCCAGTGCGATTTTTTATATAACTATCTGACCAATCAATATCTGATTAAGAGGGTGAATTTTTCAAACCCGATAACTTTGGAATGTCGCGGGTTGGACGGGACACCGACTGATGCGGCCTGCCTTGGGCCGTGTCCTACTACCCACAAGTAACACGGTAATGCGAAATCCCATAAAAACCGGATTTGAAATGCGCCCGATTAAAAAAATAGAATAATCAAGAAAAGTTACATTTTCACAAAGAAACTTTTTAAAATGAAGTATTCATTGTATTTAACCTTAGTAGAAGACGTTTGTCTGATATTTCAACCTTATTACCTTATTTAAACATAGAATTAAAATAAGAAGGTAATAAGGTAAAATGGATCAAATGTTCATTTATCTACTAAGGTTTAGTTTCAATAACCGCAATACTTATTTACTAAATTTAAACAACCTTTAAATTATCGAATGCACTGGTTGCCTGGATTCCGGTGGTATTTAATAATGATGGTTTAATCAGCAAATAATACCAATTATAGATATTAAAGAGCCCAAAAGATTTAGGTATAATACACCGCCGCGGCGAAATATAGTCGTTCAACCCTATAGAATTGGGCTATTAGGAATGTACAATCGGTATAATATGTAAATCATGTGGTCTATCTTTATTATCCTTTCAAAAAATCAATTTTGAAAATGAAAATAATTTTCACTTTCCTGTTGGGTTGTATCACAGCAACCGGTTTTGCACAATCCTTTTCTCCTTTTGTAAAACAATTTATCAAAGTACAAGCGGATACCATTGCATTCACCAATGCGGAAATCATTGATGGAACAGGAGGGCCTGTAAGACATCACCAAACTATTCTTGTAGCAAACGGTATGATCACCAATGTGGGCGATGTCAACTCAATTCATATTCCCAAAAATATAAAGACCATTGACTGTACCGGCAAAACCATAATTCCGGGAATGGTGATGATGCATGAACATTTATTTTATGGAGAAATAGTAGGATCGGATTTAGAAAATTATTCTTCTGATTTTTATGTAGGGCAGGAAATGCCGGTTAGCTTTCCTATGTTGTATCTCGCAGGTGGTGTTACTACTATGCGCACCACGGGATGCATAGCACCAGATGTGGATCTGTATATTAGGGATGAAATCAAACAAGGCAATATGGTTGGTCCTGATATGGACATTACAGCTCCATACATAGAGGGGCCAGGAATTCCAATTGTAGGAATGCTGCGAATAAGAAATGCAGAACAAGCCGCGCAGGAAGTACATTATTGGGCCGCGATGGGATGCACTTCTGTAAAACTATATGAAGACCTTACACGTGCGGAGGCCAAAGCTGCGATTGATGCCGCCCATCAACATGGAATGAAGGTGACCGGGCACTTAAATTCTATCACTTATCGCGAAGCGGCTGACATGGGAATTGACAACCTGGAACATGGCTTTTGGGTATGCAGTGACTTTGCCATTGGCAAAAAAGAAGATGCTACTGATCCCGATGGAAGATCTCAATCATTAGGAAATATGGATAAGAACAGCCCTGAGATGAAATCACTGATGGCGTACCTGATCAAAAAAAATGTAACGGTTACTTCCACGTTGCCTGTATTTCTTCCATCTACAGACCGGGAAATTTTTCCCGGCGGTGCCGACAATGCTGTTACTCCCCAATTACGCAAACAAGTGGAGCAGATCTGGCTTTCCTTGCAACACAAAGATTCAGCTACCATCCACAGGTACCAAAAAGAATTGTATTGGGAAAAACAATTCGCAGATATGGGAGGCAGGATGGTAGCCGGCATTGATCCTACGGGTCTGGGGAATGTTATACCCGGTTATGCCGACAGGATTGTTCCGGCATTATTGATGGAAGCAGGTTTTTCCCTGCCCGAGGCCATTAAAATATGCTCAATGAATGCAGCGGAATACCTTGGGAAAGCAGAGGAAACCGGCAGCATTGCCAATGGTAAAAAAGCAGATCTTGTAGTGATCAATGGTGATGTGGAAATGAACATTGAGAATATGCGGAAGACTGAGATTGTTTTTAAGAACGGAATAGGCTATGACTCACAAAAAATATTTGAATGGACAAAAGGGAAAGTGGGATTGCATTGATGAGATTGTACAATAAAATCTATATTTACGAATCAAACAGAACGATCAATTATTGCAAGGCAACGTCCAAATGAAACATAATTTTACTGTGTTTGAAGACTTTTATTCTATGAGATGGCTTTGGCCTCTGTGCACACGATAAACCAGCAAGATTTAATTTGTAACAATTGAGACTGTTTGTTCATTTCGTGAAATAAGAAACGTGTAAGCATACTTGTTATTACAGTTTTAATGTGACCCTTTTGAAAACTACCGAAAAAAGTCCGATAGCAAAATAAAGGTATCATTAAATGAAAAAAGTTCTGTTGATTGCCTGTCTGGTTTACCTGGTTTTCATTGCACAGAAAGCTAACGGGCAACGATCTGCTTTCATCCATGCACTCAATGTGAAGAATACTTTTGGAAGTATAACTTCGTTAGCAAAAGACCACCAGGGCTACCTGTGGTTTGGATGTAATGTAACTCTTGGTGCAGGAGGGTTACACCGGTTCGACGGTTCCGATGTTATTTCCTTTCTCCATGATCCAAAAGACAGCAATTCACTTGCAAATAATAACGTGCTCGCACTGTTTATCGATTCTGCAGGTATGATCTGGATAGCAACATGGGGTTCCGGCCTTGATCGGTTCGACCCACAAACAAAAACATTTACTCACTTCAAACAAGACTCTACAAACAAAAATTCAATATCTGACGACAATGTAACTTCTATTGCTCAAGGGCCCCCGGGAAAATTGTGGGTAGGTACCCTGAACGGACTGAATCTGCTGGATATCGCAACCGGAAAATTCGTTCGGTATGAACATCAGAAAAATAATGCAGCAAGTATCAGTAACAATTATATAAAAGTATTATTCCCGGATAAAGCCGGTACACTTTGGATAGGCACCTACGGTGGCGGACTCAACAAGTTTGATCTAAAGAGTAACAATTTTTTTCATTACATGCACGATACAGCCCGGCCGGAAAGCATCGTGAATAATTATGTCTCTGCTCTTTACTTTGACAATAAAGGAGTATTGTGGGTAGGCAACTTAGGTGGCAGACTCCAATCCTTTAATTCACAAAAGGGCGTATTCTCTCATTATCTGTATGACCCACAAAACCTGCAACAAATCAGCCCACCCCCACCCTATAACACATTCGAAAATCCCCTAACAGTTATTTCAGAAGATGCGGCAGGAAATTATTGGATAGGTGGCTATGCCTGTGGACTGAACAAGTATGATCCTGTTGAGAAAAAATTGACCCATTATAGCCGGGATGTTCAAAATAATCAAATTATCATCACACCGGCGCCACTGGGTGATTCGTTAGCAACCCAGACCTCCTGTGCTATTTCATCAAATGATGGTCTGTTCTGGCTGAGTACCAGCAATGGCAATCTGTATTATTTCAATGCACTGAAAAGGGATATCCAATATGTTCCAATCCAACAACAAAGTGCCAATGCGTTTTACGAAGAAAAAGACGGCGCCTTATGGATGGCTACAGACAATGGTTTGGTTTATCAATCTGCCAACGGAACAGAAAAAATTTTCACGCATGAGCAAAGGAATTCGAATAGCCTTAGCTTTAGTGGGATCAATACCCTCCTGCCGGACGAGAATGGCAGATTGTGGGTGGGAACCAATGGTGGTGGATTAGATCTCTTTGACCCGGCAAGGATGTCGTTTATTCACTACCGTTATGACCCGGCAAATGCTTCCGGATTAAGCAATAACTATTTGCTTTTTTTATTTAAAGATCATCATAATGATCTATGGATAGCATCACAGGGAGGGCTGGACAAGATGATTTCAAGAGACGGAAAATTTCTTCATTACAGGTACAATAATGCAGACAGCAACTCTATCAGCAGCAACCTTGTGCTCAACATGGTAACGTACCAGGGTCAAACCTGGGCCGGAACCGTCCAGGGATTGGACAGGCTTGATACTTCTACCGGCGGATGGAAACATTACTTACTGTCTTCGACTATAAAGAGCCTTTTTGTAGATCATAAAGATATTCTGTGGACGGGTACCTCTGACGGATTATATCACTTCAATACCGTCACTAATGAATTCAGCCGGTACATTGACCCCGGCACACAAGACAGTATTACCGGCGTGTTGAGCGTTATGGAAGACAATAATGGTAATCTTTGGGTCGCCACCAGTAATGCGATTTATCGAATCAATAAAGAAAGAGACCGCATGTTCAAGTTCGGAGCTGACTTTGGCGTACACACTAATAATTTTCTTGCGGTATTCGGCCTTAAAACAAACAATGGAAACTTACTCTTAGGAGACCAGGGAGGATATTATGTCATTGATCCGGGATTATTAGGGAAACAAATCAGGTTTCCAAAATTATTGATCACCGGTTTTTTATTAGATGACAAAGAAGTAACCCCTGGCAATGGAAGTCCATTGAGTGTACCGATATCTCAAACGAAGAAAATTGAACTGCGATACGATCAGAATTCATTTTCTTTTAATTTTCAGGCATTGCATTTTAATAGCCCGGGCAATGTCACCTATCGGTATCAAATGAAAAACTATGACGATGTATGGCACGAGACAGGTGCACAACAAAAGGCTATTTTCTATAGGTTACCTCCTGGTGATTATATCTTTAATGTAAAAGCCATCAACGGCAATAATGCCTGGACCGAAAAAAGCATTGAGATAATTATTAATCCGCCGTGGTGGAAAACATGGTGGGCTTATGCAATCTATGCTTCACTTTTGGTACTGACTGTGTGGGGTATGATTCAGTATCGTTCACGGAATTTAAAACGGAAAAACAGGTTACTCGAATTGAAAGTGAGTCAGAGAACAAAAGCACTGGAAGAGTCTCTCCAAAATCTTAGAACTACCCAAAAACAATTGATACAAACTGAAAAAATGGCTTCATTAGGAGAACTGACTGCGGGCATAGCGCATGAAATACAAAACCCATTGAACTTTGTAAATAATTTTTCAGACATTAATACAGAAATAATAGAAGACCTGAAAGCTGAACGTAGCAAGCCTGCCGGAGAAAGAAATGAGCAATATGAAGAAGAGATCATTAATGACCTGCAATCCAATTCTGAAAAAATCAATCATCATGGCAAACGAGCAGGGGCAATTGTCAGGGGCATGCTGGAACATTCTAAGATCAGCTCAGGGAAAAGAGAACCTACAGACATCAATGCATTATGTGATGAATATTTAAGGCTGAGTTACCACGGAATGAAAGCAAAAAACCCGGACTTTGATGTAGAGCTGAGAAAAGATTTTGATCCTTCCCTATCATCGGATGAAACCGGTAAGGGCAAAATAAATATCCAGCCGCAGGATATCGGAAGAGTATTGCAGAATTTATTCAACAATGCATTTTACGCTTGCGCTGAGCAAAGCCGGAATGCAGAGAATGATAAAAAAGCAGAGTCAAACGAAAATTACCAACCGCTTGTAAAAGTATCTACTCAAAAAGTAGGCGATGCAGTACTAATAACCGTAACGGATAATGGTACCGGGATACCACAGAAGATAGTGGACAAAATATTTCAGCCATTCTTTACAACTAAACCTACAGGCCAGGGAACAGGATTGGGATTGAGTCTAAGCTATGATATAGTGAAGGCGCATGGAGGAGAATTAAAAGTAGAAAGTAAAGAGGGCTCCGGAAGTGAGTTTATAGTTCAATTGCCATTAACGTGAATAAACATATACCAAATAAAATAATAATGAAAAGGCTGCTTCTGCTAATTGCGTTTTACATAAACACAGGTGCCTTATTTGCACAGCAAACTCATTATGCCTTCAGAGACGCTAATGCATCAGTCAGTGAAAGAGTCACAGACTTATTGCACCAACTCACATTGCAGGAAAAGATTTCTTTACTGGGCTATCAAAGCAAGTCAGTGCCACGACTTGGAATTCCCGCGTACAATTGGTGGAATGAAGCATTGCATGGCGTAGCAAGAGCAGGTAATGCCACAGTATTCACACAAGCTATCGGCATGGCAGCAAGTTTTAATACCGAACTGTTGTATGAATGTGCAAATGTTATTTCTACGGAAGCAAGGGCTAAATACAATTTAAGTTCAAAGAGTGGCAAACATTTGCAATACATGGGCCTTACCTTTTGGTCACCCAATATCAATATCTTTCGTGATCCACGCTGGGGACGCGGCCAGGAAACTTATGGCGAAGATCCATTTCTCACAGCGTCGATGGGAGCCGCTTTTGTGAAAGGAATACAGGGCAATGATCTGCTGCATTTGAAAGCTGCCGCATGCGCCAAACATTTTGCAGTGCACAGCGGCCCTGAAAAAGACCGGCATCGTTTCAATGCAATTGTAAATGCAAAGGATTTGAGAGAGACTTACCTGTACGCTTTTAAAAAATTGGTAGATGCCAATGTAGAGGCAGTCATGTGTGCTTACAATCGTTTGAATGGTGAGCCATGCTGTACCAGCCACACCTTGCTTCAAAATATTTTGCGCGATGAATGGCATTTCAAAGGGCATGTTGTTACCGATTGCTGGGCATTGCAGGATATTTACACAACACACAAAGCATTGCCTGATGCAGTCGCGGTAGCTGCGGCAGCAATAAAAGCAGGAGTAAACTTAGACTGTAGCAACCTCTTGCAGGATGACGTAATGAAAGCCATTGATCAAAAGTTATTGACTGAAAAAGAAATTGACAGTGCCTTAGCACCAATTATACGGACACAAATAAAATTGGGTTTCTTCGATGATGCCTCTCTTTCGCCATACAAAAATTATGGAGAGGATAGTGTAGCAAACAGCTACCACAGAATGCTGGCAAGAAAAATGGCTGCAGAAAGTATGGTACTCCTAAAGAACACCAACAATATTTTGCCCCTGGATAAAAATAAGTATAATCAAATCATGATCGTTGGCCCTAATGCTGCTTCATTAGATGCACTACTGGGAAATTATCATGGAGTCACGGGCAATGCAGTGAATTTCGTAGAAGGCATTACAGCATCTGTAGGTTCGGGTACGAGGGTAGAATATGATATGGGATGCGACTATCAGGACACGACAAAGTTTGGAGGGATATGGGCAGCATCCAATGCTGATATTACCATAGCAGTGCTGGGGCTGACACCTGTTTATGAAGGAGAAGAAGGAGATGCATTCCTGTCAAAGGATGGCGCTGACAGAAGCACATTGAGTCTTCCCGCTGCACATATCGCTTACCTGAAAGCGCTGAGAAAGGGAACGAAAACTCCTATCGTTCTTGTGATCAATTCGGGCAGTGCGGTGGATGTAAGTGAAGTAGCTCCTTATGCCGATGCCATCATCCTTGCATGGTATCCGGGAGAGGAAGGAGGCAATGCGCTGGCTGATATTTTGTTTGGAAAAATTTCTCCCTCAGGTCATTTACCTGTTACATTTTACAATTCGCTGAATAACGTCCCTGCCTATGACAACTATGAAATGAAAGGCAGAACCTACCGATACTTTAGCGGGAGCGTACAATACCCATTTGGTTTCGGATTGAGCTATACAACATTTGAATACTCATGGATGCTCAAACCAAAAGTTGCAAATGACAGCATTACATTTTCTGTTATGATAAAGAATACAGGCAGCTATGCCGGGAATGAAGTGGCACAAGTATATGTTGATTATCCGGATGTGCCTGCAATGCCACTCAAAGAATTAAAATCATTTAAGAAGCTGTATCTGAACGTTAATGAATCAAAAGAGGTTGTATTTACGATTCCATTATCCGGGCTTCACAAATGGGATTTAAAAAATAATAATTGGAAATTGTACAAAGGCACATATAACATTTTTGTTGGGAGTAATTCTTCAGACAGCAGGTTGACTTCTGGTTTTATATTGAAATAAGTATTGGTTTGAAATATTATTATTGATTCAGCCACTAAGGCACTAAGACACGAAGAAGAAGAAGAAGAAGAAGAAGAAAAAAAAAAATATCCCTTTGTGACTTCGTGTCTTAGTGGCAAAAAATAAGAATAGCCACAAAGGCACGAAGGCACGAAGAAGAAGGAGAAAAAAAAAAAAAAAGAAAAAAATATCCCTTTGTGACTTCGTGTCTTAGTGGCAAAAAATAAGAATAGCCACAAAGGCACAATGACACGAAGAAGAAGAAAAAAAAATATCCCTTTATGACTTCGTGCCTTAGTGGCATAAAAAAAATCACCATGTTCAAAAAATTGCAGCTACTCTTTTTACTGTTCATGCTAAAGCAGATTTCTTCAGCTCAAACTCCATTCGGAGAAAACATTCAATGGCTGAGTGGATACGAAAAAGCAATCAGTGGAGAAACCATCAGTTATTTTTCTGCTTTTCCGGATTATGTAAATGAAGCACTACTCACACGGGCTACAGATGGAAAGAAAACTATTGAATGGGAAACTGTACCGGTACCTGCAAACATGAGTTCAAAGTATGTTTACTTCCGTTGGGTAGCGGGGCATTCTACGGGTACCAGTAGCGGTAACAGAAATTTTGATTTTTATATTAATGATGAAAAAGTTTTAGTCATTACCACACTACCAGGAAATAAAACACCACGATGGAGTTTTTTAGCGAACGATAGTACTAAGATCGTTTTCACACAACTCAGAACTGACGGAGCAAATGATGCACATGGAATCATTTATCTGCGCGTTCCTGCTGCGAGAATTACTCCAGGAAGACCTTTGCGCCTCAAAATCATTGGCGAAGCACAACACAGTAATGATTGGTTCATGACTTTCAAATATGCTTTTGAAGAAAGAGCGGACATCATCTCTTTACCCTTTCTGCTCAGAGATGGAAGGCAACCTCTTTCGGTAACGGTACTCCATTTTGGCAAGAAAGAGAAACTGTTAGCAACGATCAATAAGAAAGAAACGCACTCCTTTGAACTTCATGAAGGCATGAATAATTTTGAAATACCTGTAGCAGCAGTTTCAAAAAGAGACAGTATCCAGGTATTGATGAAATATGGAGACATCATTTTGCATGACGGATATGTGATTATGAAACCTGTCATCAAAAGAGAAATCTATTTTATTCCACATTCACACACTGACATTGGCTACTCTCACCTGCAATCGCAGGTTGAAAAGATTCACATCAAAAATATTTATGACGCGCTGCGAATGATAGACAAAACAAAGACATATCCAGAGTCCGCTCAATTTAAGTGGAATGTAGAATCACTCTGGGCTGTAGAGAATTTCTTGAATCAAGCCACTTCCGCAGACAGTTCCAAATTCTTTGGGGCTGTAAGGAACGGTAGCATTGGGCTGTCCGGCCTGTACGCGAATGTGCTCACAGGTGTCAGTACGCCTGAAGAAGTTTTTCACTATACCGATTACGCGGAAATACTGCGTAGCAAATTTCATCTACCCATTAGGAGTGCCATGATCACAGATATACCCGGAGTAGCTTGGTCGACTGTGGAAGGCCTTTCAAAAGGCGGGATCAAATATTTTTCTGACGGGCCTAATTATCTGGGCAAGAACAATCCCTATCTCGGCGACAGGGTTGGCCACTTTGTAAAAGCATGGAGCGATAAGCCAGTGTGGTGGCTATCGCCATCAGGCAAAGAAAAAATCCTGTTTTGGACTGCCGGAAGAGGATACTCTTCCTGGCACAGCACTTCTCCCGGAGGTATTTACTTTTCAGGGACTAAGAAAATTGCCGACTACATGAATGAATTGGATGAAAACAATTACCCTTATGAAATAATCCAATGGCGATACAATATTGTATCAGACAACGGCCCCATTGATACTACGATTTCAGACTATGTGAAAATGTGGAATGAAAAATATGCTACTCCAAAAATCATTCTCAGCAACGTCAATGAAATGTTCGACCGATTTGAAATGCGATATGGCAAAACCTTACCTGTAGTGAAAGGTGATATGACACCTTATTGGGATGATGGTGCCGCGTCCACTGCTTATGAAGAAGGCATGAACAGGTTCAATAGCTTGCGCTGTGCACAGCTCGCCACACTTTATACCATGCTGGCTCCTGTGAAATTCAAAGAGGATGAATTTTATAAAGCCTGGCGCAATATCATCATGTTCACCGAACATACGTGGGGAGCCTACAACAGCATATCAGCACCCGATATTGATTTTGTAACCGACCAATGGCGTGTCAAGAGGAAATTTATGACAGATGCGGATTCCATTCTCAATAGGCTTACCATCGACTTGATGAACGTTGTAGCTGACCCGACTTCCAACAGCATAGCTGTGGTGAATACCTTGTCCTGGCAACGAAGTGGCGCTGTCTATCTCAACGCAAGTGTCAATGCAAAAGCAATAGCAGATGAAAATGGCAAATTGTATTTGCTTCAAAATCTTTCAGACGGAAGAAAGATGTTCATTGCAAAAAACCTGAAGCCACTCAGCGTAACATATTATCATTTGGTGGACAACCCCACTCCGATCGTACAAAAAGTGCCGTTTGCCATCACTGACAGTTCGGTTTCAAATGGAAGTGTATTTGTACGTTGGAACCATTCGAATGGCAGTATCGTCAGGATGGAAAAAAATGGATATAATTACTCCGGCACTTTCAAGAACGAAGGATTAAACAGTTATTGGTACGTACCTGGCCGGGATCCCGGAGATGCTGTTACGAACGAAAAAGTGAAAGTAAGCATTGAAGAAAATGGGCCATACCTTGTTACCATCAATATTCATTCATCTGCTCCCGGTACTAATGGGTTAACCAGAAAGATTTCATTATTGGCAAATGATGATGAAGTACTGATAGATAATGTCATTGACAAAAAAGCTGTTCGTGAAAAGGAAGGTGTTTATTTTTCTTTCCCATTTGCGTCCAACCTGAAGACAACGAAGATAGATGCAGGATACGGAACCATTCAATATTTGAAAGACCAGTTACCGGGATCCAATATGGATTTTGTAAGCCCGAGGCGCTGGATAGATGCCTCTGATCAAAACAGAGGTATTCAATTCCTGATGAAGGAGTCATTCATGGCGGCCCCTGATTCCATGGTTGATGAAAGACTCGTCCTCAATCAAAGTTTTAAGAGATGGAGGAATTCCGGTGAGTTTACATCTACATGGTTTAGCTACGTGATGAATAACTACTGGCATACTAATTTTAAAATAGACCAGGAAGGTATCAGTCATTTCCAATATGCATTAAGGCCTCATGGCCCTTTTAGATACGATGAGCAGGAAAAGAGTGCACAGGAATTCACTCAACCTATCATTGCCTTTCCGGTAAATAAGAATTCAACTCTTTCCAAAAATCCTTTTGAACTTTCAAATAACAAGGTAGTTGTAACAAGCATTACCCCACAACAGGATGGTGGCTTTCTGATTAGAATTTTCAATCCCAATGCAACTGATCAGACTATTACATTCAGATGGAATGGATGGAAGGCAGGAAGTATGATGGAGTTACCATCGGGACGTAAACTGGACCCAAAGAAAAGTTTCACCATTGCAGGAAAAGACGTGGTTGATCTGAGGGTAAAATAACGATACTCCTTTACCAGTAAAATAATGGTCAGCGGAGATATCTGCCACATTTGGCTTTGCCATATGCAGCCTCATAAGGAGTAATACCTCGTGAACACGAGGCAGCAGCAATACTGATGACGATCAGTGCTAAAAGAATTTTTTTCATGGTTGAAAGCGGGTTGGGTCAAAAAAAGAAAACAATAATAAAAAATAAAATGCCGGAATGCAAATACAAACCGGCAAAAATTATTAAATATTATAAAAAAGACTACTTTACTCTCCTCTCGCGGATACGTGCACTCTTTCCACTTCTCTCTCTGAGGTAATACAGTTTAGCACGGCGTACCTTACCTACTTTGTGCAATTTAATGCTTTCAATGTTTGGCGAATATAGTGGGAACAAACGCTCTACTCCTACTCCATCGCTGATTTTACGCACTGTGAAAGTAGCTGTGCTTCCTTCGCCCTGGCGCTTGATCACATCACCTTTGAAACTCTGGATACGCTCTTTAGCGCCTTCTATAATGCGGTAGTTTACAGTAATATTATCTCCGGCTTTGAATTTCGGAAACTCACTTTTCTTGGTCAACTGTTCGTGTACAAAATTAATCGGGTTCATCACCTGTTATTTTTTAGGAGGGCAAAGGTATGGCTTTATTCCTAAAAGCCACAAAGATTTTTTGAATTAAGATTCTTTTAATCCGCCTTACTTCGCCACATTCACAGCTCTCTTTTCCCGGATCACCGTTACTTTTATCTGACCCGGATACACCATTTCATTCTGGATCTTCTGGGCTATTTCAAAGCTGAGTTGGTCACTCTGGCTATCTGTTACTTTCTCCGCCTCTACGATCACACGTAATTCACGCCCTGCCTGTATTGCATAGGCTTTTTCCACGCCATTATAAGCGATGGCAAGGTTTTCCAGGTCTTTAATACGCTGGAGGTATTGTTGCATGATTTCCCTGCGTGCTCCGGGGCGGGCTCCACTCATAGAGTCACAGGCTTGTATGATCGGGCTGATCACGTATTCCATTTCTACCTCATCATGGTGGGCACCAATGGCATTGCACACAGCAGGGTTTTCACCATATTTTTCTGCCAGTTTCATACCCAGGAGGGCATGGCTCAGTTCTGTTTCCTCATCCGGCACCTTGCCGATATCATGAAGCAGGCCGGCACGTTTTGCCAGTTTCGCATTCAATCCAAGTTCGGAAGCCATGATACCACACAGGTTAGCCACTTCCCTGCTATGCATGAGAAGATTTTGACCATAAGAAGACCGGAACCTCATTTTACCTACTATCCGGATCAATTCTTTATGTAGCCCATGAATGCCCAATTCTATCACAGTACGTTCTCCTATTTCCATTATCTGATCTTCCAATTGCCTCCGGGTTTTCTCCACCACTTCTTCAATTCGTGCCGGATGAATACGGCCATCAGCTACCAATCGCTGAAGCGACAAGCGGGCAATTTCACGACGTAGTGGATCGAAGCAGGAGAGAATGATGGCTTCAGGTGTATCGTCCACGATCAGGTCAACACCCGTAGCAGCTTCAATGGCCCTGATATTACGTCCTTCACGGCCGATGATACTTCCTTTTATTTCATCAGATTCCAGGTTGAAAACAGTAATGGCATTTTCAATGGCCTGCTCGGCGGCTGTTCTCTGGATCGTTTGAATGATCATTTTCCTTGCTTCCTTGTTGGCCTTTTGCTTCGCTTCGTCAATGATTTCCTGCTGCATGCTCAGCGCCTGCGAGTTGGCCTCTTTGCGCAGTACATCGAGCAGTTGTGCCTTAGCTTCTTCAGCAGTCATCTGGGCTATTTTTTCCAACCTCCTGGTTACCTCTTCCTGGTGCTTTTCTATCTCGTTCCGCTTGATGTTGGCGATCTCTATTTGTTGAGAAAGGTTCTTTTTGAGATTTTCATTTTCTCTCAGCGTACGCTCCACATTCTGGTCTTTCTGATTCAGCGACTGCTCTTTTTGACGGATACGGTTTTCAGAATCGTTGAGTTTTTGATTGCGCTGCTGCACTTCACGGTCGTGTTCTGCCTTTAGTTGTACAAATCGCTCTTTAGCTTCTAACTGCTTTTCCTTTTTGATGGTTTCCGCCTTGGTTTCGGCGTCTGTCACGATCTGCTGTGCTTGTTGTTGTGCTGATTCAAATAGCTGTTTTGTGTTTTTTGCAAAAATGAATTTACCCAGGATAATGCCAGTCACTAATGCGACTGCACCTACTATGAGAAGGAGTATTTGTTCCATTGTTTCTTTTAAATTTTAATCTGTACGTAATCATTACTTCACATTTATTTGTCATATAATGCTTCATAAAGCGAATGAACGAAGGTAATAAAATTGATTCAACGTCAATCGGGCACATTTTGAAAAATGATAATTTTATTTCTATCCCACTTACAGGAATTGGCAAGAAATACTGATCAGAAAAAAGGTGATGGCAGCCAACTATTTTCCCCTGTAGGGCTTTGGGTCCGGGCTGTACACTCATACTCCTCCCCGCCAATGCGGGTGCGGGGTATCCGTTTCCATCCCGCTGCTTTTCATCTCTGGAAATTCTATTCAGCTTTCTCCATGCCCACTCATACTCATTTCAACCGGAAAAAAATAAAGATGCCTGCCGTTTTTCCGGGCAGGCATTCCATTCAATCATCATTCACCTATCAAACTGTCTGACGTAAATCCTAATCAAAAAAGACCCCAGCGAACTTATATTGTATTTCGGTCAAGCAATTCCAATTTTGCTACGATTATCAAAACCGCATACCAATACCCAACCTGATACCCCTGTTATAAGCATTTACACTCTGGTTGGCATCTACCTTCATCAATCCATAATCATAGGAAGCGGAAATATTAAATCCATTGCTGAATTGATAACCGATGCCGCCTGTGATTCCGGCATCCCAGCGATTGAACTGACCGGTAGCATCCAAAGTTTTATTGAGGATATTGACACCTAACACTCCTGCAGTAGCTTTCAGGTCAGATTTGACAAGATAGGAAACCTGGGGGCCTGCAAATACCTGCAGTCCTCCAAGGCTCGCTTTCAACAAGACGGGAATATCCACGTATTGATTCTGCAAAGCTGCCTTAGCATTGGCGCCAAGAAATTCCAGACCCTTAATTCCAAAATCTCCGGAGAGGTTGTAGCCTTTCTGAGTATAATAGATACTTGGCTCTACAGAAAATCCATCTGCAACAGGAACGTTGACATTCACTCCTGCAAAGAAACCTGTACGGTCTGTCGTGTGCAGAATCCCGTTAGTGGACTCTAAAAGTTGATTCAGGCTTTGCGCAGCATCACCACGAATTCCTGTAGAGATGATACCAGCGCTCACTCCTACTGAAGGAGTTACCTGCGCAAAACTTACAGCGCCCGTCAATAATAAAATGGAGAGTATAATTTTTGTTTTCATAAAAATGAGCAAGACGGATTTTTCAGTCGCCTTCATCCTCTCAGAAAAAATTATTGCAAAGAAGATTAAAGGTGTGTAGGTAAGTTTTTGTTAAAGGATATTTTCAAAAGGAAAGGTGCAAGCCATTAGCTGCTTCATCATAATGATCTGAATAACCGGAAAATCAAAATGAATTATCTTGCTGATTCAAAATCCATCACCATGCACCGTCGTAAATTTCTTGAATCCGGAATCTTTTCTGTCATTGCGCTTGCTGCAGCTAAGAATGGATTCTCCTTCGATCCGCAAAATGCGGATTGGAAGATCACAATGCTCAATGATGATATCGGAATATTCACGGAGAGTGGCGGCACCATTATGTTTCATCTTTCCAAAGATGGCATCACCGTAGTAGATGCACAATTTCCCACAAGTGTACCTCACCTGATTGCAGAGCTTCAAAAGAAAAATCTCCCCTTTCACTTGCTGATCAATACACACCATCATCGCGACCATACAGCAGGAAATATTTCATTCAAGGGATTGACTTCACGGGTACTCGCACACGAAAATTCGCTCAAGAATCAAAAGGCAGTCGCTGAAAAAAATAATAACGTGGATAAACAATACTATCCAACCCAAACTTTTGGAAAAGTGTGGAGTGAAAAGGCAGGGAAGGAAACTATTACATTAAAGCACTTCGGTACCGCGCATACTGATGGTGATGCCGTCATTCATTTTGAAAAAAATAATATAGCTCATGTTGGCGACCTGGTATTCAACCGCAGGCATCCTTATATAGACAGGAGTGCAGGCGCCAATATTAAAAGCTGGATACAGGTGCTCACCGATATTCAAAATCATTACAATAACAAAACCTTATTTGTGTGTGGGCACTCAGGAGATGGATACGATGTAAAGGGTGATAAAAAAATGATCGGAGCTTTTCGCGAATACCTGGCTAACGCGCTGACATTTGTAGGCTCAGAAATCAAATCAGGAAAGAATAAAGAAGAAATAATGAAGGCAACAGATATCCCAGGTTCCCCTGAGTGGAAAGGTGATGGGATAAGCCGGATTCTTAGTGCGGCTTATGAAGAGTTGACGGTGAGGTAACCTACTTCAACACATCCAGCAATTTCCACATCTCTTTTCTCATCGCTGTGCCACTACCATCATAATTATTAATGATAAATGCAAAAACATAATCATTAATAAATCCGGTGTATGAAAGCACGCCATTGATAGAACCGCTCTTCATCCTGATGCCATTATAAACAGGCAGGTCTTCATAAAAACTTTTGAACCACGATTGCTTCTTTGCAAACTGTAATACTTTCACTAAGTCGTCTGCGGTGACTCTGTTTTGAGGAGACAGCCCGCTGCCGTCAATTATGTTTAATGCATAATCGTCAATCCCCTGTTGCTTCCAGAAATTTTGAATCACCTTGACGCCCTCAACAGTACTGCCTTCCTTTCCAAAATTCTTTCCCAACGTTTTCAACAATGCTTCGCCATACAGGTTGATACTCTTTTGAAGAAACCAATAACAAATACTATCCAACATCGGTGAATAAATCTTGTAAATATTTTGGACATCTCGGGGCAATGGAATATTCGCTTCATACATTGTTGCATTTTCAGCAGCATTTTCCATCACTACCTCACTAAACGTTTTTTTCTTCAACACTGCTTCTAATGTAATGGCCAGTTGCGTTCCAGGATGTGGCATAGTACCGGAAATTGAAAACTTGCTTTGGTTGACCGGAATGGTGCCCCGCACATGGCTGTTTTTTTCAAACATCGGCAGGTAGATGTACGCGTTATCTCCGCTCCCCACAGGCCCCGCCTTTAAATCAGAAACTAATTGCAATCCTTCTACAAATGCAGGTTTCGTTCCGGAAATTTTAACCGGGGATCCCACATCCTTACCGGATTCCAGGTACAGTTCAAATTGATTCTCCCTCCAGTTAAGTGATCGTGCTCCGGCCCCATAATAATTCCCGACATCCTGCCATATCCAGCCATCTGGTATCACTTCTCCATCTAACATGCTTTCATCAATCAGTACATGCCCGGAAATTTCGTGTATGCCTTGCCGTGAGAGTGCCTTAACAATATCCTCGATCACTATATCTTCTTTCGTAGCCGTGTACCTCCAACTCCCCAAAGTAGGATCACCACTGCCCCGGATGATAATATCACCATCAAGCACTCCGTTAGAAATTTTTCCTGAATACCCTACAGTAGTTTCATACCGGAAATCTTTTCCCAGTAGTTGATAAGCAGTTGTTGCAGTGATCACCTTCTGGGTACTGGCAGGCGCCAGGCCGGATTGAGTATTGTGTTCAAACACCTCTTTGCCACTTTTCATATCCACCACCAAAAGCCCTATGGTAGCATGTTTCAGATGGTTTCCCGAAGCCATTTTATCAAATGCTTTTTTAAAATCTGCAACCTGGGTTTGTGATAAAACTGTAGAAGAAACTGCAAGACAAAGAATAAAAATGAAATATTTCAATGGATTTATTTTTTCTTTCAAAGATTGAAAATAATTTTCGCTTTCCGTACTGTTTTAATTTTGCCATTATGATTCGCAACAAAGTAACAGCTACCATCATCACCATTGGTGATGAATTGCTCATCGGCCAGGTAATAGATACCAACAGTGCATTTATAGCACGGGAACTAAACAAAACAGGAATTGAGGTAGTACGAAGAATTGCAATTGCCGATGATGAAACGGCGATCACGAATGCTCTTGATTCGGAAATCGGGAGTGTGGGAACTATCATCATGACTGGTGGATTAGGGCCTACTTCCGATGACATTACCAAGCCCACATTGTGCAAATATTTTAATGGTAAATGGGTAGTGCATGTACCCACGTTGACGAGAATAAAATTCATGTACAAGAATATTTACAAAAAGAATCTTACGGCAGTCAACATAGCCCAGGCTAATGTACCATCCACATGCGAGGTGATCGTCAATAATAGGGGTTCAGCACCCTGTATGGTATTTGAAAAGAAGAAGACTATTGTTTTCAGCATGGCAGGTGTACCTTATGAAATGGAAGGGATAATGGAAGATGTAATATCCTGGCTGAAACAGCGGGTGCAGACTCCAAGAGTCATTCATCACACTCTTATTACAACAGGTATTGGTGAAAGCGACCTTGCAGCACGAATAAAAGATTTTGAATCCCAACTTCCGAAAGGAATCACCCTGGCCTATTTGCCGGGACTTGGGATGCTGCGGTTACGATTGTCCACGACTGCATTTGATAAAGACCAGGAGGCAGCCATCAGGAAACAGTTTTCAACTTTGAAGAAAGAGGTATCACCGTTCCTGCTTTCATCTGATGATCTGCCACCAGAAGTAAAGTTATCCCGACTAATGAAACTGAAAGGATGGAGTATGAGTACCGCAGAGAGTTGTACGGGTGGAAAGATAGCCAGCCTCATTACTTCGGTAAGCGGTGCCTCCGATTATTATCCCGGTAGCATCATCAGCTATTCCAACATTGTAAAAGAGAAGGTACTCGGAGTGAAGAAAGCGACCCTGAAAAAATATGGAGCCGTGAGTGAGGAGGTAGTGAAGGAAATGCACACCGGACTTTTAAAACAAATGAAAACAGACTGTGGCATTGCTGTCTCGGGAATCATGGGCCCCGGAGGAGGCTCTGTGGCTAAACCTGTGGGAACGGTTTGGATATGTGTCGGCAATAGGAAATCACAAAAAACCAGGAAGTTACACCTGAGATTTGACAGGAAAAGAAATATAGAAGGTACCGCCGGCATTGCGATTTATGAGTTGATCTGCTTTCTTCAAGACCAGGAATCACCCGAATAAAATCTGAGATTCTCAGGCGAAACCCTTAATAAACCCATAATTTTTTGTACATTTAAGTCGCGAACATTATCTTCGCACTCCTTATTTAGAAACCCAATTCAATCACAACCCAAAAAAATTTCTATTTTTTATGGCTGTAAAAATGAGATTGCAACGTCATGGCTCCAAAAAAAGGCCATTTTACTTCATCGTAGTTGCAGATTCAAGAAGTCCGAGAGACGGAAAATTCATTCAGAAGTTAGGAACTTACAATCCCCTGACGGTACCGGCTACCATTCAAATTGACAGGCAAAAAGCCCTTGAATGGTTGCACAAAGGCGCTCAGCCTACTGATACTGTTCGTCGTATTCTAAGTTTCAAAGGCGTACTTTACCTGAAGCATTTGCTTCGCGGTGTTTCCCTCGGATTATTTGATGAAGCTGCTGCCATGCAGAAATTTACCAAATGGAGCGAGGAACACGATGCAGAATTTGCTAAGCGCCAGGAAAAGCACAAAAAAGCCAGGGCTGCCTCAAGGCCGGCCTTCGTAAAGAAGGAAAGACCTGCTGCCAAAGTTGAAGAAACTGTAACAGCTACTTCTGAAGAAGCCCCGTCCGGAAAGGAAGACACTGCCGCTGAATAATTTGAAACATCTATTCCTGAAATAATTCAAAGCCACCGATGGTGGCTTTTTTTGTGCGCTCACCCCTGATCAAATTCAGGATTTTAAATTTTCTTTAGAACCGATGGCATTAATATTGTCAAATACAAATGAAAATCTCACAAGAAGATGATTTACCTCCCCACAAAAAAATCCATTCAATATTTCACGCTTATCCTGTTCTCTATCCTGGTTTCTTCAGTTTCATCAAATGCCTTTGGCCAGCAAAAACAGGAATCCAAAATTGATGATGCCATCCAGGTTTTGAAAGACTTTGGAAACATGAAAGAAAACATCCCACATGAATTACTCCAAATGAGTGAAGGGATCATCATCGTTCCTAAAATGATCAATGCAGGCTTTGTACTCGCGGGAAAAAGAGGCAGAGGTATCGCAATGGTAAAAAATGAAGATGGTACATGGAGCAACCCTGTATTTATTTCAATCACGGGAGGAAGTGTGGGATTCCAGGTTGGTGTGCAATCTGTTGACCTGGTGCTTATATTCAAGAACAGGGAAACACTTGAAAACATTAACAATGGTACATTTACATTGGGTGGAGATATTTCAGCAGCGGTAGGCCCGGTAGGCCGCAGTTCTTCTGCCACAACAGACTACAAGATGGAAGCGGAAGTATATTCCTATTCACGTAGTAAAGGATTGTTTGCAGGAATCAGCCTGGCAGGTTCAGCAATAACGGTGGACATTCAGTGGAACAATGCATATTACGGAAGTGATGTTACTGCATCGCAAATATTTGAAAACACAGATGACAATGATGCAAGGATATCCGCTTTAAAGCAAGAGTTAATTTCTCTGTCTGTATCTTGAAGACTATGCCCTGGTCAGGCCAAAATTGTACCTGTTTCTGTATTCAAAAGGCGTAAGGCCCGTGATATTGCGAAACACGCTTCTGAAGGCTTTGTTGTCTAAATAACCTACCTCATACATCACTTCATTGATATTCATATTTGATGCTTCAAAGTGTTTTTTTGCAGCCTCTATTTTTACGCGATGGATGTATTCTGTAATGGTATTGGATGTAGCACTCTTGAACCTGCGCTCAAGACTTCTTCTGCTCAGCGACAATAACTTTGTCAATTCTGTTACTGATATTTTCTTACTATAATTCTTCTCAATGAACTCCTGGGCCGCTTTCACCTGTATATCGTTGTGCCCCTTTTGTCCATCAAAAATAATAAATGGTGATTGTGAGTTTCTGTCCATCTCAATTTGAAATATTTTGGAACAATAAACCGCGACTTCACGACCGGCAAATTTTTCGATGAGATACAAAATCAAATTAGCAGACGTGAATGCACCACCACTGGTATAGATTCCGTTCTCGTCTGTGATCACACGATCTGTGTTCAATAGCACCTCTGGGAATTTTCGCATAAAAATGTTGGCGATGCGCCAATGTGTGGAACATGTCTTCCCATCTAATTGCCCTGAGGCTGCAAGCAGGCAGGCACCAACACAAAGACTTGCCAGCTCAGCCCCTTTGCTACGCATTTTTATCAACCACGGTATCAACTCTTTGTTAGCCTCCAGGAACTGATCAGGATTTCCATCAAATGCCGGCACAATAATGATATCTGTTTTACGAATATCCTTTGGTGTTATATCAGGCCTGATTGTAAATGCGCCGTTGCCTGCAGAGACTTCTTTGAGATGAGAACACAGTTGCACTTTGAAAGCAGCTTCTTTCCCTGACTGCATCAGAAACTGATTAGCGGCAAGAAAAGCACGACGTGGATTATCTATGCTTCCCAGGTTTACAAATTGAGGTACCAGGATGGTAATCGTTTTCATGGCGAAAAAATTGAGGATCAAATCTAAAACAAAATTTGTCGCAATCAGCCACTCAAATTGCCGTATTTACACCACCAGACCGATGAATAACTGAGATAGTTTTAACCTCTGAAAAAATTGATGAAATCAAAATTTCTCTAATCTTCAAAATACCCGAATTATGGAATTAAAGCAACAGGCAATCTCCGAATTAGAATTTTCAGGCAATGCTGTCCAGGATTATCTCTCATCCTTTGATGAAGAGCGCCTAAATAAAAAGCCCGGGAGTGAAGTATGGTCTGTCGGACAGATAACAGAACATCTGTCAAAGTCAACCCGAAGCATTTCAAAAATCCTAAGCATAGATGGCTTTTCAACAGATAGAAAACCGGACTCATTAGTTCTTCAATTAAAAGAAATTATGGAAGACATGGTACACAAAACTAAAAGTGCCGAATTTCTGTTGCCTGCAGAACTGGTTCGGAAAGCTGAATTAACATCTGAATTCAGCGCTTCGCTCGAAGAATTGGTTAGAATGTCCGAACAAGCAGACCTCTCAATAATACCCTATAATGTTACCTTTCCGACAATAGGGCCTATCACAAAATTGGAATGGCTCTTCTTTGCAGGATTTCATATCAAAAGGCATTGGCGGCAGATACGCAACCTTCATCAATTATAAATCCTTAAAAAATCTGGCTATGCTGCCTGTTGAAATCTTTAAGACGGATGTACAAGAAAAATCAAGAGCAGAGAATATTATTCAAATGCTTCAGAAACTGTTACCAATGTGCCGCATCAATTTTGATCTGGAGGATAATGATAATATTTTGAGAGTACAGGGATACTTTGATCCTGCTGAAGTAATGCATGCGGTAGAAAAAGAAGGCAATTTCTGCATACAATTAAATTAGGCACTTTCTATTTACCGTACCGATTTCTAACTAACGATCTCCTTTCCGTTGGATCATTGACTCTATATCTAATGTTGACAGTAAAGAAAAATAAGGCTTACATTTAAGACAAAAAGAGTCATGAGTTTTAAAGACAAAACGGTTTTTATCACCGGCGCTTCACGAGGTATTGGAAAGGCTATTGCATTACGGCTTGCCAAAGAAGGCGCTAATATCATCATAGCAGCCAAGACCACGGAGCAACATCCCAAACTGGAAGGCACTATTTATTCTGCAGCCAATGAAATAGAAGCGGCAGGAGGTCATGCGTTTGCGGTACAATGTGATATTCGATACGAAGAACAAATAATAAATGCAGTAGAGAAAGGAGCAGCTCAATTTGGCGGTATAGATATACTCATCAATAATGCCAGCGCTATCTCTCTGACCAATGTAGAGCAAACTTCAGCGAAGACATTTGACCTGATGCATGACATCAATGTGCGCGGTACATTCCTGGTGAGCAAGTCGTGTATTCCACATTTGAAAAAAGCAAAGAACCCGCACATACTTACCTTATCGCCACCGGTAAACCTTGATGTAAAATGGGTATCAGCTCACGTAGCCTATACAATGAGCAAATACAACATGACCATGATTGCTTCCGGGCTCGCGGGTGAATTAAGACATTTCAAAATCGCGTCCAATACACTTTGGCCTCGCACCACTATTGCCACCGCAGCAGTCAAGAACCTCCTGGGTGGTGATGCTCTGGTAAGGAAAAGCCGTACTCCGGAGATCGTAGCAGATGCAGCCTATTTTATCTTGAGCAGGCCATCTCATGAATGTACCGGTTATACTTTTATCGATGAGGATGTATTGAAGGCAGAAGGAATAACAGATTTTAGTGTGTACGCTGTTGATAAAAATGAAAAATTATTTACGGATTTATTTTTGGAAGAAAACGCTTGAAATATCAATTCTTACCTGCTTGATTCGATAATTTTTCAGACAGGTTTGAAAGTACCAATTTCATCTTTGTTCCCACTTCGTGAAATTCAGGAATTTCCTGTCCATTAAACACAATAAATACCGAAACATGCCATAGGTTATTCTCTGAAAGTTCTCTAAGCGAAACTGCATTTAACCTCCATGCTTCCCGCATTAGCCTCTTGATCTTGTTTCGATCTATTGCTCTCTTAAATTTGCGTTTACTCACTGAAAATCCAACCTGCAAACCACCGGATTCAACTTTGGAAAATGTGACGCGAAAAGGAAAAATACTAAAAGATTTCCCGGACTCAAAAAGTTGCTGAATCCTTTTCCGGCTTTTCAGCCGTTGATGCTTTTTTAATGTAAAAAGATGCGGTATAGTATTTTGAATTTTGTGTGGTTCAAGATAAGTAGTTTTTCCAGAGCACAGGAAAAATGGTTTTATGATTTTGCTGAAGGGGAGTTGCTGATTCGTTCATTTCGGTACTGACGCTTCGGTCAGTATTTAAAACTCTGACGCTATGGTCTGAGTCAGACAAGCATTCGCTTCGTCTGGCAAGATCAATGAACAAAGAGTACTGCTCCCTGAGCTTGCCGAAGGGAGACCTTTAATCTGTTCATTTCGGCAAGCTCAATGAACGGTTAGTTCAGGCTCATTTCGGCAGGCTCAATGGCCAAAAAAAGCCTCAAAAAGAGGCTTGTATATTCAATTATTTTCAGATTCTATTTCTTACTTCCATGCTCATCAGAAACCGTCAATTTATAACGGCCTTTCCTCCTGCGGGCGGCTAATACTTTGCGGCCATTTGCAGTGGACATGCGCTCTCTGAATCCGTGAACACTCTTACGGCGGCGCTTATGCGGCTGATAGGTTCTTTTTTTACCGGGCATTATTAATAATTTTTCTAGTTAATAATTCAGTTTCCAAATCAGCCGGGCACCATCCCCGCTGCTGTGAAAGGGCTGCAAATGTAAGGAAAGAATGTGAATTACAAAGCATTTGAATATGGTATCAGAGGTACCGGCTTACAATTAAGAATATGCCAACATTCATTCGAAATCCACATGAGTGGACTGAACAGCCTCACCGAAAAACAGTTGAGAATGCTTGTCAAAATCTTCGGTTGCGTCAGTTGTAAAGAATTGCATCGCTCCACCCTTTGAACAGTCCCTGTCAATTTCCGGATGCCGCTTCAGATAATCCTGAAGACTGGTAGCTGTGATTTCGCCCTGTGAAAGCAATTGTACCTGGCCCGGAATGGCTTTCTTTATTTTATCCGCGATCAATGGATAGTGCGTGCAACCCAACAGTATCGTATCAATATCCGATTGCTGTAAGAAAAGACGATTGACATCCTGCCTGATAAAAAAATCTGCTCCATCATTATTGAATAGATTATTCTCAATGAGTGGAACCCAAAGAGGGCAAGCTTGCTGAAAAACTGAAACATCCGGGAAGAAATGTGCTATTTCTATAGAATAAGAACCTGAGTTAACGGTACCATTGGTAGCCAAAATACCCACTTTACCTGATTTTGAATAATGACCGATCACTTCCGCCGTAGGCCGGATAACACCCAATATTCTTTTCTCCGGATTCCATCCCGGCAGATCCTTCTGCTGAATGGTTCTCAGTGCTTTTGCCGAAGCCGTATTACATGCAAGGATCACAAGATGGCAATCCTGATCCAGCATCCATTTCACACATTGCTTAGTGTAGCGATAAACCGTTTCAAACGATCTTGTTCCATAAGGTGTACGGGCATTATCCCCGAGGTACAAATAGTCATATTGAGGCAGCAGGTTTCTGATCTCACGCAAGACCGTGAGACCACCATATCCGGAATCAAAAATGCCGATCGGTTTCATAAATATAACCGCAAAAATAAAAAAGCCACCCAACGAATGGGTGGCTTATTATTTAATAATTAAAATTTTTACTGCTTTGGTGCCGGATTGGTTGTAGGAGCAGTTGGCGCTTTCAGGTTCAGCTTCTTCATTACCAAAGGACCGATATCATCTTTTGGAGGCGCTACGATCACAGCCTCACGAGGGAAAATGTAGGTATAACCATTTTCTTTGGCGACTTCTTCAATAGCTTCCTGGAGTTTCTTCTGAATAGGAGCAGCAAGTTCCTGCCTTTTTTGTTCCAACTCCTGGCTGATGATCTGTTGTTGTCCGGATAGCTCCTGGCTTTGCTTTTGCAAATCATTTCTCTTCACTTCTTTCAGGCTTGGGCTCATGGTAGCAGAGTCTTTAATGAACTTTTGCAATGCATCATTGAAAGCCACTTGTTTGTCATTCGCATTTTGGTACAATGATTTCTGGTATGCTTCCAGATCAGTCTGCAATTTGGCAGCCTCCGGCATGAGCATGATGATTTCATCTGCACTGATATAACCCATCTTTTGTGCGGCAGCGTTGTTGCTGAATCCAAATATTCCGGTAGAAATAAATAGAACGGTTAGAAATTTTTTCATTTTGTTGTTCTGAGATTTTTAGTTGTTTATTTAAGTGATTAAAAATGCATTAATGGCTGCACTCTTTTTTATGTTTTTATATTTATTTAACACCCAGCATTTTCAGTATATCATCGCTCCTGTCCAGTTTTGGGTCGGCAAATATAACAGTAATTCCTTCACTTTTATCTAAAATAAAGTCATACATTTTTTCAGTAGCCAATTTTTGGATGGCATTATAAACCTTGTCCTGTATTGGCTTTATCAGTTCTTCTCTTTTTTTGAACAGATCACCTTCATAACCAAACCTTTGCTTTTGAAGATCCCGCAATGACTTCTCTGCGTTGAAAATCTGATCTTCTCTTTTCTTTAGCAATTCATCGCTCAGCATTACCTTTTCGGCGTCATACTCTTTATACATCTTATCCAACGCGGCACTTTGCTTATCGAGTTCCTGTTGCCACATTTCGCTAAACTGGTTTAGTTTGTCCTGTGCATCCTGGTATTCCGGCATCTTGCTAAGGATATACTTAGAATCTATGACAGCATAGCGCTGGGCAGCTACTGACAATGCAGTGCAGCTAATGATGAGTAAAAAAAGTAGCTTTTTCATTTTTTAGAATTTATTATTTCCAATTAATTACAGACGGAATATAAATCAAATTGTTTTATTGGAGGAACCTCAATTCAGGTATTTCAACTATTTAACTGCTTCAGATGAGTGAACGAATTTATTAATCCGGTTCCTGTCCGAGCATGAAGGTGAATTTAGCTGCTCCTTTGAGTCCGGTACTTCCATTGATACGATCCAGCCCGATACCATAATCGAATCCAAGCAACCCAAACATAGGCAGGAAGAATCGCATACCCACACCAACAGAGCGACGCAACTGGAATGGATTGTAATCTTTGATATCATACCAACCATTGGCTGCTTCGAAAAACACAAGGCCATAAATGGTACTGTTGGCAGCGGTGCTGAATGGATAGCGTAATTCCAGCGTGTATTTATTAAAGATAGTAAAGAAGTCACGTGCCTGGCTTAAATCAGGGTTGATTTTCGGGTCGGAATTATCATATACCGGATAGCCTCTATGTGCTATGATGTCATATCCTAATAATCCATAAGTATTACTCATTCCCGCATCTCCCAGTTGGAAACGCTCAAATGGAGACAGAATGGATTTCTTAGAGTAGCGTCCGAGGAATCCAAATTTGGCGGCTGCCTTCAGAATGAATTGCTTGTTTTTTTCTTCACCACGTGGCTGTCCAATAGGTACATACCATTCTGCTGTGAATCTTTCCTTATGAAATTCTACCCATTTGTATTTATCAATATCGGTGGATACGCCACTGCCGAAAAGAGAATACGGCGGTGTCAACTGTGTGCTGAGTATGAAGTTTGATCCCATCGTAGGAAAGATAGGATTCGGTCCTGCAGAATTCCGAGCCAGTGTTATTTTCAAACTGATGTTGTTCGAAATACCGTTCCGCATTCCCGGGAAAATGTTATAATCCTTCAGCTTATACCTCTGGAAATTCAACTGGTAGATCAATGCAAAGAAGTCGTCCGGCCACTTTAGTTGTTTCCCTAAGGATACGCTGAAACCGGAGGTACGGATGTATGATGAGTCTGCATACTTGCGGTCATAGTACCCGGTATATGGGTTAAACGCATTGGCATACTTCGTATCATAATACCCGATAGTAAATGAGTTCTTCTTCTTACCCCCCAACCAGGGTTCAGTAAATGAAAAATTATAAGAGCGGAATTGCTTACCATTACTCTGTGCGCGGAGGCTCAGCTTTTGCCCGTCACCTACGGGTAATGGATCCCATGCCTTCTTATTTAATATATTCCTGATAGAAAAGTTATTGAACGATACACCAAGCGTACCCGTCAACCCGATACCTCCACCAAAACCTGCCGATAATTCTAACTGGTCTGAAGATTTTTCAACGAGATTCCATGTGATATCTACGGTACCATCTTCCATGTGAGGTACGATGCCTGGATTGATTTTTTCAGCATCGAAATATCCTAACTGGCCCAATTCACGCTGAGTCCGGATGATATCCTGACGGCTGAATTTTTGACCGGGAACGGTCCTTAATTCTCTGCGGATCACATGTTCCTTCGTCTTGTCATTGCCGGCGATCTCCACTTTACCAATCGTAGCCTGTGGGCCTTCCTGCAGCCGGATTTCAAAATCTATCGTGTCATTATATACCGCCGTCTCAATAGGTGTGATCTTAAAGAACAGGTATCCATCATCCATATAAAAACTGGTGATATCTCCACCTTCCATCGATGGAATCGTTCCAAGTTTTTTGTTTAGTGTTTCTGAGTTGTACACATCACCTTTCTTAATCCCAAGAAATCCGCTCAGTGTGCTATCTGAATACTTCGTATTTCCTTTCCAGGTGATATTTCCAAAATAATATTTTTCTCCCTCTTTCAATTTTATGGCAATATTCAACCCGGCCTTCTCCTGGTAGGTCGTATCGTCAAGGATGGCCGCATCCCGATAACCTAAAGAGTTATAATAGTCGATGAGCTTTCCTTTATCCTCCCCATATTTCTTCTCATTAAATTTTGAAGAACTTAGAAACTTCAGCCTGACATAAGGATCAAAGAATGCCTTGGTTTCAGTTGGTAATAAAAATCCGTCTTTTTTCAGGTATTCATGAAATGTGATCTTATTCTTTTTCGTAGAATCATACACATTATTATTGATGGAAGGAAACAAAGTGATGCGTGATTTTTCCTTCGTGCCTTTCATCTTCTTTTTAAGTTTCAGATCAGACACGTTCTCATTTCCTGCAAAATATATTTCATTAATACGCACTTTTCCATTCTTATGAATGTCAAAAAGCAGATTTACCGCATTGGCGCTTTTTGGGTCTTTTGTTTGAATGATATCTACCGATATATTTCTGAAACCTTTATCCACAAAGAATTTGCGAATCACCTCTGTAGCTGAAATCTTCAGGCTTTGAGTCACACGGGTCAGTTTTCCTTTCGCAAGGCCGATTTTTGGCATCAGGTCTTCCTGTTCTGCCTTCGAAATTCCTTTAAACTTAAAAGAAGTCAGCGAAGGGCGATCAGTGATTTCGATATCAATGCCAATATTCCGGTCTGACAGGCTGGTAATAAAAATTTCTACATTAGATACAAGGCCCTGTTTCCAAAGATTGTTAATGGCCTTTGCAAAAGCATCACCACCCGGAATGTTTACCTTGTCACCAACAGCAAGTCCGGTTATTGAAATGATCAGATTCGGATCGAATGAAGTATTACCGGAGACGGTGATTTTGGAAATCGTGTATTGCTTGGGATTCTTTGAATCAAATATATGTTCAAGTTCAGGGTTTATAGAGGTAGGAAGGGTATCCTGATTTACCGAAGTATTATTTTGCGGATGTGGAATGGTATCATTTTGCGCAACAGCGTACGAAAAAGGCAAAGCAGTCAATGCTATCAAGAAAAAACTCTTGCAGATCCGGAGCATCATCAAATTTTAATAGGGCGGCAAATTAGTTGTATTAATCGTAAGTATTTGTTAAAGGCACTACAAAATGAAGGGCTGAAATACATACGGAATGAGCATTCAGGAGCTTAATTGATCGCTGGTTTTTCCAAACCGTCGCTCCCTGTTTTGGTAATCAAAAATAGCCTCATAAAGGTTTTCCTTCCGAAAATCCGGCCACAGCGTATTTGTAAAAACCAATTCCGAATAGGCCAGTTGATACAACAAAAAGTTACTGATACGATACTCGCCACTAGTACGGATCATCAATTCCGGATCAGGAAAATCAGCCGTACACAAGTGGGAGGTAAACAGTTCGGCATCGATATCAGAACTTTTGATTTTCTTTTGTTCAATTTCTTCAGCTATCTGCTTAATGGCTTCAACAATTTCCCACCTGCTGCTGTAGCTGAGTGCCATCACCAGGTTCAATCCTGTATTACCGGATGTTTCTCTAATGGCTTCTTTTAATTCATTTCTTGCAGATGGAGGCAGTTGCACGATATTGCCGATGACATGTAGCTTGATGTTGTTCTTGTTGAGTGTTGGCACTTCTTTTTTTATAGTGTCCACCAATAGCTCCATCAATCCTGTTACCTCATCTTTTGGCCTTTCCCAGTTTTCGGTGCTGAAGGCGTACAAGGTAAGGTACTCTATCCCAAGTTCTGCACAACCTTCTACAATATTGCGCACACTTTCTACACCGTGAAAATGACCAAACAACCTGTCATGTCCTCTTTCCTTAGCCCATCTCCCATTCCCATCCATAATGATGGCAATATGCCGGGGCAATTTGTCTTTGTTAAGTTTATCTATCAGGCTCATCCTTTTTTTTGAAAAACGCAGTTGCCAAAAGTAAAGAGATAAGTTTAATTACTGTTTAATGTTTTTCAGAAATGCAATCCATCTATGCATTCTTCTCTTGCTTGCCGCAATAATAACCTGTTGACAATTATCAACAGTTGAATCTTGTTTGAAAAAAGTATAAATAAATTCACCTTATTTTATTGGATACCCCTAATTTTATAGACGATTCAATAGCCTGCTGACTAAACCAGAAGCTCCATACTTTCCGGGCCTCTTTCAGTCTATGCCTAAGCACCCAATATAATTGAAACAAAATGGCAGACTGTATCAGAATATTAGTCGTCGAGGATGAAATGATTATCGCCGCGAAGATATCTATGCAGTTAACCAATCTTGGCTATGAAGTGACAGGTATCCTCTGCCGGGGAGATGAGGCTATTGAACACGCCATTTCCAATAAGGTTGACATAGTACTGCTGGATATTCAACTAAAAGGGCAATTAGATGGAATCGAAACAGCAAGGCAGATCCACCAACAATCCAATATACCGATTATTTACCTTACGGCAAATGCTGATGAATCCACCTTTAACAGGGCAAAAACAACCAGGCCCTCCGCCTTCATCTCAAAACCATTTAAAGAATTGGATTTACAGCGAGCTATAGAACTTACCATCTGCAGGATGGGTGGAGGCGAATCAGAACTACTCCCTGGCACCAATGGTATTTCAGAAGGAACCGTTATTTTAAAGGACCGCATCTTTATCAGGCACAGGGAACGAATGATGAAGATCATGGTATCTGATATTTTGTATATCGAGGCCGACAGGAATTACAGTCGCATATTTACAGGCACTAAGGAATTTTTACTATCGACAACTCTAAAAACGATTGAAGAAAAGTTGGCCAACAATTTATTTGTCAGAACACACAGGTCATATATCGTCAATCTGATGCATGTGGATGAAGTAGCGGAAGGGCATGTGGTGATCGGCCAAAAGGCTATCCCGTTGAGTTCCGCTTGCAAAGACCACCTGCTGGAACGCATTCAGACTTTATGATCGCGAAAGAGCAGATCCACAATACATCATCATGAAAATAGTTATTACCATTCTCCTGCTTTCAGCCCAGGCTGCTTTTGCACAGCAGCGTAAAATCGATAGCCTGAATCGATTGCTTTTAAGTGCTACCTCAGACTCTGTCAAACTCAACATTATAGAGCAATTAGTAAATACAGCCTTTGAAAGTGATCTGCATCAGGCATTAAAATATGCAATACAAGGTGTGCAACTATCAGACAAGATCAATGACAAAAACCTGCAACCAAAGTTTTATGAGATGGAAGGTCGAATGCATGCAAACCTATTGCAGTTAGATTCCGCAATGCTTTATTTTGATAAAGCCATGAAGAGTTATACTGCCATCAAGAATCAACGAGGGCAGGCAACAACTGCATTTAAAATAGCATGGGTTTATAAGAGGAAAGGCGAAAATGATAAAGCGCTCGAAGCAGATCTGAAAGGTTTGCGCATTATGGAATCACTCGATGACAAAGCAGGTATGGCCGGAGCTTATGAACGGGTATCAGAAGACCTGACCAGACAGGAAAGAATGGATGAGGCGATGCAGTATGCACAGAAGGCAATAGATGTATCCACGAAAAACAATTTGAAAGAAGAAATGGTGTATGCTCTGAGTGCTGGTGGAAATGTGAGTATCCTGAGTGGAAAAAATGAAGATGCCTACAATTATTTTGATCGTGCATTGACACTTGCAAAATCATTGAAGTTTGATGATTTTGCGATAACAGAATTTTTCAACAACAGGGGAAATGCATTAAAGCGGCTTGGCAGATATCAAGAAGCATTGGTTGATTATAAGGCCACACTTTCGCTTGCTCAAAAAACAAACAATCCCAATGCACTGGAAGCATCCATTGCCAATCTTGGTGAAGTGAACCTGCTGATGGGCAACTACAAGGCGGCATTGCCATATCAATTAGAAACAGTAAGTCTGCAGGAAAAAAATAAAGATGTATCTAACCTCACAGAAAACTACCTGCATGTTAGCAGCATTTACGAACACCTGTCCGACTATAAATCAGCACTGGAATTCCACAAAAAGGCTCTTGACCTGCGCGACAGTATTGTATCTGTTGCCAGCGATACCGCTATGTCTGAAATGCTCACGCGGTACGAAACTGAAAAAAAACAAGCGATCATCAATACCCAGCAAAAAGAAATCGCGCAGCAACGAAAAGTGCAATGGCTCAGCGCCGGTGTACTCTTTCTCCTTATTGGATTCATAATCTTCGGAACCATTACGTACCGCATACGTGTAAAAAGGAGCCGTTTGCTTGCGGCAAAAAATGCAGAAAATGAATTGCTGCTTAAAGAAATCCATCACCGTGTAAAAAACAACCTGGAAGTAGTGAGCAGCTTGCTGGCTTTGCAGTCTGCGCAGATAAAAGATCCCAATACCAAAGAAGCTATGCAAGAAAGCCAGAACAGGGTACAGTCTATCGGTATCGTTCATCAGAAATTGTACCAGGGAAAAAATCTCGGAGCTATCGAAATGAAAGACTATTTTCTGAACCTCAGTGAAAGTGTTTTGGATTCATTCGGTGCTGAAAAAAGGATAAAGATTGAATTGGCTATGGAAAAACTAAATGTGGATGTTGACACCGCGGTGCCATTAGGATTGATCGTAAATGAACTATTGACCAATACACTTAAATACGCGTTTCCTGAAGGAGAGAATGGAAATGTGCGAATAAAGTTAGAACAACAACCCGGCGGAATTTTGCACCTCGAAGTCTCTGACAATGGGATCGGCAAGCAGCATACCATCAAAGGCACAGGCTTCGGTGGTCAACTCGTTGCACTACTTACGAACCAGTTAGGTGGCAGGATGAGAGAGGAAATTAAGAATGGCACTGCCACCATATTTGATTTCAAAGTGGGGAAGGTAGCTTGATAATATTCTCAATGGTCTGTTTTCGTCAAGAACTATTATCTGCATTTGCGATTTACAAAGGCAATCTTTCAGGACAGCCATACAAACAATCTATGTTGCGAATATCAGAGATGCATCATTCTCAAGATATTGATCACCACATAAAAAAAATATTTCATTATATTTATTCAAATCACAGCCAATGAACAGAAATTTCATGTATGTAATCATCTGCTCTCTGAGCATCTTATTTATCGCATGTAACCAAAGCACAAAAATGAATGACAACCCTAAAGGCGCTATCATAGCCGACAGTACTGTTTCTTATGACAGTTCTTTTAAAGTGGAAGCACAATCCTTTGCGGATATCCAGGTACTCAGGTTTGAGGTTCCGAGATTTGATCAATTAAGCCTGCAACAAAAGAAACTTGCCTATTACCTATCGCAGGCAGCGCTCGCGGGACGTGATATTTTTTATGACCAGAAAAGTAAATACAATATCATGCTGCGTAAAACACTGGAGAATATGTACAGTACTTACTCAGGTGATAAGACAACAGATGACTGGAAAAAATTCCAGGCCTATTGTGGCAGGTTCTGGTTTAGCTACGGCTATCACCACCATTACAGTAATGAAAAATTCCTTCCCGAATGTTCTTCAGATTATTTCGCCGGTGTAGCAAAATCAAGTGATACCACTAAATTCCCAAAAGACAAGGGAGAAACACTTGCTTCATTCATACAGCGTGTTTCCAATATCATTTACAATCCTAACATAGAACCCAAGCTGGTGGATCTGCGTCCCAACATCGATGTGGTAAAAGCATCGTCTGTCAACTTTTATGAAAATGTAACACAAAAAGAAGTTGAGGATTATTACTCAAAGTTTAATTCTACCGGTGATGTTCCGATGTGGGGATTGAACAGTAAGGTGGTAAAAAAAGAAGGAACTGTTTATGAGAAAGTGTGGAAAGTTGGAGGAATGTATTCCCAGGCCATCAGTAAAATTGTGTCCTGGCTCAAAAAAGCCGTGAGTGTAGCAGAGGATGATGCACAGAAAAAAGCTTTGAACCTGCTGATTCAATATTATAACACCGGCGACCTTGCTACCTTCGATCAGTACAACATAGCATGGGTAAACGATACAGCAAGCCGGATAGATGTTGTAAATGGCTTTATCGAAGTGTATGATGATCCACTCGGCAGAAAGGCCAGTTTTGAAAGTGTGGTAAGTATGAAAGACCTGGATGCATCCAAAAAGATCAACACCATTGCAGCAAACGCGCAATGGTTTGAAGACCACTCCCCCATTATGGCTCAGCATAAGAAGAAAAATGTGAAAGGCATCATCGCGAAAGCGATCACCGTAATACAAGAAAGTGGAAGTGCATCTCCATCCACCCCGATCGGTATCAACCTCCCCAATAACGAATGGATCAGAAAAGAACATGGCTCAAAATCTGTAGCGCTGAGCAACATCGTGCATTCTTACAATGTGAGCAGCGCAAGCAGTGGCCTGGTGGATGAGTTTGCAGTAAATGACTCTGTGAAAGAGCGTATCAAAAAATGGGGAAACCTGGGCGCCGATCTTCACACTGATATGCATGAAGTAATCGGACATGCCAGCGGCCAGATCAATCCCGGAGTGGCAACCACTGACAAGACTTTGAAAAACTATGCATCCGCGCTTGAAGAAGCACGTGCCGATCTGGTAGCATTATATTTCATACTCGATCCCAAACTTGTTGAGATCGGCGTAATGCCAACACTTGAAGTTGGAAAAGCAGAATACGACAATTACATGATGAATGGATTGATGACACAACTTACCAGGTTGAAACCAGGTGAAAATTTAGAAGAAGCACACATGCGTAACCGTCAGTTGGTAGCTATGTGGGCTTATGAAAAAGGCAAACCTGATAATGTAGTGGAATTAGTAAAGAAAGACGGGAAGACGTATGTTCAGATAAACAATTATGAAAAGCTGCGACAATTGTTTGGCGAGTTGCTTCGCGAGATTCAGCGGATCAAATCAGAGGGTGATTATAATGGGGGCAAGAATCTTATCGAAACTTACGCCGTAAAAGTAGATCCTGCAATACACAAAGAGGTGTTAGAACGATTTCAAAAACTCAACATCAAACCTTATAAAGGTTTCATCCAGCCCAAATTGGTACCAGTTATGAATGGCGATGAGATCATTGATGTAAGAATTGAATACCCTGATAATTTCTATCAGCAGATGCTGGAATATGGCAAGGACTATTCACTATTGCCTTTGAATAATTAGACACAAGGTATTTTAAAAGACTCTTTACAGAAAACTAACAGATCATTTGCGGTTGAGAACTGGCTGCTCTCAACCGTAAATCTAAATGCTATAAATTGCTGCCACATATCTTTTCAAATCATACTTATGAAGAAAATAAAATTCATTGCAGTATTTGTATTCTGTGTAATGGTTCATTCGGCATATTCGCAGGAAGTTCTAAAGAGTGCATATCCTGATGCAACGCAAATTTCAGAGATTGAGAAGCTATTTCCGATGCTGGATTCCATGGTCGAAGCTTATGCAAAGGCCAACCGGTTTCCTTCTATTTCCTATGGTGTAGTAGTCGGGAACCATTTGATACATTCAAAATATTGGGGAACTATAAATCTTGAACAGCATATTGCAGCTTCGTCTCAATCAGACTACCACATTGCCTCTATGACCAAGAGTATAACGGCATTGGCTATCCTGAAATTAAGGGATGAAAAAAAACTTTCACTCGACGATCCTGTTTCTAAATACATCCCGCAGGCAAAAAACCTGAAATTACTGACAACTGATGCTCCTGCAATTACAATTCGGCACCTCCTCACACACAACGCAGGTTTTCCGGAAGACAATCCCTGGGGCGACCGTCAACTTGGACGGACTGATGAATACCTGGAAAATTTATACAAACAGGGAATCAGTTTTTCCACAGCCACCGGTACCGCCTACGAATACAGCAACCTCGGATTTGCAACACTCGGATTGATCATAAAAAAAGTATCAGGTAAAACCTACCAGGAATACATAACCGAAAATATACTGAAGCCGCTTGGAATGACACACACTTATTGGGATTACAATGATGTACCCGGTTCACAACTTGCTATGGGATACAGATCCGTTGAAGGCAAATGGATACCGCAACCCCTATTGCACAGTGGTTCCTTTGGTGCGATGGGTGGCCTTATTACCACTATTGAAGATTTTTCGAAATACATGTCATTTCAACTCAGTGCCTGGCCCCCGCGTGATGAAAAAGAAACAGGTCCGGTAAGAAGAAGTTCACTTCGGGAAATGCAACACGGATGGAATTTTGCCAAACTGTGGAAGAATGAAAAAAACTACAAGGGTGAAGACTGTGTGATCATGGATTTCTATTGTTACGGATTGCATCAATACCTTGACTGTAATGGATTGAAAATAATCACGCACAGTGGCGGATTACCCGGTTTTGGCAGCCAGTGGAGAATACTTCCTGATTATAACATTGGCATTGTAGTCTTTGCCAACAGAACTTACGCGCCAATGGGAACATTGCTTACTGATGCGATTAATACTGTACTGAACAAAACAGGATTACAACCACGTCCGGCCGCCTATTCCGCGATATTGGAGAAAAGAAAAAAACAACTCGTTGCACTACTACCTGCATGGAACAATGCAGACAAGGCCGGCATCTTTGCTGATAACTTTTTTGATGACTATTTTATAGATGTGCTCAGGAAAGAAACTGCGGAAGCATATAAGAAAGCCGGAAAGATCAACAGCGTTTCAGATGTAGTTGCTACCAATAACCTGCGCGGATATTTTCTGATGCATGGCGAACACGCAGACATCAAAATATACTTCACGCTGTCACCGGAAACGGATCCGAAAATTCAGGCGTACCAGATGGATGTGTTACAGAAATGATGAGTATTATTTTTTCGCCAATCCATCCAGGTATTCCGCAAAATCATTGATGACTTTTGCAGTAATGCCAATCTGTTCCTGAGCCAGTTTCCATTTCTTTTGTTCTATTGCTTCACGGACGCCGGGCACAGTTTTTACTCCGTATCCGGTATAAAATCCCGGAGCATAGATCACATGACGGTACCACGGACGCAAAGGAAGCCCGCTACCCAATAAATGTTGCTCTGCCTGGTATAGTCGTTGATTAAAATCATTATCTACACTTCCTGATTTTACTTTCTGATGATAAATTTTTGCAAGGCTGTCCGATGAGATACTTAGGTGTTGCAACGCATTTTCCAACGGAGAAAAATCAAGGAAAGGCACTTCCTCCTGTATCCCGGGCAGCACAAATTTTTCTGTCGGATCCCATGCATCCTGATACATATTTGCAGCTACCATTTTGTTCTGTACGTCCACAGCAGCGCGAGAACGGTCTATCAGATCCAGCAATTCGCCTTTATATCCTTCTATAGTCTTAGTAAGATACGAAAACCGGAATGGCAATACATCTGCCTGTGACATGCGCATTACGGCTCTTCCTACAACCTGGGCCAATGCCTTTTCATAAAAGAATCCCGGGTCTTTGAATCGGATAAAATTGGAATAGCTATCGTAGTTGGTATGGTACTCTCCTCCATTATCTTCTCCACCAAACCCTAAATCAAGACAGGGAATACCGGCATGCTGAATGAAGGAAGAATAATCAGAACCGGAACCCAACGCTCCCAAACTTAATTCATCATTCTGAAACGCTTTCAATTGCTGGGCTGTAGTTCCCGCATTTACGGCCATCGCAGCTTGCCTGCGCTTAAAAACGCTCACACCTGTTTGCGGATCCGTCACAGATTTTGAAATCTCTGTCATGAATGGCGTCAATGCATGAGAACCTGATGCGTAAAAAAAACCTCTTCCGTTATTGTCTGTATTGATATAAACTACTGCCTTCTTTTGCAGTTCATCCTGATGGGTTTCCAACCATTCGGTAGAACCCAATAAACCTTCTTCTTCACCATCCCATGCACAATAAACCAAAGTGCGGCGCGGCTTCCATCCATTCTGCATCATGAGTCCGATAGATCTCGCCTCTTCCATCATCGCCGACATACCACTCAGCGGATCAGACGCACCATGCACCCATGCATCAAAATGGTTTCCGCGTACTATCCATTCGTCAGGGAGTTCAGCACCCTTTATTTTTGCGATCACATCGTAACAGGGCACAATGTCCCAGTTGTATTCCATTTTTAAATGCACTTTGGCCACGCCTGGCCCGGTATGATATGCAAACGGAAGCCCACCCTGCCATTCGCGCGGTACGTTCCTTCCGGAAAGAGCCTTTAGTAACGGAGCAGCATCGTGATAGCCTATAGGTAGTACCGGTATTTTCAAAATCGTATTCGCGTCTTTCCTGTCTAACCTTTCAGCATCTTTTACAGAACCTTTTCCGGGAGTCAAAGGATCACCCGGATGATACACCATATCCATCACAGAACCCCTTTGCACTGCATATTCATTTTTGAAAGAACCTTTGGGATATACATCACCCGCAAAGTATCCATCATCTATCGGGTCACTGTAAATAATACAACCAACAGCGCCATGTTCCTGGGCCACCTTAGGTTTGGTACCACGCCAGCTTCTTCCATATTTTGCAATGACGACTTTTCCCTTTACATCTATGCCCAACTTTTTCAGCACTTCATAATCAGCAGGCAGCCCGTAGTTTACAAAAACCAGTTCGGCTGTAACATCACCGTCTCCTCCATAAGCATTGAATGGAGGCAACTTATCTTTTTGGCCTGAAGTAGGATCTTCCGGAAATGCCGGTTCATCCAGAGTTGCTGTAAACTTTTGAGGAGCTACCAATTCCAGCTTTCGTTCTTTAGGTGTGGGAAATAATACATAGAAAGTTTCTATGGCTGCATCCCACCCGTAACTTTTGAATTGTTGCAATATAAATTCAGCATTGGCCTTATCAGCAGCAGAGCCCAGGTGGTGTGGCCGTGCAGACATTTTCTGGATATGACTTCCGATAATTTCTGTTGAAATACTTTTGTCAAATTGCTTTTCTGCATTTAATTGAGTGGAGATATTTTTTTCAAAAAATCCGGTCAATTTTTTTTGCGAAAAAGCAATATGTCCGGCAAAAAACAGAATACCAAGCAGGAGAACAGTTTTCTTCATAAACAACGGTTTAGGTTTTAAAGGTAAGAACCATACATTAAAATTCTCTTCACTATTTATGAAGATTATTTATTCTAATTTCACATCTTCCCTTCCACTATATGAAAACAAAACTGCTCATAACGGCAATCATCATCGTCACCCGGCTGAATGGCTACTCACAGTGTACTACCCTTGGGCAAACACCAGCGACGGCCTTTCCTGTGTGTGGTACCACTGTCTTTGAACAAACAACAGTTCCTATCTGTTCTACCAATAGTTTGTATGTACCGGGTTGCAGTGGAAATGGAAGTGCGAATTATGCAAATAAGAATCCTTTTTGGTATAAGTTCACTTGCTTTGAAACAGGTACGCTTGGTTTTTTGATCAAACCAAATAATGCTGCCGATGACTACGACTGGCAGTTGTATGATGTAACGGGTCTTGATCCAAATGAAGTCTTTACCAATAAGAATATTATAGTAACCGGTAACTGGGCAGGCAATCCCGGAAATACAGGTACATCATCTACTGGAGTTTCATTTATCCAATGTGCATCATCATACGATGGAAACGAAAACCGCTTTGCAAAAATGCCTACGATTCAAAAAGGGCACACCTACATTTTGCTGGTGAGCCACTTCAGCGATTCTCAAAGCGGGTACAAACTTAGTTTCGGAGGTGGCACTGCTGTTATCACAGATCCTACTGATCCGAAAATGAAAGGAATAACACCTTCATGCGATGGCACACAATTATATCTAAAACTGAACAAGAGGATGAAGTGCAATTCCATCGCTACTGATGGCAGCGACTTTACGATCAATGCACCGGGAATCACCGTTACTTCAGCCTCGGGAGTCAATTGCAGTAATTCGTTTGATACTGACTCTTTGTTGATAACACTTAGTGCTCCACTGCCCCCCGGCAATTATGACCTCACTATCAAAAATGGTTTGGACAGTAACACCATCCTGGATAATTGCAGCAGAAATATACCGGTAAACGACCTGCTCAGCTTTGTAATATTACCACTACAGCCTACTCCATTTAATAAGATGGTACCACCATTGTGTGCTCCTTCGCAATTGGTTTTGCTATTTGATAAGCCGATGCGCTGCAGCAGCATTGCATCTGACGGTTCTGATTTTATAGTTACAGGGCCTTCTCCCGTGCAGGTGATAAGTGCGTCAGGCAACTGTACCAACGGAGTATCTTCTACCATAACTCTTTTATTGGACAAGCCTGTTGTGAATGGAGGTACATACCTGGTTACTCTGAAGCCGGGTACAGATGGCTCCACTATCATAGATCAGTGCGGGCAGGTAACGCCCGGAGGTCAGTCAGTGAGTTTTACTTTGAAAGATACTGTAAGCGCAGCTTTCAATGCTGTAGTCGGATGGGGATGTAAAGTAGATACTATCCGGCTCTTCAATAACGGCGGTAATGGAATTTCTCAATGGGAATGGCAATTGGATTATGCAGGAAGTAGCAACCAGCAAAACCCGGTGGCCTACTTTACCACCTATGGTGAAAAAAATATCATACTCAAAGTAAGCAATGGATTCTGTACAGACTCTTCAAGTGAAAAAATATTGCTCGACAATGAATTAAAAGCTGATTTTGAAACCAACAATACAATATGCCCTGAAGACTCCGCTATTTTTAAGAACAAGAGCATCGGGAAAAACATGTCATTCCTGTGGAGTTTTGGCAATGGGTTCAATTCATCGGACTCCACTCCCTATTCCCAGCGATACCCTAAGACAGGAATTGAAACCATCTATAAAATTCGCCTGATCGTGAATGACGGGATATGCAGTGATACTTCCATCCAACCACTTAAGGTTCTGAGCACTTGCTTTATTGCTGTGCCCAATGCTTTCACTCCCAACAATGATGGTCTGAATGATTACCTATATCCGCTGAATGCATTCAAGGCCGAGAATATGAAATTCAGAGTCTATAACCGCACCGGCCAGCTTCTATTTTCCACCACAAGGTATGGCGATAAATGGGATGGCACCTACAAAGGCGAACCCCAGGATGCCGGAGTCTTTGCATGGACATTAGAATATACCCACCGCGACACCGGCAAACATTTCAAACTGAAAGGCTCAACTCTGCTTATCAGATAAGATAGGACGAAAGTCCACCAGAGCCTGTCCCCCCTGCGGTACCTGGTAATTCTGTTCGATAGCAGGTGGATTGGAATGGCTGTGGTCATTTCCCCTGATACCAACCAGGAAGAGTGCCGGCAAAACCAGACATACGAATGTGAGTTGGAAAAAGAACAGGAATCTTTTCACTTTTTCCATAATCTCTGCTTGCGGATGATACATTACTGTTTTCATTTTTATAAGTTTTAATTGTTTTGAATTGTTTTACGACACAAATATAGTAAGATTTAGTGGTACTATGCAAAACATAGTACATATTCTGGCATATTACTTTATGAACGTCTATTAGGTATGATGAGTGGCGAACGGAGGTAGTTCGGCAGGGATGGAAAGGCCTCCTGCATTCAATGGCCAGGCGGGAAGTACCCGGGTGGGTGTGGGCAATTGATCTGCTCATTAGTATCCATCCGGGGAAATATAGAAGGCTTTCCGGATTGACTATTATTCAATTTGGTATAACTTAGCCATTACTATGGAATGGATTCAACAACTGCTCTTTGTATTGCTGGTCATCGTGGCCATTTACCTTTTTGCCCGTAATGCCAGAGAGATAAGGGATAATATCAGGCTGGGCAAAGATCAGGACCTCACAGACCAGAAGGGACAGCGCTGGAGGAATGTGCTGTTGCTGGCATTTGGACAGAAGAAGATGTTCAGGAATCCATTAGTAGGCATCCTGCATTTTCTGGTGTATGCAGGGTTCATTATTATAAACATTGAGATCCTTGAAATTGCTCTTGATGGAATATTTGGCACCCATCGAATGTTTGCCGGTCCTTTGGGAGGATTTTACACCTTTGTTATTGATTTTTTTGAAGTACTGGCATTGCTCGTACTCGTATCGTGTGTTGTATTCCTCGTGCGACGCAATGTGATGAAGATTTACCGCTTCATTAAAAAGGATCTGGATGGCTGGCCCCGTACAGACGCGAATATCATTCTCATCACTGAAATCATTTTGATGGGCTTGTTCCTCACCATGAACAGTGCCGACCGTGCCTTGCAATTACAAGGCAATCCTCACTACGGAGATCATGGCAATTTTTTGATCAGTGGTTTAATAGCTCCGGCATTAAGTTCAATGGATGGCTCTTCACTGATTGGCATTGAACGATCTGCATGGTGGCTGCACATCATCGGCATATTTGCATTTCTGAATTACCTGCCCTACAGCAAACACTTTCATATATTGCTTGCATTCCCCAACGCATACTACAAGCCATTGAAGCCCTGGGGCGAAATGGATAATATGCGCAATGTGCAGAAGGAAGTGCAATATGTTTTTCAACCTGAACTGGCACCCACCGATGCGGCAAGTGCTCCTGCGGAAAAATTTGGTGCCAGTGATGTATTCGATCTGAGTTGGAAAAACCTGATGGATGCCTACACTTGTACAGAGTGTGGCAGATGTACTGCTGCCTGCCCTGCCAATCAAACGGGCAAGTTGCTGAATCCCCGAAAGATCATGATGGACACGCGCGACCGGATGCAGGAAGTAAGGGCGAATATCAGGAAGAATGGAAGTTATGTGGATGATGGACGCAAACTACTGCACAACTATATTACAGCAGAAGAATTAAGAGCCTGCACTTCGTGCAATGCCTGTGTACAGGAATGCCCGGTAAGCATCAGTCCGCTTGATATTATATTTCAACTTCGCCGTTCACTAATAATGGAAGAGAGTAATGCTCCGGCAGAATGGAACCTGATGTTCAGTAATATTGAAAACAATTTTGCTCCATGGAAATTTAATCCGGATGACCGGGATCAATGGACGTCCCAGTTCTGATACCCAAGTCTGCAATTACTTTAATAGCATCTCAACACATTTCGCGACACTGTCCTTCCAAAAGGGAATTTCAATAGCCAGGGCAGTTCTGATTTTAGAGGTATCCAGAACAGAATATTTTGGCCTTAACGCTGGAGTAGGGTATTGCTCTGTATTCACCGGATGTAAGGTACAGACACTTGAAATTTTTTCCTTGATAAACTGAGCAAATTGAAACCACGAAGTGATGCCATAATTTGAAAAATTAAATATCCCCTGATGTTGGTTCCCTTTTGAATGCTCAGAAACAAAAGTCATGATCACTGAAGCAAGGTCTGCTGCATAAGTAGGACTTCCCAGTTGATCTGCTACCACATTCAATTCCTTTTTCTCTACCAGCAATCTCAACATGGTCTTTACGAAATTGTGTCCATAAGTAGAATATACCCATGAAGTACGAATGATCAGGGTATCAGGATTGTGATTCAAAGCCAGTTCTTCCCCTTGCAGTTTCGACAATCCATATACATTTAGCGGAGCAACCCTGTCTTCTTCCTTCAATGGCTCATTCTTATTTCCATCATAGACGTAATCCGTAGAAATATGAATGAATTTTGTTTGGTGTGCTTTGCATAGAGAAGCAAGGTCACCAACTGCAGACCCGTTCACAAGAAATGCAGCATCATGGTCTGCCTCTGCCTTATCCACCGCCGTATAAGCGGCACAGTTGATACAGTAATGTATTTGTGTCTTTTCAAAAAAGGATTCAATAGCTCCTCTATCCTCTATTGGAAGTGTCTGCCTGTCTGTAAATAAGAATCTATATTGTGGAAAGTGGATAGAAACATCCCTGAGTTCACTTCCTACCTGGCCATTGGCACCTGTTACCAAAACTGTTTCAGAATAGGAAGCTGGCATAAATCATATTGTTGATTCCATGAAAATAAAATTATTCTCACACTTTTCAATGCCGGGATACTTACCATCTTTTTCCGATGCAATCACGCGATCATGTGGCACTTTCCAGTCTATAGCCAGCGCGGGATCGTTCCATGCGATACCGCCTTCGCTTTCTTTGTTGTAGTAGGCATCACATTTATAAAATACCTCCGCTACCTCTGATAAAACAGAATAGCCGTGTGCGAATCCGCGTGGTATAAGCAATTGTAATTTATTCTCTGCGGAAAGCTCAATTGAAAATACTTTACCGAAGGAAGGTGAACCTTGCCGGATATCAACCACTACATCCAGGATAGTACCGGAGAGTGTGCGAATGAGTTTCGTCTGCGCATAAGGTTCTAACTGGTAATGCAATCCCCTGACGGTACCATAGGCTGAGCGAGCCTGGTTATCTTGCAGAAAATTGATAGTTATATTTTCTTTCGAAAGGTTTTTCTGATTATAGCTTTCGAAAAAATAACCGCGGCGGTCTTCGAATACATCCGGCTTGATGATCAATAATCCTGGAAATTCCGTTTGTTCTATAGTCATGGTAAGATAACTTTCGTTATTTCTTTTGATACAAGTTCTTAAAAAAATCTATGGTTTGATGCAGTCCTTCAATAAAACGAACAGAAGGCTGGTAAGCTAACAATTTTTCAGCAAGCGAAATGTCTGCCAGTGAATTTCTGATATCTCCTTCTCTCGCATCCCGATGCGTGGCCTCCCAATCACTTCCAAGATAATTCTTTATCTTCTCATACAAGTCCTTGACAGAAAAGTTTTCGCCTACAGCCACATTATACACTTTATTCAATGCTTCTTTATTTCGTGTAAGCATTCCCTTTACATTCACCTGCACGGCATTATCTACAAAAGTGAAATCACGTGTTTGCTCCCCATCGCCATTGATATATACCGGAGTTCTTTCGAGTATCCCTTTTACAAATAACGGAATCACTGCAGCGTAGGGGCCATCAGGGTCCTGGCGGGGCCCGAAAATATTAAAATATCGAAAACCTAATATTGGCATACCGTAAGCACTTGAAAAAACTGAAGCATACAGTTCATCCGCTTTCTTGCTCACAGCATAAGGTGAGAGGCAATTGCCAGTGCGTGATTCTATTTTTGGTAATGTAGGTTCATCACCATACACCGATGATGAAGACGCATAAACAAACTGCTTCACTTTCTGATCTACAGCCGCTTTCAAAATATTGACGAATCCGCCCACATTCACATCATTGGTATTGGAAGGTTCTTTAATGGAGCGCGGTACCGAACCAAGTGCAGCCTGGTGGCTAACATAGTCGATACCTTCGCACGCACGCCTGCAGGTATCAGCATCGCGAATGTCGCCTTCGATAAATTCAAAAGATGAATATTGCCTCAGAATATCGAGATTAGATTGAAATCCATTTACGAGATTATCCAGCACACGCACTTTGCCCGCACCATTTCTTAATAAGTACTCTGCAATGTGTCCTCCGATAAACCCGGCGCCTCCTGTTACAAGGAATGCGTAAGGTTGCAATTCTTCAGAATGATATTTTTGATTCAATAGCAGTGAATTTTATAAACTCCAATATTTCCGGCTCTTTATTTTCCCCCTGTAGATTCCTTTCAGGTCAGCGATCAGTGCACCCGGTTTCGTAATATTTAAAAATGCTTCATCTCCCAATTCTGTGTATGCCTTGTGAGGAACTGCCACTACCACTGCATCATAATCATTACTCAACTCCGGTGTCAAAGAAAAACCGTATTCATGCTGCAGTGATTCACTTTCCGCATGCGGGTCTGTGATGTGTACTTCAATAGGGAAACTCTTAAGGGTATGAATAACATCAGCCACTTTAGAATTCCGGATGTCGCTGACATTCTCTTTAAAGGTGGCACCCATCACCAACACTTTGGGCTTTTCAGTTTTACAGTTTTCATCCAGATATGATTTAATACTGTTGGCTACCATTGCACCAATTCCGTCATTGATCGAACGCCCGGCACGGCTTACTTGTGCATGATAGTTCAGCATTCTTGCCTTGTATGTAAGATAATAAGGATCTACACCAATACAATGACCGCCTACAAGGCCTGGTTGGAATTTCAGGAAATTCCATTTGGTGCCTGCTGCTTCCAATACTTCATAGGTGTTGATGTTCATTTTATTGAAAATAATCGACAACTCATTCATTAATGCGATATTGAGATCGCGTTGTGTATTCTCAATGATCTTGGCAGCTTCCGCTACTTTGATGGTAGATGCCCTGTGTACACCGGCTTTCACTACCAACTCATACACTTTCGCTATAGTATCCAGGCTCTCTGAATCACAGCCGCTCACTACTTTCACGATGCTGCTCAGCGTATGGTTTTTATCTCCCGGGTTAATGCGTTCGGGCGAATAGCCTAACTTAAAATCCTGAATTACTTTCAGACCTGATAATTTTTCGATAATGGGCAGGCAATCTTCTTCTGTGCAACCAGGGTAAACGGTACTTTCAAAAACTACATAATCACCCTTGCTGATCACCTTTCCGATTGTCTCACTTGCTTTGGTAACCGGTACGAGATCAGGCTCATTATTTTTATCAACAGGAGTAGGCACCGCTACAATAAAAAAAGAAGCCTCCGAAAGTTTTTGTAAGTCATCAGTAAATTCAATGTCCGTTCCATCAAAAGCTGAAGCTTCTAATTCATCGCTCGGATCAATACGGTTGCGCATCATCTCGACACGCTTCTTATTAATATCGAATCCTATTACGGAGATTTTTCTGGCAAATTCAAGTGCGATAGGAAGGCCTACATAGCCCAGCCCTACCACAGCCAGTTTCTTCTTTTTTTCTAATAATTCCTGGTACATCCTTTCAATTAGGGGTTATGATTAATACTTCAGGATTTGCTTTCAAACTCTTTGGGTAATTTGATTAGCTCCTCCTTCGGTAATGCTTTAAAATATTCGTAAGTAATTTTCAATCCTTCCGCTCTCTGAACTTTAGGTTCCCAGTTCAATAATTTTTTTGCCAATGAAATATCCGGTTGGCGTTGTTTGGGATCATCTTGAGGTAATGGCCGGTAAACGATTTTTTGTTTGGTGCCTGTCAATGCGATGATCTCTTCTGCGAAATCCTTCAATGTGATCTGATCAGGATTTCCAATATTCACTGGAGCAGAATAATCACTCATCAATAACCTGTAAATCCCTTCAACAAGGTCATCTACAAAGCAAAAACTTCTTGTCTGGCTACCATCTCCAAACACCGTAAGGTCTTCTCCACGTAAAGCCTGGCCTATGAAAGCCGGCAATGCTCTTCCATCATTCAATCGCATGCGTGGACCGTAGGTATTAAAAATCCTGACGATCCTTGTTTCCACTCCGTGAAATGTGTGATAGGCAGTAGTGATAGCTTCCTGGAATCTCTTAGCTTCATCATATACACCGCGTGGCCCTACAGGATTCACATTGCCCCAATAAGATTCTGTTTGAGGATGCACCAAAGGATCGCCATAAACTTCGCTGGTAGATGCTACAAGAATGCGTGCATTCTTTGCCTTGGCCAATCCAAGACAATTGTGCGTGCCAAGTGATCCTACTTTAAGCGTCTGAATGGGAATCTTTAAATAATCAATCGGGCTTGCCGGAGAAGCGAAATGCAGGATATAATCCAGTTCACCCGGAACATGTATAAATTTTGAAACATCACAATGATAGAATTCAAAATTTTCAGATTTGAACAGGTGTTCTATATTTTTCAGGTCGCCGGTGATCAGGTTATCCATCCCTATCACATACATCCCTTCTTTGATAAACCGGTCGCAAAGATGCGAACCCAAAAAACCTGCCGCTCCGGTAATGAGCATTCGCTTTTTTTTCATATCGGGATTTGATGCGTTCATAATGACTTTTACTTCT
>CAZGNJ010000026.1:18126-56343 GCA_964526985.1 uncultured Ginsengibacter sp. | reverse complement strand
CCTATTCAATTTTCAGGGTAGGAAACTCTGCCATTACTCAAGCTGAAACACTGATGGTTCCTGTATATTTTATAACTAAATACCCTATAGATAGCTCTCTCAGGAATTGAAAATCTCTCCACTAAAACTTGTCAATTATGAGCATCTCTTTTATGTATTCGCCTGAAGAATAGTTACATCGAGACAAGAAAATGATAGGATTGTCTTAACTTTTTGATTTATATTTTTAGCCAATATGATTATGGCATTAAATATGTAAATAGTTTTTTATTAATTTTTTTTAATAATTTCCATTGTTTAATTGCCTAAAACCTTTTAATAATACATAGAATATGGAAAATAGAAAACCTAAGATCCTGATTTGCGAAGATGACCCCAACCTGGGGATGGTATTAAAAAACTACCTGGAATTGAACGACTATGATGTAGTGCTGGAGCGCGATGGAAGGCTCGGCCTCGCTGCCTTTCAGCGTGAAAAATTTGACCTTTGCCTGTTGGATGTGATGATGCCCAACATGGATGGATTCACTCTTGGAGAAGAGATTCGCAACGTGGATCCGGATATGCCATTGTTTTTCCTCTCTGCCAAAACAATGAAGGAAGACATCATCAAAGGATACAAATTGGGTGCAGACGATTACATTACCAAACCATTTGACAGTGATGTATTGCTGCATAAGGTGAAGGCTATTCTCAAGCGAAATGAAGAATTACATAAAGAAGAGGCGAATGCAGAGTACGATTTGGGGAAATATCACTTCAATCCAAGGCTGCGCCAGTTAGGTGTTGGTAAAGATGTGCAGACACTGTCTCCCAAAGAAAATGAACTATTGAAAATGCTGGCTGAATACAAAAATGATTTACTACCAAGAGAGACAGCATTGAAAAAGATTTGGGGTAGCGACACTTATTTCAATGGTAGAAGCATGGACGTCTATATTGCCAAACTACGTAAGTACCTCAAGGGTGATCCTAATCTGGAGATTGTAAACATTCACGGGAATGGCTTCAGGCTTGTTGAAAAGGAAGAAGAAGATTAATCACTGGAAAATAGAATTCACAAACATAGCAGTACAGCCGACACTACGCCGGCTGTTTCTGTTCGAAGGCGGGTGTTACCCAACGATACCGGCAGGTAATTTTGTCTTAATGCTCCTTCTATTTCGCGAGGTGTGAAATCTCCCTCAGGGCCTATTAAAATAATTGTTGAATGATCCTTTTCCCTCACTGATACTAATTCAACACGATCGCTTTCATTATCACAGTGTGCAATGAACTTATGCTGATAATGATCTTCAGCATACAATTGATCTAAGGTAAGTGGAGCAACAAGTTTGGGGCAAAATACCCGCCTGCTTTGGAGCATGGCGCTTATGAGAATATTGTTCATCCTTTCCTGTCGGAAATGCTTTCTTTCTGTCCTGTCACATATCAATGGGTATATCGAAGTCACGCCTATTTCAGTAGCCTTTTCCAGAAACCACTCAAAACGGCTTTCATTTTTCAGAAGCGATATCGCAATAGCTGTTTCATGGTCCGTAGCCAGGTGATCTGTACTTTTCACAAAAGCCACTCTTGCCCTTTTCTTATCAGCGGCAATAAGCTGGACTTCCGTCTCCTTCCCTTTCCCATTAGTCATCAGAAAGTGCGCACCCTCTTTCATGCGCAGCACTTGTACTAAATGTTTGGAGGTTTCCTGCGATAGCTCGAAGTCTGCATTGTTTACAGGCAGTTGCTCTTCAAAAAAGTAGGGCATTTGATCCATAGAATGATGCATACAATTTTCTAAAATCCGGCTTTCAGGTAGCTCCACCCTTCATGCTGGCGCTTGACAATGTGGGCTACTGCAGAAGGAATTATTTCTACAAAGGAAAGAATATCTTCCTTTCTCAGGTGCATTGCTTCCAGTGTGTTCCGGCAAACTAAGATTCTCACAGTTTTATGCTTCACCAGTTGTTCCAGGTCAAACTCCCAATGTGTGTTTTTGAAAACAAAATTGATACCTCTTGATTGTACCACTATTTCTACCTGAGTATCGGGTAGGGCGCTGAGAAGGTTCTTTACCTGGGTAATGGTGGTCTTTTGTACATCTGTTCCATCATTGGATAATTGGAAGACTACATTATAATGATCTGACATGATTCGACAAAGGAAAGCAATTTCTCACCAATCGTATTTCGCCTTCATTCATCATAAAATAATACCACTCATCACAAACTGAAAAACGAATACTTCATCTCAATAGTTTGCAATGCACTCATTATCAATACATAACATCATAGGCTGGCAATTTGCTAAAGAAGATACTACATTTAAAGCAGGTAGTATGTATTGCATAGTATTTAAAAAATCCTATTTTTGTGATGCAATTGTGCACAACAAGGATTTAAAAGCTAAGACATGAATATCGAAAACACAGCCAGCCAGATGCGCAAAGGAGTTTTGGAGTTTTGTATTCTGTCAATCATCAAACTCGGAGAGGCCTATCCCAGTGACATTATTGACATGATGAAATCTGCCAATCTCAACATCTTTGAAGGAACGCTTTATCCGCTCCTCACCCGGTTAAAGAATGCTGAGTTACTAACCTATCGTTGGGTAGAAAGCAACAGTGGCCCTCCCCGGAAATATTTTTCGATGACGGAGAAGGGTGCTGAATTCTACAAAGAACTTGAAGCCACCTGGAATGAACTCGCCAATGCTGTGGACACCATTACAGGAAAAAATAAGCAATAATACAATTCAACTTCATCCATCTATAAATGTTATAAAATGAAAAAGGTAATAAATATAAATTTCCAGGGAACCATCGTACCGATTGAAGAATCGGCTTACGAACTGCTCCAGCAATACACGGAAAGCCTTCGCCGGTATTTTGCCGAAGAAGAGGGCAAAGATGAGATCATTAATGATATCGAAAGCCGTATCAGTGAACTCTTCCAGGCAAGGCTGAAAAACGGAGCCACATGCATTACAGACGATGATGTCAATGCCATCATTGATAACATGGGGCGCCCGGCTGATTTTGAAAAAGAAGAAGGTGCATCCAAAGAGTCTGAAGAAAAGACATCGTCTTCACAACAACAACAGCAACAGCACTGGACATCAGGAAGCAAGCGGTTGTATCGTGATGAAAACAATAAGATACTGGGTGGTGTATGTAGTGGTATTGGCGCTTATGTGGGTATTGACCCCTGGATCGTGAGGATCATCTTTATCCTGTCTGGAATAGGCATACTGGCATACCTGATCCTTTGGATATTTTTGCCAACAAACATTTCGTTATCGCCATCCGCATCGCATAAAAAACTCTATCGCAATCCGGAAGACAAGATAATAGCAGGTGTATGCGGCGGTATAGGCAGTTACTTCGATATCAACCCCTGGTTGCCAAGAATGCTATTCCTGTTGCCATTCATCATCTTTGTTTTCAGATGGCACAATTTTGTTGGTTTCTCATTCCCGGATTTCATCCGGTTTACCTTCAGCCCGGGTACATTGTTTTTCTACATCATACTTTGGCTGGTAATCCCTGAAGCAAAAACAACCAGTGAAAAGCTGGAAATGAAAGGTGAGAAAATCAACCTGGATTCTATCAAGGAATCCGTTGCGAAAGAAATGAAGGGAGTAAGCGAAAGAGTGGGAAAGATGGGAATGGAAGCCGGTGAATTCATGAAGAATAAAGGGCCGGAAATGGGTAAGGAATTTGGAAATGCCGTAAACAGAGGCAGTGCTGCCATAGGCAAAATAATCATCCTGCTCATCAAGATTTTCTTATACATGATCCTCGCATGTGTGGCGCTGGCTATCATCGTTGCTGTATTTTCAGTTGCATTCGTAGCCATCGGAATATTCCCTCTTAAAGACTTTGTACTTTCGGACGGTTGGCAAAACATTCTCGCCTGGCTGACACTCATTTTCTTCATTGGAGTACCGGTAGTAGGTATCATCACCTATTTGATCAGAAAGATTGCGCGGGCAAAAAGCTCAAGAAAAACAATCAGGTATGCTTTTGTAGGTCTTTGGGTATTCGGATGGATATGCTTTTTTGCTCTCATCAGTTTTGTGGGCAGAGATTTCAACTCAGTGAATTCATTCAATGAACAATCTGTAACACTTAGCAACCCAACAACAGCCTATCTTGAGATCAAGCCTATAAATTCAAGGGATTTCAGATGGAGGGGCTGGTTCAGAATGGAGCCGTATGCATCTTTTGGAATAGCTGATGATACTGCCATGGTCGGAAATGTTCAATTAAGAATCGTTCAGTCGCCAACTGACAGCTTTCAAGTCAGCTATATAAAATTGAGCAATGGATCGTCCCGGCAGAATGCAGATAAGTTAGCATCGCTTATCACCTTTACCGGGTACCAGCTAGACAGCACTTTGTATCTTGACAATGGTATCGCCATAAACAAAACCGATAAGTTCAGGAATCAACAGGTAGAGGTAACCATTGCAGTACCTGTAGGAAAGAGAATCAAGATCAACAGAACATTTGGATACAGGAATGATGTAACGGTAGGATGGGGAAATTTAAATGATCGTTATTGGGGCCGTATGGGCTACTCAGATTATGATTTCTCTTATGGTGAGGAATATATAATGAAGCCTGATGGATTGCACAATATCAATGGAGATTGGAATGATGATAACGATGATGAAAACGACGGCGCGCCATACAGGTACAAAAATTCCATCAAGATAGATTCCATCAAAAAGCAACACGAGGAACAAATCAATATTCTTCAGGATAAAATTGATTCTACTAAAGAAGTGCAGAAAAATGAATTGAAGCAACTGCAGGATTCCTTACAAAATCAGCGCAAGGAAATAGACAAGAAACTGAAAACGCTGGAAAGCAAGACAGCATGCATAACGCCTCTTCCACTTATTATGAATTCCAAAAGCATTTATCCCTTCCTGAACTACATTTAGCGTTTGGTGAAGTTGAATGTCAGCCCTGTTGCACACTGGTGCACAGGGCATTTTTCATATTCCAACGTAATAGAAAAAAATAACCCCGCAAAAGGTATGCGGGGTTATTTTTCAAAATCAATTTATGAGTTACATGCTTAAGCTACCGCTTCAGCCACTTTTGCTTTGATCTTGCCTTCTATCTCATTGGCCATTTCAGGATTATCGATGAGTAAAGTTCTCACCGCATCGCGTCCCTGCCCTAATTTATTGCCTTCATAGCTGAACCAGCTTCCACTCTTCTGAACGATGCCCAGGTCCACTCCCATATCTATGATCTCACCTGTTTTTGAAATTCCTTCTCCATAAATGATATCAAACTCAGCCAACCGAAATGGAGGAGCCATTTTGTTTTTCACCACTTTCACTTTAACCCTGTTACCGATGGATTGGTCACCATCTTTTATTTGTGCCATCCTGCGAATATCCAGCCTTACGGATGAATAAAATTTCAAGGCATTACCACCGGTGGTTGTTTCAGGATTTCCAAACATCACACCTATCTTTTCGCGGAGTTGATTGATAAATATGCAGCAGCATTTTGTCTTACTGATGGTAGCCGTCAGTTTCCTCAATGCCTGGCTCATCAACCGCGCCTGCAATCCCATTTTGCTATCACCCATCTCTCCTTCCAATTCACCTTTGGGAACCAACGCTGCTACAGAATCTATCACTACCACATCCAACGCTCCACTCAGGATCAGGCGGTCTGCGATTTCCAACGCCTGCTCTCCATAATCCGGTTGACTGATCAATAGATTGTCCACATCTACACCTAATTTTTTTGCATAAATACTATCGAATGCATGTTCAGCATCAATGATCGCACATACACCTCCCTTCTTCTGGGCCTCAGCTATCACGTGGATGGCAAGTGTCGTCTTCCCGGACGATTCAGGGCCATAAATTTCAATCACACGTCCTTTGGGTAGTCCTCCTATACCCAATGCAATATCCAGCCCGATAGATCCGGTAGGAATCACCTCATGAGGCTCCTGCGAACGCTCGTTCATCATCATCACGCTTCCCTTTCCAAAATCTTTGTCGATCTTGTCTATCGTGAGTTTCAACGCCTTCAATTTCTCAGATACTTTATCTGTCTTTTCAGTATTTGCGGTTGCCATTTTAAACTTTTAATTTGATTCAGTGTAAATTAATTCGTGGGGCAAATATAGAAAATTAAAGTTTTCAACACTAATTATTTTAGCTAATATCTAACAAATTATTTAGCAGTATTTTTTGCTGACAATAGTACTGTCTTTTATCTGGCAATCGCGGTTGCAAGATCTGCTCAGCCATTGGGCATTTTCGGGAAATATTCTTTTAACCGTCTTCCGGCCTCTGCCAGGGTGGATTCTTTTTTTGCAAAGCAAAAGCGCAATATATTCAAATCTGGTGATGATGAATAAAATGGTGATACAGGTATAGCAGACACACCGGCCTTTTCTGTTAATTCAATTGCAAATTCAAGATCACCGGAATTGCTTAATGCACTATAATCAAAAAGCTGAAAAAAACTTCCGTGAGAGGGTAGTGGTTTCAAACCTGATTGTTCTAATAATAATGAGAGCTGATCCCTTCTTTTCTGGTAAAAGCTTCCAAGTCCAAGATAATGTTCCTTCTGCTGCATAAATTCAGCCAGAGCATACTGCACAGGTGCAAAAAAAAAAAACACATTGTATTGATGCACTTTCGAAAACTCTTCCATGAGTTGCTGTGGTGCAATACAATAGCCAGTCTTCCACCCGGTACAGTGATACACCTTGCCAAAAGAAAATACCACAAAACTTCTTTGCAGCAATTCCGGATATTTCAGCACACTATTATGTTTCATCCCATCAAATACAATCGGTTCATACACTTCATCACTCACAACCAAAAGATCATGTTCATTTACAATGCTGGTGAGTTCCAGCATGTCTTCATCGCTACAAAGCGTGCCCGAAGGATTGTGCGGACTGTTGATCATGATCATTCTGGTACGCGGAGTGATGGCAGCACGTACCCTTTCCCAGTCTATCGTGAAAGTAGGATAAGACAATGGAATTGAAACAGGCTTTGCACCATTGACGATGATATTGGGGATGTACGAATCATAGGCAGGCTCAAAAATGATCACCTCATCGTCTTCTCTCAAAATGGCCGTCAGGGCTGAGTAGATCGCATAAGTGGCGCCCGGTGTGATACACACTTCCGTGTGTGGATTCACGTTAGTACCATAAAGGAATTTTGATTTCTCTGCAATTGCCTCTCGCAATGAAAGCACACCCCTGAGTGGAGCATACTGGTTGTGTCCTTTCAGCATGGCTTCATTCACCAGGCGTATCAATTCCAGATCAGGATCAAAATCCGGGAATCCCTGCCCCAGGTTGATAGCATTGTACTGCACAGCCATCCTGCTCATGGTGGTGAATATCGTTTCCTCCCCTTTTAATTTACTCTGAATCATTACAGGAATTTGTCTCCTTTATTTCGTCTGATCTCTGCGAGATATTCTTTTACGTTTTGTTCTTTATCTTTCTTGCAAACCAATAAGGCATCAGGGGTATCAACTACAATAAAATCCTCAAGGCCCTGCAGCAATATCAATTTATTATCGGGAGCATGCACTACGTTTTTGGTAGCATCAAAGAGAATGATGTTCTTTCCTGCTACTGCATTCTCCATGTAATCCTTTTCAAGATTTTGATAAGCACTTCCCCAGGTTCCGAGGTCACTCCATCCAAATGATGCGGGAATTACATACACATTATCCGCTTTTTCGAGAATGCCATAATCAATGGAAATATTTACACAAAGCGGATACACCAATTCCATTGCTTTTTTTTCACCATCTGTATTCATAGCTGCTCTTGCACCGTAGAATAACTCATGCACCTCAGGCAGATATTTTTCAAACGCGGCAACAATATTTTTTGCCTGCCAGGCAAATATGCCCGCATTCCAAAGGAAGTCGCCACTTGCAATAAATGTCTTTGCCAATTCGAGATCAGGTTTTTCGGTAAATGTCTTTACCTTATAAACATTATCGAGTACTGCCACCTGCTCATACTGAATGTATCCATACCCGGTATTGGGTTGATGAGGTTTGATGCCCAGTGTTACAAGCGCATTATTTTCTGAGGTAAATCCAAGTGCTTCAAGACACACTTTCACAAAATCCGTATCATCCATTATGAAATGATCAGCAGGAGCACAAATCAAATTCGCATTTGGATTCTTTCTCAATAATTTCGTACTGATGTAGGCAATGCATGGCGCGGTATTCTTGCGCGATGGTTCGCATACGATATTTTGCGGATCAATGCCGGGCAATTGCTGCAACACCAGATCATAGTACATCTCTGAAGTAACGATGTAAATATTTTCCTTCGCAATAAATTTTGTAAACCTGTCGTAGGTAGCCTGGATCAATGTTTTGCCAATGTGCAGGATGTCCAGGAATTGTTTAGGATGATCCTGCCGGCTTACAGGCCAGAACCGGCTTCCAATACCACCGGCCATAATTGCAACGTAATTATTACTATTGTTTTTCATTTCTGATTTTTATACCAATCCCTCTTTCAAGAGATCATGTAAGTGTACGATTCCCTGATACCCGTTGTTATCTGCTACCACCAGTTGGGTGATATTGTTGCTGCGCATTACATCCAATGCTTCCACAGCCATTGCATCGGGTTCTATAGTTTTGGGTGAAGTGCTCATAATATCTTTCGCTAGCAAATCTTTACCATAAATATCTTTCTCAAGCATACGCCGGATATCTCCATCGGTGATGATTCCTTTTACCTGTTTCATTTCATCCGTAACAACAGCAGCACCCAACCGCTTCTTTGTGATCTCAATAATAACGTCCCTGACCGGACTGTTTGTTTTCACTTCCGGTTTTTCGTTTTGAACAAACAAATCTGAGACACGCAAATACAATTTCTTACCCAAAGTACCTCCCGGATGAAACCTTGCGAAGTCTTCTGCTTTAAAGCCCCGCAATGCCATAAGGCACACTGCCAATGCATCACCCATTACCATCTGTGCTGTAGTGCTGCTGGTAGGAGCCAGATTGTTAGGACATGCTTCTTCCGGCACGGTAGAATTCAAAAAATAATTTGAATAGCGAACGAGTGTTGAATTTGAATTTCCACACAATGCGATCAATGGGTTCTTAAAATTCCTGATTAACTGAGCCAACGCTTTTATCTCAGGGCTTTCGCCACTCTTGCTTACGATCATTACTACATCCTCCTGTTGTACCATTCCCAGGTCACCATGCAATGCATCTGCCGCATGTAGAAAAATAGATGGCGTGCCGGTACTATTCAAAGAAGCGACAATCTTTTGAGCTATCAAAGCACTTTTGCCAATACCACTGATAACCAGCCTGCCCCGGTTATGGTAAACCAATGTCACTACTTTTTCAAACTGTTCATCCACAAAATCAAGCAGGCCAAGCACTGAGCGCCCTTCTGCTTCTATCGTCTGGCGTGCCGTTTCAATAATGCCCCGATCCATTCCTGAAGAATTAATATGCTGCAAACCTAATTGAAAATAAAGCAATCGAAGAGAGTTTTCTTTCCGGAAAATTCTTCTTATCTTCCCTCTTTGCTCCTTCCATTGAATGAATGTTAAAAAGCCTTTGCCCCAGCCTTTTCACTTTCATTTGAGTTACCTTTGGAACCCTTTAAAATTTTTGAGGAATAGAATTTCAAACCAATGCCTTCAATAAAACCAAAAACAAAGAAGCCGGAAAAAAAACCAGCCAAGCCTTCAGATAAACAATCCAATATCGATCTAACCGTATCATTACAAAAGTATTTCGGATTTAAGAGTTTCAAAAACCCACAGGAAGATATTATCAAATGCCTGATGAGTGGCAAGGATACTTTCGTCATCATGCCCACCGGTGGGGGAAAGAGCCTTTGTTATCAACTACCAGCCATTATAAGTGAGGGTTGCGCTTTGGTTGTTTCTCCGCTTATTGCCCTTATGAAAAACCAGGTGGACCTGGTGAGGGGATATAGCAGCACAGATGATATTGCTCACTTCCTGAACAGCACATTAAATAAAGGCCAGATTAAGGAGGTAAAAGACGATCTGCTCACCGGCAAAACAAAATTGTTGTATGTAGCGCCGGAGACGATGACCAAGGAAGATAATATTGATTTCTTCAGAGATCTGAATATTTCTTTCATCGCAGTAGATGAGGCACACTGTATCAGCGAATGGGGGCACGACTTCAGGCCGGAATACAGAAAGATCAGGGATGTTGTAAATCAAATCAATTCCAAAATTCCTGTCATAGCACTCACAGCCACAGCCACACCAAAAGTGCAAAGTGACATTATTCAAAACCTCGGGCTCAAGGATCCACAGATTTTTATTTCCTCCTTCAACAGGCCAAACCTCTATTATGAGGTAGTGCCAAAGGTGAAGAAAGAACAGTCGTTGAAGAACATCGTAAAATTCATAGCACACAACAAAGGAAAGAGTGGTATCATCTATTCACTCAATCGAAAAACAACCGAAGAGATTGCTGATGTACTAAATGCCAATGGCATCAAAGCTGCAGCATACCATGCAGGTTTGGATTCGAAGATCAGATCAGAACGACAGGACAAATTTCTCAATGAAAAAATACAGGTGATCGTAGCTACGATTGCATTTGGGATGGGGATTGATAAACCAGATATCCGCTTTGTAATCCATTACAACATTCCAAAGTCTATCGAAAATTATTACCAGGAAACAGGAAGGGCCGGCCGTGATGGATTGGAAGGCAAATGTATTCTCTACTATTCACACAATGATGTCGCCAAGCTCGAACACCTGATGCGAGATAAGACACTTACAGAAAGAGAAATAGGTGCGCAACTGATCAGAGAAACGGTAGCCTATTCAGAAAGCGCTGTGTGCCGGAGAAAAATGTTGCTCAGTTATTTTGGAGAAATATATGAACATGATAACTGTGGTGGGAAGTGTGATAATTGTAAGAAACCTAAAGAACTCATAGAGGCTCAAAAGGAAACAACCATTGCACTAAAAGTAATCAAGGCTCTGGAGGAAAGATTCCCTATCAATTATGTAATTCCTGTCATCATGGGCAAGGCGAATCCCCAGATCAAGATGTACCGTCATGATGAATTACCGGAGTTTGGTACCGGGAAAGATCATGATGAACACTTCTGGAATTCTTTAGTAAGGCAATTGATCCTGGAAAACTATTTGCAAAAAGATATTGCTGACTATGGTGTGTTGAAATTCACAAAAGAAGGCGAGAAATATTTGAAGAAGCCGGCTTCGATCAAGATTGCTTTGAATCATATTTATGAGACGGATGGAGAAGATGAGGAGGAGGTGACTGATAATGGGGAAGGTGTGGCGGCTGATGAAAAGTTGTTTGAGATGCTCAAAGAATTGCGGCAGCGGGAAGGAAAGAAGCGAAACCTTCCACCATTCGTGATCTTCCTCGAAAGCAGCCTCATCGACATGGCTACCATGTACCCAACTTCTACAAAAGATTTGGAAAAGTGCCAGGGAGTAAGTACCGGCAAAGCATTGAAATTTGGAAGGCCATTCATCGATCTGATCTCAAAATATGTAGAAGAAAACGAAATAGAAAAACCGGAAGATTTTGTAGTGAAATCCGTCGTGAACAAGAATAGTAACAAGGTGTTCATTATTCAAAATATCGACAAGAAACTGCCATTGGAAACCATTGCCAAGCACAAGACCATGAACCTTAACCAGTTGCTGGACGAAATGGAGACTATTGTGGCAAGCGGTACTAAATTAAATCTTGACTATGCTATAGATGAGTGGATTGATGAATACGAACGTGAGGAGATCATTGACTACTTTAAAGGCTGTGAAACATCCAGCCTCGAAACAGCGCAAAAGGAATTGTCAGACGGGAACTATAGCCTGGAACAATTAAAGATTATGAGGATAAAATTCCTGTCGGAGTACGGAAATTAAAATTTTAGATAAAAAGTTTTATTTCAAAGCGGAATCTCCTATTTTTGCCGCCCGCATGAAGGCGGTATCCGCCACTGCGGAAAAGGACTGAAAAGAACTGGTGCGGTATCCGCCACGGCGGAAAAGGACTGAAATGAATTGGTGCGGTATCCGCCACGGCGGAAAAGGACTGAAAAGAACTGGTGCGGTAGCTCAGTCGGTAGAGCAAAGGACTGAAAATCCTTGTGTCGGCGGTTCGATCCCGCCCCACACCACAACCCTAAAAGGTAAACCCTTGTAAACCAAATTTTTACAAGGGTCTTTTATTTCTGGGGTACACGTAGGGGTACACTTTGATTCAATTTACTATCAAATCAGGGATTATTTACTCCATTAATTTCATCAAACTTTTGGGCATAAACTCCCATCTTTTCAATTCAAAATATTCTCTCTTTTCCTGCAATTTTTTAATTCTTTTTTGTGGCCGGGTAGGTACTCCCTGGTAATGACTTTTTGGGTGTTTCTTATACAGGGTTTTTAATTGTCTTTCAAGGCTCCAAAATTTATCATTATAAAGGTTCAACCGGCTACTAAGTTGACAAGGGTAATAAATCCGGTTTTGGTATGCCATTCTACTTTTGAAATGTTTTGATCCATAACCCAAATAAAGAATTTTGCAAGGGTGGCCGGTGGCCGGGCAAATGAAATAGTAATTAAATCCTTTACCCAAATTGGAAGGTATAGGACAAATTGGAATTTGATAATTTACTTTTTCGGTTTGGCCTGCTGTGTAATACAGTTCTAAGTAGATACCGGCTATATCGTTTGTAATACGGTAATCAATGGTATCCCCTCTTTGCCATAATACCCGGCCTGAATACCTTTTTACACCATTGTGTATGTGTTTGACAAAAATATTTACATGAAGCTGCAAACATTGATTTACTGTTATTGCGCCGGTACTATTCCTTCCCATTTTTCAAAATTGAATTATTCGCCCCAAACCCTTAGTTTATATTCATCCGGCTCCCCTTTGTCATAATTCACACTCTCAACCTTTGGAAGAACAAAAGGCATCAATTTTATCAGATAATCCAGTTTCTCTTTGGGTGGCATTTCATTGAGGTATTCCGGCAATTTCAATAACTCTTTTTGAAACAACTCTTTTAACCCATTTCGCAAATTGGTTGTTAGAATGGAATCCTTTGTTTTCTCTTTCATTTGGTTTGAATTTTATTTTCAAAAAATAATAACCTAAATCCTTAGACTTACTGACTTAAATAATTTTTGGCCTTACCCGGATCAATAAAAGGCATAATATCAAATAGCAATCCCCGGCCTCTTATCGTTTCAACTTTTTTTTTAAATCGGTTCCTGGGGTTACTGTTATCATTCCTGCATTGGTGTGCCTTTTCATAGCCCACAAACTTAGCACTGCAAAATTTACTATTCGCTCGTTGCGCCGGGTTCAACTCTTTGCCACAGGAAAGGCAATACCTCTTTTCAGGGATAAGAACTTTTTCCCCATTCTTACCCTTTATCTTAATGGTAAATTCGGGTAATTTCAATATTTGGCCACTTGGTAAATTCGGGTAATTTTTAAACAGGCTCTCCCATTCACTTTTTAATAGATCACTTACAACCCATCGGCATTTTTCACCAAATTTTGCCACTAAGTTTTTGAACTTTTGCACCCTGTATTTGTATTTGTCGCCTGATTCCTTTTCTTTCAATCCTTCCCAAAATTTGGGGTTCCTGCCATCTTTCAGTAAATCCATTTCTTTTTTCTTTACTGGCAGTTTATCTACATCCCCGGTAATATCAAAAATTAGTAAGTTGTCCCATGCCCGAAATAGCAATTTTTGAAGGTCGTTAAGTCTTGTTAGGTTTTGCAGATCAGATAAATATTTGATACCTCTACTATTCAGGGATTGCATTTTTAAAAATCTCAATTCAAACCGGATCAGGTTATCCGGCAATTCAAACTGTAAACCCTTATCATAAATCTTTACTGCATACTGTGAACGTTGGCAAACTATACCTAATGAAATCCCTTTCCGGTCTGGTTTGTAATCACTAAATGATTTTCCCTTATAGGAAATGATATTGCGCCTGATAAATGGCATCACTTCAAAGGTTAATGAAATATTCAAACCTACTTCCAAAATGGAAATTTGCGCCTTATCCGGGCAAATACAAAGGTTTTTGCAAAGGTTGTCTATTTCATGCTGCAAGTCTTGAAAAGTGAATGGCCGGTAATTGGTTCCTTTGAAATGGTTCTTATGAAAACTCCCCTTCACTGTCAGGTAAAATAAATGTTTGCCGGTGGCATCATTGGTAACGTCCTTCACAATTATTTCAAAGGTTTCAAATTTCCCTCTGTGGGTAATGGTTGTTTGATTATACCTTTTCCTGGCTCTCACTTCGCCGGTATCACTACCCACACTTAAAAACAATGAAGGGTTAACGGCCTTTTTCCATGCCTCAAAATCTTTTATCTGGCTCCTTATCGTAATTCCATCAATCATTCAACCTATCTTTGTTTTTAAGTGAAATACAGAAATGTATTTCGGCAAAATTTGAACACGCAAAGGGAAGGGTAATACCTTCCTTTTGTGTTTTGTTCATTGCGGCATTCAGGACATTTACGGACATTTAATTTTCTCTTTTTATGATCCGTCTTTAAATAAAATATTTTCTCAATAGCGAAGGGATCGCATCATTGATAAACCTTTCCCTGGCCTCTCTGTTATCAATGTAATACCTGCCAAAATAAAACACTGTCAACCTGCTGTTGTCCTGCGTGAAATGGAATAGGCAAAGGGAATTTATTTTCACTCCTTTAGAAAATTCGTAATCATTCCCGGCAAACCATTGATTGAAATCTGTATCACGCAATCCGGTAAAGAATTTGAAATTTCTCTTTTTTGATTTTTCCCTGCCTCTGATTATCTGCAAGGCATTGCATTTTATTTGGTGAAGCTGGGTAGGTTCTACTTTCAACTCATAAGGCAACCTCATTACCGGCATCATTTCCGGCTGCTGTGGTGTTTTGGTGAAATACCCGGTCTGTGGATTGTTCAGGTAAAACACGGTCTTGTATTGCGGCAAGGTTTGAATAGTTGGATTCATGGTTAACTGGTTTGAATTTGTAACAATGAATTTTCTATTTCATGCCGTTTGTAACGGATCCGGCTGGCAATCCGGTAGCCTTTCACTTTGCCGGTCTTAGTCCATTCTGCAAGGGTGGGCAAGGATACCCCTAACAGGTTTGCCGCCTCCCTTCGGGTTAGTAATTCAGTTTGTGTGCTGGTTTCCTGGGTTTGTTGAATCAGGCCGGAAATCTTGCAAAATACTTCCTCTGATATTTCGGTTTTAAGTTGCTCAATAAATGGAGCGGAAAACATTTGTACACTCATAATTTTTACGTTTATGAGTGCGAAGGTTTATTTTACTTTTCAGGGGAAAAATAAGGGGATTCCCCTTTTTTCTCATTAACCTTATTTCTCTTTATCCAGTTTGAATTTTCTTTTCATTTCATCAATGAATAAACGATTATCGGGATTATTCAAGGGGTTATTTTTTCTGTTTTTCTCATTAGGTTTATAGATTGCCTCTAATCCCTTCCTGATAGTATCAGTTTTTAAATCAGTATAAGAATGAATAATATTTGCAGCTATGTAGTAATTATCATTGGCCTTTTGTAGTATCAGCTCCAATATCCCTAATTCATGCAGCCATGCTATCTTTTGGGCAATTGTTTTGAATTGATATTCCGGTAATGATTCAGTTCTATTTTCAAAATTTGGGATGTTAATTTCTCTTTCTTTTCCTCTTAAAAACTCCACTTGTTTAGCTCTTAAATATCCCTCACATACATAAGGTAATTTACCCAATTCACTTTCAAGGTCTTTAATAATTTCCTCTTTATTAATTTTTAAAACTTCATCATCTTCAAAATAATCATGGTATTCGTTAAATAAATACCCTGCCCTATTCGCTAATAAATCTGAAATTTTGGGATTATTCCCATCCACTGCAATCAGATAACCCAAAATTTTATAATCAATCCCTCCTCTATAGTAGTATTTATTTGCATCACACCGCAACCGGTTTATTTCTAATTCAAATAATACTTTACTATCTGTACTCTTTTCCAATCGTGAAAGAAAAGTACTTTCATAATCCTTTAGTTTTTTATCAAATTCTAATTGTTCCCATAATTCTAAAAATTTTATTGTCCCGAATTTTTCATCAAAATATACTTGACTAAAATACTTAGGTATAGAATTTCTCATTTTGAAAATTTGAACTTTTGAATGTCTTTTGAACTTGTCGCAAATTGCGGCAACATCAATCTAAACCGCCTTTAATTCAAACCTTTTCTGCCATTGCAGTTTCAATAATTTGGCGTGTTCTTTTGAAGTCAGTTTGATATATCGTAAAAATGCCTTTTCGGTTTTGTGGCCGGTAATGGCCATGATTGTAATGGTGGGTGTACCGGCCAAATATTCATTAGTGGCAAAACTTCGCCGGGCTGTATGGGTAGTTAATAATTGCCATTTGTCAAAGGATTGTGTTACTGTCAGGCCGCCTTTGGTTTGGGTTTTCGAAAAATTACTTTTCAGGCAATCAACATTCTTTCCAATCTGTTTTAAGTACTCATTTGTTTTCTGGTTACTGATAGATTCAGGCAATACTCCATTGTATTTTTCAATGATTCTTTTTACCGTTGGGTGTATCGGTATCACTACCGGATCATTGGTCTTTATTTGGGTGGTTTCAATAAACCCATTCTGTATTTGCTCCGGTTTCAAAATAGAGTAATCAGAGTATCTAAGGCCGGTATAACAACCAATCAAAAATAAATCCCTCACTTTCTCTAATCGGGTATCACTGGCTAAATCCAGTTGTTCCATTTCTTTAATCTCACTTTCATTCAGGTAAATACTATCTGATTTTTCCCTCACAGTTACAAACCGTTTACTTTTAAATGAAAGGTTTGTATTAATTCCCCTCTCTGTGGCATCATTCAAAACCAGTTTAATGATCTGAATGTGTTTGCCTACTGAATTGGTGGAAAGATTAATTTTCTTAATGAGGTACTCCGTGTAATCAGTGTAGAAATCCAAATCAATACTTTTGAAATCAATGATTCTTTTCCGGGTTTTCTGAAAATCTGATAAATGTTTGAAGGTTGTTACATAGGTCTTAATCGTATTCTTATTAATCGGTTTGCCGGTCTTAGGGTGCATCCTTACCCCGGCAATGGATTGCTGAATCAGGGTATCAAAAAATCCAAAGAATGATTTTGCCTTTTCCCTGTCAGAAATTCTTTTCTTTAATTCTTTGTCCAGTAAATCTTTGAATATTTCCGGGTGTGGTATTTCTCCAGTGTCATTGATGAAAGCTCTGTGTACATTCCTGATTTTTGAAATGGCATTATTCAACCGTTGGTTAAATTCCGGGTACTCCTTAAACTTTTCGGTTTGTTTTGCTCTTTGCGTTTTATCGTTCCAATTCTTAGGGTTAATCCTTTCAGGAAGGTAATATTTGGTTTGATAACCGTTGTATGAAATTCGGGCAAATATGGCCGTTTCATTTACGGCCTTTGGCCTCTTTAGGTAAAGGCTAATTTCCATGATAAACAAAATTTGAACAACACAAATATAATTCAAAAAATACCTGGGGTACACTTTGGGGTACACTTTGGGGTACACTTTTTTTTATTCGCTCTTTATTTTACTTTTCCTATTTTTCCTTTGTAACCCTTACCCACATTGTATTTCAGAGGAAATATAAGTAATAATGAAAGAAGGTTAGTTATAGTATAATGTGGTTCGCCCCACACCACAACAGCCACTCTGAAAAAAAGGGTGGCTTTTTTCATTTTATGTACTGCGTTTACGTCCTCTTTTCGCCCAATTTCCGAAAGCATTATACAGGTCATACAGATGATTTGAAAAGAAGAATTGAAGAACACAATCTGACGGCAGTGAAAGGGTACACCATAAGTTTCAGGCCATGGGAGATTTTGCACACAGAATACTTTCAAACCAGGAGTGAAGCTATGAAACGTGAAAAGTTTTTCAAGACAGGTGTCGGAAGAGAACTCATAAAAAAAATGATTAAAGAAAAATATCCGGTACCATAACCATTCCCTTCATTGTGTTGGATGAAAATCCTTGTGTCGGCGGTTCTCCGCCGCGGCGGACCGCCCCACACCACAACAGCCACTCTGAAAAACAGGGTGGCTTTTTTCATTTAATGTACTGCGTTTATATCCTTTTTTCTCCTACTTACAGAAAGCACTATACAGGCCATACCGATGACCTGAACAGAAGATTTAACGAGCATAATGTTACAACTGAGAAGGGGTACACCATAAGTTTCAGGCCATGGGAGATTTTGCACACAGAATACTTTCAAACCAGGAGTGAAGCTATGAAACGTGAAAAGTTTTTCAAGACAGGTGTCGGAAGAGAACTCATAAAAAAAATGATTAAAGAAAAATATCCGGTACCATAACCATTCCCTTCATTGTGTTGGATGAAAATCCTTGTGTCGGCGGTTCTCAAACCCATCACTCCTTTTTGTATCCTATCCTTTTTCGGTTTTCCCAGGCTTCATCCCTATTTTTTCTTTCGGCCTCTGTATCTAACAGATTTTCTAAGGCATTGTAAATAGCTGTTAACTGGCTATCGTGTTCGTCTATCCGTGCCTCCACCTCTTTGCGTAATTCATCTATTTGTTCAAATAAATCTTTGTGGTTATTAGCAAAATGTCTTATTGCTGTAAAAGCCCTTACAATGGCAATATTCATGGCAATCGCCTTCTTACTTCTTAATACACTTGCTAACATGGTAACTCCATGTTCTGTAAAAGCATAAGGAGTGTAAACCTTTCCCCGGTGTTTTCTTAAACTCATCGCAATTTGCGACAAGTTGTTACCTCCTGAACTCATCGCAATTTGCGACCGCAACATTGTCCATTCCTTTTCAGTAAGCCTGAACATAAAGTCTTCAGGGAACTTATCTGCGTTGCGTTTTATCTGTTCATTGAGCCGTCTTGTTTCTACTTCATATAATTCTGCTAAGTCATAATCCAACATAACCTTAACACCCCTCACTTCAAATATCCTGCTGTATATTACCGGTAAACTCATCAATCTATTGTGGTTGCTTTGAAAGACCGTTTTAAGATACAAAATCAGTTTTACACCACCTTTAGTTCCAACATTTTATGACAAAGCAATTTCTCTACAGTGTGAACATTTTTAAGCCGTGTGAGGTTTTACCCCACAGAATACTTATAACCTACGAGCAAAGCAATGGCAAAAGAGAATTCTTACAATTTTGTAGTACGCCATATTACTATTCATGAACTCATTCTAAAACAGCACTCCCGAATTTCGGAATAGATTCAAGAAAATGGTGCGGTATCTGCCGCGGCGGAAAAGGACTGAAAATCCTTATGTCGCGGTCGCCCCACACCACAAAAGCCACTCTGAAAAACAGGGTGGCTTTTGCAATATGCTCCAAACTCATTACGAAATTACTGATCAATGCTATTGGTGATCTCTCATTTATGCTGTTCAGTATTTCCAACTTTAGAAGAAATCTTAAACCCTGCAAACAGGCCTAAACCTGCCAGTGTAAAAATGGTGCCCGGGTAGGCGACTTCTTCTGCTATCCCAAAATTCCTGCTGAGAATTGCCCCGACAAAAATGGCTATTCCAATTGAGAAGAGCAGCAGCGCGAGATTGACCAATATTATTGAAAGTACATTTCCTCCACCGTTTGATTTTGTATTGAAAATGGAAGCATCTGCCCCCTTCTCGATCAGTGCCATCCTTATGCGCGACCTGGAGGCAACAATGATATAAACGATTCCAAATAAAGTGGCAAATACAATCAGGAGTGCAATCACATCGCTATTCATAAAATTTGTTTTTAAATTGTTGTGAAATAATACATCCTTTGACGGTGAAGCATCATAATCGGTTACAACATTTTTCAAAAAAATATCCTGTAACCAAAAAACACTTTAATCAGTCTAACAGGAAGTTTTGAAACACTGTGAGATAGATATCGAATACATTCAGCGCGTGCAGAATGGTGATACTGTTGCATTCAGGTACCTGGTAGCGCAGTACCAGGATATGGTTTTTACCATTGCCCTCAAGATTGTAGGCAGCAAAGAGGAAGCAGAGGATGTGGCTCAGGAAGTTTTTGTGAAATGCTTCAAATCGTTGAACAGATTCAATCAAAAGTCCCAATTCTCCACCTGGCTGTATCGGATCACTTACAATCACTCTATCGATACACTGAAGAAAAACAAAAACAACTATGCTACTCTGGAATTGAAGGATCATGTACATAATAAAGTTCCAATCAATGATGCTGCTGAAGTTGGGATCGATAATAAGATGCTCCAGGCAATTCTGAAGGACGCGATAGACCAATTACCTGCTGAAGACAGGGTCATCATCATTTTATATTACTATGATGATCAACCGTTGAAGGAAATAGCCAGCATCATCGGCATAAAAGAAAACCATGCTAAAATTAAATTGCACAGGATACGGGCGAAACTACAAGAGCAGTTGCAATCGAAAAAAGAAATAATTTCAAACTTAATTTCATAAAAGATGAAACAAGAAATTAATATAGACGACCTGATCAGATCAACAGTAAAAACTGAAGGCATCCAAAGTCCGGATGCTTCTTTTACAGAAAGAGTCATGGCTGATGTCGCCGATATTCAGATCAAGCATTCACTTTACAAACCATTGATTTCCCGAAAAGGATTCATAGCCATCCTTTGTTTCATAGCACTGATCATCGCAATGATATTTTTTGTTCCTACTGCTCAGTCCTCCATTTTGTTCAACACTTCCTTCTTTGATAATATCCTCACTTATTTCAAAACTCACCAGTTCAAAATAGAAATACCGGGCAGCATTGCATATATCCTCACCAGCGCACTTTTAATGCTCTTTCTACAGGCGATAGTTATTAGCAAGTTTTTCAGGAAAGCTCATTGAAAAAAATTACATACCACAATCCTGGTGGTAAGCCATGTGTTCGGCGGAAGACTCTATCTGGATAGTTGTATGCTCAATAGAAAACCTATCATGCAATTGAGACCTGATCTCTTCCAGCATTTTGTCATCATTTCCGGCAGGGCAGACAAGATGTACTGTCAGTGCATTGAGGGTAGTACTCATGGCCCAGATGTGAAGGTCGTGCACTCCCTCCACACCTTTGACTGACAAAAGATATTCCCTGACCTCTTCTAACCGGATACCGGATGGAACGGCGTCGAGTGCCAGGTTTACAGATTCGGTAAAAAGATTCCATGTACTCCACACGATTGCAATGATGATAGCAAAACTGATTACCGGATCGATCCAGAAAGCACCGGTCAATTTGATCACAAGTCCGGCCAGCACAACTCCCAGGGAAACAGCAGCATCAGCCATCATGTGCAGGTAAGCACCCTTTACATTCAGGTCTTTTTTCTGCCCGTGAAAAAACATCCAGGCTGTGATGCCATTGACCACAATGCCAATGGCCGCCACGATCATTACAGTATTTCCAGATACAGGAGATACACTCATGATCTTTTCAACTGCTTCAAATCCTATAATGACTACTGCCACAAAAATCAGCAATGCATTCAAGAGACTAACGAGAATGGTTGTACGACGAAATCCGTAGGTGAACCTCCCGCCTGGTTTTTTACTCCCGAGCCACAATGCACCCCATGCAAAGGCAAGGCTCAGTACATCTGTCAGGTTATGACCTGCATCCGCAAGCAAAGCTGCTGAATTCGCAATTATTCCATAAACCACTTCCACAACTATAAAAATGGAGTTCAACAGGATACCGACAGCAAAGGATCTGCCATACGTAACTTCATGATGATGATGATCATGTCCGTGATGATGGTGGTCATGTGACATAAAGCAAAATTAATACTGTTGACACACATCAAGTGACAGGGATACTAAGTGCTTGCCGCAAACATTTTTTTTAACCGCAAGCTACCCCATACACTTGCCAGTACACCGATCGTATCTGCAATCCAATCACCAATATCAAAGGTGCGGCCTGCAACAAAATAATGCTGAATCAATTCCGTAAGAATACCCCATACAATGATGCTGACAGCAATTGCGATAAAGTATTGCTTTTTCGCTTTTAATGAAAAGGAGGATTTCAGGATAGGCAAAACTACCAACAGAAAAAGCATGCCGAACAAGAAAAAATGTACCGCTTTATCTATATGTAATTTTTGTGCCCAACCGATGGATGGCACATCGCTTCCCGGCATAAAGACGAGAAAGCTTAACAACAAAAACCAGAGGATTGCCGGAATGAATTGGCGAAACGGAATGCGGTGCTTCACGCTCTTAGGAAATCAGTTGATTGTAAGCTGCTGCATCTAATAATGAATCCACATCAGCAGCGTTGTCCACTTTCATCTTGACCATCCAGCCTTCGCCATAAGGATCTGAATTTACTTTTTCTGGATTGCTTTCCAATATTGGATTCACCTCTGTGATGGTACCGGCAACGGGCAGGAACAGATCGCTCACGGTTTTTACAGCCTCCACAGTTCCAAACACCTCACCGGCCTGCAAAGCTTTCCCTTTGGTTTCGATTTCCACATACACGATATCACCCAATTCCTGCTGGGCAAATTCAGTGATACCAATGGTGGCTTCATCTCCGTTGAGCAATACCCATTCGTGTTCTTTTGTATATTTCAGATTTTCAGGAACATTCATTATTGAAAGATTTTTCTTGACTAATATTTGGGCAAAATAAAGATTTTCCTACCGATAATTCAAAAACACAGTTCATTTCATTAATGTGATCTTCATCCGGATGTCTTTCTTAGGCCTGTCATGGTCATCACCGATTGCGGATGCAATTTTACGAATCACATCAAACCCGCTCTCTACCTGTCCAAAAACAGTATATCGGCCATCTAAGAAAGGCGTTCCTCCTACTGATTTATAAACAGCACGATGATTGTCAGGTATATGAGTATTAAATTTCTTCTCCACATTGTCTAATTGTACATCAGTATATTTTGTCCCTTCCACAATATAAAACTGCGAATAACTACTTGCTCGCTGTGGATTGACATCATCACCTTCGCGTGCTGCAGCCAATGCCCCAAAGCGATGGAACAATGAAGTATCCAACTCCGCAGGTACTGTTTTCTTGACGCCCCCATCGCCCAATACCTCACCAGGCCTTGCATTCCTGCTTGTAGGGTCACCGCCCTGTATCATAAAGTCATTGATCACTCTGTGAAATAAGAGTCCGTTATAAAAGTGCTCCTTTACCAGGGATACAAAATTCTTCTTGTGCAGAGGTGTTTTGTCAAACAATCTTACGATCATGGTACCTGAATCTGTTACAATTTTCACACGAGTAGCGTTAGCAGTATTTGACACTCGTCTTGTAGATGTGCAACCGAAAAGGAAAGCAGCAGAAAGGATTAAAATTAAATACTTCATCTTTCAAATATAAAAAATCTCAAATCGTGGACTTTCCCAGTATCACGGTTACACGTAAAATTAGCACCCTGATTTCTGAATTTTTGGTCAGGTTACAGATCAGGATCACTGTGAATCTGCAATATCCCGATCTTGTGTTTCGAAATATAAAAGAATATGATCTTTCAGAAAATCTTCCTGCGCCTTGATATCATAAGCAGGTAGTTCCTTGGCCTGGGTAAAGTGTGGCCACCCTTCTTCATCATATTTCTCCAATGTATAATATCCGCTCTGAGCCAGCAACGTACATACTGCTATATGCATGAGGTCTTGCTTTTGTTCCTTAGAAAATTTCTGTTTGGTGTTATGTACTTCCTGCACACCTATCAGCATCAGGATCGTTTCCATATCAGGTTTTTTCCCAAACCTGTCCATAAACTTTGACTCTAATTGCCACCATCGTGCCTGTAGATCGTCTGTTGCATTCATGTGTGCAAAGGTAAAGGTTACCAACCTTCTATGAAAACCATCTCATCTACTTAGTATATTTGCACCCATGTTACAGGTACCATATATCCGTGAGCACAGAGAAGAAGTGTTGCAGCGGCTGATGAAAAAAAATTTTGATGCTACCGATGCCATTACGAAAATCCTGGCATTGGATGACGAGCGGCGTAAACTACTTTTTGAAAAGGAGTCAGCGCAATCCCGTATAAATAGTGCATCTAAACAAATCAAAGACCTGATGACCTCCGGCCAAAAGGAGGCTGCCGAATCAGTAAAGAAAGAAGTTTTAGAGTTGAAAAATTCGCTTGGGCCTGTGTCTGATAAACTCCAGGAAATAGAAAAGGATCTTGATGTGCTATTAGTGTCATTGCCCAATATGGCTCATGCATCTGTGCCTGCCGGCAAAACACCGGAAGATAACGAGGTAGTAAGAATGGGTGGAGTAACTCCTCAACTGCCGGAATCTTCCCTGCCACATTGGGACCTTGCAAAAAAATATGACCTGATCGATTTCGAATTGGGAAACAAAGTAACCGGTAGCGGATTCCCGTTTTACAAAGGCCAGGGAGCAAAACTGCAAAGAGCACTGATACAATATTTTCTTGACTACAATACGGCTGCAGGCTACACCGAGTATGAAGCGCCATTGATGGTAAATACTGACAGCGCTTATGGTACAGGCCAATTGCCGGATAAAGAAGGGCAGATGTATCATGTAACTGTAGATAATCTATATCTTATTCCTACTGCCGAAGTGCCACTTACCAATATTTTCCGGAATGAAATTGTGAGTCTTGAAAGCCTTCCCTTAAAATTGACCGGATATACACCTTGCTTCAGGCGCGAAGCCGGAAGCTATGGTAAGGATGTACGGGGATTGAACAGATTGCATCAATTCGACAAAGTAGAGATAGTACAGATCACAGAACCTGCAAAGAGTTATGACACGTTAGAACAAATGCTCAAACACGTGGAGCGACTGCTGGAGGCTCTCGAATTGCCATACAGGATACTGAGACTGTGTGGCGGTGACATGAGCTTCACTTCTGCGCTTACTTATGACTTCGAGGTATTCAGCGCAGCTCAAAAACGGTGGCTCGAGGTAAGTTCAGTAAGTAACTTCGAAAGTTTTCAATCCAACAGGCTGAAGATTCGATACAAAGACGAAAACGGCAAAACACAATTGGTGCATTCGCTGAATGGTTCATCACTTGCCCTGCCAAGAATAGTCGCAGCCCTCATGGAAAATCATCAAACCCCGGATGGAATCCATATCCCGGATGCTTTGCAAAAATATTTTGGATCAGACTGGATAAGGTAGGATGGCTTTTTGACAAAAATTAATTATTTAATAAGAAATGCAACGAAGTATCAAACCTCGTTGTCAATGAGTCTATGAAGAAACTAATACTGGTAATCGCAGCCGGAATATCACTAACCGCCTGCCAGAAAGAAAGAGTCAATAAAATGATCAGTGGCAAATGGGAGTTCGTGGTCTTTGTTGGGTATGGCAATTTTGATCCTCCTCTGCCTCCGGGAAATGGAAGAATCATTGAATTCGGAAGAGATGGTAGTTTTAAGAGATTCGCACATGATACTTTGCTTTTCAAAGGAAATTACTCTATAACCCCCCAAAAAAATTGTTTCCCCAATCGTGTCAGTCCATTTTTAAAAACTTCGGATCCTTCATTTTATAATGAAAGTGTGATAAACGTTCAGGGAGACAGCCTTTTCCTTTCCACTTCCTCTTGTCTTATTGACGGGGGTGCTTCTATTTACCGAAAAATAAAATAGTACCAACCCTTTAGTAATTAAAAAATATACGACGCTCTGTCTATAACATTAAAGCACAAACGAAAACCGGAACTGAATCAATATAGGTTTTGTCCAGTTCCGGTTATTCTATGTTGCGGCTCAATTTCAGCTTACAGCTACACTCACATTCTGCCTCAGTTCTTTTGCGGCGCTTACCATTTCCTCCAACGCTTTTTTGGTTTCTTCCCAATGACGTGTTTTCAATCCACAATCAGGATTCACCCATAGTTGAGAAGCCGGAATCACAGCTTCCGCTTTCTCCATCAGTTGTACCATTTCCTCTTTTGACGGCACCCTGGGTGAATGGATATCATACACACCCGGCCCGATTTCATTCGGATATTTAAAGTGTGCGAATGCATCCAGCAGTTCCATCTGTGAACGTGAACACTCTATGGTAATCACATCCGCGTCCATATCTGCAATGCTCTCTATGATATCATTAAACTCTGAATAACACATGTGTGTATGAATCTGTGTTTCATCTTTCACTCCTGAGGATGATATCTTAAAAGCGTTGACTGCCCAATTCAAATACTGCTTCCAGTCTGACTTTCTCAAAGGCAATCCTTCACGAATCGCAGGCTCGTCTATCTGAATCACTTTGATACCGGCCTTTTCCAGATCAATCACTTCATCACGGATAGCGAGCGCTATTTGTGTGCAGGTCTGTGATCGTGGCTGATCGTTTCTTACAAATGACCATTGCAGAATGGTTACCGGACCTGTCAGCATTCCTTTCACAGGTTTTTCGGTCAATGACTGGGCAAAGCCTGACCAATAAACGGTCATCGGATGAGGACGAAGTACATCCCCAAAAATAACCGGCGGTTTTACACAACGGCTTCCATAGCTCTGCACCCATCCATTCTGTGTGAAGACAAATCCATCCAACTGCTCACCAAAATATTCCACCATATCATTGCGTTCAAACTCTCCGTGAACAAGAACATCAATGCCGGTTGCTTCCTGCCAGCGAATGGATTCCTCAATTTCATTCTTGACCAATGAATCATACTGCTGCGCATCGATTTCTCCTTTCTTTAGTTTCGCTCTCCATGAACGTACTTCAGGTGTTTGAGGAAAGGAGCCGATAGTGGTTGTGGGAAACAGAGGTAGCTTCAGCGCTTTGTGCTGTTTGTCTTTGCGGATATCAAATGAATGCTCACGTAGGGCATCTGTTTTCGTAATCGCACTTACTCGTTGTTTCACCGCATTGTTATGAATCAACTTTGAAGTCTTGCGGCCTGCAATGACGCTTTCATTCGCTTTTAATTTTTCAAGTACAGCCTTGTCAACATTCGGTTCACACAATTGCTTCAGGGTTACTACTTCTTCTACTTTTTGTTTTGCATAGGCAAGCCATTGTTTTATTTCAGGATTCAGTTTTGTTTCGAAATCCAGATCGCAGGGAGTATGCAGCAGAGAACATGAAGGTGCAATCATGACGCGTTCGCGTCCAAGTTTTGCAATTGCCCTATTGATGATATCCAGTGAAGATGTGAAATCATTCTTCCAGATATTCCGGCCATCTACCACTCCCAATGAAAGGATGGTTTGGTGATTCAGTGAATCGAGAACATCATCTAACTGTTCCGGACAACGTACCAGGTCAACATGCAAAGCTGCAACCGGCAATGTAGCTGCCAACTGAAGGTTATCTCTCAGCCCTTCAAAATAGGTTGCAACAATAATTTTTAAAGAAGGACATTCCTTGCTGATGTGTGTGTAGAATTCGGCTATGGCTTGTTTTTCTTTCACTTTCAAATCGAGTGAAAGAAAAGGTTCATCTATTTGTATCCATTCCGCACCCTTTGCAGCCAACTGTTTCAGTATTTCCGTGTAGGCAGGCAGCAGATTTTTTAATAATTCAATTCTTTTAAAACCATCTTCTTTTTCCTTGCCTAATAACAAATACGAAACGGCGCCGAGTAGTACGGGCTTGGTCGCGATACCCGCTTCCCTTGCTTCTTCAAACTGATCTATAATTTTTTTTGAAAAGAGTTTGAATTCCTGATCCTTCTGAAATTCAGGAACAATATAATGGTAATTGGCATCAAACCATTTGGTCATTTCCATCGCTGTGATGTCGAGTCCGTTTTTCTGATAGCCTCTTGCCATAGCAAAATAAAGATCGAGTTCACTACCGGGTATGTTTGAGATCAGTTCGTGATACCTTTCCGGAATGGCTCCTACTGTAAGGCTCATGTCGAGCACCAGGTCATACAGGGAAAAATCATTTGAAGGGATCAGGTCGATACCTGCATCTTTTTGCAATTGCCAATTGTGGTGACGGACTTCTTTTGCCGTCTGGGCCAGTTCGTCTTTCGAAATTTTGCCTGACCAATATTGCTCGCAGGCTTTCTTGAGTTCTCTTTTGCTTCCGATTCGCGGATAGCCTAAGGTGTGTGTTAGCATTAGTCGCAACATTTATTATGAGTGAGAAAATATGTGCAAGCTATTAGATATGCATTCACATTTGAACAGATCGTACGGACTGTAAAACTTCTTTCTGCGAAAGAACCTAATGAACTTACAGATTGCAAAGTTTTGAATATTTCCTGTGATGGATGTCAGCGAATTGTCATGCAAATATGAATGTGCATAAGTGCATCATCACATCTTTGAATACTACTCCGAATTTCATTGAATTGGGAACTCACTGATGCTACTCCGAATACAGACAATGTTCCATCAAACAAAACACTGTCTGACATAGTATTACAGCCTATCAACATGGACGAATATGGCTAAGCCAATATGAGCTTTCTGAAAACAAAAATCACAGAATCTCTCTGATCTCACCCATTTTCCACTATCAATTATTCCGAAATTCTCCTGAAGTTAATTTCCGCTTTTAGTAAACGGCACGGAAATTTTCACACTCACATTCCTTCCCATGTTGTAAATCCCATAGTGCCGGCGCGGATCATTCGGATAATCTTCAAAATATTTCAAGCGGCTCATATTCGACTGGTAGGCAATATTGAGAATATTCTCTGCAAGCAGGGAAATACTGAAAACCTTTGCTCCCGACTTGTTGACAATATCCGCACCCAACCCTCCATTCAGTAATTGGTACCCTGGTGTTGGAGTTTCAGTACCGTTCATCGTAAACACCCTGTTCTGCGCGGCAAAGACATTGAATTCCAACTTCACAAAAATATTATGAAGCCCATGCCATTCATTAAAATTGGCTTTGAGTTCTGATCGCCACTGCAATGGCGGGATAAATGGAAGATATTTTTCATCATCAGACACCTTTTCATTTTTGGTTCCGAGGTTACGCGCGTTTACAAATGACAAAGCATTCTCAAAATGCAACCAATCTAACGGGTGCGGATGTACATCGATCAACAACTCGCCTCCCCACAGCAACGCACGCGATGCAGCGTATTGAAAAGTAGGATACCCGGCCACAATCACAGAATCCTGTCCCTGCTCATTCATCAACTTCCGATTATAGATGTAGTTCTGTATCCTGTTCCTGAATAAACTCGCGTTAAGAGTTACGTGCGTACTGGTGTAGGTAACGCCTGCATCCTGTTGTAAACTGAATTCCGGTTTGAAGTTGTCATTCCCCAATTGGTAAAACTGAGAACCTGAATGAATACCGTTTGCCGATATCTCAGAAATATTGGGAGCTCTGAAACCACGTGCCACATTGACTTTGGCACTCCATTGTTTACTGAACTGATAGGAAACACCTAAGCTTCCACTCACTCCTGAAAAGAAATGATTTGCCGCAGTAAACAATTGTATGGCACCGGAAATATCATTTCCCTCAACCGGAATCGTTTCGCCATTCACTTCCTTCACAAAGAGATCACTGGTATTGATACTTCTCAAATCCAGGCGGACGCCTCCGGCTAATTCCAATTTCTTTTTTGAATATTTGGCAAAGGCAAACGGGCCTGCTTCAAACTGGTGATAAGAAGGAATTAAAAACTCATGACCTTTGTCAGATTTGTTTTGCTGGTACATCCCGTTGATGCCCGTAGTGATACTCACATTTGAAAATTCAGGAAACAGGTACCGGGCATCATAGGTAAGCGAATTCAAGTCCAGAAATAATGCCGCATCATCCTCACCGGTTTCATATTCCTTCCGAATACTTTTCTGAAATCCTAATTGAGTAACCGCCCTTCCATTACCGAGCGAAAAACTGCTGTTGTTGTAGATCCTGAAGTGACGGACACGTTGATAATCTCCTGAAATTTTATAGGAGCGCAATTCACACTCTGATACAATTTCATATTCATCATCAGTGACAGGTTTTTCAAACCTGCGTGTTGCGGAGTCTCTTTTGCCATCCGGTATCTCCTGCACATCATTAAAATAGGAAAGCCCAAACTTACTGTAGCCACGATCAGCGTGAATGGTAGCAGTTCCAAAGATTGAAGATTGCCGGTAGCCGGTATTATACACACGACCATCAATTTTATTCCGGTAATCGGCAGCCATTTTGTAAGACCCTACCAATCCCCAACTCATCTTGCCTGTATGTTCTCTCCAGTTAGCGGCGCCTTCTATCAGGTTATTATTGCCCTGGTAATTGATATTTGCACTACCTTCCTTTTCTCCTTCGCCAATAGCAGGAGCAGGCAGAAAATTGATAACACCTGCTATGGCATCTGATCCATACATAAGGCTCGCCGGCCCTTTGATCACTTCCACCTTGTCCACAGCATTATCATCTAACTCTATCCCATGCTCATCACCCCATTGCTGCCCTTCCTGGCGATTGCCATCGAAGAGTACCAACACACGATTGTAACCCAATCCCCTGATAAATGGCTTGGATACATTCGGGCCGGTCGAAACAGCACTGACTCCCGGCACAACAGTGATCGCATCTACAATATTGGTTGATAAAGATTGCTCCATCGTTCTTTTTGAAATACTCACAATCGGAACAGGATTCCGTTTTATCGATGTGGCTCGAGATACTCCGGTGATTACGATTTCTTTTTCCTCAGTTACGGCTTCTTCAAGATGAAAATCTTTCTGAATGCTCTTATCAAAACTGATTGCTTCCACGATGGGTTTGTATCCTGAATAATCTATTTCCACTAAGAAATTTCCTTTTGGAATATTTGTAATTTCAAAGTGTCCCAAACTATCTGACACGGATCCTTTCTTCAGATCTGCTATATAGATAGTGGCATTCGGAAGTGCTTTGCCCGAGGCATTATAGATGATTCCTTGAAAAGTAAAAACCGGGGTTCGCTTCTGCGCTTTGCAGATATTAAAAACAGACAACAACATGATCGTTGTCGTCAATCGATATAAATTCATACAATTGAAAATTTTTTGAGCTGATTATTTTGACAGAAATGTTAGCTCAAAAACGGAGGTGCTCTCAGCGAAAAATAGAATGAGTCACCTATGACCGGCGCTTCTATTGATTTATCATGAACTGTAAAATATTCAAAGACAGGACTGGTTATTACCGGGATGTCAGCCTGCATGTAAGGAATATTCACAACATTGCTGTTGCAATGGCAATCAACGACAGAAATATCAAAGTGAGTGATAGAAGGATCAACATGACATTCAATTTTCTGATCCTTATGGTCAGCAAACAGTGAATGCAGCACACTTTCGGGAGTATTGCAAAAAATAAAATTGGCTACCAGGAAGATAGCGAGCAATCGTTTATTTCTGATGCGATACATAGGGTGCAAAGCTAAGGATTAAGTTTTTTTAAATTGTGAAAGAGAAATTAATGAGTACCATATTCCCTCAAACCATTGTTAACCTCGTTTAGATCAGCAACTGACTGACAAACCTTATAGTTCTTTCAATGATCGTTGGCCTTGATATATCTATGGTTTAAACAAACATAAAATGAATGATCATAAATCAACCCGGTCAAATAATACTCAGAATACCGGGAGGTTTAAAAACCTTAGTAGAAACCGGCCTCAAATTACATTTACCTTATTACCTTATTCTGTTTCAAATTGCATAAAAGCTCTCAATGTTTTTAAGCAGAATTTCAGAAGGTAATAAGGTTAAAAGAACTGAGATGAATTCTATTTTCTACTAAGGTTCGCCGAAAATAAATTCCAATCCTATTATTCATTCTCACTAAAAAAGAGAAAACAAATTTCCCGAACATCATCCTATTAAATATACAATCGCTTCAATCGTAAATACAGCTACCCGATTCTTCTCTCAAAAACTCTTACTCTTCTTTCGAAAAAAAATCTGTCCTAATGCAACATTCTTTTGGAGTGAGAAAATTTGTGTGAAGACAAGCAAACTGCTGATCCACGTCAGACATGGAGACAAATATTCCTGTAATGAAACATGAATGAACATTGGCACCTACCCTTCATCATTGAATACCCTTTTCAGTGCCAGTTTGCGAACAGGTGTTACAATTAAGGGAAACTTTTCTACGATCACATTACTTTGCTCCAACCCGAATCCACGTTCTTCGCTCAGGCTGATATGTTTTACAAAGAAATAAGCCTTCATAATCAACTTTTCAAAGAATGGCAGATCATTATCCTGCGAAAGAAATTTTTCCATCACTATAAACTGGAAGTCGCCGGGGATGGCATTTTTCTGCAGCAACGGATAGCGGCTGGTAATATTGAGTTCCTTGCTTGCCAGCATGTCCTGTACTACCTTTCTGAACATCAGGCTGATGCGTGGCTCTCTCCTGAAACCCAGTCTTAGTTCTACACGGATGATCTCATTCGGTATGATGGTATCTACTATGTAGTCAGCCGTGTAAGGATCGTCCTGCGTATCCACGTGCACAAACCAATATATATCTGCCCGCTTCGGCTTTTGATTCAGGATACTATAGATCACCTTGTGCTCTATCTCTCTCGCGTTATCTGCACTCGTGAGGTAAACCAAATGAGTCGAGTATTTGGGAATGGTAGTGTCATTGCTTACTTCCTGGATGGCAGGAAGATAAGAGTCCATTCGTACAAATTCCACGTACCTGTTTTTGATCTTTCGTGCGCGATACCACACATACATTACCGCGAAAAGCGCACCTCCGATGATCAGTGTTACAAATCCTCCGTGTGGGAACTTGTCAAGGTTAGCAAAGAGAAAACTCAATTCTATTGCGAGATAAACGAAAAGATACAAATAAATCAACGGTTGCGACACTCGTTTTGTTACCAGGTAATTGGCATACAGGATGGAAGTCGATAACATACAGAGCGTGATTGCAAGGCCATACGCGGCTTCCATGTTGGATGAAGTGCGAAAATATAATGTGACTGCAGCACAACCAATGAACAACATCAGGTTGATGCGGGGAAGAAACAATTGTCCGCGTTCTTCTGTCGGATAATTGATCTTCATGCGTGGCCACAGATTCAGTCGCATACTCTCAGAGATCAGGGTAAATGATCCGCTGATCAATGCCTGGCTTGCAATGATGGCAGCAATGGTGGCTATGACAATCCCGATCAGTCGGAAGGAATCCGGCATCACACCAAAGAAAGGATTGAATCCATTGTCGATAATTTCTTTTGTAAAAACTTTCCCGTTGTGATGAGAAAGAAGCCATGCTCCCTGTCCCAGGTAATTCAATATTAATGCAGTCTTTACAAATATCCAGGACACACGTATATTCTTGCGCCCGCAATGGCCGAGATCACTATAAAGCGCCTCAGCACCAGTGGTACATAGAAATACCGCACCAAGTATCCAAAATCCACCGGGATATAAGATCAGCAACTTGATCGCATAGTAGGGATTGAACGCTTTGAAGATGTAGAGTTCGTCGAATACATGAACTACTCCTAAAACTGCCATCATCAAAAACCAGACAAACATAACCGGGCCAAAGGTTTTACCAATAATAGCAGTTCCAAATTGTTGGGTAAAAAATATCCCCACCAGGATTGCTATTACTATGTAAACGATCGTATCATGACTGGTACCGTGAAATATGGGAATTTGTTTCAGGCCTTCAATAGCAGAGGTGATGGAAATGGAAGGCGTAATCATACCATCGGCTAATATCGATGCGCCGCCTATAATAGCGGGAAAAACTAACCACTTTTTTTGCCTTCGCACAAGTGCATACAGTGAAAATATACCACCCTCTCCATTATTATCCGCACGAAGCGTAAGCACTACGTATTTGATCGTGGTCTGAAGGGTAAGTGTCCAGATAACACACGACACCGCCCCGATAATGAGTTCGTTGGATATGGGCTTGTCGCGGATGATGGCATTCATCACGTAAAGTGGTGAAGTGCCCAGGTCTCCATAAATTATTCCAAGGGCAATTAATAATCCTGCACCTGTCAGCCTGTTGATAATACTCTTGCTCACGCAGTGAATTTAAGGACAAAAATAGAAAACGAATTGAAAGTGCATTTGATTATTTCGAGTCTGGAGGGAATCTGTGTTCGTTGGTCGTTGATTGTTACTCGTTGGTCGTTAGTCGCCACGTGCAACATTCACTACTACCTTCGGCACACCATTTACAATTTACCATTTACAACTCACGATTAAACATTTCCTCTACCCCACCCTGAATGCCGTAAAATAAAAATTATTCGCAGCACCAATGATCTCAAGCGGTTTGTAAAATGCATCCAGAAAATTCTGATAGGCCATAAACTCATGAGTAGGCACACCGAATTCATCGAAGAAAACAATGTCCCCTTTTTTCAGGAATGGCGCCAGAGATGCGAGCACGAACAAAGTGGAAGAATACAGGTCGGCATCGAGCATAACCACCAATTTATTCTTAAAATCCGCATCCTTAAGAAATGGAGGCAATGTCTGTTGGAAAAGTCCCTGGTAAAATTTGCCACGCACATCATTGATTTCCGGCACAGCCTGTCCTCTATTGAATGTACCCTTGGTAAACTGCCCAAAATCTTCCGGCAACCCGGTGAAAGTGTCAAAGCCATGAAAAGAAGACTCAGAATTTTTATTCTTATCCAACCACCACCTGAATGAGTGCCCGTCTGCCACGCCAAACTCTAAGTAATGAATAGGTGCCTGGAGTTTTTCTCTTTCAAGAATATTTTGATACAATTCATATCGCTTCTCATAATTCCATTCAGAAGGAAAATCATTGCCAGGTGTATTTTTATATTTTGCTGCCCAACGCGAGAGTCGCGACATCCAAAGTAGTTGTTGGAACATACCTTCAAAAGGCCCTACGATTTTATGAAGGCGCAGGCGAATAAATGTTTTCTTTAGCCAGCGAAGTGTTTCAATTTTCATGTTGGGATAGATATTAGGATTCGGAAAGGGTTACGCCGGATTTCTTTACATCAAGTGTGTACTTCACACCAACTTTCAATGCATAGTTTTCATCCTGGTGACCAACAGGGAAATCAAAACAAACGGGGTATTTGTATTCTTTCACTATATCACGAATTACTTCTTCAACTGTCTGCCCGAAAGGGATCGTTGTATCATTCATATCGTTGAAGCGTCCTACCACAAGGCCTTTCAGCCCGTCAAGTTTACCGCTCCTTTTAAACTGATACATCATCCGGTCAACATTGTAGATGTATTCGCCCGTATCTTCTATAAATAAGATTTTGTTTTTGGTTTTGAGGTCGGAAGAAGTACCAACGAGATGAGCCAGCAATGCAAGATTACCACCTACCAATATCCCGGACGCTGATCCTTTGTGATTAAACGGATGAGATGCCGCAGTGTAATTTGCTTTGACGCCGATGAGTGCATCATGCAGACTTTTTACATATTCATTCTTAAATCCTTCATCATTGAATGCCGCGGCCATCGGCGCGTGCAACGTAGCTACATTGCATTTAGAAAAAATATGATTGTGCAGTACAGTTATATCACTGAATCCAATCAGCCATTTCGGATTCTGATTAAATTTTGAAAAATCCAACTTCCCAATAATCCTTCCTACACCATATCCACCACGCACACACAGGATGGCTTTGATCTTTTTATTATCCAGCATGCGCTGCAGGTCTTTGGTGCGTTCTCTGTCATTTCCTGCAAAATAGTGAAACTGATGCCCGGGTGTTTTACCCATCAATGTATTGAATCCCCATTCATGAAGTGTACTGATACAGGTTTGGAATTTTTCCTGCGGCATATATCCTGCAGGCGCTACAAGCCCGATGGTATCTCCTTTTTCTAAGTATGGAGGAATAATAGTCATTGCAAATATTTTTTCAGGAAGGCAATTTACAAGAGAATCATCATTGTATAGAAAACAATTGTGCACTGTCACTTTTTACCTCGAGACGATGCATCATTCCGCACTTCAATCCATAGTTGACCAATACATGTCCCACCGGAAAATCAAAGCATACGGGATAATTGAATTTCCCTACTTTTTCCATCACGATATCATGCATTGTCTTACCGAATTCCTCACCCGGATCATCTTCCTTGATCCTGAATGCGCCAATGATCAATCCTTTCAGGCGATCCAGTTTTCCGCTTCGCAAAAGGTTCCACATAATGCCATCCAATTTGTACAAGTATTCGCCTACATCTTCGATAAACAAAATAGCATTATCCGTTTTGACCTGTGACTGGCTGCCACACAGCATTTGAATGATAGACAGGTTTCCACCGATCAATCTTCCTTTTGCAATTCCTGCCCTGTTCTGCTGCAGTGTGGGCGCTGTATATACCATTCTTTCGCCTAAGAGGCACCTCCTGATTGAATCTATGGAGTCGGCCTGCTCAGGTGTTTCAGTGGATTCATCCTCCGGAAAGCTGTTACACATTTTTGAATGAATGGAAGGAATGCCCAGTTTGCAATTCAGGTGGAGATGAAAAACGGTAGCATCGCTGAATCCAATGATCCACTTTGGTTTTTTGATAAATTTTGAAAAATTGATTTTATCAATAATACGAACAGCGCCATACCCGCCACGTCCCAGCATGATCGTATCTATATTGTCATCGTCAATCATCTCCTGGAATTCTTTCGCTCTTTCTTCGTCCGTTCCCGCAAATGTAAAATCGCGTATGCCAATCGTTCTGCCGGGTATTACTTTGAATCCCCAGGCCTCCATTTTCCTGATGCAGGGCAATGCTTCCTCCATTTTCAGGTGGCCGGATGGGCAAGTGATGCCAATGGTAGCGCCGGGTTTCAGGTAAGGCGGAAATTTTTTTGATTCGACATCTGTAGTTTGATTTTTTACAAAAGCACCAGTGGTAGCGAGCAGAGGAATGGTTGATTGCAGAAAGTTCTTTCTATCCATATATCGGGATGGGTTTATCGGATAAAAGTACTTTTTTCAAGGTTGCCAACCTTGAGCAGGATTCTATTTAATCTGAAATCTTTGCTGAAGGTTGGCAACCTTACCGCCACCTTACCGCCAACTCCCTGCTCAATGATGCATTTTTGCGTACCCCGGCCTGACTCCCGGCACGTTTGCCTCCAATCCTACAATAATCTTCAGGCGCTTTTTGCATTACCATCCCATTCGGGTAATTTTGCACGATTAATTTTTTTAGACGAATGAGCGAAGCTTCACGTATCCTGATCACCGCGGCCCTGCCGTATGCCAACGGCCCGTTGCATATCGGGCATCTCGCCGGTTGTTATTTGCCGGCAGATATCTATGCACGCTATCAGCGTGTGCAAAAAAGAGATGTAAAATTTGTAGGTGGCAGTGATGAGCATGGTGTTCCCATTACCATCCGTGCCATGAAAGAAGGGATAACACCACAGCAGGTAGTGGATAAATATCATGAGATATTGAAAAACTCCCTTGCAGATATGGGAATCAGTTTCGATATATACAGCCGCACTTCCAATGAAATTCATCACAAGACTGCGCAGGATTTTTTCGTGAACCTGTACAACAAGGGATTGTTTGAAGAAAAAGAAACGGAACAGTTTTATGATGAAGAGAAAAAAGTTTTCCTCGCCGACCGCTACATCACAGGCACATGCCCGATATGCGGTAATCCGAATGCTTATGGAGATCAGTGTGAAAAATGTGGTTCATCACTGAGTCCTGAACAATTGATCAATCCCCGCAGCACACTCAGTGATGCTGTACCTGTGAAGAAGAAAACGAAGCACTGGTATTTTCCATTGCAGGACTACGAAGACTTTTTAAAAAAATGGATTCTCGAAGATCACAAAGACTGGAAGAATAATGTATATGGACAATGTAAGAGTTGGTTAGATAATGGGCTGCAATCACGCGCGATGACGCGCGACAGCAACTGGGGCGTAAAGGTGCCATTGCCGGATACAGAAGGAAAGGTACTGTATGTTTGGTTTGATGCTCCGATAGGATATATCTCCGCCACAAAAGAATTGACCACAGAATGGCAAGATTACTGGTGTAAACCTGACACCAAACTCATTCACTTCATTGGCAAAGACAATATCACCTTTCATGCGGTAACCTGGCCCGCAGAACTGCTCGGAATGGGTGCGGATTTTGACCACCACATGGGCAGTGATGCTCCGCAGGCTCTGGTTTTGCCTTACGATG
>CAZGNJ010000026.1:0-18116 GCA_964526985.1 uncultured Ginsengibacter sp. | reverse complement strand
TTGGCAAAGACAATATTGTATTTCACTGCATCATTTTTCCTGCCATGCTGAAAGCGCATGGAGATTTTGTATTGCCTACGAATGTGCCTGCCAATGAATTTTTAAATATCGAAGGCGATAAAGTATCCACCAGTCGTAACTGGGCTGTGTGGATAGATGAATATTTGAAAGACTTTCCTGAGCAACAGGATGTGCTGAGATATGTATTGTGTTCGAATGCACCTGAGACAAAGGATAATGATTTCACCTGGAAAGATTTTCAGGACAGGAACAATAGTGAACTGGTAGCCATTCTCGGAAATTTTGTAAACCGGACATTTGTACTCATGCACAAACTCTGCAACGGCAAAGTACCGCCATTGCATGGTGATGTAGCCACTGACGAAGATCAAATACTGGTATCTTCCTTTGCAGAGACAAAAGAAAAAATAGAATCGCTGATAGAGCAATTCAAATTCAGAGAAGCATTGTCTGAAGTGATCGACCTCGCACGTCGTGGTAATAAATACATGCAGGATAAGGAACCCTGGATATTGGCAAGGCAAACTGACAAGGATGGGAAGATTTTAGAAGAGGCTCAGAAGAAAATAGACATGTGCATACACGTGTGCCTTCAATTGTGTGCCAACCTCGCCATAATGATGTATCCGTTTCTTCCATTCACTTCTAAAAAGCTGCTGAAGATGATGAAGGTGGTGGAGAAAATGCTATTATGGGAAAACGCGGGAAAAGCAAAATTGTTAAGTGTAGGCTATTCTCTCCGCGAGCCGGAGTTGCTCTTTAAGAAAGTAGAGGATGAACAGATAACAGCGCAATTGGAAAAATTAAGAAGCGGATCAACAAAGCCAACGGAGGTCAAAGAAGAGCAAAAGGAAGAACATGCCGCACAACCATTAAAGCCTGTGATCACTATTGACGATTTCGGAAAGATTGATCTCAGAACAGGTACGATACTAAAAGCAGAGAAGGTAGAGAAAGCAGATAAGTTGCTGAAACTGGAAATTGATTTAGGATTTGAAAAGCGAACCATACTCTCAGGTATTGCCGAACAATTTTCTCCGGAGGAAGTAACAGGAAAAAAGATCGTGGTAGTAGCGAACCTGGCCCCAAGAAAAATGCGCGGTATCGAAAGTAATGGCATGATACTGATGGCAGAAGATGCTTCAGGCAAATTGTATTTTGTAAATCCGGGTGAAGCACCAAATGGTTTCACCGTGAGATAAGAGACCTGTAATGAAAAAAGTATTTCCATTCATTCTCGTAATAGTATTGTTTTCCTGCCAGAACACTGACAAAAAAACTGGCAACAAGACGAGCACTTCGAAAAACACAAGCGTTTTCAATGGTGTGTACTCGGGATCGACGCCATGTGCTGATTGTCCGGGTATCAGGTTGCAGGTAACCTTTTCACCAGACAGCATGTATTATGAAACCTCAGAATACCTGGAGCGCGCAACCAAAATCAGCGATACCGGCAGATGGAGGAAGTCTGATTCAATTCTTACAGTGGACTTTGCAGGCAGAGACCCGCATCAGATATTTTTCAAGATCGTGAATGACACTACTATACAAATGCTGGACGGAACCGGCAACCCAATCACCGGTCCTTTGGCTGAGAAGTATCTTCTTAAGAAATCAGGCTCTTCCGGAAATTGATCTTTCCTCATTTTCCGATGAAACGAAAATGAAATCCATTGCTTGCTTCAGCGCCTCGCATTTTACTGAACCAATTTTCTAAAGCATTCGACAAACTCCGCTAACTCAATCTTTGTCTTGCTATCAGTTATTTCGCACTGATCACTGATCTTTCCCTTCACTCCCTGAATCAGCAAAGTAGTGTCTTCTCTGAATTTTGAATAGAGTGTTTTCATAATCATCTTCAATTCTTCATGCCCCTTTACTCCGCTCGCAGATGCAGTGATGATGCCCATTGGTTTTTCTGAGAAAACTGTAGTCGACACACACCATTCAATAGCATTCTTCAATCCCGAAGGAATACTGAAAATATACTCCGGTGTACAAATGATGACACCATCTGCTGCTGCGATCCGGTTCCTGAAATCTAATATAGATTGTGGAGTTCCTTCAACAGATAACTGCGGATCGAAATGAGGGAGTGACTTCAAACTGTTGAAAACATCTGGTTCAAAAAAGCCTCTGGTAAGTGATGCAATATTGGCAACCAGTTTTTCATTTGCTGAGTGTGCTCCTGCACTGCCAATGATGACAAATATTTTTTTCATAATAGTTGGGGTCAGATCAAAATGTTATTGCAAGATAATCATGGTATTTCTTTGATCAAATCTATTGTTCAACTTCGGAATGATAATTGTGTCCTCACCAATTGTTCTATGACATCGCAAGGCATTAAAAAAACAGCAAGTGGAAAATTCAATTCCTGAGTCAGAAAAGATCAGATTATTAGCTCGCCTCAATCGCATCCCTGTCTGGGCTTTACCCAAAAGTTTTTTAGCAATCATTGGGATCGGTTACTTTTTTACTTTCTATGATATTAGCAACATTGGCTTCGCCATGCCCGCCATTAACGAACAGTTCCATCTATCGAATGCTACCAGTTTATTTCTCGCATTGTCGATAGGATTGATTGGTTATATCATCGGATCATTTATTATCGGTACTATGGCAGACCGTTTTGGACGCTACCGTATGTTGCTGCTCACATTTGCATTGACAGCGGTAGGCTCGTTTGGGGATGCATTGGCTCCGGACATTACCACACTCATCATCTTTCGATTCATAACAGGTGTTGGAGTTGGAGCCGATCTTAATCTTGTATCTACTTACATCAGTGAATTGGCACCTACATCGCGGCGCGGAAGAATCACACTGCTTACTTTTCTGATTGGAATTCTTGGACAAACCATTACACCATTTGTTGCCCTGGCGTTAGTTCCCAACCTGGAAATAGGTTGGCGATTGTTGTTTGGTATCGGCGGACTGATTGCGGTGATCGGGCTATTACTCAGAGTCAGACTTCCGGAATCTCCACGTTGGGAAATTCATCATGGGCTATTTACAAAAGCAGACGCGACAATTTCCAAAATGGAAAAATATTGTCTTGAACACAAGATCAATTTACCTGAACCAAGTGATGATCCGGTCGACTTCCGCGAAGGAGTGCCCATTCGTTTTCTTTTCAAACCGGTCTATCTGCGCCGCCTTTCCATCTTAGTGCTGATGTGGTTTCTGTGGTATATCGGCAATTACGGATTCCTCGGCGATGCTGCCGATCTCATCTCTGCTCATGGTGCAGGAATCAGCAGTTCAATCGGATACCTTGCTGTTGGAGCTATCGGTTATCCCATCGGTACAATTTTGGTATTGGGCGTCGTGGATCGCTTCGAACGAAAATGGCTGATCTTTTTCACCACTATCATCTGGTGTGTTGGTATGTTTCTCGTGGCTGGATATGCAAGTACATTTTACATTTATCTCGGTTCATTGTGTGCGTCACTGGCATTAGGCTCTTACCTGCAGGTGGCATACACTTATACTGCCGAAGCCTTTCCTACACAGGCACGCTCCACAGGTTTTGCACTGTCTGACGGTATTGGTCATGCGGGTGGTGCAGTCGGAGCATTGCTATTGCCTGTCATCATCGCCCACTATTCATTCTTTACCGGCTTTGCATTTATCGGTTGCACGGGGCTGTTAGCCGGAGTCATTGCGCTGTTTGGGCCAAAGACAACAGGAAGAAACCTTGAAAGTGTGTCTTCATAGATTCAGGAAATGAAAGAGGAGGGAATTGGTATTTGGTCGATAATGATCAATATAGTTGGTCCAAAGCCTTCCATCATACCGGCAGGCTTTTCATCGGGTACATCCCAATCCGATTGCTATCGGATCCGATAGTAATCGGATTTCGCGTTAAGAATAATTTTCCATTTGGAGAAACTTTAACCGGAAGCAGTCCCTACAGTCGGATATCTCCACCCGCCTGCGTTCCGATAGTCATCGGATCCGATAGCAATCGGATTGGGATGTACCCTTATCATCTGAATAAAAGAAAATCATTTCAAAACTCATTTAGCTAATCCAAATATTGAAGTACCTCTATTTTGATGACCGAATTGCCAGGTGCAGAATTTAAGACTATTGTAAAAATAGAGTTGAATATTACAGTTCTGTTATTCTTTAGTAACATAGAATCAAATTTCCAAATAAATCAACGCCACTTTTGTACCTTGAACATGAATAAAAAATAAAAACTAAATAAAATGAAAATAACAAATCATACCATCCTAAAGGTGCCAGGCTTTTTGTTTATGATGCTCAGCATAGGCGTCTGTGCGCAATCTCAGCCACTTTCAAAAGGCGCTGCTGCACCTGTATTTTCTGCGGAGGCCAGCAGTGCAGGAAAGGAGTTCACGTTTTCAATGCAGAAAGCACTTGAGAAAGGGCCGGTGGTCGTTTATTTCTTTCCATCTGCCTATACCGGAGGATGCGATCTGGAAGCGCACACTTTCGCAACAATGATGGATCAATTCAGTAAAGCAGGTACCACAGTGATAGGTGTTTCAGCGGATGATATTCAGCGATTGAACTCATTCTCTGCTGATCCTGAATATTGTGCAGGTACATTTCCGGTCGCTTCTGATCCTGACGGAAAAATTGCTTCAGAATTCGGACTGGAAATGGCTCCTGTACGCGCTGGTGCAAAAGATATTCGGGGCATAGAGATTCAACACGGATTCATTCCGAGAACCACTTTTGTTATTAACAAAAATGGCAAAGTGGCCGCAGTGTTTTCTTCGGCTACCGATCGTATTTCGCCGGATGAACATGTCAAAAGATCTCTCGCAATCGTGCAACAATTGAAGTGATTTTAAGATTGCAAATTCACTGATGCATTACAAATTTTTGCAGGCGGTTGAGGACATCCACCTTTAGAGATTGCTACCGGTTGGCGTATCACCAACAGGGAAAATATTCATTAAATGAAATCCGCTTACTATCGGATTTGAGATTCATCCAATTACTCTGGTGATGATATTTCGGATAACTATATTTTTTAAGCATTTCACTATTGAAAACTCCACTCTTCTCATTGTAAGATTTTCCGAACACACACCTCTAACAGGGTTGAATTCAGCAATGGGATTTCTTCTTCTCCGCTTCATATTCAAGAATGTCGCCGGGCTAGCAATCCAATACTTTATAAATCGACTCCAGTGTAGAAAAACGGATTTCCCTTGCCTTGCCTGTTTTCAATTATCGACATGGCTCAAATGATTAATTCGTTTTCGGATTGGATTTCAATTCCTCTTTTGAAGAATGCATAAAAGGGAGAAGAGAAAAAGATGGAGTGAACAGGAGGTGAATAGAAGAGGATTAGCTACAAATCATTGTCGTCATTCTGAACCGCGAGAGCGGTGAAGAATCTGCTAAATCGAAGTATCATTGCTGTCATTCTGAACCGCGAGAGCGGTGAAGAATCTGTCAAATCAGAGTACCATTGCCGGGATATGTTTCCAGGTGTATATTTTCCAGAAAGATTTTTCTTGTTCAAATGAGTTCCCTCTTCGCTTGGGCGAATCGGGATGACAAGCGTTTGAAACATTTATGTTGCTTTGGGAACTATAACTTCAACTTTTGCCTCGTATGAACCAAGTGTAATTCGGAGATGAGAATCAGTACGAGTGCTACCTCACACAAGGCACTCGATCAAATGTATTCTATGCTCCTCACCATCAAAGCACCCACCGTTGACTTTGTATTCGGATGAATCAAAATAGCTGCTCCATTCTGATGATTCTCTTCATACTGTTCTGCAAAAACCGGAGAAGCGGTCTTCACTCTCACCCTGCATATATCATTAGGCCCGATTCTTTTTTCATCAAAGTTTTGTTCCAGTGAATTGATATCAACTTTATACAGCACCTCCGTCACCTTGCACAGGATATCAGCACTGTTGTGTTTCAGGATGAATCTTGCCTGTGGATTCAATACTTCACCTGCCATCCAGCAAAGGTCTGCTTCAAATTCCTGCGTAAGACTTATAGTATCCTTGTGTTTTACAATAACATCTCCTCTTGAAACATCTGCATCGTCATCAAGCAATAGAGTTACTGATTGAGAAGCCGCTGCTGCTTCTATCTCACCATCCAAAGTTTCAATAGAACGTATTTTCGTTCTAACACCAGAAGGAACAATCATTACCTCATCACCTTTTCTGAGGGCCCCTCCATTCACCCTTCCGGCATAGCCACGATAATCGTGAAGGGCATCTGTTTGTGGGCGGATAACCCACTGCACAGGAAAACTTGTATTGTCTGAACTTCCAGCTTCATGATTAATTTCTGTGTGTTCCAGGATATCGATGAGCGAAGGGCCCTGGTACCAATCCATCCGCTTTGAATAATGTACTATGTTATCTCCTTTCAATGCGCTTAACGGTATGAAATCAATTCTTTCTATGTCAATCTTTGAACTTATCCTTTCGAAATCTGTTACAATATCATCAAACAGGTTTTGCTCATAATCGACCATATCCATCTTGTTCACACAAACTACGATGTGCCGGATACCCAGCAAGTGCGCGATGTAGGTGTGCCTGAATGTCTGTTCCAGCAATCCTTTGCGCGCATCCACCAGGATTAGCGACAGGTCGCAATTCGAAGCTCCTGTTACCATGTTTCGCGTGTACTCAATGTGCCCGGGAGTGTCTGCAATGATGAATTTTTTATTGGCTGTAGAAAAATATTTATACGCAACGTCAATAGTGATGCCCTGTTCTCTTTCAGATTTCAATCCGTCAGTAAGAATTGCAAGGTCAATAGTGCCGTCATCATTTTTTCGATTAGCTCTCCTGATGGCTTCCATCTGGTCTTCCAGTATATTGCCGGTATCATAAAGCAGTCTTCCGATCAAAGTGCTCTTTCCATCATCCACACTGCCTGCTGTGAGAAATTTTAGAATATCCATGAGTTATTTTTTTTTAGATTTTCGAAAAAAAATACGACTTAGAAATATCCTCCCTTCTTCCGTTCTTCCATTGCAGCTTCCGATACTTTGTCGTCCATGCGCGCTCCTCTTTCGCTGATCCTTGAATTCATGATTTCCTGTAACACCTTTTCTGTTGAATCAGCATCAGACTCAATGGCCGCAGTACAAGTCATATCGCCTACAGTCCTGAAACGAACTGTCTTTTGATACACGACGTCCTCATGATCGGGAGAAAGAAATTCTGTATGTGCCATCAGTTGGCCATTCCTGATCATGACATTACGGGAATGTGCAAAGTACAAGGATGGCAGGGCGATCTCTTCTTTCAGAATATAATTCCAAACATCCTGTTCTGTCCAGTTACTGATAGGGAACACCCTCACATGTTCACCGGGATTAATGTGGCCATTATAAATATTCCAGAGTTCCGGGCGTTGCCTCCTGGGGTCCCACTGGCCAAATTCATTGCGAACAGAAAATATCCGTTCTTTAGCCCTGGCCTTTTCTTCATCCCGCCTGGCGCCTCCGATGCACGCGTCAAATTTATTTTCAGCGATGATATCCAATAAGGTGGTTGTTTGCAATTGGTTCCTGCTCGCATTCTTGCCTTTCTGTTCTATCACTTTTCCATCATCGATAGACTGCTGTACATATCCGATAATTAATTTTTCACCAATTCGATGAATGAGCTGATCTCTGAATTCAATGGTTTCAGGAAAATTATGACCAGTGTCAATATGTACCAATGGAAAAGGAAATTTTCCCGGACGGAAGGCCTTCTCTGCAAGGTGTACCAACGTAATGGAATCCTTGCCGCCTGAAAACAAGAGCGCCGGTTTTTCAAATTGCCCGGCTACTTCGCGCAATATGTGAATTGCTTCTGATTCCAACTGCCCGATGTAATCCAATTTTCGTTTGTTCATAGTGTTTAGTTAATAAGATTCTTAATCATTTTGAATATCGGTTCCACTCAACACTCTAATTGCCGCTTTAGAATAGCCGCCGTTTGGTCTCCGACCAACGGCATCTCTAAACCACAGAGTCTCTGAATCGCCGTTGGTCGGAGACCAAACGGCGGCCCATCTATTTAATGTCATCATCTTTATTGTCAGTATCATTTGAAATATGAATTTTATCGCACATGCAGCCCGCATTCTTTTTTTGTCTGATCTTCCCACCACCAGCGGCCTGCCCGCATATCCTCTCCTACCCGCACAGGTCTCGTGCAGGGCTGGCATCCGATGCTCGGGAACCCTTTATCGTGAAGCGCATTATAGGGCACTCCGAAATGCTTCACGTAACTCTTTACTTCATCTAATGTCCAGTCAAACAAAGGAGCAAATTTGGTCAGTTGATGATGATCATCCCATTCTGTAGCTGTCATATCTTTTCTGGCAGTACTCTGTTCAGCACGGATTCCGGTGATCCAGCATTGTTTTCCTTTGAGTGCTCTCGCCAGTGGTTCCACTTTCCTGACAAAGCAACATTCTTTCCGGTTTTCGACAGATTCATAAAAACTGTAAGGCCCCTTTTCACTCACCATGCTTTGGACAGCGGCTGTGTTCGGATAATACGCATGAATTTCTATTGCATACTTTCTTACGGTATCAGACCATACTTTATATGTTTCGGGAAACAGCCGGCCTGTATCAAGAGTGAAGATGGTAACAGGAAGACGGTTAGCATATAACAGGTGAGTGATCACCTGGTCTTCCCATCCAAAGCTGGTAGAGAAAGCGACAGCGTCTTCAAATTTGATTGTCAGCCTTCTGATGGAGGCAACAGCCTCTTCTATTTTGCGTTGCAAGTTTTCCATAGAGAATCACAGATTTTAATTCCATAAATATTTTCCGATAATATTCAAACTAACCAGTATAACGAGTATGCCTACCAGTAAGATCAATTTGCGTGGTTTTATTTTCTTTGCCCATTGAATAGCGATTGGCGCGGCAATAACACCCCCCAGAATCAATCCTGCTATTACATGCCAATGGTGAATACCGATAAAACAAACAAATGATAAAGAGCTGGCTATGGCTACAAAAAACTCTGCAAGGTTTACCGACCCGATGGTATAAAGCGGATGCCTGCCTCCGGCAATCAATTTTGATGATACAACCGGCCCCCAGCCACCTCCTCCAATCGCATCCAGGAAACCACCTGCAAAACCCAGCACTCCCAATCTCCTCGTCTTTTTCTTTTTGATATTCTTCTGTAATGCCTTCAATAATATTTTCACTCCCAGAAACATTGTGTAAAACGCCACCAATATTCGAATGACATGATCTTCATCTTTGAATGAGGATAACAAACAGGCACCTATGATAGCTCCTGCAACTCCGGGTAACACAAGTGTTTTAAATAATTTGCTGTTTACGTTTTTGAATTTCAGATGGAGGAACCCCGAAACACCGCTAGTAAATATTTCGGAAGAGTGTACACTGGCGCTGGCCACAGCAGGGGGTAACCCGATAGTAAGCAGGAATGTGGTAGCGCTCACACCATACGCCATTCCCAAAGCGCCATCTACCATCTGTGCTATGAACCCGGCAATTACATAATAATAAAAAGGCTGGCCCCATGGGTCAGATATACTTTCATTAACAAAACTCATCCAGGAATCTACCGGTAGGTAGTATGCGAAAACAATAATCAAAACAAAAGCAATCAACAGAAGGAGCAACAGAAGCAGCGTTTTAAAATAAGGCCACTTCGCAACCAATTGGAAGTTCCTGACCATTGCTGTCGATTTCACCATACGCTTTTCTTGTAGGATATTTCAGAAGTATTATGATCACCGTAATCGGGGCAAATATATACTTATTCTATTGGTTTAGTAGAGTAATAGAGGAAGAAATTTTCAAACCCCGAAAGTGTTCCCAACAAATCCATTGAAAATGAGGCTACTTAGACTTGCCCGGATGAAACAATTTCATCAGTTTCTTTTCCCGTTTGAGAACATCAGCAATACTGGTATTGGTAAGAATCCTGAGCGCAGAATCTCTCACTTCAATAAATACATCCCTGATGCCACAGGTCTCTTCCTCAGCACATTCTTCGCATGGTTCATAAAAGTTGAGACTCACGCAGGGTAGCATAGCGATAGGGCCTCCGGTAAGCCGTAATATGTGCACCAGTTTTATTTCAGAAGCTGAACGGCCGAGGTAATAACCACCGCCTGCCCCTTTCTTACTTTTCAAAAATCCGGCATTGCGGAGTTCGAGAAGTATAAGTTCCAGGAATTTTCTGGGTGCTTTTGTTTCTTCAGCAATAGTGGCTATCAGCATGGGTTTACCTTCCTCCTGCCTGGCGAGCATGACGAGAGCGCTGATAGCATACCTGGTTTTTTTTGAAAGCATAAGTTTCAAATTTAAAATCTTTTTGTTTACATACCATTGATCGCCGGGTACAGCTCAAATTAAATTTGGCGTAGCGCCCAGGGTAGGTTCATCAATATCTTTCCTGAAGTAGCGTGAAGTGCAGAGAATAACGATTCCGAAATACCATTTACACTTCACTGATTCCTGATTCAAATATTTAGTGCTTTGATAAAAAGGATTGAACAATCCGAATAATTTTTCACGTACTCATTCTTTCACATCAACTTTGTCATCCCATTGCACCGTGAATTGGTGTTGCCCTTCATGATACCTGTAATCCAGCCGGAAGTGATAATGTGTTGCAATAGCCTTTACAATTGCAAGTCCAAGACCATTCCCCTTCTGCGTATCACCTTTGCTGAACCTTTCGAAAAGCCGCTCCGGTGGTATCGTCATAGGAGTACCCGGATTTGACACCTTCAATTGATTCTTATCAACCATCAATTGTATGGCGGCATTGTTTGCAGAATATTGAATCGCATTCAGCAAAAGATTTTTCACAAGCACCTTGAACAAAACCCTGTTGGACTGTACCACACAATAAGCCACTGCATACTCCGGAATTATTTTTTGAGATTTAGATGATGCAATAAATGCTACGTCTTCCACAGTTTCTTTTACAATACCAATTACAGGCACCTGCTCTGCTGCATTAAACTGACCATTGTCGATTCTGCTGAGCAATAGCAGGTTTTTGTTTAGAGATTCTAACTGCTCAATGGCTTTGTACATTTCACCAATGAGGAGATGCTGATTTTGTGAAACATCTTTTTCCTGCGACAATAATTCCAGCTTGAATTTTAACCTCGCCAAAGGTGTTTGCAACTCATGTGATGCATTTTCCACAAACTCTTTTTGCGACAGAAAAGCCCTGCGCACACTGGTTGTAAGCAATGCTACTGACTGATTGAGCTGCCTGAATTCCTCTATTGAAGTATCAATCAGAACCTCTCCCTGAGTTCCTTCCACATTGAACTGCTGTAAAAATGTGAGGTTCTTATAGAAAGGCTTCCATACCTTTTTGTTGATAAAATAGTTGATACCAACTGCTCCGCACAAAAGTATCAGCAATAATCCCAATTGTATCACCAGGATTGTCCGGATCAACTCATCTTTTTCCAACACTGAAGACTCTATCTGAACGATGTAATCTTTATTGAGAATGTGAAGCTTTTTTTGCAGGATACGAAAGGTTTCTTCCTTCCCATTTCGCTTTTTCTTTACAGTATAAGGTTTATGGTGGCGAACGATGCTATCCGCTGCAATAATCTCAAGATCCTTGTCCAGCGCCTTCCACAACAACAAATCATTTTCTGATTTGATTACTCCAATTTGACCGGGAATTTGTTTGGCTTGCTGATACAGATCCTTGTCTATCGCTTTTGTAAATATTTTATTGAGGACAACACTGGAGAAAGGAATACTCAACAGCAGCAGCAACGCAGCAAACAAGAGATATCGAAGCGATGTGTAATTCAGCAGTTTCATTCTGAAAGCTTATAACCTGTTCCATAAATCGTTTTGATAACATTCCCTGCCTTGCCTAATTTTCTCTTTAGGTTTTTAACGTGTGTATAAATGATATCAAAATTATCGAGATAAATTGCAGACTCACCTGAAAGGTGTTCCGCAATTGCATTTTTTGAAATCACTTTTCTTTTGTTCATCAGGAAAAACAGCAACAAGTCAAATTCTGTTTTCGTCAGCTCCAATTCTCTTTCATTTACAAATGCAGCCTTGGCGGTGATATCTGCCCTGACAGCGCCGAATGAAATCTCGTTAATTCCCTGCATTTGGCGGCGGCGAATGATAGATTCAATCCTGGCGCTTAACTCCGCGAGATGAAAAGGCTTTGCGAGATAGTCATCAGCGCCCAGCTTCAGAGATTCGATTTTATCGTCAACAGAATTCTTTGCCGATACAATGATAACGCCATCCTGCTTCTTATCCTTCTTTAATTCTTCGAGCAACATCAGGCCACTTCCTCCCGGCAACATAATGTCTAACACGATACAGTCATAATCAAAGTATTCAATTTTCTCACGACCCTCCTGCACATTGGTTGCTACCTCGCATAAATAACGTTCATTCTGCAGGTATTGCTGAATGCTACCTGCAAGGTCAGGCTCATCTTCTATAATCAATATTTTCATTCCTTAAAAATACGCACTACAAAAGTGTATTTAAATTCTGAACAAAAATTGAATTTGTTGATTCAGATTTTCTACAGAATCATTGACAAATTTTGAACCATGAAACAAAACATGACCATCCTGGTATTCCTTCTTATAGCACTGACCACAAATGCTCAAAGTAAGGTTTCCTTCCTTTTTAATGATGCACAATCAAAACAATCTATTCCAAAGGTAACCATCGGAGTCAACGGCCATAACATGGCTGTGGCCAATGACTCAGGAAGGGCTGATCTAACATTAAAGAACATGAATTACCGGTTTACATTCAGTTCTGTCGGATATGAAGACAGGCAAGTGGATGTGTTTGTACAAAGCGATACGCTTATCCATATAGAAATGAATACCGCAGAGAAAAGTCTCGAGGATGTGGTTGTCGTTTCCACCACGCGCAACAATGAGCCAATAGAAAATGCACCGATAAAGGTGGAGGTGCTCGGTAGGGAAGAAATGAATGAGGAAAGTGCAGTAAAGCCCATCAGTATTTACAGTATCCTTGGCGATGTAAGTGGCGTACAGGTGGTGCAGTCTTCTGCTACATCGGGGAATATGAATGTACAGATACAAGGTCTTGGAGGACGATATACTCAAATTATTAAAGACGGTATCCCTTTGTACGAGGGCTTTAGCGGGAATTTCGGCATTCTCTCTATTCCCCCACTCGACCTCAGGCAGATCGAACTTGTAAAGGGGTCAGCCTCCACGCTGTATGGAGGCGGCGCAATCGGTGGATTGATCAACCTGATTTCACGCACACCTACTACAACACAAGATGCCACAGTCGTTCTCAACAGGACTTCTTTGAATGAAACTGATATCAATGGTTTTGCATCAAAACGAAATGAACATTTCGGATATACGTTGTATGCAGGATTTGCGCATCAGAAAGAACAGGATGTCAACAAAGATGGTTTCTCTGATTTGCCATTTCTAAATTCATTCAACATTCATCCCCGACTCTTTTTCTATAACAACAAGACCACGATCACTGCAGGTTACAACGGAACATTTGAAAAACGGAATGGAGGTGATATGTTGGTTCTTGATGGTAAGGCTGCAGGCATGCATCAATATTTCGAAAACAATAACACAGGCAGGCATACCGCAGAACTTTTCCTGGAGCAGGGTATCAACAGCAAGATCAAATTAGAATTCAAGAACAGTGCAAGCTGGTTCAACAACAATTTTACAAGCAATACCCTTAATTACACCGGAAAGCAGTTGAACTATTACAGTGAGCTTTCGACATTAGTAAAATATGGCAGGAATAGTTTTGTAGGTGGTATCAATACCACAGGCAATACACTTCGTATGACTGATGCAAGTGAACCTATTCCTAACCGCTCTCTGGAAAACAATACGGTTGGCGTATTTGCACAAAATACGTGGGAGATAAAACCCAACACCACACTTGAAATCGGGCTTCGGGATGACATACATGACAAGTATGGAAATTTTTTCTTACCCCGGTTAGCTTTCTTCAGCCGCTTTGATGAGCACTGGGCCATGAGATTAGGAATCGGGCTGGGTTATAAGACTCCTGATCCATATTCACCCTGGTACATTGATTTTGATCCTGATAAAATTGCAGCATTACCTTCAGATATCCAATCAGAAAAATCCATTGGTTATAATGCCGAAGTAAACTACAAGAAGGATTTTGAAAACGGAAATAAAATATTCATCAACCAGGCATTCTTCATGACACAGGTCAATCACCCAATTGTTGGTACAGTTGGTATTGATGAGTTGTTGCACTATGATAATGCCGGCAAAGCCGTCGTCAGCAAGGGTTTTGACACATACATCAATGCAACGGTTGATGACTGGGAACTCTATGCCGGATACACATTCACGATAGTACAACGCAATTACCTCAGCAGTAACAATGCCATGCCCTACACTCCAAAGAACAGGATGGCATTTACAATCGTAAGGGATTTTGATGCGATCAATTTTACAGGGGGAATCGAAGGTTCCTATAATGGAAGGCAATACCGAATGGATGGCACGCGCACACCGGGTTATATGTTCATGGCTGCCATGCTTTCAAAAGGATTCGGAAAACATTTTACACTGGTACTGAATTGTGAAAACCTGCTCAATTACAAACAAAGCAAAGCAGAAACGTTGTACACCGGCCCAATTAATGATCCGCAGTTTGTTCCACTTTGGGCACCAATAGACGGAAGAGTAGTCAACCTTTCTTTAAAAATAAAACTGTGATTCCTTAAAATCCTTTCGTTCAATAAAAGATAGTTGCAAATACATTGGGGTTGATGTGGCCCCATCGTGGCAAAAGGAAATTTTCTGTCAATTACAGATTTCGTTCATGAAAACAATTTCCTCAATCTGCTCTTTGTGATCTTATCCTGTTCTGCAGCTGCAATCTTAATTTCTTCACGCGGGTCATTTCGAAGTCTTTCTTCTAATTCGGCCAGTAATGTTTCAGCAGTCTTACCCTGGGCATACGAGATGAACATGTATCCAAAGGTTTCCTCGTAATCTTCATTAGCATCGCTCAGAGATTGTAATATTACATTTTCAGAGGTGAGCAACCTGGCTTGTTCATTAATGCTGAATGAATCTGATAATTCATTTTGCAATGCATTCTTATCACCCAGCCGGGCATGATTCTCGAATGCTTCCAACCAGTCCGCCGGATTGCAGTCGAACCATTTCTCTTCTGCATACTCGAGCAGGTCTATGAGATCATTCACAGGGAATATTTCAAGCATCTGGTTCACCCATGATTCAGACCCACAACAACTAAAAAGCAAATTGCGTTTTTCTCCGACTGGTAATTGGTCAAATTGTGCAATTGTCATATTGTTTCTTTTTCAGTTCAGGATGATGGTTGAATTTTCCTGATAAAGTCTTCGGTAATTTCAATTGCTGACTGTATGTCTTCCTGCCTCACCTCTTCATTCGGATTATAGCTGATGCCATTGGCATCACGCACAAACAGCAAGCCGACAGGAGCTACTTTTGAAATAATGGTAGCTTCTGTAGCCAGGCCGCTAATGATGATTTCCGGTTGAAGTTTTCGTTCTACCATAATTTCTTTGAGCAGTTTATTGATCTTTGTGTCACAGATTACCGGTGTTGTTTCTTCCATCAGTTTCCATTCGAAATAAATACTCCTCTTGTGACATATCTTTTCGCACATCGTGTACATTTCTTCATAAGCTTCGTTGAGCCGATTTCCATCCAGGCTTCTCAGATCAAGTGAACAGGTAACGGTAGAAGGAATCACATTGGTAGCCGCATTCAATACTTTCAATCTTCCGACTGTTGCAAGTATATTGTTCCTGTCTTTCTGAGCATACTCCTCCACTTTCAACACAAATTTAGCAGCAGCAGCGAGTGCATCCTTTCTGTCTTCCATCTGCACGGAGCCTGTATGCGCCGCTTGCCCTATAAATTTGATATCAATTCTTTTGTGGCCATAAATGGATTTTGCAATGGCAACGGGCAATTCTTTCTCAAAGAGCTGTTCTCCCGGCTCGATGTGTATATCAAGATAAGCCAGCCATTTGTCGGCCGGAATAAAATCTTTGCTGATGGCTTCATAACCTGTTTTCAAATCTGATAACAAGTCTTCAAGGGTGACACCCTTGTCATCTTCCATAAAGATGAGTTGTTCATCAAACATTCCCACAACCGCTTTGCTACCCAAATGTGCTGAGTGGAACCTTACGCCTTCACCATCACTGAATGCAATGACCTCAAGGTGAAATGGGAATGTAGTTCCGCTTTTGATGATAGAAGCAGCCGCCTCAATAGCAACCAGAATTCCCAAAGTACCATTGAATTTTCCGGAATTCTCAATGGTATCAAAATGAGAACCGATAACCAACGTCTTTGCATTGGCATTTGCAGAGCGCCAGATACCACGTACATTCAGGGCCGCATCAATGCGGGTTTCAAGCCCCGCGGCAGCCATATATTCTTTGATCTTTTTACAGGCTTCCAAAAATGCCGGAGTTCCAAACTGCCTGCTAAGATTTTTCTTACTATCAGTACATGTAGCAAGAGTGTCAATTCTTCTTTGAACGGATGTCGCTTTAGAGATTGGCAATTAAATTATTTTTTGTTATTGAATAAAAAAATCAAAATGGAAATAACCTGCAGTAATTCCCATCAATTCCATTGCTGGTTATTTTTTTTCTGCTACCAGTTCGATGAGTACACCATTAGTACCTGCCGGATGCAGGAAGCAAACCATTTTATTATCTGCGCCCTCACGCGGCTCATCATGCACAAGCCGAAACCCCTCATCCTGCAATCGCTTCATCTCAGCTTTCAAGTCTGATACCTGGAAAGCTATGTGATGAATCCCCTCTCCTCTTTTGGAAATAAATTTTCCAATCGTTCCATCCGGTGATGTAGAAGCCACCAGTTCTATTTTTGAATCTCCTGTTTTGAAGAAGGCGGTCACCACCTTTTCCCGCTCTACTGATTCTGTTTTATAACATTGTGTATTCAGTAATTTTTCGAACAATGGAATCGATACCTCCAAATCCTTCACTGCAATTCCTATGTGTTCGATTTTTTCCATCTGCTTTTCCGGAATACATCATTGTGACAAGATCAACCTACCTTAACGGAAGCTTTCTCTCCTATTGCACTCAATAGCTGGTTGAATGATTTATTGAATTTCTGGATGCCATCTTTTTCCAGGTGATCACTTACTTCATCGAGGTTAAATCCGTTTTGTTCCAATTTTTCCAATTGTTTTTTTACTGCATCCAAATTATCTTCCAACCTGTTGGCAGCCTTTCCATGATCACGGAATGCATCTATTGTTTCCAACGGCAGTGTATTGATCGTATCTGGTCCTATCAATGCTTCCACGTATTTTACATCGCTGAATGAAGGATCTTTTGAACTGGTGCTGGCCCACAATACTTTTTGTTTATGCGCGCCTTTTGCTTCCAGTTTTTTGTATCTGTCAGAACCGAATACTTCTTTATAAATCTGGTAAGCCATTTTTGCACTGGCGATGGCTACTTCACCGTTCAGGTCATTCAGGCCTTTTGCTTTCAATTGGGGATCGAGCAACACATCGATACGGCTGAGGAAAAAGCTCGCAACAGAATGTATGTTATCAATTGGCTTTCCTTCATTCACGCGGTCTTCAAGCCCGCTGAGGTAAGCATCTGTAACTTCACGATAGCGTTTCAGGCCAAAGAGCAAGGTTACATTGACATTGATTCCTGCTGCTGTGGCTTTGCGAATCGCTATCAACCCTTCTTTGGTCCCGGGGATTTTAATCATCACATTCTGGCGGTTCACCCGCTTCCAAAGATCAAATGCTTGTTGAGTAGTACCTTCCGCGTCATTGGCCAGGAACGGAGATACTTCAAGGCTTACGAATCCGTCAGTTCCATTAGCCGCATCATATACGGGCTTCATGATATCTGTAGCACGCTGAATATCTTTTACAGCAAAATCAAAGAATATCTCTTCATTACCGGCACCCGCCAGTTTTCTGACATCAGCATCATAATCTGAACCGCTTGCGATTGCCTTTTCAAAAATGGATGGATTGCTGGTAATCCCTGCAAGAGCGTCT
>CAZGNJ010000025.1:0-60427 GCA_964526985.1 uncultured Ginsengibacter sp. | reverse complement strand
AATATTTAAGCATAGTCGTTAGCTACTTGAGATTTGTTATTGAGTGTTCTGGTCTGAATATGAAGGTGAGCTTCTTTTGGGCTATAATTTATCTGAGTTTTGGTGCCATTTTACGATGTCCGCTTCCTTTCCAGTTTCAATCAACGGGCTCATCTGTGCAATTGAATTCGAAATAATAAGGGCTGATCCGGCAAGTGTGGATCAGCCCAAAGGATTACCAGTCCCCAAGAAATGATTTAGCTACAACCCATACTGTTGCCGCAATTCAAACATTTATAACAAGTACCGCTTCTTATAGTGATATGTCCGCATACATTACATGAAGGAGCATCACTCTGCATATTTTTAGAAGCACGATTCACCATGTCTAATTGTGCTTCATGTTCATCCTGTTTTGCTTTGATCTCACTCTTTGCATTTCCAGTCACTCTTACTTCACTCAGTTCAGGCTTCCTTTCGCCGATGGTTGGTTCGTTATCGTGCCAATCAGGTATCTGCGCCAAGGCCTCTTTTTGTTCCAATACATGAACGAGATCGGTTCTGCCCAAATATTCATAGGCAAGCACCCGGAAGACGAAATCGATGATGGAAGTAGTGCTCTTGATATTCGGGTGTTGTACCATTCCTGATGGCTCGAACCTGGTGAAAACAAATTTGTCAACAAACTCTTCCAGCGGCACTCCGTATTGTAAGCCGATAGAGATGGAGATAGCAAAACAGTTCAGCATACTACGCATAGTAGCTCCCTCTTTGGCCATGTCGATAAATATTTCACCTAATGTACCATCACTGTATTCTCCCGTGTGCAGGAAGATTGTTTGATTATTGATCTTAGCTTTTTGAATAAAACCTTTTCGCTTTGTTGGCATTGCCCTGCGCTCTACGATCATTGCCAGTTGGCGCTTCAGGGTGGTATCTTCACTGCTTTGTACCCGCTTGTTTACTTCTTCAAGCAAGTCCTGGATAGTAAGTTTGCTCATATCCACAATATGTGCCTGCTGGGGCTCTTCCTTTACTTCCACTTCAGGCTCATCTTTCTTCTTATCACTCTTGTTGCTGAGAGGCTGAGACAATTTAGAACCATCGCGATACAATGCGCAAGCTTTCAAGCCCAATTTCCAACTCTTCATGTAAGCATCTTCGATATCTTCTACTGTTGCTTCATTGGGTAGATTGATAGTCTTGCTGATAGCGCCACTGATGAATGGCTGTACAGAAGCCATCATACGAATGTGGCCGCTGTAGTGGATAAATCTTTCACCTATGGAACCGCATTTATTGGCGCAATCAAAAACGGGCAAATGTTCTTCTTTAAGGTACGGTGCGCCTTCAACAGTCATAGTTCCGCAGATGTAAGTGTTGGCTTCTTCTACCTGGCTGCGACTGAATCCAAGCGCCTGCAGCATGTTCCATTCGAAATTATCAAACTGCTCAGCTGTGAAACCAAGTCGCTTCAGGCAATCCGCACCAAGAGTGTATTTGTTGAATACAAAATCTATTTCAAATGCTGTAGCCAGCATAGATTCCAATCGTGCTATTTCTTCCTCAGTAAATCCTTTTGCCTTCAGTGAATTGTTGTTGATATGTGGAGCACCTTCAAAGGTCGCATGCCCTTTTGCATAATTTACAATAGCTGCAATTTCATTTTCTGCATATCCCAAATTCTTCAATGCCTGAGGTACACTTTGGTTGATGATCTTAAAGTATCCACCACCGCTGAGTTTCTTAAACTTCACCAACGCAAAGTCAGGTTCTACTCCTGTAGTATCGCAATCCATCACCAACCCGATAGTACCTGTTGGAGCGATTACAGTTGTTTGTGCATTGCGATAACCATATTTTTCACCGGACTGCACTGCATCATCCCATGCTCTTGTGGCAGCCTTCAGCAAATAATCCGGGCAATATTTTGCACTGATACCCTGCGGTAATATTTCCAAACCTTCATAAGCTTCTGCTGCATCATACGCTGCTGCACGATGATTACGCATCACGCGCATCATGTGTTGTTTGTTTTCTTCAAATTTTACAAATGGCCCGAGATGTGCAGCCATCTCTGCAGATGTCTTGTAAGAGATGCCGGTCATGATCGCTGTGATCGCTCCTGCCATACCACGTGCTTCATCGCTGTCGTAAGGAATACCGCTGATCATAAAAATAGTTCCGATGTTGGCAAAACCTAATCCAAGAGTGCGATAATCATAACTGCGCTGTGCTACTTCCTTACTTGGAAACTGCGCCATCAGTACAGAAACTTCGAGTACTACAGTCCACAGACGAACGGTGTATTCGAAACCTTCTACATCAAACAGATTGGAATTCTCATCAAAGAATTTGCGGAGGTTTACAGAGGCAAGATTACATGCAGTATTGTCCAGGAACATGTATTCACTGCAGGGGTTGCTGGCCCGGATACGTCCACCTTCCGGACAGGTATGCCATTCGTTGATGGTAGAATCATATTGAGTTCCGGGGTCTGCGCATCTCCATGCTGCATAATTGATGTCATCCCACAATTTGCGTGCACTCACTTTTCTCATTACATGGCCATCACCTCTTGCTTTCAACTCCCATTCGCCATCTTTTTCCAATGTCTTAAAAAATTCATTTGGTATTCTAACGGAGTTATTACTGTTCTGCCCACTAACCGTCCTGTAAGCTTCACCTTCATAATCGCTCGGATAACCTGCGGCGATGAGTGCGGCTACCTTTTTCTCTTCTTCTACTTTCCAGTTTACAAATGAAACGATCTCAGGATGATCCAGGTCGAGACAAACCATTTTAGCTGCACGCCTTGTAGTTCCGCCGCTCTTGATTGCGCCTGCTGCGCGGTCACCTATTTTCAGAAAACTCATCAGGCCGCTGGAAGTACCGCCTCCACTGAGTTTTTCTCCTTCACCTCTGATGCTGCTGAAGTTGGTACCTACACCACTGCCGTATTTAAAGATCCTGGCTTCACGCACCCAAAGGTCCATGATTCCGCCTTCATTTACCAGGTCATCATCTACGCTCAAGATAAAACAAGCATGGGGTTGTGGCCTTTCATACGCTGATGTAGATTCTTTCAACTGTCCATCTTTCTGATCCACAAAATAGTGTCCTTGTGGTTTACCGGTGATACCATACACTTCATGCAGTCCGGTATTGAACCATTGTGGTGAATTTGGCACACATCCCTGGTTCAATATGCTGTACACTAATTCTTCATAAAAAATATCCGCGTCTTTCTTACCTGCAAAATAGTCATTACGCTCACCCCACATACGCCAGCAGTGTGCCATACGATGAGCCACCTGCTTTACGGAAGTCTCACGCCCAATGCTACCATCCGCCTGTGGTACCCCGGCTTTACGAAAATATTTCTGTGCGAGGATGTCTGTAGCAATCTGACTCCATTGTGCAGGCACTTCTACATTGTTGATTTGAAATACCACTTCGCCCGAAGGATTCTTGATCACTGAAGTGCGGTATTCATACTCAAACATATCGAATGGTGACACCCCTTCCTTTGTGAAGTGGCGATGAAAAGCCAGTCCGCTATTAGTGCGTTTTTTGGTAGCCATGTGCTAAACTATTTTGGATGTTGAAAAAAATAAGCTGTTGAAAGAGCCGGACAACGAAAATATTTTTTAAATATTGAAAAGGGAAGGTTTAAATATCAACAGGCTGTGGATAAGAAATGCAAACCCTTATGTGGCAAAACTTCCCGAAAAAAATAAAATATTTTTGCTCAATCCGGAAACAAAATTGGAACAATTTTATTTATCATTCATGACTTATGCGTGTAGTAATTCAAAGAGTCTCAGAAGCTGCAGTTACCATCAACAGGAACGCCACAGTTCCCATCGGACAAGGGCTGGTGGTGTTTGTAGGTATTGAAAATGAAGATAGTGATGACGACATCCTGTGGCTTAGCAAAAAGATTGTTAACCTCAGGATTTTTGACGATGCGGAAAAGGTTCCTAACCTTTCTGTAATTGATACTCGTGGGGATATTCTACTCATTAGCCAGTTCACATTGCATGCTACAACAAAGAAGGGAAACAGGCCATCTTACATCAAGGCCGCCAGGCCGGAAATTGCCATTCCTATTTACGAAAAATTTATATCACAATTATCAGCAGATTTGGGTAAGCCTGTCCATACAGGGGAGTTTGGAGCAGACATGCAGGTGCAACTCATCAATGACGGGCCACTAACGATATGGATCGATAGTAAAATGAGAGAGTGAAATGAAATATGATCTAATGCAAAGGATATCCAAACTCTCTTGCCAATTCATTCAGCAGGTATAGTTTTCTATCGCTGAAATATTCCCAGAACATAGCTCCACCTAAGTGGTATTTCTTGATGTAATCGCTTTTCAGTTTTACAGACTGCTCGTCATCATAGGTAATAAATTTTTTCAACGCTGCATTAAACAAATACGGTGCTTGCGAAGCCTTATCCCAATAGCGAACATATCCTTTTTTGTTTACCAGGCTGTCTTTGATATAAGTATATCCGCCACCGAAGGCAGGTTTTACCGGAATGCGGTACAGGCCATGATTGGTCGTGTCTTTTACTATGGCTCCCTTGCCATAAAAGCAGATTCCCATCACGATCTTTGAAGGATTTACCCCTACCTTTTTCAGGTTGTTGATAGCAAGGTCTGCTGAATAAATCCACGGCATATTGTCCGGAGTATATAAGTTAGATTGATGAGATGACATGTTATCATAAGTGTTGTCAAAATCATAGCTCATCAGGTTGATATAATCGAGATAATGCTGTGCCTTCTGCATTTCCGTATGCTGAAGAAATTCACGGGATGCACCGATAGCAGTAGTTACAAAATATTTCTTACCGGTTTGTTTTCCTAATTGATCCAATGATTCTCTCAGGTATTTGAACATCAGTGTATAATTTTGCTGGTCTTCCGGACGATGAGAATTACTATCGCCAATCATCCCCGGGTATTCCCAGTCTATATCCACCCCATCCAGGTTGTATTTAGAAACAATGTCTGCCGCGCTCTTAGCAAAATTCCTGTTGGACTCTTCGGTAAGCACCGCATCAGAAAAATGTTTACTCCATGTCCAACCACCGATGGAGATCAGTATCTTTAAGTCAGGGTTGATAGCTTTCAGTTCGTTCAACTTTCGAAAATTCACAGTATCAGTAGCTTCATTGTGCAACCACGCACGATTGTCTTTTACATCTACAAATGCATAATTAATGTGTGATAATTTCTTTGCGGCAATGGCTGAAGCATTGATCACATTTCCATTGAACCCACCTACATACCCGATGATAACCGGTTTTGTTTTTTTCTGGGCAGTTGCGGTAAATAAGCAGAGCGTTGCAAATGAAAGTATCAATGCACGATTGAGGAATCTTAAGTCAAACATTTTAATGACAAGAGTTTTTAGGTGAAAAAGAATTTGGACTAACAACTCCAAATTAAAAGATAATTCACCGAAGAAATTTACCACTCATCATTAATTCTGCATTGAATAAGCATTTCAGACAATTATTATACGCTCTCCCATTATTCTTTCTTCCAAACATTATTCTTCCTGTCTGAATCAGGCAATAAATTTTGAGGATCAACTACGATGGACTGTATTGAGGAATTATTGTATAATCTGAGTGAATAGGAGTCCCCACTGTACCACACTTCCACCGGAACTACAAGATCTTCTTTTTCGCCATTTTGGTACGTGGCTATTACCTTCAAGGGATACGCGGATTTTTCTTTATTCATTAAGGTAACAGTAGCTACTCCATCTTTTTCTTCAACCTTATTGACTGCAATATCAAACAACCAGTTATTCGCAAACCATTGTCTCCAAAAGTATCCAAGATCCTCTCCCCCTTCACTTTCCATTGTCCTGAAAAAATCATCAGGTGAAGGGTGTTTAAACGCCCATCTCTCGATATACTTCTTGAAAGCATAGTCAAACCTGTCATGACCAAGAATGGCTTCGCGTAGCAAAACCAATCCCAATGCAGGTTTGAAGTAAGAAAACGGATGCCTGTATTTCCCGGTTACCATATCAGCCCTGCTCATCATAAATGGTGAGTTGGGATCCTTCAGCCAGGGAATAATTTCGTCCGAAGGATTACCACCGCCAGGGGCATATTCACCATCACGCTTAGGTGCAAACTCTCCATTATTAAAACTATCAGAAGCATAAACATCTATGAACGTATTGAAACCTTCATCCATCCATGCATGCCGACGCTCGCTGCTACCCACAATCATCGGAAACCAGGTGTGTCCTATCTCGTGTGCTGTTACCCAATACAATCCTTTCCCTTTTGAATACATCCCGTCAAACACAATCCCCGGATATTCCATCCCGCCTGCACGCCCTGCTTCGTTAATAGCCACTGGGTATGGATAAGAATACCACTTTTCTGAAAAATGTTCAATTGATTTTTTCATGTACTCGGTACTCCGATTCCACGCTGTAGGCCCAACACTTTCAACAGGATAAGCACTCATAGCCAGGGCCTTTTTATTCTTAGGTAAATTGATGCGGGCGGCATCGATGATATATGCTGCCGATGCACCAAATGCTACATCACGACTGTTTTGCATCCTAAAATGCCAGGTCTTTGATTTAGCCGTTGTATTCTTTCTTGCTTTCTCTGCTTCCACAATTACTTCCTCTTTTGTGCGGATGAAAACTGTTTCGTCACTCATCCTTGCTTTAGCAATCCTTTTCAATTGTTCGGGAGAATAAATTTCTTTTTCATTGATCAATTCACCGCTGCCTACAACGAACATGTTGGCAGGTACTGTAATGCTGTAATCAAAATTTCCATACTCGCAATAAAACTCTCCTGTACCGATAAACGGAAGTGTATTCCATCCATTCAGATCATCATACACACATAGCCGGGGATACCACTGTGCTATTTCAAATATTTTTCCATTTTGGGTGGTGAAAAAATCTGTTCTCCCTCCAAAAGCGCCCGGAACATCATACCGATACCTGATCTTTATTTTAATAATTCCTCCATGAGGCAATAATTGTGTTAAGCGAATCTGCATCCGTGTATCATTGACTAAATAATCTGCTACTGCCTCTTTCCCATTATAGTTCAGGGTTATTTTTTCGAAATGGTATCCTGTCGTATGTGCTTTGGTGCGCCCGGCAGAAAAATCGGCAATTGAATTTTCCTTATAAATATTCTGATCAAGTTGAAGCCACAGTGAGTTCAGTTTATCAGGGCTGTTATTGATGTATTCAATTTCTTCATATCCTGTCAATGAATTTTTATTGGTGTCAAGAGTGGCTTTAATAACATAGTTCACCTTATTCTGCCAGTAGGAAGCCCCTGGAGCTCCATTCGAGGCACGATAGGAAGTAACGGCACTTTTAGAAAATTGTGCAAATAGCTCTTTAGCATTAAAGCCGGACTGGCCAAAGGTTTGCAATGAAAGCATCATAAGTGACGTAACTACAAATGCACTGAGGTAATTTATGTTTTTCTTTAAATGCATATTGAATAGATTTACATAAAAGAGAGGCAAAGTAAAAAAGTAAATCCACAATAAACCAGATTATTATGAAATACCTGATAGTACAGTCCATGGTCATTGCTGCTGTGCTGATGTATTGTTCCCCCTCCAACAGTTCAAACAGGCTTTCATCAACAATTCAAATTTCTAAACCAGATACCAGCATGCCATATAACAAACTGACACCCGCAGAAGAAAGAGTGATTCTCTACAAAGGCACTGAAATGCCTTTCACCGGTGAATATTATACCAATACCAAAAGTGGCACCTACATCTGCCGCAGGTGTAATGCACCACTCTATACTTCAAAGGATAAGTTTGTTTCAGATTGTGGGTGGCCAAGTTTTGATGATGAGATTCTTGGTGCTGTAACGAGAGAGCCGGATGCTGATGGCATGAGAACGGAAATTATTTGCTCTAATTGCAGAGCACATCTGGGTCATGTATTCATTGGAGAGCATCTAACAGCTAAGAATACACGGCATTGTGTCAACAGTATCTCACTGAAATTTATTCCTGCAGGAGAGCAGATTCCGAAAGAGATCAGGCATCAATAAATCAATAAATCAACTTCCAAATCTTCCAACTCTCTTCGGCCTGTATCTCCAGCATCTCCAAACCATTTTTTGTAATAGCTCCTCTTACCCGGGCTTCTTTTAAGAACATTGTTTCCTCTGGATTGTATAGCAAATCGAATACAAGATGTTTGTCCGTAATTCCAATGTAAGGAATTGGCAATAGATCATTTGAATTTGGATACTGGCCTACCGGTGTTGTATTGATCAATAATTGGTGATCGGAAATAATTCCTGCATTCAGTTCATCGTAGGCATAATTCTTTTCTTTCTTTGTTCGTGAAACAAATTTAAATTCTATTCCAAGTTTGTTCAAGACATAAGCTACAGCCTTTGACGCACCACCAGTACCAAAAACCAGTGCCCTTTTGTGATGAGGCATCAATAATGGTGTCAATGATTTCTCAAATCCGGCTACATCCGTATTGTGTCCTAACCATCTCCCTTCGGCAACCAGCACACAGTTACATGATTGAATCACCTGAACGGTGTCAGACATCTGATCGAGGTGCGGAATAATTTTTTCTTTGTAAGGAATCGTAATGTTAAATCCGGCTAAATGAGCGATTGATTTCAGCTCACTTACAGCCTGATCAATCGTAGGAAATGAAAAGTTCAGATAATCACAATCAGCATTCTGCTTGCCTAATATCTTCTTTGCAAAATATCCTTTTGAAAAAGAATGGCCCAGCGGATATCCTAACAGGCCGTACGTTCTCATAATTAATTTTCAAGATACAGATGAAATGTATCACCTCTTAACCCAATGCGCATTGCTTCCAGGGGAATAATCTCTGCAGGGCTGATATTTCCGAGGTTTACATTACAACCTAACAATTCGAGGAAGTAAAGTTGCTGTGACTTTTGAGGTGCTTCCCAAATAACTCTTTCAGATGGTATCTGTGTCAGAATTTCCTGCACCAACCCTTCTCTCACTTCACCGGTACCACGATAGATACCTACATTACCGGCTTCGCGCGCTTCAGCAATTACATAGCTGCTTCCCGCTTCAAGCTCTGCCTTCATTAATTCTATCCATTTATAGGGAGGGATAATGTGGGTGGCATCTTTACTTCCTACCTCACTGAGCACTTTCCCATGTTTAGTAAGTTTCTCGATATATCCACATTTTTCAGTGTGAGGGATTGTGATAGAGCCATCACTTACTTCCATGAAATGGATATCAAAATCTTTACACAGTTCAATATAATCGTTAAACTGATTTCTGATCAGGAACGCTTCAAAAAGTGTTCCCCCAAAATAAACAGGGATGTCAGCTTTTTGATACAACTCAATTTTTTCACGAAGGTTTGGCGTTACGTATGCAGTGCCGAAACCAAGTTTCACAATATCAAGATGAGGACCGGCAGCGCTGATCAGGTTTCTTGCCTGCTCAATGCTCAATCCTTTATCCATAACCATTGTAAGTCCGCTGGTCCTGGGTTTTACCAATCTTTCGGGGATCTGGGAGAGTTTAAAATTCATGTATTACCGATTTAAAATCGGCGCAAAGATAATTTTCTACGGGCATAAGGGACAAAAAAATCTTATTTGCGGTGCTTCCTACCGGAGCTGGAGTGCAGCATCGCATTGATCAATTTCACTACAGAAGCCCTTTGTATAACAGCAGGATTCAGTGCTATAAAATCTTTCAAATTTTTCGGTGCTATTTCTAACGCACTCTGAAGTATTAGCAAGGCCTCCTTGTTTTTTCCCAATTCCAGCAAGATGGCAGCCCTGAAGTACAAAAAGATCGGTTTGCCGGTAGCCATGAGGGCAGCATCTGCTTCTGCAAGTGCTTCATCCATATATCCGGCATCAAAGAGGCAGGTAATCATAGCCTTCCAGCCTTTGATACTCTTGGACCTGGCTGCAATGAACAGCACATAATATGTTACAGCATCCTTGACATTTCCAAGACATTGATGACATTGAGCTAATGCAAATTGATAATCAGGATTGTTGTGATTGAAACTGATAGCGCTTTCTAATTGCTGAATAGCTTTTTTCCAGTTTGCCTCCTGCATAAATGTAGCAGCGACACGGTAATACAAATGGCTATCCTCCGGCTTAAGGTGAATTGCCTTGCGATAGTTTGTCCGTGCCTGGGCAGTATCTTTCATTTTTTCGTAACAATGCCCTAATGCCTCATAGATAATATCTTCGGGGATTGAAAGTTCTAATACTTTCTCCAGTGCCTCCGCTGCCTCTTTGAAATTTCTAATTCTGATGTATGCATCTCCAAGATTGCGGTAGGCATAATCAAACTTTTCATCTATTGTAATTGCATAGAGGTAGGCATCAATCGCTTTTTCATAAAGTTTCAACCCCTGAAATGCAGTTCCAAGGTTATACCATGCAAGATGATTGTAAGGCACATCATCTATTATTTTTTTATGCAAGGCAATACTTTCCTCAAACTTGCCGGTATAATCTGTCCAAAAACATATTTTGTAAAGGGCCTCTTCGTTGGATGGGTCATCTTTCAAAATCAATTCAAGGCATTGGAATACTTCATCAAATTGCTCGTAATCATCAAACACATCAGACAGATTAAAAAGCAATTCAAGTTTGTCACCACCTTCAAATATTTTACAGGATTCCGTAAAGATTTCTTTAGCCTTTTCTGCCATATTCAATCCCAGGAATGCCTCAATCTGCAAAATGTACACATTGATATCAGATTGATCCAACACACCCACATGCTCCAGGATATCCAGAGATTCCCTGTGTTTGCCTGCGGCAATGAGAAGATCAGCCTTTTTTATAAGTAAGAGTGAGGAATACGGATACAGTTCAATTCCATGTTCGGCAGCCTCAATTGCTAATGATAGCTGGTCTGTATCATCAAAATAATCTATGATTCGTTCAAAGGATTCTTCTTCCAGAAAGTTGGGATTGTTCCCTGACTTATAATTGTTGTATCGTGCAAGTAATTCCTTTAGTTCCTGATCACTACGTCCGGGGTTATCTTTCATATTGGAATACAAAATACCGAATTTTTCCTGAAAACAGCACAATAAAATCCACTTAAACGGGGTTAATAGATGAATAAACTTTTCTAAAAAAAGATCGTCAGAAATTAGCTCCTTTGTTAAGAATTGATTAATTTTGCAAAAATGAAAAGATTCGCCTCCATATTTATTATTGTTCTGCTCCTCGTAGGTGTTGGATTTCTGGGGTTTGCAGACAGAGGAGGAATTGGCCATAAGAATAAGCCACAGTTGAATATTGAATTACATGGTACGCTGAAAAACTCTATTCCTTTTAATCTCAAGTCAGGGCTGGTTTTTCGTGGTAGTAAAATCATCAGTAATCAAAGAATCGGTGGTTCCTTGGTTACAGAATCAGTCATGTCATTTCAAAAAGGTAAGACTACCTACCTGATTCCCTACAAGCAAAGAGTGATCATACAGGATTATTCACAAAGTGGCGGATATAAGTTGATCATCAGGTCTAGAAAATAGATATTTTCCACAATTAATAGTTATGTGAAGCCTCTTTTAGAGGTTTTTTTGTTTTGACTTATGATGAGAAATTTTCTCCCTGGAATTGAAATATTGAAGAGAACACGACAGAATTTTTAGTAGTAATTAAAACATACTACAAAGTAGCACCTGGCTGAGGAAAAATAGGAAAATCCCCCTATTGATTGGCCGATTTAGTTTCCTTGTAAGTCATTACTCTATACCCTGATGTAGGTATTTCAAATTTGCTTACAGATACATTTTCAAAGGTGATCTTCGAAAGGGTAAATTTAAACTTCATCTTACCGGAAATCATTTCATATTGAACTGCAAGGCCCGGCAAACTTGTAAACTGTGGATCATAAGAAATATTAGCCACTTTCACATCAGGTGTATAAAATACCGAAAAAGTAGTACCATTGCTGAGTTTTGCAATTGCCTTCTGGCATTTGTATCCTGAAATTACTGCCGATTCTCCTGTATTTTCAAAAGTGATTCCATTGTACTTATTATTGTTTGTCTCCCAATCCGCGGCAGTAAGTGTGATCATTAATTTTTGTCCACTGTAATCTTTTAAGATCGCCGCGGTGCCATTCTTTGCATTGTGAATCGTTGCTTCCTTACCGAGTCCACTCACAAGTTCCACCCGGCTAAGATTGCCTTTTAAAAAGACTGTAGTGGTTGCCCCATCAAACATATCTGCCATCTTAGGCTGTCCACTCCCGGTCTCAACAGACATATTATAAACAAGTGTTCCTTCTGAAAAAGTCTTTTGAGCATTTGATGTGAAAGCTCCAAAACATAAGATAGAAAGAAGGAAATAATATTTTTTCATACGACTTAAGTATGGTCTAAAGATAAGGATAGCGTGTGAAAAGTTGCAGATTGTCTGCTATTTCTTCTTGTTCGAGTCAGCCTTCTGTCGCATTTGCTTCATCTTTTCATTCTGCTCTTGCATAGCCTGAATTCGCTCCTGCCATTTGCTTTGCTTCTTTGGTTTCTTCTTGTTTTCTTGTAGCCGTGCCATGAGCTTGTCATGATCAATGATGTATTGTTGAATCACAAACTGGATAAGCAATGTGATCACGTTAGACACTGTATAATACCAGGTAAGGGCAGCAGGCATCCTGTTGAAAACTCCTAATAAGATTACAGGGAAAATGAAAGGCAGATACTTCATCATTGGGTTTCCTGTATCCTGCATATTGCTCATTCCATACAGGGATATGAGAAGGCTTGTTACTGTTGCCAAAATGGTAAACAAACTCACATGTGCTCCATAGAATGGAATATTGAATCCCAAATTCAAAATAGAATCATAAGACGAAAGGTCGTGTGCCCACAAAAAGCTTTCACCTCTCAATGAAATATTAGAGTTAAAGAAACTGTACAGGGCAAAGAAAATAGGAACCTGGAACAATGCAGGAATACAACCTCCCATGGGATTGACTCCGGCACTCCGGTACAATTTCATTTGCTCCATGGCAAATGCCTGCTTATCATCTCCCAACTTTGCTTTCAACTGCTCCATTTCCGGCTTCAGTAGTTTCATCTTAGCGCCACTCAGATAGCTCTGATACGTCAATGGCGATATCAGTAAGCGGATGATAATAGTAAGCAACGCAATGATCAAACCATAGCTGCTAATATACTTTGACAAGAAATCAAAAACAGGTAAAATAAATCCCCTATTGATATACTTTACAAAAGCAAATATTCCGGTACCCAATGGCACCATATTGTACATTTCATTGCCATAAGATTTCAGAATATTATAATCGCTCGGCCCATAATATAATTGCATAGGTATAATCGCATCCGATCCTGCCGGCACTTTCAATTGCATACTTGCCTTTGCAGTGCCTACTATATGGCTGGAAGGGTCTTTAGGAGTTTCCCAACTTATTTCACCTGATTGGAATTTATCTTTTGCTACTATGGAATTAATAAAAAATTGCTGGTTGAGTGCTATCCAGTTAACTGGCCTGGAAAACTTAATCTGATCTTTCTTTCCGGGTGAAAGCCGCTCAAAATCAAAATCATTGTTTTCCACAAAAGAGACATGAGATTGTTGTATTTCCCAATCGAGGTCTATTTCCTTTTGTGTAGCCTTGGCATCCCAGCCAAGTCGAAGTACCTGGTCTGTAAACAAATTGCCTGCCTGTTTCAACCTGATATTAAAATCCATCATATAATTATCCGGCTGAATAATATATTGATGTTCTATTGAACTCCCGTTGGCCAAACTAATGGCATAGGTAATAGTTTGGTTACCATTTGCAGATTTCGATTCCGGCAATTTTGTAAAAAGCAAGTCCGAAGTCTGTGCTGTCTTATTGGCTCCGGTATTTATCTGGTAGGAAATATTATTAAAAGACCCGTCATCTATCAAAAGGGGCTTGCCATTAAAAGTCTTGTACTTCTTGAGGCGAATGGAGTACGGCTGGCCTCCCTTGTTGGTAAAGGTGACTTCGTACAAGTCTGTTTCTACCTTAAAAAATTGTTCCTTTCCGGTAGTATCCTGGAGTATCCCCTGCAACTGGCTTTGTTCTTGAATCTTTGCAAGTGAATCCAGGTTTGTTTTGCTGAGCCGGGTAGTATCTACCTTCGGCCTTAATTTATTGATAGAATCCTGAATGTGTTGTTGCTCCTTTTCATAAGCCAATTGGCCCTGCTTAGTATAATAAAAATAGCCAAAGAACAATAAGGCCAGCAACATGAATCCAATAATGGAATTTCTATCCATAATCTATAAAAATTGGTTTGCAAATGTATGCAAACTTGAGTTTACCTCCGATATTGAGAAGGGTATGAAAAAGGAAAGAGGAAATAGTGAACTACTATTTCCTCTTTTTAATGTAGCATTATTTCTTTGCAGGAGCCGCTGCAGGTGCTGCCGTCGCTGCTGCCTTAGGAGCTTCTGCAGTAGTAGCCTTAGATTCTTCCTGCCTCAACTGCCTTGTAGTAGTTACAGACGCAATTGGAATACGTGGTGAATTCAGAATTTCTATTCCATCTGCCTTCACATCCTCTACCCTGATATTGAAATTCAGTTTCAGATCAGAAAGATCAACATCAATATGCTCTTTCAAGTTTTCCGGAGCAGCTTTGATCTTCAAAGATTTCATCTTGATAACCAATTTACCACCGTCCTTTACGCCTACCGGTGTACCGGTGTAGTTGATCGGTACATTTACAGTTACCTGCTTACCAGGTACCAGTTCCAGAAAGTCCACATGGATCAGTTTGTCAGAAACCTTATCAAATTGTATATCCTTTAATACACATTTGTAAGTCTGCCCATCTACTTTTACTTCAGTCAACATAAACTCTGGCGTATATATGACATTCTTAAACGCCGGAGCAGGGGCTGAAAAATTGATCTCCTTTGCACCGCCATAAATTACAGCTGGCACTTTGTCCTCAGAGCGGAGTTGGCGGGTGGCTGCTTTGCCAAATCCGGTCCTGATTTGTCCTTCGATTGTAATCGTTTTCATTTAAAAAAAATTTTGAGGCGCAAAGGTAAGGGATTTGGACAAGGTAGGTAAAGGAATCATCCAATTAATTATGATTTTATTGTCCGAACAGATCATCCACAATGGTCTTTTGAACCTTATTAGGCTGATTTACAGGTAATATATTAAACTTTAGTTTTCCCAATTCATTCGATTTTCTGATTTGAAGCCCTGCCGGGATGAAATATTTATCATAATCAATTTCAAGGGTTGTATAAATATAACTGAATATTTCTTCCATGCTTGTACCGGCGAGCTTTTCACAGACGTCTCTCATTTCCTTTTCGGTAAATCCCCGGTTTTCTTCTTTGTAATATTTCTGGTAAAGTTTCTTCATTACGTCTATCAGAGAATATTTATTCCCTGAATTTACCCTGATCGTTAAGTCGAGTAACATACCTATAATAGGCCCTTTCTCATAGTAGGAAATAGTCTTTCCTCTAATTCCAAAAGGGCCATCTTCCCATGTGTGATAACTTGATTGTGCAAGTGTTTGGAATTGCTTTCCCGGATTGTTCTCATATTTCCCAATCATTGATCCCCAATTGGCCAGCATTTGATCCCGTGATTTCAATCCAGCTCTATTCAGGATTACATCTTCAAAATAAACGGTTAGTCCTTCACTCACCCACAGTAGATTGGTCCTGTTCTCCGTGGAATAGTCAAAAGGCCCCAATTCTATTGGCCTTATTCTTTTAATATTGAAATGATGAAAGTATTCGTGCGTAAGAAAGTTCAACACGCTTAGGCGTCCAGCGGAATCATTGAGTTCGTTGCTATCGAATGCAAAGGCTGTAGAATTTGTTTGCTCGATACCGCCGTTGCCATGGCCTATGGCTAAGAAATAAAAATGTTCGTAAGGAACATCACCCATCAAATCTACCGTTGACTTTACCATTTTCTCTAAACTTTCTGACAAGTCATTCTTATCGAAATAACCAAACTCCCTTCCTGAAAAATAGTGAGGTATCCCTTTGACTACGAAAGTTGGAATATCTTCGAGGTCACCAATCAGAATAGGACAATCAAGAAGTTCATCCACATTGGCAGCAACAAATCCATTCGAACTTTTATTCAGCGCTGTAGCAATATCAGGCCATTTATTATTGATGAAAGTAATTTTTGCCGGCAAACTCATCAGGCGAAATGGATAAATAAATACTCCTGTAGGTCTGACAAAAGCCCAACTCTCTCCAATATAGGGTTTGGCTATAAAATTTTCATTTGCCAATACTTCATACTGAATGGAAATGATCTGATTCTTTTTCACTGCCACCCTCCACGTATTTTCATCCAACTCAGCAAACGAAAGAGGATTCGAATTCTCAGAAAATACTTTTAGACTCCTGATGTTTTGCGAGAAATGCAACATCTGATAATATCCGGGTGTCCATTCAGGGATCTTTAGATCCAGTACACCATCATGTTGACTCCTCATCGTCAATTGTATGGAGAAAATATGGTTCGCAGCATCTTTAGTGTCTATCTGGTAGTATAGTGTGTCTTTTTGAGCATGGGTTGCTGTGGGATAAAATGCTGCGATAATTAATACAAAACAGAATAGAAATTTTCTCATAATCTATATAGGTACGACCTGATTTTTTTGTAAATCTAAAGATTCACTTATTAGGATCAGGAATTTCAATTTCAGGCTATCTAAATTCAAACATTATTGTACATTCAGAGATCTCCGTAGCGGAAGGTAATTCTAATCTTTATTGAACCGGTTATTAATCTAACTCTCTGCAGGAAGGATCAATATTAGGCAGTACACGGATTATTAATTATTGGTCTTTCTATGAATTACAATATCTCACTAACTCCGCAAGGCACATCTCAGAAATATTGCACTGCATGAATTTACGAATACGCTTTACCCACTTCAAGTGGCATTGTTGTGGCTTAACCCAACCTGATCAAGTACTCAGTTTCTTTTTCTTGCTCATCGCACTGCGGATAAAAAGACTATTAATGCTCTTGTTCTCGTAAGCGTTTCTGATGGCGATAGCAAACAGATCAGCAACAGAAACCACCTTGATCTTTGGTGAACTTTTTTTCAACGGGATGGTATTGCATACCACTAATTCCTCCATCACGCTGTTTTCAATATTTTCATAAGCATTATTGCTCAAGACAGGATGTGTGCAAAACGCACGAACACTCCGCGCTCCTTTTTCGAGGAGCAGCCCTGCACTCTTACAAAGAGTACCACCGGTATCACAGATGTCATCAATCAAAACGATATCCCTGTCTGTAACATCACCGATTACGACCATGCTCGCTATTTCATTAGCACGTTTCCTATGCTTGTCACATATCACCATATCCACTTCAAAATAACTCGCTATCTCCCGGATTCTATTGGCGCTTCCTACATCAGGAGCAGCAAAAGTTAGATTCTCCAAATTCAGGTCCTCAATGTATGGAATGTAAATCGCAGATGAATCGAGGTGATCTACCGGAATATCAAAATAGCCTTGTATTTGCGGAGCATGCAAATCCATAGTGATGATACGATCAGCACCTGCAGCCATCAGCATATTAGCCACTAACTTGGAGCCAATAGCCACACGGGGCCTGTCTTTTCTATCCTGGCGTGCATACCCATAATATGGAATAACTGCAATCACCTTATCTGCCGATGCTCGCTTGGCAGCGTCAATCATTAAGAGCAATTCCATCAGATTATCTGTAGGTGCAAAGGTGCTCTGCACCAAAAAGACATATTGTCCCCGGATACTCTCCTGGTATTCTACACCTATTTCCCCATCACTGAACTTTTGAATTTTTATTTTCCCCAATGGCTCACCAAATCTCAGACTGATCTGTTTAGCCAAATATTCTGAACCTGTACCTGAAAAGATTTTTAAATTAGAGTTCATAGCAGGAGGTGTTAATAAAAGCAATCCGTGGCGAAATTATCATTTATATTTATGCAATGAACGAGCCAACAAAGGAAACTTCTAACAAGTCATCCACCACCATCAAGCAGTGGGCACCGGATGATCGTCCGAGGGAAAAACTTTTGGCAAAAGGCAAGGAAGCCTTAAGTGATTCAGAGTTGTTGGCAATTCTCTTACAAACAGGGAGCGGCAAAAAAACTGCTGTTGACCTGGCCAAGGAAATGCTGCAAAATTGCAGCAACAATATTGGTCAGTTGAGTAAACAGTCATTAGAATCCCTGATGAAAATAAAAGGGATCGGAAAAGCAAAGGCAATCACCATTATTGCAGCAATGGAATTGGGGAGAAGAAGGCAGGCAGCAACCATCCTGAATGATAACAAGGTTAGTAAAAGCAGGGACATTGCAGAATTTCTGCGAGCTATTTTCAGAGATCATTCCAGAGAAATTTTTGTCGTCGTCTTTCTCAATGCAAAGAATACAATGATACATCATGAGATCATCAATTCAGGAGGGATAACTTCTACTGTTGTTGATTCCAGGCTCATTTTCCAGAGAGCTTTGGAGTTAAGATCTGTAAAGATTATTCTTTGTCATAATCACCCTTCGGGAAATCTAAACCCCAGTTCGCAAGATGATCTGCTAACAGAAAGGATGGTAAAAGCAGGTAAGATCATGGACATACAAGTCGTAGATCACATCATCGTAAGCGAAGAAGGGTATTACAGTTTTGCAGACAATGGCAAAATATGATCAGGCCTGTGCTGCAGGCCCGCCGAAGTTCATGGGGAATTCCACTGTTTCAATATCCTGAATGGGGCCATTAACAGATTCAAATTTCTTCACGTTTTCAATCATTGCTTTCATAAAGCGTTTAGCATGTGTAGGAGTCAGGATGATCCTGCTTTTCACTTTGCTCTTAGGTGTTCCGGGCATCACGTTTACAAAGTCAATTACAAACTCAGCGTGGCTGTGAGTAATGATGGCAAGGTTGGCATAACTGCCTTCAGAGACTTCTTCAGAGATTTCAATGTTGAGTTGCCCTTGTTGTTGATTGATTTGATCTGCCATCAGATAATTTTCGGGCAAATATACAAAAAAGCAAGCCACCTTAAATTGAGGATGGCTTGCTTTCATTAAATAAAGTCAAGTGATTTAGCGAGGTTTAACGTAAACTAAAGTAGCTTTATAAGTTCTGGTAGAATAGGCTCCGCTAACGTAGAAAGTCTTTGTGTCAGGATCGTAATGATCTGTATTAGGTGTGACAGTTGGCACTCCATTAAATACCTCTGACAATGAATTATCATTATTGATGGTAATATCTAATTCAACTCCAAACTGAACAGCAGGCGTCTTGGTTGGATACATCCAAACGCTCTTTGGTCCTGCAGTTACAAGTTCCTGGGTAATACCTGCACTGAAATCCCAAACCTGGTTTCCGTAAGACGGATGAAAAAACTGACCTGCAACTTTATAGACACCGTCATATTGGTTCTTCGCGCCGATATTTGCCAGCAGGTGGTTCCAGTTACTGATCTTTGCATCAGCAGATGTAATTGTTACAGGCAGGATATATTGATGGGATGCATCCATCTTAGAGGTGTAAACCTTTACAGGTATCCATACCTGCCTTTTGCCTGCCGGGATGGTCGCTGTCATGGATTCAATCGTATAAGTGCTGTCTGGCAATAAATCAAATGGTTCATAATCCGGATCTGCTGCTGTTTGATCAGCATTGTATTGATCCAGATAAGCCTGATCTATAGCAATGGTAACATTGACCGGTTTTGTGGGCTTGTTCATCGAAGCATAATTTACCACTACATAAAAGGTTGCCGGTGTATCAGCTACATCATAAGATACAGCAAATGGTAGGTTGACATTAGTCGCTGCCAATGGTAATTCCACATTAGGAGCATAATCACTAAAGTCAACGTAGTACTTATTGTTTTTCAGGCAGGAACTCATGAGCAACATAAGAGTCACTGCGAAGAACGCTACCGAAAATTTTCTATTTAATAAATTTTTCATTTTCATAATTTAAGGTTTTAAGGCCGTTGGAAATTAAATTCTATTTATCCCAGAATACTTTTTGATTTTGTGGGTCAGTAGTGGGTCCGCCGGCATCATTATAGTTCTTCGAGTTTGTATCCTGCTCTGATTTTGGATACCAGAAAATTGTAGGCATGTGCCTGCTGTATCCGGGGAATTTTGTAGTAGGCAGAATGGTTGAGTTAGGGAAACCTGTTCTGCGGATTTCAGCCCATGCTTCCAGTGGATGAAAGAAAGCCATTGAAATCCATTTTTGGGTAACAATCGCCTCCTGTTTATTAGTAGAAGCATCCCAGCTTACCAGGTTTTTTACTTGTGAGTAATAGGTCTGCGCCGCTGTTTCAGCATCTGGAACACCGTCTGTCGCAAAAGATGCAGTAATCCCACTCTGATACAAACTTTTTGCAGCAGCATCTCCGCCAGGTAACCAACCAATCAAGGTAGCTTCAGATTGCAGAAAATAACTTTGAGCTGCAGAGATCAATTGTACTGGAGCGTTGTAAGCTGACAAAATTCCATTCCCTGGCCCGGAAACTTTGTTTGTACCCAATGATGTCGCAGTCGGACGATCACCATAAAATACGCCAAGATATTTGCTGTTATCATCTACGAGGTCATAAAACTCTGTCTGATTCGGTGAAACTCCACCAACAGGAGAGTAAACATAATATAATCTTGGATCATTATTATCATTCAGGAATTTCACACCTGCACCGCCAGCTCTTATATATTTAAACCCATCAGAATATAGGCTACCTCCAGGATCCACTCCATAACTTGCCCACAACGGAGTTTGTTTACCGGCCGTATTCAAATACCCTGGATTTACATTGGCATCCTCTGTTAGAAATCCGACAGAAGCCGTCTTGGCAATCTCTGCCTGCCCACCAGCTCCAATGACAGCAGACTCACGAATCAGAAAGCGCAATTTCAAAGTGTTGGCAAATTTTGCCCAGCTATCCATATCTCCACCAAACATGATATCGTTGGTTGCCATGTTGGTCTCGGTCGCTGCATTTGAATTTTGAATCAAAGCAATCGCCGAATCCAATTGTGCGATACACGCAGTATAAATGTCCTGACCTTCATCATATTTTGGGAAGAAGTTTTCTACCCCCTTAAATGCTTCTGAATAGGGCACTTTACCGTAAGCATCTACCAATTTCTGAAAACCAAATGCTTTCAATATCTTGGCGGCAGCTACATAATAATGGAGATTTTCTGCTTCACTAGCCTTTTTCTCAATGTAATCTGCGTTTTTCAGATTATCATAATAACCCCAACAGGAAGGGCTTCCCTGGTTTACGTAATAAGTGAGGGTATTATCATCAATTGAGTAGCCTCCGGCATAGCTTGCATAACCCATCCATGCTCCTACCGGGGTATTCTGACTGACTTCCCGTGAAGCAAAGCCACTTAATACCGGAGGTAACAATAACTGAACCGGTGCATCTGACGGCTGGTTGGGGTTATTACCCAATTCGCTCAGCCAATCTTTCTTGCAACCCGTACTGTACAGAAGGAATGCAAGAAGACCACTTAAATATATTATCTTTTTCATATCAATTTCTTCATTTAATTATTAAAAAAGGACAAATCAAAATTTAGAATTTCACATCCACACTGAAACCAAACTGTCTGGTAGGAGGTAACTGATTATAATTTGAATTACTTTGAGCATTCACATTGTCGTAGTTGAATTCAGGATCTGTCCACAGATTCTGGCTTGGTCTCCACATCAGCAGATTCTTACCAACCAGGGATAATGAAAGTCCTTTAACAAATTTTATATTCCTGATCAAATCTTTAAAGTCATAGGTAAGAGTTACTGACCTTAATTTCCAGAAGGAGCCATCCAAAATATATGTGGTACCTGCATTGGTATAATCTGATACAGTCCAGAACCCACGAGCACCATCGCGAACATGATAAATGTCATTATCTACGAATTTACCATCCTTTTCATACACTGAATTCGGGAAAATAAAACGTTCCCTGTTGTTCAATGCAGTGTGCATAGAAGCACCGGTAAAGTCTAACTGGGAACCAACCACTGCATAGAATTGATTACCTGTACGATATGACGCCAAGACATTCAGGCTTAGGTTTTTCCAGGTAACTGTAGTATTCAGGTTCAACATATCAGAAGGTGTAGCGCGTCCTACTATATTCAAAGTATCCACAAGAATCGGATAGCCATTAGAAGGATCTATAACTACCTTTCCTGTTGCGGGATCTCTTTGAACATCATTAACTTCTAAAACCGGAAATGGTAATCCTACCACGGCATGGTTGCTACCTCCAATGGAGAAGTCTTTAACACCCTGGTACATTGATATTACCTTGCTTCCGTTCCAGGTATAGTTTGCTCCCACATTCCACTTGATGCCCAATGCGCTGTTGCGAATTACATCTGCATTCAGGCCTACCTCAACACCCTGGCTTAAGATTTCACCGGCATTTACAAAGGCTGAGCTATAACCGGTAGTATTGGAAATATTTACAGGAAAAGTCTGTCCACTGGTAAGTGTCTTATAATATGTCAGATCCAGGTTGATCCTGCTTTTCAGCAAACCAACTTCAAGGCCAATTTCCTTTTCATCGGTTGACTCAGGTTTCAATCCCGGGTTTCTGTATGCACCATTCAGACCCAAACCAGCCTGTCCACCAAAGGGATAACCACCTGCAACGTCAAACACATTTGTAAAGTTGTAAGGCCCGATAGTGATCTGTCCTGTTTTACTGTAAGCTCCTCTCAACTTACCATAAGAAATGATATCCTGGGATTTGAATGCACTAATTGCATCTGTAAATACAAAGGAAGCGTCTATGCCATAAAAATTATAGGCATTGTTTCCTTTCGGAAGCAAACTGGTCCAGTCTCTACGGAAACTTCCATGAAGGAAAACGTAGTTCTTATAACCTAAAGTCAAATCAGCATATCCACTCAACAGCCTGGTCTTGGATTCCCCGGTACTACCAGACAATTCACCAATTCTGTAAGCTGGGTTATAGAAATTGTCAATGAACAATTGATCTGAACTTACTGTAGTATAGGTTGAGTAAGCATTACCATAAGGTTTTTCAGCCACCGAACCTCCCAATATCAACTGGGTAGTGAAGTCATTGAAGTCCTTATCAAAAGTGATGAACCCGTCTTGTGTGATTGACCGGGAATTTCCGGTAGTGAATGATGAAGAACCGTTCTTATGAAGACCAACACTACTTCCGATGTTACCTGCCTGCCATGGATCGCTCACAGCATAAGGGCTGAAACTAACAGAGGCTGTATAGCTATTACTATTGAACGCAGTATAGTTGGTTCCCAACCTGTAGGTCAGATTCATCCAGTCCGTAGCTTTGAAATTCAATGTCAATACACCATTGAAGTAATTTGTCTTTGAAATATTTCTTGAATTATAAATCTGCCACCATGGATTTGGATAGTAGGCATTATAGTAGTTTTCGAGGAAGAAAGGCGAATTAGGATCTTTTAACCTTGGGTCATTCAAAGGCACGTTGGCACCCTGGTTCAGCAGGTTCCAATATACCGGACGGCCCTGGTTGAAGTCAGGTCCTACTTCGTTTGTGTATCTCTGAGCATAGCTCACACTGAATGTAGCGGAGAACTTACCATAAGTTTTAGTGCCTGAAACATACAAACTTGTCCTTCTACCCTGATCTTTTGGAACAGTTCCTTTTGTAACTACATCCTGTAAGGAAATGATATATGAGTTCTGTGCATCACCTCCGGAATAGGAAACACCATTTTGCATTCTGTAACCAGTCTGGAAAAAAGCTCTCCGCGGATCCGGACTGATCGCCTTGAATGGAGTTTTGAACAATGAACCGTCAGCTAATGGACCACCTATATAACCCAAAGCAGGGTCACCATTGAATTCCATTCCATAGTTTTGGTTCTCATAAGGCACATACAAGATCTGGCCTGTCATCGGATCAGTATAGTAGTGTGTAGGATCCCAAACATAAGGGCCGGTTTCACTACTTCCCGGAGCAAATTTTGATTGCAATTCCGGCATATAGGAAACCCGTTCAAACATGGTTGTATTGCTAACGTCCACTTTAGGTTTGCCATTTTTTTCACCCCGGCGTGTAGTTACCACCAGCACACCGTTGGTAGCGTCCACACCATAAAGTGCAGCCGCACTCGCACCTTTCAAAACTGTAACATTTGCAATGTCATTGGGATTCAAAGAACTGAGGAAATTGCTTCTCACCGGTACACCATCCACAACGATCAGCGCCTGGTTATCGGCGTTGATGTGGCGGTATCCGCGAAGTACCACCCTGATCCCCGGATCCACACCATTGTTAATGGTATTGATCTGAAGGCCAGCTACTTTACCGGTCAGGCCTTCTCCAACTGTAGTTGGTTTTGAAGTGTTCAATTCTTCACTAGCCACCGTTTTAGTACCATACCCAAGCGACTTCTCCTGGCGCTTGATACCTAAGGCTGTAACCACCACCTGCTCCAATGTTTTGGATTCAGATTGCATTACTACAGTTATTTCTGTCTGATCACCAACCCGGATTTCCTGGGGCTGTAGTCCAACTCCAGTAAACACAAGTACTGATTTTGCGCTTGGAACTGAGAGTGTGAACTCTCCTTCCGCATTCGTGGGTGTCGCTGTATTGGTCCCACGTACCTGAACGGTAATACCTTGCAGGCCATTACCATTCGCATCCAGCACTTTGCCCGTTACTTTTTTCTGGGCGAAGGCAAGTCCTCCACAGAGCATAAGCACTGTTAAGAGTGTTAGAAATCTTCTCATGTGTGTAATTTTTTTTATGAGGTCTAATAAGGTCGGAACCATGATATTGGAATTGTCCGATCTGTTTAAAGGCAGGCGAAGCTATGTAAACGCTGCATAAATATTATTCCCCACAACAAGCAATTCCTGTAATTTCATTCACACTTTCAAATAAAAGACCTGAGATATTTTGAAAAAAATATCATTTTGTTTAACATTTTCAAAAAGAGGAAAAAAAATTTAAACTTTTTCTAAATTTTTTTTAACATAATTTTTCTACTACTCATGGGGTAATACGACCACACAAGCTGTTGCTTGAACCGATTGTAAAAATTGATGAAAATCTGTTGATTATAGGAATCTTGCCGTTTGAGAATTCCTGGCCTGGGATATTTCGGCAGGGATGCCTGCATATACAAGGTTGCCGCCTTCATCACCTGCTCCCGGCCCCAGGTCAATGATCCAGTCTGCAGCCTTCATTACATCCACATTGTGTTCAATGATAATGATGGAATGTCCTTGCTCAATCAGGGCATTAAAAGAAGAAAGCAACTTATTAATATCATGGAAATGTAGTCCTGTAGTAGGCTCATCAAATATAAAAAGTATATGCCCCCTTCCATTTCCGTGCCCGAGGAAGGAAGCCAGCTTCACTCTTTGAGCTTCACCTCCTGACAGTGTACTACTGGATTGCCCCAGTTTTATATACCCCAGTCCCACATCCTGTAATGGCTGCAATTTCTCAGCGACATCCTGGCCTGAAATCTGCCTGCCACCTTTGCCAACAGGTGCTTCCTTGAAAAAGTTTATAGCTTCATCCACGCTCATCTCCAGTACATCATAAATATTCTTTCCATTAAAATTGACTTCCAGTATTTCTTTCTTGAATCTGGCACCATGACATACTTCACAGGTCAGGTGTACATCTGCCAGGAACTGCATCTCCACCACTTGTTCTCCCTCTCCCTTGCACGCATCGCACCGGCCACCGTCCACATTGAAGGAAAAGTGTTTTGGTTGATATCCCCTGATCTTTGATAATTGTTGTTTACTGAACAATTCTCTTATTTCATCATAGGCCTTAATGTAAGTTACAGGATTGGACCGTGCAGATTTTCCTATGGGATTCTGATCTACCAACTCTATCTGAGAGATGAAATCGATATCACCTGAAATGGATTTGTGCAATCCAGGCTTTTCGCCGGATTCTCCCTTTAGTTTTCTTAACCCGTTGTATAGTATCTGTTTTACTAACGTGGTTTTGCCACTGCCACTCACTCCTGTTACCACTGTGAGAATATTCAATGGAATTGTCACATCAATATTTTTCAGATTATTTTGCCTGGCTCCATTCACAGAAATCGACCGTATCCATTTCCTTGGATGGTTATTCTTCGTGATTTCTAACAGATGAGACAGGTATTTCCCTGTCAGGCTATTTTTGTTCTCACATATTTCATCATAATTTCCTTCAGCAATGACTTCACCTCCGAGGTGGCTTGCCAATGGCCCCATGTCAATAATATGATCCGATTTTTTCATGATCATTTCATCATGCTCCACCACCACAAGGGTATTTCCCAACTTTTGCAGTTTTCTCAAGACTCCTATCAGGTTTTCCGTATCCACAGGATGCAAACCAATAGATGGTTCATCAAGAATATATAAGGAATCGGAAAGGTTACTTCCGAGGCTACGCGTCAATTGTATCCGCTGACTTTCGCCTCCACTCAGCGTATTGGCTACCCTATTTAACGTCAGGTATCCTAACCCGACATCACATAGCAATCGTAATCGATTAATGATCTCATACAAAATTCTTGTAGCGATCTGCTTTTCAAATTCACTTAATTGTAATCCATCAAACCAGTTTCTCAAATCTTTCACGGGCATTTCACTTAATTCCCCAATATGGCGTGCGTTGATCTTCACATATAATGCCTCCTTCCTCAACCTGTAACCATTGCACGCAGTACATCGAGTACGGCCACGGTACCTGCTAAGTAAAACGCGATACTGAATCTTATACAAATTCCTTTCTACCTCTTCAAAAAAATCATTGATACCCCTAAACCATACGTTGCCTGTCCAGAGTAAATTGTATTCCGCCTCCGACAGATCAATCACAGGCTTGTGAACCGGAAAACCAAAATGATGAGCACTCTTGATCAATTTCTCCTTCCACTTACCTGATTTTTCCCCCCTCCACGGTGCGATGGCATTTTCGTATATGCTTAACTGTTTGTCTGGAATCACAAGATCAGGGTCTATTCCCAGTATTTGGGAAAATCCTTCACACACAGGACAAGCTCCAAAAGGATTATTAAAAGAAAATAAATTTGGAACCGGTTCTTCGAAACGGATACCATCTAATTCAAATTTATTGGAAAAATGAACTTCCTTATTATCATTAATAATTAATAACAAATCACCCAATCCTTCATAAAAAGCAGTATTGACGGAATCAGCAAGGCGGTGGTTATCATCCTCATCAAAATTCTTCGTTTTCAGCCTGTCAATTAATATATAGACCTTATTTCGAATGATCCATTCGTCGGGATCTTTCAATTCGAGCATATCCTCGATGGGATAAACCTCACCTGCTGAGAATAACCTGGAAAATCCTTTTTGAAGCAGAATATTAAATTCTTCCTTTGCCTTCCTGTTCTGCATTTTCCGAAATGGAATCAGTATTAAAACCTTATCGCCGATAGACAACTTATTAATATATGCCACTACATCTGTAACATCATCCTTTTTCACTTCTCTGCCACTCACCGGTGAATAAGTCTTCCCAATACGCGCGTATAACAGTCGCAGGTAATCGTAAATTTCGGTGAGGCTACCTACAGTGGAACGTGGAGTACGGGTGATCACTTTTTGTTCAATAGCTATCGCCGGACATAGGTTATGTATGTAATCAACATCGGGCTTGGCCATCCTTGCAACAAATTGCCGTGCATAAGCACTGAGGCTTTCCGCATAACGTCTTTGACCTTCGGCAAAAAGTGTGTCTATAGTGAGAGACGATTTTCCCGAACCTGAAACTCCGGTAACAACAGTAAACTTATTACGTGGAATTACTACATCAATATTTTTCAGGTTGTGAATACGCGCACCTTTGATGAAAATATTTTTGTTGATCTTTTTATCTTTCTTTTTGGCGGAGACTTTATTTGCTGACATGTGAATGGCAAAATTACTTATTACCTAACGTAAATCTCCAAACGTGCATCTTACATTTACTGAATTGCAGCTTGTATTATCCCCTGGGAAAAAAAATTTCTTAAAAAGTTTGGAGGTATAAAATATTTGTATAATCTTAGCATTTCCAATTTCCTGAAAGCAAGAAGAACTTACTGCAATCAAAAAAGTAATACTCCCCTTTCTCTAAATTGGCTTACACAAATCCTAAACCAAAAACTACACAGTTTATGAAAACCGTACAATCCAATCCGGATCATGCGTTGATCCAGATGTATCTCTCAGGAGATTGCGAAGCCCTTACAGACCTCATCGAGCGTTACAAAGAAAAAATTTTCACATCCATTCTTCTTCTTGTCAAAGACAAGTACCTGGCGGAAGACATTTTCCAGGACACTTTCATTAAGATCATTGACACTTTGAACTCTGGCCGTTACTCTGATGAAGGTAAATTCTTACCATGGGCTATGCGTATTGCACACAATCTTTGCATTGATCATTTCAGAAGAGTAAAGCGTCGCCCTGCTATCAAAACGAGCGATGACAGAGACTTATTTGAAGTACTGAATTTTTCTGAAGCAGGAGTAGAAGAAAGGATGATTCAGAATCAAAGTAATTCACGTGTAAGAAGATTGCTGGACATGCTGCCACAGGATCAAAAAGAAGTGATCATCATGCGGCATTTCGCCGAAATGAGTTTTAAAGATATTGCCCGCGTTACTGATTGCAGTATCAACACTGCGCTTGGCCGTATGCGCTATGGCCTCATCAACCTTAGAAAGCTGATGACAGAAAAACAAATCGCGTTATAATAATTTTCAAAATAAAAAATCCTCCTAAACGGAGGATTTTTTATTCGATTCAGATTCCACAAAAAGGGAAATATTTCTGAGTATCACCCAATTGCTGTTTTAGAAAGAAAATTCTATGTAGGAATACTTTCAGACTGTAGGCTGAATATCTCCTGGAATAGATCACTTCCAGACGTATTGCCCAATAAAATATTGCAAGCCCTTTCCGGGTGAGGCATCATTCCGATTACATTCTTTTCGCGATTACTAATACCTGCAATCCCATTGAGTGAGCCATTAGGAGCAAAGTCATCATGTATATCGCCGTTCTCATTGCAGTATCTGAATAATACTTGCCCGCTTTGTTCCAGTGTTTCCAAATCATTGGCGCCTATCAAGTAACGTCCTTCTCCATGAGCCACAGGTATCTTATAAATATTTCCTGTAGTCTCAGAACGCATAAATATATTCTTACACACAAACTTGTTATTAGCATTTTGCAACAATACGCCAGGCAAGAGACCGCTTTCACATAATATTTGAAAGCCATTGCAAATACCTAATACTTTCCCGCCTCTCGAGGCGAATTGGATTACTGCCTCCATTACCGGGCTAAAACGCGCAATACTACCACATCTAAGATAGTCGCCATAGCTGAAGCCTCCCGGCAATACAATACAATCTTCGGTAGTAAAATGTGACAAGTCTTTTTCCTTGTGCCAGATGGTCGATACTTCATGTCCCAGGTCCTGAAGCGCATGTACCATATCCCTGTCGCAATTAGACCCCGGAAAAATTACAACACCAAATTTCATTATTCAAGTATTAGATGGCAAAGGTACATCGCTTCCTCAAGAACTTAATAATATTGGCAATACAATACAAAGGCGACCATTCCCCAATGTAAAACAGCTCTCACTATTTTCGAATGAATAAAATAAAATCCGGCTGCAATAAAGACGGAAACCGGCAAGGTGACCATCACCCAATCCGGCAGCCCCTCATGTAACTTTAAGAAGGGTACAAAAAGTAGCATCAATGCATTAATGAATAAAAATGTCCATCGTTTTCTTACCTGGATCACTTGCTTGGACGACTGTGCCTGAACAAAATATCCACCGAGGATAAATGTAAACCCGATGATCACCATCCCTGTAAATTGCAATGGGTTCCAATTCAACTTCCAACTTTCAAGGGCTATCGCGGGAATTTTATAGGAATACAATTGATCAGTCAGAAAAAGGATTGAAAAGACAAAATACCAAACAGTAAGTAATCCAAACAAAACCATGATCCATTCCGTAACCCTCGGAGGCCGTGAGATAACAAGCCCTAATATGACAATAGCAAAAAACGAAATAGCAGGAAAATACAGCAAAGAACAAATACCAACCACAATACCTACATTAAACAAGGTGGACCTGGCACCCTGTGATGTGCTAAGATTAGTTAGCCTGGCCCAAACCCAGATCAAAATTGAATTTACTACCAGGGATGCTGTCAACTCATTCCAAACAGGAAAAAAGGAAGTAATTAAAAGGTAGGACATGGCAGGCAGATAATTTGGCTTGGCCATCATCCGCCTTTTATTGACCAGGTAATTGACAGAAAGTGCCTGGGTAAATAACAAGAGGTAAACGATTATAGGTACAACCGCAGGCCACACTTTAAAGACCGGTGAAAGCAATTGAATTATCCAATTGAACAAAAACCCTTCATTGCCTGTAGGAGGTATTGAGGTATGAGACAAGAACCAGGGCATTTTCAACAGTAACCCATAAACGAAAAGTATGGAGGCGTTCAAAGGATTATTGGCTCGAAAAATTCCGGTCACGGCTAAAAATTATTGCGTGTAAAAATAGCAAAAAGTTTTGCCTGCAAAAATGTACCCTTAAATATGAATCGTATCAAAACCTGATCAGAGCAAAACAAATTACATTTCTGTACATGCACGGCATGATTATTTCCGAAGCGCTTACCTGCTTGGCATATCGTGGCATGAAGTCAAAGCCCCTATCCAGGTTGTGCATGGGCGCTGTGCGGCCAATCTCTCCATCACCGCTGATGGTACGATCGTTCAGGATCATCCGGCGTCGTGAGTTTTCATTAAACAAGAAATGTAATTTACCTCCGGTTATCATCAGATTATAGGATAGATAATTATCTGTCTGGTCATCATATTGTGACTTACGAACGACATTGGTCCACTCATATTTGCCGCTACTATCCAGGTTCATTACCAGGATGTTGTTATAATAATACCGGGTGTCTGAGTTATTATTCCAATCGTTGTATCCATAATAATTATAATAGTACGGGGAGTAATAAGAGTAGGGTGAGTAATAAGAATAAGGTGAGCCATACAGATAATCCCATCGGTTCCACGGTGAGTACCTGGATTGCGTATAAAAATCTTCTGCCATCAAAAGGAAACCACCATCCTTTTTCAGGACGACATCACGAATAAAAAAATCGTTCAACGCTGTCTTCTCACTTCCCTTGTCCCTCAGGTTCATTCGTAATGTGTCACTGATTTTTGCAAAAGTCTCTGCAATCAACCTGTTGGTCTCTTCATCAATTACCGCGGTAAACATACCTTCCGTATTGCCCCTTTTGCGGGTGTAATAAAAACTATTTAATAAATAATTAGTATTGAGATTATCAATCTTCAGCTTGATTTCATCAATATATTTATCTCTTAGTTCGATTGGAATAATCCGAAATGTGTCTTCTGTGGGAGCTTTTACCAAAAAAGAAAGTTGCTCTATAAAATCCCTGGAACTGGAACGATTACCTGCTGTAAAAATAAAATTGCCGAGGTCCGAAATCAGGAAATCACTGAACAAATATTTCTTATCCTGGTAATCCGTATTAATGACTGAGGTATGTTGCAACTTCATTTCATCGTTAAACAAAAGAGTGGTGAATTTAAACCGATCGTTTTTCTTCTGAATTTTAAAAACCATGATCTGTTTCTTATTTTCACTATGGATCGTAGAATAGATTTTCTTATCGGCAAAAAACCGTACTTCACTGGTATCCAGCAAAACCGGCTCTGACAATAACTTTCCCTCACCATTTATTTTAACGGCTTTGCAATAGACAACATTCCGGTGCTGGTACTGATACACCATCCAGGCAAAATCGGGATATGCGACAAAATCCACATTGATCGTTTTGTCGGGCAATAACTTCAGTTCGGTTCTGTCAACCTCGTTCATATCCTGATTGTAAGCGCTGATTGCATAGTTGCTCCTGATATTCTTGAAGACAAGGTAATTACCGTTGATCTTACCGATGATATCAAAATTGAGATTGCGCGCATCCCTGTTATCAGGCTGACTGTAAGAAATCTGCTGGGCATCAGCCGCCGGAATCAGTAATACAGAAAGTAGAAAAATTATTATTCGTTTCATACAAAGTTCAAGTGGTTTTAAGGGCAGAAATAAACTATAACTAAAGTACGATAAAAACATTAAGCCCATGAAAGAGCCAGGCTATGCCATAGAAAAAGCATCAAATTTAACATGGAATTTATAGCACCCTGACAGGCGATAGTTTGTACTTACAAGTCGTCCTTTACAAACTTTTTTATTGAGAAAAAATAATAGGCAGCAAGGTAGATGACATCTGCCAGCACCAGCGTCCATGCAGGAGGGGCGCCTTTGTAAATAATACCTTTCCCGAAGGGGAATGGAAGTAATGTGTCTGTAACCTGCAAAGGAAGAAAATACCCGGCAGGTACTAACTCAAATTTGAAATTTATCAATCCTCCAAGCAACGATTCGAAGATCAGCCCGAATAGAAAAAACACTGCCATTGCTACTCCGCTTTTCCGGAAAAGTATGGCAAGAAACATAGCAAATGTGATATAAGAAAATGTCTGCAGAAAAATATAGAGGATATTCTCAGTGCCTTCCCATGTGAGAGGAGAACCAAGGATCAGTCCGCCAAAAAGCAGTGCCACCAATACATTCAGGATTGTGGACAACGCTGAAAAAATAAATGCATTGACAAATTTTACAGTGATGAACTGCTTCCTCTCCCAACCATCAATAATATTTTGCCGGTGTGTTTTAAAATTGAATTCATTAGTCAACAGCATAATGAATAGTATCCCCGGGAAGTAGAGCAGCCAACTACTCATGAACCCAATTGTACCCCAGATACTTGGAAAGGAGTAAGGTGAACCAAGCAATGCCTTTCCCATCGGAACATTTGCTTCTGCCAGGCTGTTAATGTAAAACCCGATATAATTGATTCCAATGATCGAAGCAAAATACAATATCGTGAAAACCCAGAAAGCACGGTAATACTTTACTTTCATCCATTCTATTTTCAACAATTCCTTCATATCAGTTGTTATTGGTTAATTCAAAAAACCTGGATTCAAGGCTCTTTCTTTTTGATAATAAATGAGAAAGTACAATACCATTGGAGTGGCAGTATTCATTCAACCGGCGAGGATCGCCTTGCCCTGAGGGAAAATAGATGAGCAACTTATCTGTCACCAGTTCCACCTTTGACACATTTGGAAAATTTTTCAGTATCGATTGTAATTTCTCCAAATTCTCCGCCCTCACTTCCAGTATCTCTTCATTGGATAATATTTCAGCTACATTTCCGGACGTGATCAAAGTACCCCGTTTCAAAATGGCTACATGAGTACATACTTTTTCTACCTCATCAAGCAGATGGCTCGCCATAATGATAGTCTTGCCCTGCTCACTTAATGTACGCATCAATTGCCTGATCTCTGCTATTCCTACAGGATCGAGCCCATTGGTTGGTTCATCAAAAACCAAAACCTCAGGATCACCCAACAAACATCCGGCTATTGCCAGCCTTTGTTTCATACCCAGCGAATAAGCATTGAACTTTGAAAGTTTTCTTGAAGAGAGATTTACTGTTTCCAGTACCTCATCTATTTTGTCTTCACCCTTTCTCTTTATTGCAGCAGTTATTTTCAGATTTTCAACAGCGTTCAGATAGTGATAGAAGTTGGGAGTCTCCAAAAGTGTTCCCATTTTTCTCCGGCTATCTGCGGTCGGTTGTTGATCGAATAATTCAAAACTTCCCGCCGTAGGCCTTATGATATCAGTGATGGTTCCGAGCAATGTCGTTTTACCGCTACCGTTAGGTCCCAGTATTCCGAATACAACACCGGGAGGCACAGAAAAACTGACATCTTTTAACGCCTGGATCCTGCCATAATTCTTAGAGAGGTTTTTTACAGTTAAGATTGCCATAGGGATAAATGTAGGCTAAAATAAAATCCTTTTATAAACATTTCTGCAATTATTATGATGAAAGGAAAAATTCAGGTTCATTGATGAGCATCGTGCCACACCGATGTAAATTCACCAAGAACCGCACGGTTACCGGCAAAATAAAGCCTGTCAATTTTCAGCTCTTCGATATCTGACAACAGTACTTTTCTTTTGAATGGATTCAATGTACCTCCTTTCATCCCTGCAGGTACAGAGGGATCGTACTGAAACTCCGGATCCACCAAAGTGCCTCTCGGATACATTAGCCCTGGCACACCTCTGCCTCTGTAATCCAGGTCATCAGGATGTTCCAGACCTATGGTATGGCCATATTCATGAGCGGCAGTGGTAGAATGATGCAAAATATTTTCTCTCAGAAAGAATCCTGTATTGCTACCAATGGCATCAACAAATGAAATATTACCCACTGCAAAATTTTCTATGCGGAAATAATTGTTGGCGGGATCGGTATTTTCTATGACTTCTCCGGGAGCCAGGTATGGCCTGTATAATCCTTCAATGACGAATTGCAGCTCGTACGCGTTTCTGTTCATTGTTATCATAGCACCGGGTTCGTTCCATTGCAGTGATATATCATTGGCAATGGTTTTCGAAATCTCCTCATCTGCCGCTTCTCCGTAAAAGTGGAATACAGATCGTACAATGATTTGAAGCCTTTCTTCTATGATGAATACTTCTCCCAATGATGTAATATCAATTTCTTACAGGCTTACCGGTCTTGATAACACTCTGCAAACGTTCCAGGGTTTTCTTTTCACCACACAGGCTCAGAAATGCTTCCCTTTCCAGGTTTAATAAATACTGTTCACTCACAAGAGTTGGTTCACTCAAATCACCACCACACATCACATAAGCTAATTTCTTTGCGATCTTCACATCATGTTCTGAAATATAATTCCCCCGGTACATTCCATTGATGCCGGTATAGAGCATACCCAATCCAGTTTGTCCGAGTACACGGATATCATTTCGTTCTAACGGTCTGGTATAACCTCTGTCGTAAAGTTCAATAACACTGTTTTTTGCATCTGCTATTCTTCTGGACAGATTCAGGGTTACTTCATCTTTACCCTTTCTCATGATTCCCAGGTTATAAGCATCAAAAGCAGAAGTAGCAACTTTGGCTGTGCCGATGGTAAAAAACCTGTTTTGTAATGGAATAGTTTCAGGTTCATTGTGTTGCATTTCATCTGAAGCACGGAGTGCAAACTCTTTGGTACCACCACCACCCGGGATTACACCCACCCCCAACTCAACGAGCCCGATATAGGTTTCAGCAGCCGCCTGAATTTTATCAGCATGCAGACTGATTTCGCATCCGCCGCCGAGTGTCATTCCATGCGGTGCTACTACCACCGGAATGGATGAATACCTGATACGCATGGTGGTATTCTGAAACATTCTGATCGATAAGTCCAATTCATCGAATTCCTGTTCTGCTGCCAGCATGAAGATCATTCCAACGTTAGCGCCTACACTAAATTGAGGGCCTTCATTTGCAATGACCAGCCCTTTGTATTTTTCTTCTGCTATCGCAATAGATCTGTTGATACCTTCTATCACATCGCCACCAATACTGTTCATTTTGGTATTCCATGATAATGCCACCACATCGCCACCAGCATCAACCAACTGGCAGGAGGAGTTCTTCCAAACTGTCTGCTCTTTCAGATCACTCAATATGATAAAGGCATCTCCTCCGGGCAATGGCTTGTAATCTTTTACAGCCGGATCATAGCAAAGCCTTTTTCCTTTTTCTATCCTATAAAATGATACATTACCGGCAGCAATAAATTCATTCACCCAGGATGCTACTTTGTGCCCGGCCTTCTCCATTTCAGCTACTACATTTTTCACCCCAAACAAATCCCATGATTCAAATGGCCCCAATTCCCATCCAAAACCTGCTTTCATGGCATCGTCTATCGGGTAAACAGCATCACTTATTTCAGGCACTCTGAATGATACATAAGAAAACAAACTGTAATGAAACAACCTGTAAAACTCACCGGCTTTATCCTTTCCGTTGAATAAAGTTTGCAACCGCTGATTAAGATCATCTACAGGTTTGGCAGTATCAATCGTTGTAAACTTGCCTTTGGAGCGCGGAGCATATTCTAAAGTCTGGAGATTTAGCGTGAGAATTTCCTTTGCACCGTCGGCGCCTTTCGTCTTTTTAAAAAACCCCTGCCCGGTCTTGTCGCCCAGCCATTTTTGATCTACCATTTTTTGCAACCATCCGGGGATGCTGAATATGGCAGCAGCTTCATCATTCGGGCAGTTATCTTTTACACCTTGAGCTACTTTTACCAATGTATCAATCCCTACGACATCAGCAGTGCGGAAAGTCGCCGACTTTGGTCTTCCCGAAACCGGTCCTGTAAGCAAATCAATTTCATCAATACTGAGTTGCAACTGATCCATCAAATGAAATATAGACATGATGCTGAATACACCAACGCGATTAGCGATAAATGCAGGCGTGTCTTTGCAATGCACTGTGGTCTTACCGAGGAAAAGGTCTCCATAGTGCATCAGAAAATCCACTATAACCGCGTCTGTGTGAGGTGTGGGAATGATCTCCAGCAACCTCAGGTACCGCGGTGGATTGAAAAAGTGTGTACCGCAAAAATGCTTTTTGAAATCATCACTCCTGCCTTCTGTCATCAGGTGAATAGGAATACCTGAAGTATTTGATGTAATCAATGTACCAGGCTTTCGAAATTGTTCCACTTTTTCAAAGAGCGATTGCTTGATATCGAGACGCTCCACTACAACTTCAATGATCCAATCCGCATTTGCAATGTCTTTCAAATTATCATCAAAATTTCCGGTTGTAATATTATGGACATCGCTTTGTGTAAATACAGGGGAAGGATTAGACTTCATCGTTGCTTTAAGAGAATCATTGACGATGCGGTTTCTTACCGCTTTACTTTCTAATGTCAATTTCTTCTTTGTTTCTTCGTCATTCAATTCCTTTGGCGCAATGTCCAGCAACAACACCTTTACTCCGATGCCAGCAAAGAGGCAGGCAATCCTGCTCCCCATGACGCCACTTCCCAATACAGCAACAGTATTAATTGATCTATTATGTAACATATAAATTTAGTTAGATAAACAACTATTTAGAATCCGAAATTAAGTTTTTTTGCTTGAAATGAAATAAGGCATTGTCCAACAAAGGTAGCCGGCATCTTACCGATAAAAAGTCATCCGCATCCCCCTGTTACTTTCGTCAATTCCCGAGCCGTCCCACACACAATGTCCATTGACAAACGTTTTTTCAATAGTAGCCGGGAACCTGAATCCTTCCAACGGGCTCCATCCGCATTTATAAAACAGACCTGACCGATTAACAATAGTAGCCTTATTGAGATCAACTACAACCAGGTCTGCAAAATATCCTTCACGGATGTAGCCTCTGTCGCGAATCATAAAGCAATTAGCAACTGCATGACTCATCTTCTCTGCAACCTTTTCCAATGTGATTCTTCCTTCTTTGCAATAGTGAAGCATCATCAATAGCGGATGCTGAACCAATGGCAGTCCTGAATGCGCATTTTCATAGGGAGGCTGCTTTTCTTCCAGCAAGTGAGGAGCATGGTCTGTTGCGATCACGTCAAGGTGGTTGTCCAACAATCCTTTCCACAATGCTTCACGATTCTCCATTGCTTTAATAGCAGGGTTACATTTAATCAGGTATCCCAATTGCGCATAATCATCGGCTGAGAAGTGAAGGTGATGCACGCAAACCTCAGATGTAATACGTTTTTCCTTTAATGGAATATCATTCCTGAAAAGTCCCAGCTCTTTAGCTGTAGAAATATGCAACACATGAAGACGTGTCTGGTATTTCTTAGCAAGAGATACAGCAAATGATGTAGAGACAAAACAAGCATTTTCATTGCGGATGACAGGGTGGTCTGAAGGTTCTAAGTCGGCCTTCCGTGCCTTTATTGCTTCATAATTCTGCCGTATTATCTTTTCATCTTCGCAATGGGTAGCTATCAACAGTTCGCTGTTCTGAAATATCTTGTGTAGTGATGGTTCGTCGTCCACCAGCATATTTCCTGTGCTCGAACCCAAGAATATTTTTACACCACAAATAGTGTCTTTAAAACTGTTAGTTCGCAATACCTCCTCAGAATTGGTATTGCTTACACCCATATAAAAACTGTAATTGGCCAATGAGCTGTTTTGAGCAATTTTGTACTTATCCTCCAGCAAATCCAATGTCAATGCATTGGGAATGGTATTCGGCATTTCCATAAACGAGGTGACGCCACCTGCTACTGCCGCTTTACTTTCTGTATAAATATCTGCTTTGTGTGTAAGGCCCGGTTCTCTGAAGTGTACCTGGTCATCAATAGCACCCGGCAACAGGTACAATCCATCTCCGGCAATCTCAAGTGTTCTTTCTTTTACCGAAATATCTGAATCTACCTTTTCGATCCTTTGATTCTTTACATACACGTCCGAGGTGAATATTTTCCCCTCATTGACAACAGATATATTTTTAAAAAGAGTATTTTGCATACACAGTATATTATATCCCATGAGAATATTTACCGGACTCGCACTTGCTTTAGCATTCTGCATACCCATCCGCACTCTTTGCCAAACCACTTATCTGCCCGAAGGAAACAAAGCCTATCCGCTCTTGAACCGGCTGGAAATAAAGCAGGGCAAAAATAGTGATCTAAATTTTAGCACCGTTAAACCATTTAGTCGCCGATATGCCGTACAGGCAGCCGAACACGCAGACAGCCTGTATCGTAATGGAGACCTTTCTCTTTCTGAGGTGGATCAATATAACATCCATTCTTTGCTGATGGATAATGCTGAATGGGTAACCGGAGACAAAACATCTTTTCAAAGTAAGCAGGCCATCCTGAAAACTTTTTACACAACAAAACCGAACCTGTTAGAGGTAGATAAGAAAGACTTTTACCTTGTAGTGAATCCGATGATCTCTTTTCAATATGGAGGTGGCGGAGAGGAGAGCCAGTCATTATTCTACAACAGGAGAGGAGTGACATTGCGAGGTAGGATTGCTAACAAAATCGGATTTTCTTCTACCATTGCGGACAACCAGGAAAGAGGCCCACAATTTTTCAGAGAATATGTCGCAGATCATCGCGCAGTACCGGGAGTAGGTTTTTATAAACGCTTTAAAAATAATGCCTATGATTATTTTGACGGAAGAGGCTATTTCACTTTCAATGTCACCAAATACATCGATGTACAATTCGGCTATGATAAAAATTTCATCGGCAATGGATACCGCAGTTTATTTCTCGATGATTTCGGAGACAGTTACCTGTTCTTAAAATTAAATACAAGGATCTGGAAACTGAATTATCAAAATCTGTTCATGGAACTAATGCCTGATTTCTTAAAAACAGGAGATCACTTACTCGACAGGAAATATGCGGCCATGCATCACCTAAGCATGAATGTAACGAAGTGGTTGAATATTGGATTATTTGAGAGTGTCATCTTTGGCAGAAAAAACCGGTTCGATTTCGAATATCTGAACCCGATAATATTTCTGAGGCACATTGAAGGGACTGTTGGCAGTCCAGATAATGCACTGGCAGGAATTGATTTTAAAGCTAATGCCATGAAGCGATTTCAGTTTTACGGTCAATTGTTGCTGGATGAATTTCTGTTGAAAGAGATTACAAAGAACTCCGGGTATTGGGCTAACAAATATGGGTGGCAGTTAGGTGCAAAGTATGTGGATGTCTTCAACATAAAGAACCTCGACCTTCAGTTTGAAATGAATCGTGTAAGGCCATTTACCTACACTCATAATGATTCAGTAGCCAATTATGCTCACTACAATCTTCCGCTGGCGCATCCTCTGGGCGCTAACTTCCAGGAGTTTCTTGGAACAGTCAGATACCAGCCATTACCCAAATGGCATTTCGACGCAAGGGCTATTTATTATTACAAAGGACTGGATACGCTTGCAGATAATTTCGGTGGTGATATTTTCAAACTCTATACCACACGTAGCAGAGACTTTGGGTTTGACGTAGGCGGGGGAAGGAAAGTCCAGGTACTTAATTTAGCTGCTACAGTTGGTTATGAACTGAAAGAGAATTTGTTTTTAGAAGGAAATATCTTGTTTAGAAAAGAAACAGAATTAAGCCCTGTGACTTATTTCAATATTGGCATCAGGCTGAATGCAGCGAAGAGAGATTATGATTTTTGATTTATGTCCACTACCGTGGAAAAGAGCAACGAACAACAAGAAACGCATGCTTCGGCACTGACGCTACGGTCAGTATTTAAAACTCGGACGCTTCGGTCTGAGTCAGACAAGGCTTGGCTTCGTCTGACAGGCTCAGCAAGCAAGCAGCGAATTCGCCCCGGCGAACAGGCAACGAAAATCAATCAACCACATCCTCCTCACATCGACTCAAAAATCTTGATCTTATTATAAAGTGTTTTCCGGTCTATTTTCAGAATTTCTGCGGCTTTGGTTTTATTAAAATTGACTTCTTTCAATACACTCATAATGGTCTCGTATTCTGCTTTTGCAGCCGCGTCTTTTAGATCCATGCCTTTTTCATCCATCGATGTATTTCTCAATTCATCAGCATGGTTTGCAGGATCATTTTTTCTTTCTGCAAGTGACTGTGTGATTTCCCAGGGCAACACATTCTTTGAGATAAGACCCCGGGGAGTCAGCAATGCAGCACGACGTACCACATTCCTCAACTCACGCAAATTGCCCGGCCAGAGATAATGCATAAAAATTTCTTTCACTTCATCTTCATAACCCTCTAAATTCTTACTCAATTCTCTGTTGGTCTTCTGTAAAAAGAAATCAGCAAACAAAAGGATATCATTATTCCGCTCACGCAATGGAGGTAATTTAATGGAGAATTCATTGAACCTGTGATACAGGTCTTCCCTGAATTTTCCTTTCTGATAAGCCTCCTGCAGGTTTTCATTGCTGGCCACAATGATGCGTACATCCACATCATTTTCTTTAGTTCCACCTATGCGTTTGAATTTTCTCTCCTGTATCACTCTCAGCAATGAAGCCTGTACTTCCCTGCTCAGATTTGCTACCTCATCGAGAAATAAAGTGCCACCATTGGCCAATTCAAAATGTCCTACCTTATCCGTAACAGCACCGGTAAAGGCGCCCTTCACGTGACCAAATAATTCACTACCTGCCAATTCTTTCGAAAGTGTGCCGCAATCCATTGCAATAAATGGTGCATTTCTCCTCGGGCTATTTTCATGGATTGTCTTTGCAATTACTTCCTTGCCGGTTCCGCTTTCTCCATACAGGATCACACTGTAATTCGTATTTGCTACGATTCCTACCTGGTTGAAAACTTTTAGTATTGATTCATCTTCGCCCATCAGGTAATCCTCATTGACATGCACTTCTCTTGCCACAGCATTCTCCGGTTTCAATACTGCTGCAGATTCACTTCTCTCTGTTTCTGACACAGGTGCATTGGCCGCTTTTTCTATCACATTCAATACTTCATCGGGAATCAATGGTTTGGTTATGTAATCAAAGGCACCATGCTTGATTACATCTACGGCAATTTTGATATCTGAATAGCCAGTAATAATAATGACAACCGTTGCAGGCCTGATGTCTTTGATTTTTAGCAGTACATCTTTACCGTCTTTATCACCCAGTCTGAAATCACAGAGTACAATATCGAAGCGTTCTTCGTTAAATTTTGCAAGGCCTTTGGCAGCATTATGCGCAGTAGCAGCTTCATACCCCTTTTTGTTCAAAAAACTGCTTAATAAAACGCACATATCTAAATCATCATCGATGATCAGGATCTTCTTTTTGGTATTCATTGTTAATTATAGAATATAGAATGGAAACAAATTTAAGTTAATTCATTCTTTTAACAACCAGGTGCTTTACCAGTAAGTTCATTGATAAATTCATGATAAAATATTCATTCTACAGGTACGAAAATCATTCTTCAGCTCTCTTCATCTAAACCTAAGGCAAGACCTTCTTCCAATTTGGCAAAAAAATTGGTATCTCAAAACTGTATGGATACTCTATGAAACTTTAATCACATGGATCATTTGGATAGATATATGAAAGCTGCCATTGTGGATGACGAAAAGGATTTATGTCTTTTGCTCGAAAGCATGTTGCGCAGTGAACGGTTTAACACAGTTTCAATTAATACACTCAGCGAGATCATTGACAGAATAATCCCCATGCACCCGGATCTCATCTTCCTGGACAACCAGTTGCCGGATGGCTCAGGTATTTGTTATATACCCATAATACGTAAAAACCTTCCTGAGGCGAAAATCGTAATGATGACAGCATACAATGCAGAAAACGAAAAAGAAAAAGCCATTCAAAATGGTGCTGATATTTTCCTTTTTAAACCATTGTCACGTGCTACAATTGAGCACACGCTTGATCAGTTACATTTCAGGCACTAAGCACTTTGTTCTAAATCGAAAGTAATGGTAAATGTGGTCCCTTTCCCTTCTTCACTTTCTGCTTTGATCACTCCATTGTGACTGATGATGATGTTTTGAGTGTTTGCAAGCCCAAGCCCATTTCCTTTTGGCTTTGTAGTAAAGAAAGGTTCAAACAGCCTGCCCAACTGATCTTTAGTCAATCCCTTGCCGGTATCAGAAATCGTGACAACGCATTTGTTTTTGTCCACACAGGTTGCAAGCGTAAGTGTACCCCCGGTATGCATAGCCTCAATGGCATTGACGATAAGATTCAGGAATGCAATTTTCACCTTCTCTTCATCTACAGAAATATTCCCTATTTCAGCGTCATAATTTTTCACAACATGTATGTGCTCGAGCATGATACGGTCGCGGGCATCAGATAGGCATGAATTAAGCAGTTCATTTGGAGAAACTGATTTACGATTAAGCTCTGTCAACCGTGTTGAATTCAGTAAATCGGAAACCAGTTTGTTGATCCTTTCAGAGTTGCGGTTGATCATATCAAAAAACATTTCTGAACCTTCTACCTTTTCAAAATCCGAACGGAGTTGCTCCAGCGCGAGGTTGATATTCGTGAGCGGATTCCGTACTTCATGCGCCATGGTCCGTGCTATCCTACCGGTAACTGCATACTTTTCCAGGCTACGTAATTCAATTAACTCAGAATTCAGGTCGGCCAATTGCTGTACCCTGTTCTCTAACTGGCGTCTCAGTTCCAGCGCTTTTTCATCAGCCTCCTTCCTGCCCTGGTTTTCTTTATTGAATACCAGTATAGAGTACAACGTAAGCAGAATCGCAATGACAATGGAGGTTACGCTCAGGTACTTGATCAATTCTGAATAACCTGAAATTTTATCGGAACGCTCATTCCATACCTGTCTTTCTTCTTCCTGGATTAGATGAACTTTGCTTTCTATATCCAATAATAAAATATTGGCTTTTGCATTTTCCTGTAAAATATCACCCGAAAGGATTGTATCTTCTTTAAACTGCTGTATTCTGGTTCCCAGGGATGACATAGCCTCATTCAGCATTGATCCTAACTCACTGAAGTTATGCTGTTGATTCGGCTGGTCAGCAGTGCTATTCTTCAGCACGATCATCACACTGTCGATTCTCTGCACGCTTTGGTTGAATATTTGAACCTGAGACTTATTCTTATCAATCAGGAATCCACGAAATGAAGACTCAGCCCGCGTAACGAATGACAATAGATTATCCAGATCGTGTATCACTTTATTGGTGTGGTTGACCCACAAGGCCTGTTCATTCACTTTGGAAGTAGAAATAAAAGAAAGAATATTGCTAAGTAGCAACAAGATAAAAGCCGCGAGGAATCCGAACCGGATCTGGTTAGCACCTCTGCTTTCTAATAATTTAGTCACCGGTTTGCCGGTGAAAACTTTTGATTTCTTCATTGTTCAATCAGTATGCCCTTTCAATATTCTTCTTTAAAGTCAAAGTCTATCAGCCTATCACACCTACAGCAGCATTACAGGAACATTTCCTTTTGAGGAAAAGATACTGCCCGTGAGTGGCCAATAAAATTATAAGGAAAAGGTACATTAAAATTGTTAACCTTTCTTAGCATTAAGATCATTATGAATACCTGGAGCCAGGATCTCTACCCACATCAATATTTTCCAGGTGAAATGACTTGGAGACATACTCCTGCACCTTCCTATTTGCATGAGTTAACATACCTGTCAACAATTGCAGGTAAGATATTTCATGGTACTAACCCGCATTCTGGGAAATATATTACCCACATCATTTTAATTGATCGGAGCTATTTCAAAATAGTCTCCAAACTTGCCCACTTCTGCAATCAATTTCCTGATTGAAACCGCGAATAATTTTTGGCAATGTATTTTCATTCTAAATTAGCAGGACTTATTATTATTTTTATAATCTTTAAAACTAAAAACATGAGTACAGGAAAATTTATAGCGAGCGTATTAGCAGGTGCAGCCGTTGGAGCCATTCTGGGAGTCTTATTTGCTCCGGACAAAGGCACTGAAACCCGCAGAAAAATTGCCCAAAAAGGGAGCGACCTTGCAGGTAGCGTGAAGGATAAATACCACGAATTTTCAGATTCCATATCCGAAAAATTTGATGCTGCAAAAGAAAAACTCTCCGGCATAGTAGGTGAAGGCAAAAAGATGAGCCACGATATCAAGCATGATATCCGAAACCCAAAACCCGTAAACTCCTGAATTGAAAGGAAGCCCGACAATTATTTTCAAAATCGTTGACAATGGAGATGGAATCGGAAAGTAACCCTGTAGAAGACTTGTTTGGAAAAGGCAGGGAATATATCAATACAAGAATCGACCTGTTCAAGCTAAAATCGATCAACAAAGCCTCATCGGTTTTTTCTTCGACGATTGCAGCATTGGCTTTACTTGCTATTTTACTGATGGTGCTTTTATTCTTGTCTATTGGGTTGGCTGTTTACCTGGGTAGTGTACTGGGTGCTATGCATTATGGATTTTTTATTGTCGCAGGTATTTATTTTATTGCCGGGCTTCTTCTTTTTGCATTTAGAAAATCGTTATTGAAAACACCTTTTAGCAACTGGCTCATCCGCAACCTGATGGATTAAGATTAGAAACAATTATTATGACTTATACGGAAAGTGCAGGTGAAAAATTAATGAGGATTGCAGATACAAATGATCTGCAAGCTGCCATCCAGAGGTTGGAAGAAAAGAAATCATTGCAGGAATCTGAACTGAGAGCTCAATTGCATACCATTGTTGAAAATCTGAAGCCAAAAAATATTCTGAAAAACACTCTTGCCGATGTAAGAGAATCCAGTCCTTTTAAAAGTAATCTGCTAAAATTGGCTATAGGGCTTGGCGTGGGCTATTTCTCCAGGAAACTAATCATTAATGAATCTGCAGGACTACTGAAAAAGACCCTGGGTACTGCATTAGAGTTTGGACTGTTACGACTTTTGAAAAGAAAGAAACGCTCATCTCCTGATGAAAATGAAAGCTTCACTAAAAGGGAAGAGAGCCATTCGCAGGAAGAGTCCTGATTCCACTCTGCCTACTGTGTATTCGTAATAAATGCAGCAGAGAAACTGCTGTGGTGTTACCCCCCACAATTATCAATAAAGAATATCACCTCCTTTCAGAAAAAAAAACGAGAATTTGTTTCTATATCGTAATATTGCAATATAGAAATAAAATCATGGGGGCAAGCAAGTCAGATCATTTTTCAAGAAAACAAAATCAATTATCAGTTCTGCTGAAAGCACTGGCGCATCCTGCAAGGATTGCGATCGTTGAGTACCTGTTAAAGAAAAGAAGTTGTATCTGCAATGACATTGTCAATGAATTACCGTTAGCCCAGCCGACCATTTCCCAGCATCTCAAAGAACTGAAAAATGCAGGCTTGATCAAAGGAAACATTGAAGGCAATGCAATATGCTACTGCCTTGATCAAAAGGGTTTCGATCTGATTAAGAGCTATTTCGAAAAACTCTATACAAATATTGACTCTATAAAATGCAATTGCTAATTCAAAATTTTAATTATGAACTCTCCGGAACAAATCAAAGAAACCGTAAGGCAGAAATACAGTGAGATCGCCTTGCAGGACAAAGAAACCAATCAATCATCATGCTGTGGATCAGGATGCTGTTCCACTGAGGTTTACAACATTATGAGTGATGACTACAGTAAGATAGAAGGCTACAACCCTGATGCAGACTTAGGTTTAGGCTGCGGATTGCCCACACAATTTGCCAAAATAAAAAGTGGTGATACCGTTATTGATCTGGGTAGCGGTGCCGGTAATGACTGCTTTGTAGCCCGGGCAGAAACCGGTGAAGAAGGGAGGGTAATTGGCATAGACTTCACTCCCGCTATGATCGAAAAGGCAACGACAAACGCACAAAAATTGGGATTCGGCAACGTAGAATTCCGGCAAGGTGATATTGAAAATATACCTGTGATCTCAAACATTGCTGACGTAGTGGTAAGTAATTGTGTACTAAACCTTGTACCGGATAAGGATGCGGTATTCAAAGAAATATTCAGGGTATTGAAACCCAAAGGGCATTTCAGTATCTCCGATGTAGTGATCATCGGTGAACTACCGGTGCGATTGCGGAAAGATGCTGAAATGTATGCAGGTTGCGTATCCGGGGCTATTCAAAAGGAAGCATACCTCGATCTGATAAAGCAAAATAGTTTTGAAAATATTTCAATTCAGAAAGAAAAAGCCATCAACATCCCGGATGATATTCTGAAAAATTATCTGTCAGAACCGGAGCTACATGATTTTAAAACCGGCAACACAGGAATTTTCAGCATTACTGTATATGCAGAAAAACCAAAGTCCTGCTGCGGGCCTGAATGTTGTAACTAAGCCTTTATGAAGAAGAAAATTCTGGTGATATGTACAGGCAATAGCTGCAGGAGCCAAATGGCAGAAGGTTATCTCCGGCATTTTTCAGATGAGAATGCTGAAGTTTCCAGTGCAGGCATCGAAGCACATGGGGTAAACCAGGAAGCTATTGCCACAATGAAAGAAGATGGAATTGATATTACAATGCAAACTTCAAATCGACTGGATGAGTACCGGGATATCCAATTTGATTTTGTGATAACCGTTTGCGATAACGCAAAAGAAAGGTGCCCATATTTTCCCACAACAGCAAGGATGTTTCATCAGAATTTTTCTGACCCTGCAAAAGCTTCCGGTTCGATTGAAGAAATCAAAGCTCAGTTCACAGTCGTGCGAAATCAAATAAAGGAATTTTGCAGAAAGTTTGTGGAAGAAAATTTAATACCATTTGGTTACCGATAAACATACAGGTATTATGCGGCAAACATTTTGGTCTTACCAAAATTCAAACTGCACAACATGACTGAGAGGATATCAAATAAAGAAGGCTGTTCCTCACCGGAACAGCCTTCTTTATTTAAAATTTATTCAAAAGAATTATTACGCACCAAGCGCTACACGGATAAAGCCTGTAACCTTTAATTCTTTATCAGCACTATTAATGTAGTCGGCTACTGATTTGTTGGCATCTTTCACAAATGGCTGTGCGAGTAAAGTGTTTTCTTTGAAAAACTTGCTCAATTTACCGGCGGCAATTTTCTCAGCCATCTCTGCAGGTTTTCCTTCAGCCTTTACCTGCTCAATAGCAATGGCTTTTTCACGCTCTAACACTTCAGGAGCTATCGCAGCCTGATCCAATGCTATGGGATTCATGGCAGCTATTTGCATAGCCACGTCCTTGCCTACTTCTTCATTCTCTTTAGTAAGACATACCAGCACACCCATTCTGTATGCACCATGAATGTAAGACGCTACATAAGGAGCTTCTAATTTTTCAAAACGTGTAATGCCAATCTTCTCTCCAATCTTTGCCACTTGTTCGTTCAGCCTGTCAGCGATCGTTTCATCACCTAACTTCAAAGTTTTCAATTGATCAACATTGCTTGCATCATTTGCAATTGCTGTTTCCATAATGGATTGTGCAAAGGAAACGAACTCAGCATTCTTACTAACAAAATCTGTTTCACAACTCAATGTCAAAACAAAACCTTTCTTGTTGTCAGAAGTTGTCTTAGCGATTACCACTCCTTCTTTTGCTTCACGATCACCTCTCAAAGCGGCCACCTTCTGACCTTTCTTTCTAAGGTAATCAATGGCAGCTTCAAAATCACCATTAGATTCCATCAAAGCCTTACGGCAATCCATCATTCCTGCACCGGTTTGCTGGCGCAGTTTATTAATGTCAGCCGCTGTTATTGTAATTGTACTCATCGTAATTAAAATATTTAAATGCAGGTATTCCTGATGGAATACCAACTATTGGTTACTAAAAATCTAAACTATTTTCTACCACCTGCTGCAGGTCTGCCTCCACCGGTATTGATCCTGCGTCTCTGCGGGCTTGCGGAAGTACGGCCTTTGCCGCCTTTCTGCCTGTCGCCGGATTGTTCTTCGCCATCATCCACACGAAACTCCCTGGTTACTTCTACTTCCGTTTCTTCTGCATCTTCATCTTTCTGAGCTTGTCTTTCAGCAAGGCCTTCTGCGATAGCATTGGTGATATAGTTGGTGATAATGGCAATTGACTTTGTAGCATCATCATTGGAAGGGATAGAAAACTCTACCTTGTTTGGATCGCAGTTGGTATCTACCATCCCGAATGTAGTAATGTTCAATCGCTTTGCTTCTGCCAGTGCGATGTGTTCGTGACCAATATCCACCATGAATAAGGCAGCCGGGATACGACTGATCTGGGCAATACCGCCCAATACCTTTTCCATCTTATCCCTGTCACGCGCCAGGGTCAGCCTTTCTTTCTTGGTAATACTATCCAAAGTGCCATCGTTCAGCATCTTTTCGATGTTCTGCATTTTCTTTACGCTCTTACGAACGGTATTGAAGTTAGTAAGCATACCACCTAACCATCTTTCAGTTACGTAAGGCATGTTTACACGCTTGGCAGCATCGGTTACTATTTCCTTTGCCTGCTTCTTGGTAGCGACAAACATGATTTTCTTTCCACTCTTAGCAATTGACTTCAGAGCAGAAGCTGCCTCTTCAAGACCTTCAACAGTCTTATTAAGGTCGATAATGTGGATTCCTTTTTTTTCTGCAAAGATGTAAGGAAGCATCTTAGGATTCCATTTCTTCTTCAGATGGCCAAAGTGTACGCCTGCATCCAGAAGTTGTTGTTGTAGAGAAGTGTTATTTTCCATTTATTTCGTTTTGTATTTCCCACTTGCGGGAAAAATTTCATGATATAATTATTGATACACCAATTATCTCTTAGAAAATTGAAAGCTCTTTCTTGCTTTTTTCTGACCGGGTTTCTTACGCTCTACACCTGGTGGATTACGAGTCAGCAATCCGGCTTCTTTCAGTGCAGGACGATACTCAGGATTCACTACCAGCAAGGCCCTTGCAATACCCAACTTTGCAGCTTCAGCCTGCCCCTTCACACCACCACCGGTGGCATTGATAGCTATGTCAAATTTGTCAAGAGACTCAATAGTCTTGAGCGGCAATTCTACCTGGTTTTGCAAATAGATAAGGGGAAAATAAGTCTTGTAATCTTTTCCGTTGACTGTGATCTTACCACCGCCACGATTGATGAATACGCGTGTAACAGCTTCTTTTCTGCGACCTGTAGCGTTTTTTTGTTTTTCCATTTTATTAATTTATCAGCGAAGAGTCCGCTTTATTTTTTTGTGATTAATGGTTGAGGATTCTGTGCTGTATGTGGGTGCACCGCGCCGGCATACACGAACAGTTTTTTGTACATCTTACGTCCAAGCCTGTTCTTAGGAAGCATTCCCTTAACGGCCCTTTCGATGATCACTTCCGGGCGTCTTGCCAAAAGGTCTGCCGCAGTAGCTTCTTTTTTACCACCGGGATATCCACTGAAGTTGATATAGACTTTTTCATCCATTTTGTTACCGCTGAATTTGATTTTTTCAGCATTGGTAACGATTACATAATCGCCACAGTCCACGTGGGGAGTGTAGCTGGCCTTGTTCTTTCCGCGAAGAACAGATGCAATTCTTGCACACATGCGGCCTACGGTTTGATTAGTACCGTCAACAATGTACCAGTTGCGCTGAACGGTAGCCTCATTCGCATGTTTTGTTGTGAAATGTTGTTTACTCATTTTGTTTTATTTTGGCATTGCTGCCGGTTTGTTTGTTATGCCGCTATCCCGGCATTTTTTTAATGGAGCGCAAAGGTAGGAGGATGCATTGTAAAAAAGTTCAAAACAAAGTAGAAATTTTCAACCAGTGTTTATAACTCATTGATTTTCTATAAAGATTTTGCATCAAAAAATTAATCCGTATCAGAATTTATAGGTTCCAAGAGAAAAATACAGTTACGCGTTACTTAATCGTATCAACAAATATTTTGAATTTGAAAATTTTGAATCATTTATATTTGGCTTACAACATCAAAATTTTCAATTATGGACTGGAGAGGTCGTCGCGAAAGCAGCAATGTAGAAGATCGCAGAAGCATTAGTGGTGGAGGATTAGCACTTGGAGGAGGCGTCATAGGACTGGTTTTCATCCTTGCAAAATTCTTTCTCGGTGGTGGTGACATCAACGATTTGCAGCAATTGATACCTCAGCAACAACAGCAGCAACAGGAAATGTCTGCCGAACAGCAGCAGCAGGATGATGAAGAAGCTTCCTTTGTGAAAGTGGTATTGGCAGATACAGAGGACGTATGGAACAAGATATTTGGCGATATGGGAAAACAATACGTGGAGCCTACACTTGTACTTTTCAGGGGAAGCACTACTTCCGGATGTGGTGGTGCCAATGCAGCTACAGGCCCGTTCTATTGTCCCGGTGATAAGAAGTTGTACATTGACTTGTCCTTTGCAAAACAACTCCGTGATCAATTTGGTGTGAAAGGTGATTTTGCGATGGCGTATGTAGTGGCACATGAGGTAGGCCACCATGTGCAAGACCTCTTGGGTCTATCTGATAAGATGGCCCAACTCCGTCAGCAACTTTCAGAAACGGAATACAACAAGTATAGTGTAAGGCTCGAATTGCAGGCAGATTTCTATGCCGGACTCTGGGCACATTACGACCAAAAAATGAAAAATGTAATCAATGCAGATGATATTGAAGAAGCTTTGAATGCTGCTAATGCCATAGGCGACGACAGGTTGCAGCAGGAATACCAGGGTACTGTTACTCCCGATTCATTTACCCACGGCACCTCCGAACAAAGAATGTATTGGTTCAAGAAAGGATATGAATCCGGCGATTTCAACCAGGGAAATACATTTGCACCGGGAGCATTTTGAGAACCGCAAATGTTTGACGTCTCCGGGAAATCAACCCATGTGCAATTCAATTCTGATCACCACGATCTGATGACAATGATCAAACTACCGCAAAATAGTTATTCCTGTTAGTGAACGATTAAATGATGAATTATATCCCTGGAAAAGCTCGATACGATCACATGCAATACCGCCGATGCGGAAACAGTGGCATTAAATTACCATTGATTTCTCTCGGGCTGTGGCACAACTTCGGTGTTATAGATGATTTTGAAAATTGCAGGCAGATTGTCCATACTGCTTTTGATAATGGCATCACACATTTCGACCTGGCCAACAATTACGGTCCTCCTCCTGGCGCCGCAGAAGAAACCTTTGGGAAGATTCTGAAGGAAGATCTGAAGCAGTATCGCGATGAACTGATCATTTCTTCGAAAGCTGGTTATCAAATGTGGGATGGGCCTTACGGAGATTTTGGTTCGAAAAAATATTTGGTAGCAAGCCTGGATCAAAGCCTGAAGAGAATGGGGTTGGATTATGTAGATATTTTTTATCACCACCGCCCTGATCCGGATACACCATTGGAAGAAACGATGACTGCTCTGGATCTGATCGTGCGGCAGGGTAAGGCATTGTACGTCGGCATTTCAAATTACCCCGCTGATGAAGCAAGAAAAGCAATTGAGGTATTGAATGATTTGGGCACGCCATGTCTCATTCACCAGGCGCGGTATTCGATGTTTGACCGATGGGTAGAAGATAAACTATTGGACATTTTGAAAAAAGAAAGAACAGGCTGCATCGCCTTTTCGCCCCTGGCGCAGGGATTACTAACCGGAAAATATTTGCATGGAATTCCTGCAGATTCAAGAGTTGGAAGACATCTTGCAAATGGTGCCATCAGTGAATCACAGGTTACACCCGAAATCTTAGAGAAGGTAAAAAAGCTAAACGCCATTGCGCAAGACAGGAATCAATCATTAGCCCAGATGGCACTGGCCTGGATATTAGGAGAAGAAAGAATTACTTCAGTTATCCTTGGCGCCAGCAAAACTCAACAGGTAGTAGATGGGGTAGCTGCTTTGAAGAATTTAGAATTTACTAATGAGGAATTGAACAGGATTGAAGGGATATTGAATTGAACTTGTACAGGCTAAGCCTGAAAAACATGTAACTACCACTCGTATTCACTTCCCTGCCTCCACGATTTTTTCCAACATCAACATCCGCCCATCGCTGGTCATCCCTTCCGCTACAATCTTAAATCGTTTGGTACGATCATTAGTAGTATTTCCTTCCCCGCAGCTTCCCGTGCCGGAGACCCTGCGGGAAAAAACTTCAAGTCTTATTGAATGCACGCCGCTTCCTGTATGAAAATACTTTTACTATCTCTTTGAGCATACCAATAAATATAATGACCCATGCCAGCCATGCCATGTAGATAGACACCCTTGAAACAAATTTTAGAAACGGTAGTTGCAACACTTCAGACAAATGCCATGTACAGACTGTATAAACGCCTAAAGGAAATACGAGGCACCAGTACCCGGATTTATATTGAACCCCTATGTTCAAGTGTCTCCAAATTTCAAGAACGAGTATCGCAGGAATCCACCAGGAACCCGCTATCCAAAAGAATACTGTCAGGACTTTTATAGTAGGAATAAAATCTCTGAACGGTGTAATGGTACCCAGATGAGTAACCAGCATCGTGCCCGCAAGGGTTGTAATAGCGGCAGCGCCCATGTCTATCCAGTATGACGGCTTGAATTCATTTGCTTTCATTGGGAAAAATGTGGTACGATAGAAGATGATTCCTATTACAACCAGGTAAAACAATACGCCCAGCAAATAGAAAAACAAATTGATAAATGCACTTGCTTCCTGAGAAGCCCTTAATGACGGGGCAACAAAATTGCCAAGAATCGATAAGGCCTGTACGGACACGACAAATAACAACCAGGAACCATTGATTCCATTTTCCAGAGTTGGTTTTCTCTTCCTGATAGTCACTAAAATGAAGAAAGAATAGACAATCACCACCCATGCTATAATGGAAAAATACCAGAGCACTTTGGAAAGGATTGAATCCGAAGTTAAGAGAGTATACTCAGTACCCAATATACATGCTGAGGCAATTATTGTTAGATACCCCGCTCCTTCGGCATGTGAAGAAAGATCTTCTCTAAATGCAGGAAAACAATAAATGAGCCTGATGATTAAGATTAGCGTCAATATCCCAAACTCTAAATTATTCAAAATAAAAAAATACCTCGCAAGCCCTGTGTAACCCAACATATTGGATGCGATAGCAATAATTCCAGTCGACATAGCCAAAGCAAAATAGGCCGGAGAAAATGTCAGGATTCCTTTTTTGATGCGATACAGGCTCATTCCAATTCTTTCATTGACGATGGACAACCCATCAAATAATTATTTAGATTCACTTTTCAAAATTTGGTTGTACAAATATCAATCCATTCCATTGACTGAATACATGACAACACAGAGTAAGAGGACAAATAGGGTTCAGATACAATATCCACCTTCCAATTTCTCTTCGCAAAGACCTTCTCTGGCTTCTAAGACATCATCTTAGGTGGCCTTACACCTGGCTGCCATCACTCGCCTGCAAAAATTCAGGCTATGTCCTTGCAGACACCTGTAATCGTTAAAAATAATAGTAGGAAACTTTGCCCGGGTTTTCTTCCAACAAGGTTCAGGCTTAACAAAAGAAATGCATCAATTTGCATTATTGACCTCTGTCAGCGCCCAATTTGAAATCAAAATCCAATCAGGACTTCAGTAAAAAAAATTAATTATTTCAGTATTTTATCGTGAAGCAACAGGTGCCAATTTTGGTGACTCTCTGCTCTGAAGATATGCAGCCATATCAGGAACAAACTTCCGCTCATGCAGCAGAAATCCATTTCCTTTTTCACAAAAATGTACTTGTATATTTTCTACACTGATGGGGTTACCATCCGGGATGTCTGCAATATTATTATGCCGGATGTCGTGGCCATCAATGATCATTACCAGGCCGCTTCCTACTGCTTCCATGATGTTACCTTCACGTATAAGCATACCGGTATCTTCGCCAAGTCCGATTCCAACAGCAGAAGGATTGCTTACCACTGCCTGTGCCAACCTTCCAAACCTGCCTCTCTTTTCGAAATGGCTATCGAAGATCACGTCCTTCATAAATGCCAGTCCGGTGGTAAGTTTTACCTCTCCTTTCAGATGCGCTGTAGAAGCGCTCCCTTCATATATCATGGTATTGCTCATGGCCATAGCGCCGGCAGATGTGCCACCAATGAGGAAGTTACTCTCTTTCATATACCGGTTATACAATGTGGAAAGAAAATCTGTGCCACCGAAAGTAGAGGAAAGCCTCAGCTGATTACCACCACTAAACATCACAGCATCGCATTTTCTGATGCAGTCGAGATATTCAGGCCTCATGGCATCTGCACGGTTACGGATAGGCAAAAGTGTGATATTGGTACACCCGATCTTCCCAAAAGCATTCAGGTAATTATCTCCCACTTCCAATGGCATCATAGATGCAGTAGTCACCACGGCAATACTTTTGGAGACGCCACCGGCTTCTTCTACAAGACGGCGCAATATGCCGAGTTCAAAAAAATTGAGATTGTTTCTGACGATCTTCCCTTTTTCAAGATCTACTCCTTTGTCTTCAGCCCCTCCGATCGCAAATAGTTTTCCCTGCGGTATTTCCATTGTTTTCAATTTGTTTCAAAATCCGAAACCATGCATTACGAATTATGTATTTCAAAGGTAACGCAATCCAAAGTAAACAATTGTACTACATCCGGTTATTATTTTTTGAACAGAAAATTTTCTTTGCTTATCTTTTGTACCTGAAAAATTTCTCCATCAAATCTTTCGCATGAAAATTGTCAACATTCGCGTATTACGTGGCCCTAACTACTGGAGTATTCGCCGGCCAAAATTGATTCAAATGACTCTCGATCTCGAAGAGTTGGAAGATCTCCCCACCAACAAGATCGAAGGTTTCAGGCAAAAATTGCAGGACATCTTACCCGGCCTCTATGAACACAGATGCAGCGAAGGTGTGCCAGGCGGCTTTCTGAATCGCGTGGATGAAGGTACATGGATGGGGCACGTCATTGAACATGTAGCTCTCGAACTACAAACGCTGGCCGGGATGGACATGGGCTTCGGTCGCACCCGTGGTACAGGCAAGAAAGGAGAATATTTTGTAGTCTTTGATTATATGGAAGAAGACGCAGGAGTCTATGCGGCAAAGTCAGCAGTTCGCCTTGTAGAACACCTCATCAATAATTCTGAATACCAACTCGAAAAAGAAATCCAGGAGATGCGGGAGATCCGAGAAGACACCCGGCTGGGTCCCTCTACGGGATCTATTGTAGATGAAGCCATCCGCCGCGGCATCCCATTCATAAGGCTGAATAAACACAGCCTCGTTCAGCTTGGCCATGGCGTGTTTCAAAAAAGAATCAGAGCCACCATTGCCGGTACCACCTCCTGCATAGCAGTGGACATAGCAGGCGATAAGGATGAAACCAAAAACCTGCTCTCCAAAGCAGAGATTCCGGTTCCCAAAGGAATATTGCTGCGGAGAGGTGAACCTGTAGAAGATGCGATACGCGCAGTAGGATATCCCATGGTAATAAAACCACTGGATGGCAATCATGGCAAGGGTGCTACCACAAATATTACCAATAGAGAGCAGGCCATTGTGGCCCTGGATGCAGCACGACAATACAGCAGAACAGTTATTTGCGAAAAATTTATTGAAGGATTTGATTTCAGGATACTCGTTATTAATTACAAATTTATTTGCGCTGCATTGCGTACACCTGCTTCGGTAACAGGTGATGGCGTACATACGATCAATGAACTCATTAATGAAACGAATCAGGATACGAGGCGCGGATTCGGCCATGAAAAGGTATTGACCCAAATCACAGTCGACGGATTCACTCAAAAAATGCTCGATGATGCTGGTTTAACTTTAGAAAGCATCCCGGAAAAAGGGAAACTCATTTTACTAAAGCCAACAGCAAACCTAAGCACCGGCGGCACTTCAGAAGATGTGACAGACCAGGTGCACCCCTTCAATATTTTTCTCGCGGAAAGAATCGCCCGGATTATTGGATTAGATATTTGTGGTATTGATGTAATGGCCACAGACCTTAGAACACCACTAAGAGAAAGTGGCGGCGCTGTGCTGGAAGTAAATGCTGCCCCGGGATTCAGAATGCATGTAGAGCCTGCCGTTGGAATTCCGCGCAATGTGGCAGAGCCTGTCATCGACATGCTTTTCCCAACAGGCCATGGCCGCATTCCCATCATCGCCATTACCGGTACAAACGGGAAAACCACTACCAGCAGGCTTACCGCTCATATTGTGAAAAGCAGTGGATATAAAGTCGGATTTACAACGTCAGACGGTGTATATATTCAGAACCAGATGATGATGACAGGAGACTGCACCGGCCCCCGCAGTGCTGAATTTGTTTTAAGAGATCCTACTGTCGATTTTGCTGTGCTCGAATGCGCCCGTGGAGGCATTCTGAAAAATGGCCTTGCTTTCCATACATGCGATATTGCAATCATCACGAACATAAGCGCAGATCATATTGGGTTAGGTGGCATAGAGAACCTGGAACAAATGGCACGTGTGAAAGGAGTGGTAGCAGAGACGGTTACACGAAACGGTTACGCCATACTTAATGCCGATGACGACCTGGTATATAATATGCGAAAAGACCTTGAATGCAATATTGCACTATTCAGCATGGACGAAAAAAACAAACGTGTACAGCAGCATTGCAAAAAAGGAGGTATAGCCGCAGTTTACGAAAACGATTATGTAACAATTATGAAAGGCACATGGAAAATAAGAGTAGAAAAAGTTACCGATATCCCTTTGACCTTTGGAGGCAAAGCCGTCCATAACATCATGAATACACTGCCATCGGTACTTGCTTCCTACCTGGCCCGGATAGACATGGAAACGATTAAAGAAGCAGTGAAAACATTCATCCCTTCACCCGTACAAACGCCGGGTCGTCTGAATATTTTTGAGTTTAAAAATTTTAAATTCTTAGTTGACTTTGCACACAACCCTGCCGGACTCGATCTATTGTGCGATTTTGTAAATAAATTAGAGAGCACAAAAAAGGTTGGGATTATCAGCGGCACAGGCGACCGGCGCGATGATGACATCAGGGAGATAGGCCGAATTAGTGCCCGTAACTTTGATGAAATTATTATCCGTCAGGACAAAAATCTGAGAGGACGTACTGCAGATGAAATCGTAAACCTGCTGGTGGAAGGTATCAACGAGGCTAAAAAGACAGATGTGCCTGTTCAGATCATTCAGAACGAAAAAGAAGCCATACTCTACGCATACAAGAATGCGCAATCGGGCTCATTGATTACCATCATGTGCGACGTAGTGCCTGATGCCCTGGAATTCATTAAAAACCTGAAAGAAGAAGAGGACAAGAAAGTAGCACCGTAATATTTTGAATTTTTTAATGACCAGTTTTTGAAATTAAGGTAGTGCTGCTTACCTTTGCCGTCCTTTGTCCCATAGTATAAAGGTAGTACGACAGATTTTGATTCTGTTTGTCGAGGTTCGAATCCTCGTGGGACAACGAAACTGCCCTCTTATGGCAGTTTTTTTTGCACTCATTTACTAAATATTATAGTATTTTTGAACTAAACAATTTGGGCTAATTGATTGCTACAGCAAGTGCAGCTCATAAAAACATTTAGGGAATGAATACTGAATACCTCAAAGGACGTGGTGCTCAATTCAATACAAAAAATCATTTTCTCAAGAACGAAATAGTTCAGGAACATCCGGAAGCTATTGATGACTGGGAGTTAAGGAATCCGAGAACCCAATACACAGAAGTAATTGCAAGGTCCATAGTCAACAAAGTGAATTCACCCGATGTAGGTATGTGGTACAGTATGAATCCTTATATGGGATGCGAGCACGGTTGCATCTATTGCTATGCGCGAAATTCTTTTGAGTATTGGGGATACAGTGCCGGGCTGGATTTCGAAACGAAGATCATGGTCAAGAAAAACGCACCGGAACTTTTAGAAAAATTCCTGAATAAACCCACTTGGAAATGTATTCCTATTTCCCTCAGTGGAAATACAGACTGCTATCAACCGGCAGAACAAAAATTCAGACTGACAAGAAAACTCCTCGAGATTTGTAACAGATACAACCAACCGGTTGGCATCATTACCAAGAATGCTGCAATCCTCAAAGACAAAGATTTGTTGCAGGAAATGGCAGAGAAGAATCTTATCTCGGTAATTATGACAATCAACAACCTCGATGAAAATCTTCGCAAAGTGATGGAGCCACGCACAACTACAGCGGCTCAAAGATTCAGAGTGATCAGAGAACTATCGGATTTAAAAATAAAGACCGGCGTAATGGTGGGGCCCGTGATACCCGGACTCAACGACCAGGACATGCACCACATTCTCAAAACAGCATCTGAAAATGGGGCCACATTTTCAGCCTACACCTTTGTAAGATTGAATGGCGCTGTGCAGGTATTGTTCAAAGACTGGCTTCAAAAAAATTTTCCTGAGCGTGCAGAAAAAGTATGGCATTACATCGAGCAAGGACATGGAGGCAAAGTAAATGACAGCAGATTTGGAGTGCGCATGCGTGGTGAAGGCAGCATGGCAGATATCATCAACCAGCAATACAAAAAATACATTCAGAGATATGGACTCAATCATGAAAGAATGGACTTAGACACTACTATATTCAGGCGCCCTTCTATACAAGGCAGTTTATTTGACTGAACACTGTTTATTGATTGAGCAGGGCGCATCCCAAATTTTCGCAGGCGGGTAAGGACACCCGCCTGTAGAGACTGCTATCGGTTGGTGTCTCACCAACCGGAAAATCATTTATGAAGCGAAAATTTGGGGTGCACCCTTTGAGCATGACACAAGAAATTTTCCTAAATTCAATAAACATTTCCCGACCATTACTTTTAATCCCCAGGCATGCCATCATCAAGGTCAGTACATCTCTGGAAGAAAGCGCCTTTTACCAGGCTGCTACCTGCCCTGGTAGCCGGAATTCTTGTTGAGCATTATGTACAACCATCCCTCATCATTACCTGCTCTGCTTTCATTGCCAACACTCTTCTATTGACATTGATTTCCTTGCAAAAAGTAGCAACACGATTTTCTCACAGAGCCATAACAGGATCACTTTGGATAGGGATTATATTTCTCTTGGGAATGCTAACATCGCATTTCAATAATATCAAGAACAATCCTGATTGGCATGGCCATTATATCAACAGGGTAGATTACTGGAAGGTAAATATCATCACCCCTCCGGAGGAAAAAGAAAAGTCAATAAAAGTACTTGCCAAAGTATCATCAGCTTACGGAAGGGATTCTGTCTTCTCTGTGAAAGGCAAAGTACTCTTATACTTTTCCAAAGACAGTAACAGTGCATTTTTGAAATCCGGCGATATTCTTTATATCAGGAACAACCTCCGGCAAATCAGCAACACCGGCAATCCGGGTGCTTTCGATTACCAAAACTACATGGCACACCAGCACATATTTTTTCAGGCTTACCTTTCAGCCAACGATTGGCAAAATACAGGCAGGAATACTAACAACTGGTTTGACAATGTGATTCTCAATTCATTGAACTATGAAAATCATCTCTTTGAAAAATACCTGCATGGCGATCGTGAGATCGCACTTGCGAAAGCACTGGTAACAGGTGACCGAGGTGACCTGGACAGGGACCTCATCCAGGCATACAGCAACGCAGGTGTGGTACATATCATGTCTATATCAGGATTACATCTCGGATTGATCTACATATTCTTGCTGCAGATGGTAAAATTGTTACCATTCATTTCAAAGAATAGAATTGCAAAAGGTTTTCTCGTTCTGGGAGGTATTTGGTTTTTCGCAATTCTGACCGGCTGTTCGCCATCTGTAATGCGGTCTGCGGTTATGTTCTCCTGCCT
>CAZGNJ010000024.1:58972-62948 GCA_964526985.1 uncultured Ginsengibacter sp. | reverse complement strand
ACACTACCCAAGCCCATGGCCAATGGTACCGGCTACCGCGTGAGAGTAATATCCAATTCACCATCCGTAACCGGAAGCGACAATGGGCAAAACATTACTGTAGATAAACCGGAATTGGGCACTAATCAATCCACCACTATCAGTTGTGCAAACGGTACGGCAGACATCACTACACTGTATAACACTACCGGTTACACGAATGTAGCTTATAATGACGCTACACCAGCTGCGGTAGCTGCAGGCAGCTACTCGCTGATAGTAACCAATAGCAAGGGATGTAAAGACACGGCTTATATAACAGTAATGCCTGCACGAATTGAAACCGTTGTATCAACCGGAGGTATTTCGAAGGGGTCAAACAGAGAGTGTACTGACGCGGATGGATGGACACATTATTACAATAATAATGGTACACCTGATGATAATAGTGATGATGACAGAATTATGTCTATCAAAAAGAATGGAAATGATATCGGTACTGTCGGCATGGGTGGTGGGAATCAATTCATGGTCAGCCTAATTTCAGTAACCGGTGCCGGAGGTGGGCAAGGGATAGATGTGCAGAGTCCGCTTGTCGGTAGTGGCAACCACTATTTCAGTATGTATCGTTACTGGGATATTGGCGTCGCCAAGCAACCGCTTACTCCGGTCAATATCAGGTTCTATTTCCATACCAGCGATTTGAATGATATCAATGGAAGCCTCGGTACTGCTGCTACTCCAAACCAATTGACAGCTTATCATTTGCCTGACGGAAATGCTGATCCCTCTCAAAATTGGGCAGGCGCTACCTCAGTTGAATTCTATCAATCCGGTGCTACTCCTTCATTAAGTAACTGGGTTTATACAGATTTAGGAAATGGCATCGGCCAGGCAGAATTTATGGTGAGCAGTTTCAGTGGTGGTGGACTTGGATTCTACCAGATGGGGCCTGTACCTGTACGATTCATCAGTTTCAATGCAGCCGCTGTTCAAAATAATGTTGTATTGAGTTGGAGTACTGCTTCTGAAACAAATTCAGACAGGTTCGAAATACAACGTAGCCCCGATGGTACCCACTTCGAAACAATAGGCACAGTAGCTGCCGCAGGCAACAGTAACACGGTAAGAAACTACAGTTACGAAGATCAGTCTGTAAGTGCACTGGCCGGCGGCGAAATATATTACCGCATTTTGCAGGTGGACAAGGATGGCAAGAAACTATTGAGTGATGTGCGCCATGTCAATTTATCTTTCAATGGCAGCGCACTGACCCTGTTGTACAACCCGGTGAAGGAAGTAGCGGTGCTGCATTACTTCAGTACCGAAAATGCCAACGCAGTGATCCGGATTGTAGATCAGTTGGGCAGGGTACAGTTGACCAGGCAAGTGTCCGTGATCAAAGGTTTGAATGAAATAAAGATGCCGACTAAAAATATTGCGAAAGGTATTTATATAGCAGAGTTGATCAGCAATAAAGATCATGGAGTCGTGAGGTTTTTGAAAGAATAGAATAGTAAACCTTCAGGGTTTTTCGAAACCCTGAAGGTTTTTTTTAAAAACAAGGTGTCGTGAGTTTTTCAATGGAATATGGAATGAAGGCCTCATCCTCTTGTGGGTAGAGATGGGGCTTTTTTTTGACCGCTTCTAAACATGAAGTTTTTGGAATCTTCCGTACCAGCTATTCTTTGGAGAAGCAACTGACTAATCATTATGCCAATGACACGTATCAAATCAAGAGCTGCCTCTTCCATTATAACTCTATTGGGCAGACTCTTCTCCGCTGTGACGGATCAGAATGACAGCAGGGTTTCGACTTCTATACTTCGACGAAGCAATGCAAAGAAATGATGATGTAGATAAAGAGTGTGATTCCATCCCGACTTGGGGTGAGTTAAGGAACCCTGCCTGTTTTCGGGCGGGGTTTTTCATACATTTGGCGACGCTGAAATACCGAATTCATGATCACAAAATCGACGGCAGTTCTTTTTATTATCATTCTCTTTGTCCATAACGTCAATGCACAAACGCAGGATAAACGCGATAACATAGCAGATACTTCCCAAACACTGAATGAGATCATCATTCAATGGAGCCGCTTACAAATTCCATTTTCTAAACAGAACAGGAATATCACGATCATTGACCAGAAAGTGATTCAGGCATTGCCGGTGAAATCTGTGAATGAATTATTACAATATGTGGCAGGGATTGATGTACGGCAGCGGGGACCACGAGGTGTACAGGCTGATATCAGTATCGATGGAGGCACCTTTGATGAAACGCTTGTACTGCTGAATGGCATAAAAGTAACTGACCCGCAAACGGGCCACAATATGATGAACCTGCCTGTGAGCACGCTTGCCATTGAACGGATAGAAATATTAAAAGGTGCTGCCGCACGCATCTACGGAGTAAACGCATTGAATGGCGCTATCAACATTATCACACTGCAGCCTCGTTATACGGGAATTGACATGGATATTCATTCCGGCAGTTCTTTTCAAAAAGATACCAGCACCGGAAAATTATTTGCAGGTTATGGGGTTGATGTCACTGCAGGTATTCATGGAAAGAAAATAAATCAATTCATTTCGGCAAGTCAAAATCATTCTTCAGGATACCGATACAACACAGCCTTCGATAACCAGAGAGTTTTCTATCAAAATACGATTGCAGCCGGAAGTGAAAACAAAGTGAATGTGATGGCAGGATATGTGAATAATGATTTTGGGGCGAATGCATTTTACGCCGCACCTGCAGATATGGAATCCAAAGAGCATGTGGAGACTGCCATTGCAGCAATAACTTCTGTTTTGAACATAAATGCCAACTGGATATTCCGTCCACGTCTCAGTTATCGATACAACAAAGATGATTATATTTTTAAACGGCACAACCCCAGCTATTACCGGAATATTCACCAAACCAATGTCTGGGATTTGGAATTGAATAACACCATCAAAAGTAAAGTGGGTGACTTTGGACTTGGATTGGAAATAAGAGGTGAAGCCATCAACAGCAATAGCTTAGGCAAACGATCCAGAATGAACTATGGGTTTTTTGGAGAATACAGTTTTAATAAGGTTGAAAAATTATTGGTGAATGCAGGCGCATATATCAATTACAATTCAGATTTCGGATGGGAAGTATTGCCCGGGATTGATGCGGGTTATGATGTTACCAATAAAATCCGCTTGTTTGTAAATGCCGGTGCAGGGCAGCGTTTGCCTACGTTCACAGACTTGTATTACAAAGGCCCGTCAAACATTGGCAATCCTGAACTAATACCGGAAGAGTCTTTTCATTCAGAGGCAGGACTGAAATATAACGACGCATCCCTGAATGTTTCCTTGAGTTATTTTCACAAAAATGTTTCTGAATTCATCGATTGGGTAAAGAATGATATTTCAGATCCCTGGCAGCCGGAAAACTTTCAAAGGATAAAAACGGATGGTATTTCATTTTCTTCTGATTATCGAATCACTGATAACGAAGTTTCAGCGTTCAGTTGGCTGACAGGGCTTTCCTTTACATGGCTGAGTCCACGAATTGAATCGGCACATCCTGAAATGATCTCGCATTATGCTTTGAACAATTTACGCAACCAGGCAGTAGTATTTAGCAATATCTCCTATCGGGACAAGTATCACTTCACCCTTACAGCCCGCTACCAGCAAAGGATTCAGTACAAGGATTACTTTTTATTAGACGCAAAGGCAGGCGTTTCGCTTTCGGGATTCGACATTTACATCGAGGCAAACAATCTCACCAATGTAACTTATGTGGAAGCAGGAGCCGTACCGATGCCGGGGAGATGGGCTACGCTTGGTTTGAAATGGAATTGGAGGAGGAAATGATAATGGTTAATTGTTAATGGTTAATTGCTAATTACAGATTGCGGATTGTTTCCGCTGCGACAGACGATCAACGATCAACGATCAACGATCAACGACCAACGATCAACGACCAACGATCAACGACCAACGATCAACGA
>CAZGNJ010000024.1:0-58872 GCA_964526985.1 uncultured Ginsengibacter sp. | reverse complement strand
CAACGATCAACGACCAACGATCAACGACCAACGATCAACGACCAACGATCAACGAATAGCGAATAACGAGAAACGGTCAACGACCAACAAATATCCGCCTCTCCCAAAAAATATTTTGTCATGAAGTCCATTTAAACAAAGTTTGCAACTTCGTATGTCAAATATTACAGGAGAAAAATCAGAGCCAATAAACCAACAAGGAATTTCCAATTCATTAAAATACTTCATGGCATTGTCATGTGGTATCATGGTAGCTAACCTCTACTACTGCCAGCCTTTGCTGGGTGATTTCACAAAAGTGTTCAAAGTCACTGAGAGTGCCGCGGCATGGATCAATATCTGTTCACAATTAGGATACGGGCTTGGATTGTTCTTTATAGTTCCTGTTGGTGACATGGTGCAGCGAAAGACGCTGCTGACCTGGATGCACATCTTTGCAGCAATATCGGTGGCCGGTGCAGCGATCGCACAAAATATCGAAATGCTGTACTTTTTTAGTGTGTGCATTGGCGTTACTGCTACGGCATGCCAGGTATTCGTTCCGCTGAGTGCCCACCTTTCGTCTGATGAAGAAAGAGGCAAGGTGATTGGCACCATCATGGGAGGATTGCTATCGGGTATCCTGCTATCGCGCACCCTAAGTGGTGCCGCTGCGGAACTCTGGGGCTGGCGTTCCGTATATTGGATCGCCTGCGGACTGATGCTCGTTATGGCTTTGATGGTTCACAGAATGCTACCCGGTGAACGTCCTGCATTCCGTGGTTCCTACAGTGTATTGATGATATCGCTGATCCGCCTTTTTCGTTCGCAAAGAATAGTACGCGAGAGCGCGTGGATCGGTGCCTGTACCTTTGGTGCCATCTCTGCCTTTTGGAGTACGATGGCGTTTTTCTTAGAGAAACCTCCATTCAATTTTTCACTCTCTGTGATTGGATTGTTTGGTATTGTAGGACTAGCCGGTGCATTGATCTCTCCAATTGTGGGTACCATCAATGACCGTAGAGGCCCATCACTTCCAATGCGACTGGGTATTCTCATCATGATCATCGGGTATGCTATCATGTTCTATGGGCATCTATCGATATGGATCGTCATTGCCGGAATCATCCTGATAGATGTAGGATTGCAGAGCGCTCACATTCCCAACCTGACACGTGTATCCTCATTGATACCACGAGCACGTACACGGCTGAACACGATATACATGACATCATTTTTTATCGGAGGAACATTGGGTTCTATTGTCGGCAGTTTTGCATGGAATGCCTTTGGATGGAATGGTGTTTGTGCTGCAGGAATATTGTTTGTGCTCGGAGCAGGAGTTAGTGTTTTTGTTAAGAAGAGGCGGTGAGAGTGCAGGGTGGTAGAGTGTAGGGTTGAGAGTGTAGAGTGTAGCGTTTAAGAAAGTTCCGGGTTTCGGGTTTCACGTTTCGGGTTTCACGTTTCGTTCGCAGCGGCGAATCATACCATTTAGAAATTCAAAATAGTCAATAATGGCAATGACCAGATGCTGTGGCTGTTTCATCAAGGCTGGAAAAGCTAAAATGCTGCTGTCATCCCGAACCGCCGCGGCGGTGAGGGATCTGCCAGATAGCAGCACCATCGCTAAATTATAGAAGCTGGCTCCGGCCTTTAATAATAAACCATTTGACCACATTCCCTTGATTCGGCAGATCCCTCACCGCCGCGGCGGTTCGGGATGACAGTTCAGAGGTTTCTTTTGAGAAAAGGAAATAGTGATTATATCGAAAGATTTTTGACCATTTTGAATTTCTAAATGGTATCAAGTTTTCTTGTCTCAAGTTTGCCACAACCACACAACATATTACCTCAACAACCCAACAACCCGACAAATCAACAAATCAACAAATCAACAACCTAACAACTCACCCCACTTCACTCCTTTTCTTAATTTTTCTCAAATTTGGCAGAAAGCCGGCAATCAATCCTATCAGGGGAAGGAAAGAACATACCTGGTACACAAAATAAATGCTGGTATGGTCTGCAAGCGTACCAAGCACAGCAGAGCCTAAGCCGCCCATTCCAAAAGCCAATCCGAAAAATAATCCTGATACCATCCCAACTTTACCGGGCATTAACTCCTGTGCATACACGAGAATAGCCGAGAAGGCAGAAGATATGATGAACCCGATAATCACACTGAGGACACTCGTCCAGAACAAACTCACATAAGGCAGTACCAATGTAAACGGTGCTACACCGAGGATAGAAAACCAGATCACATACTTTCTTCCAAACCTGTCGCCCAAAGGCCCTCCGATAAATGTGCCTGCCGCTGCTGAGGCCAGAAAAGCAAACAAATACAATTGTGAACTCTGAACAGAAACATGAAACTTATCCATCAGGTAGAAAGTATAATAACTGCTCATGCTTGCCAGGTAGAAATATTTCGAAAATATAAGCACCAACAAAATGGCAATGGCCATCCGGACTTTCTGCTTCGATACCACACGCAAACTTTCACCATTAAGACTGACAGGTTTTGCCTTGGCAAGATGATAACGGCTCTTAGCCCAGTTACCCACCCTTACCAAAACAAAAATGGCCAGTAACGCGAGGAGACAAAAGTATAAGATATTGATCCTGCCATGTCCTACAATGATCACCGCTGCTAATAATGGTCCAAATGCAGCACCTGTATTGCCACCTACCTGGAAAATAGATTGTGCAAGTCCATGCCTGCCACCCGATGCCATGTAGGCTATCTTGGAAGACTCAGGATGAAACACTGAAGACCCCACTCCTATCAACGCTACGGCAACGAGGATGTGTAGAAAACTGTTTGCATAGGCTAATAACACTAATCCTGAAAGTGAAAATGCCATACCCGTTGCCAGTGAATAAGGCTGTGGTCGCTTATCTGTAAAGTGCCCCACAAATGGCTGCAACAATGAAGCAGTGAGCTGAAAAGTCAATGTGATCAATCCAACCTGTGCAAAACTGAGATGGAAATCTGACTTGATAAGCGGGTAGATAGAGGGAATCAGCGATTGCAGTGTATCATTGAGAAAATGACTGAAGCTGATCGCCAGCAAAATGGAATACACAGTTCCATTCACCATCATTTTTGAATCCGGCAATGCCGTTGCTCCGGATAAACTTAATTCACTCTTCCTGGTTTGCTGAGTCATAATGCAAAAGCAAAATTATGCAAATCAGAATCGGTACGGGAGGATTCTTTTTGTGGAACAAATAAATGATTTCAATCAAACCATCATAGCAATTATCAATCTCCTTTCTCCAATTCAAAAATTTCTTCTACTGGTTTACCAAATACTTTTGCAATCTTTAATGCAAGTACTGTAGAGGGCACATACTTTCCGGCTTCCATTGCGTTGATCGTTTGGCGGCTTACGGATATTTTTTTTGCAAGATCTTCCTGCGTCATATTTTTTATGGCTCTTTCTACCTTAATTGAGTTTTTCATCAGACAGCAAGTTTGAGTTACGGTACAAAAGGAAATGAAACCGGATGATAAAAAGGATCAATACGGTAAACATATTATAGAGCATCACTATCAGGAATGGTGTACCATAGATGAACATAAAAGCAATCAGTAACAAAATATAATTTACCAGCACGGCCCACAGCAGAGATGACAACCGAAGATTTGCAATGTATTCATCTTCCTGCTCTTCCTTCGAGAATGATACCAACAAAGCCCCAATAATAAATAAAACCCCTGCCAGCGTAGGGGCAATGTTTGTTTTAATAAAACTAAATGTATGACGATCACCCAATATCTCATCACTGAAAAACGCAAATGCCCTTCCGTTGATCTGAAGACTTAGAAAATCAGAGGATACCAGGATGATCCCAAAAATAGTAGCCGGTACCAGGATAAACCAGCCTATTTTCTTGAATTTGTGTGGTAATAACAATTGAGAAAGCATGATTAGAAATTTTACTCAAATGTAAAGTATTCTTTACATATTGACAACTATTCTTTCCAAAATGTAAGGAAAACAATTCCAGCCCTTATAGTGGGTAAAGAATTCTTGCTTACAGAAGTGCACGAAAAAAGGCTGCCAGTTACGGCAGCCTTTAAAGAAATTAGTTTCAATATGATTTACTCACCTACCACTTCAAACTCCACATCAAAATCATGGCCATTGCCAAAATCGATATGAGCTTTGTAAGTACCAAGTTCTTTCACATCGTCAACGATAGCGATTTTCCTGCGGTCAATCTCATAACCACGCTGGTCGCGGATGGCCCTTGCGATCTGAACCGAAGTAACACTTCCGAAAATCTTTCCGGAAGTACCTGTTTTCGCGCCAATAGAAAGTGGTTTTTCCTGGAGTGCATTCTTCACTTCATTGATCTCAGCGAGCAACTTCGCTTCTTTTTTGGCTTGTTGTTTCTGACGTTCTTTTAATTGAGCGAGGTTAGACTTGTTGGCTTCTACTGCCATACCCTGGGGGATCAGGTAGTTGCGGCCATATCCGTCTTTCACAGTTACCAGTTCGTTGGAACCGCCTAAGTTGTTTACATCCTTAATTAGTATTACCTGCATTTGATTTGCATTTTTACCCAATTCGCCGCGGCGAACTGTCATCCCTTATTTTCGGAATTTAGGGTGGTTAAGAAAATTTATTTTAATAGATCAGTCACATACGGCAAAATGGCCATCTGGCGTGCTTTCTTCACGGCATCGCTCACTTTGCGCTGGTACTTCAATGAATTGCCGGTGATACGACGGGGCAATAATTTACCCTGCTCATTCAAAAACTTCTTCAGAAAGTCAGCATCTTTATAATCGATATAACGGATGCCCAACTTCTTGAAGCGGCAATATTTCTTTGGCCTCTTATCAGCTTTGATGGCTGTGAGGTATTTGATTTCGTTTGGTTTAGGCATTGGTTACCTCCTCTTTTTCGTTGGCAGTTGAGATTCCTTTTGCTTTTCTGGCATTGTACTCTACGGCGTATTTGTCCAATACGGTGTACATGTGGCGAAGTACTGATTCATCGCGCAAAAGCTGAGTCTTCAGCTTTTCATTGAAGTCGGTTGGCGCTTTGTATTCCAGGATCCAGTACAGACCGGTGGTCTTTTTCTGGATTGGGTACGCCAGTGATCTAAGGCCCCAGGCATTCTTGTGCACTACCTCGCCGCCATTCTCAGTAAGGAAAGCGGTGTACTTCTTCTGGGCGGCTTTGAAGTCGTCCTCAGAGAGTACCGGGGTGAAGATCACCATCAATTCATAATTGTTCATGCGTTTGATTTGTGATTAAATAAAAAATTTGGGCTGCGAAGGTAAGGGAAAAATTGGTTGGCAGAAAGAATTTGTAGCTCTTTTAGCAAGTCATATAGAACTTTTTCTGCCTATTCCCAATTCCCAGGCTGGAATCATTTTTTCCAAAGTATCAAGAAAAGCCATTGCATTGCAAACCAGGGGAAAAGCTCAGAAAAAATCTCCGTGTACCTCTGTGGTACTCAGTGGTGCTCTGTGTACCAAAAAAATAACTTACACAGAGGAAGAAGACAGAGAAGTCACAGAGAGCCACGGAGAATAAACTCAGTGCACCTCTGTGGTACCCAGTGGTGCTCTGTGTAACAAAAAAACCGGAAAGGACAAGTTGAAAACCTCAAACAGTTTCCTAACTCATCCCTCCCGGCTACCTAAACCTTAAAAAATTAAAACCAGCTACCGATCCATTTTTCGTTCACATTATCTCCCAACCGTCTTCTGCGTCGTTTCACTTTCACATTATGAATGATCATAGCCACCACCATCAGTGGTATAAATAATATCGTAAATGGAGGAATACCCAATATGCTGATCCATTTACCACCAAACATTTTCCGCATTGGGCGCTTCAGTCTCTCGGCGATCAGGTACATACTTGGTACCATCACCAGCGTCATGAAGAATGCAAATGCCAACCCGAAAATAATCGTCCATGCCAGTGGCTTCCAAAATGCAGCACTATCTCCCCCAAAGAAAATATGAGGGTTCAAATCTCTGAACATCGTAATGAAGTTGATATTGAAACCAATACCCAAAGGTATCAGTGCAAATATTGCTGCCAGGGCAGTGAGCAATACAGGTATGATCCTGATCTTTCCCGCCTGTACCACGGCCTCTCGCACTTTCAATCCTCTTGCCCGCAACTCATCAGCGAAGTCTATTACAAGGATGGCATTCTTCACCACAATACCCGCAAGCCCGACCACACCAATACCGGTCATTGCTATTGACACACTCATGCCTGTGATTGCAAAGCCCAATGTAACACCAATGATGCTGAACAATATTTCTGTAAGAATAATCACGGGCTTACTGATAGAATTAAATTGCAGCACAAGTATGAAAAGGATCAACATCAGTGCAATCAATAACGCTTTTCCAAGGAAGGCTGCTGTCTCTGCCTGCTGTTCACTTTCTCCGGTTTGCTTAATGGTTACATTCGGTGATTTATTAAAATCCTTGATCGCTAATGCCAATTGCTGGTTCACTTCAGTAGGCGTGTATCCCGTCAGCACATTACTGAACAATGTGATCACACGTTTCACATTCAGCCGCTTGATACTACCGTAAGTGCTTGTAAAATCAACATCAACCAAAGTACTGATAGGAATACTCTTCACCTGTCCGCCACTTGCCATATCCCTGAACACAATATTCATGTTCAGCAGGTTAGACAGGCTCTGGCGTTGCACTTCATTATTTCGAATCCATATTTTGTATTCATCTTCATTGTCCTTGATCTTGGATGCCTCGAGACCAAACAATGCAGTACGAATCTGCTGTCCTATCTGAGCAGTAGAAACACCTTCGATCTGCGCACGTTCACGATTGATAGAGAGTGTTACCTCCGGATTCGTGAGGTCCACATCCATCTTCAGGTCTTCTACTCCCGGCACACGAAGACTGTCAAGATACCTCTTCAGACTCACTGCGGTAGATGTCAGTGCATCGAAATCATCACTTGCCACTTCTATATTCACCGGTGGTTCTGTCGGCGGGCCATTTTGTTCTTTAGCTACAGATATCAGTACACCTGGGATTCCCTTTACTACCTTCCGTATAGAATCCAGGTATGGCGCTGTGGACACACCATCACGTTTTTCAAATTCCACAAAACTCACCTGCACTCTTCCCAGGTTAGGCTGAGTGCTCCTGTCGCCACTGTTGGGATCACTTGCTCCCACTGCAACGTTGGATATCACACTCTCAACAACAGGATTTTTCTTACCTGATGGCCCATTGAGCAGATTGATAATTTTATTTTCTACGGTGTGAGTTACCGAATCAGTATAATTGACATTGGTACCTACAGGTAATTTCAGATATACATAGATGATGTTAGGATCGCCGCTTGGAAAAAATTCAACAGGCACTTTCCGGACAATAAATAACACAATAGAAAAAACAAGCAATCCGAAAGTACCAATCAATAACCAGACAGGACGCCATCCGGCCACTGCCCAGCGCAGTAATTTTTCATATCGCTCCATGATCGCAGGCAATACCCTGTTCTGAAATTTATGAATGAGCGAATCAAAAACATACCTGTTCAATACAACCACCAGTGCAAAAAAGATCAGCAGGTTTCCCACAAAAGTGAGATGAACCAAATCAAAGAAAATACCTGCGATCAAAGGAATCAAGAATGCTTTACTCTTAAACACATCAGATTTCCTGCGTTTGTGATGATCTTCTTCAGGATGTACCATGAAGTCCACTGCAAACACAGGGTTCATGATGAATGCTACCACCAGCGAAGCCGTCAACGTAAAGATGAGCATCGTCGGGAGGTAGATCATGAACTTACCAATGATACCCGGCCAGAATAACAATGGAAAAAATGGTGCAAGAGTGGTCAATGTACCGGAGAGTACCGGCACAAAAATTTCTCCTGCAGCCATCTTCGCTGACTGAATCGCAGACAGTTTTCCTTTATTTTCTACAAATATCCTGTGCGTGTTTTCGATCACCACAATCGCATCATCCACAATAATTCCAAGCCCGAACAATAATGCAAACAGCACGATGAAATTGAGCGTAACATCAGAACCGGTGATCAACTCTGCTGCCGGAATAAAAAGAAATGCAACGAACATACTCAATGGCACGGAGAGTGCTACGAAAAATGCATTGGTAACTCCCATAAAGAACATGAGGATAAGCAATACCAATACAAAACCAATCACGATACTGTTTACCAGGTCATTGAAACTGGTTCTTGTTGCCTTGCTCTGATCGCCTGTAATATCTATGTGCAAATTCGGTGGAAGCGTATTGGCTTTCATTTCTTCTACTGCTGCTTTCACAGCATCAGAAGTTTCGATCAGGTTTTCACCCGCCCTTTTGATAATGTTGAGTGTCACCACATTCCTACCATCAAGACGTGCATAGCTTTCACTGGTCTTTACGGTATCTTTTATCTCAGCAATATCTTTCAGATAAATAGGGGCACCACCTGTGTTGCGAACAATAACTTTCTCGATATCGTATTTTGTCTTGAACTGTCCCTTCACCTGCAGGGTGCGTTTCATATTTCCCACTTCTAAGAGACCACCACTGATATCCACATTCTCACGCTGTACAGCACCCGCGATATCTGAGAATGTAATACCGGCGCTTTCCATTTTGTAATTATCTACATTGATCTGGAATTCTCTCTCCGGTGCACCGACGATATCTACTCTGGTAATCTGGGGCAGTTCTTCCAATCTGTCCTGTGCATCATCAGCAAATTTTTTCAACGACATCATGTCGAAATCTCCACTCAGATTCACATACATAATCGGCATTTCGCTGAAACTCACTTCCTGCACATTCGGTTCCTGCGTCAGATCGGTAGGCAAATCCGTTTTAGCTTTATCTACAGCATCACGCACCTTCTGCACAGCCACATCGGTCTTAACATCAGTTTCAAACTCAACGATGATGGCAGAAAAATCCTGCAACGAAGTACTCTTAATACTCTTGATCTTAGCTCCGGTAATTCCTTTGAGTTGTTTCTCAATCGGAATCGTTACCAGATTCTCCATATCCTTTGGAGAGTTTCCTACGTAAATGGTCTGAACATACACTGTGGGGATCACAATGTCAGGAAACTGTTCTTTGGGTAATGTTACAAATTGAAATACACCAACTATTGAAACAAATATGATGAGAAGATAAATGGAAGTTCTGTTCTTGATAGACCAACTGGTGGGCTTGAATTCCTTAAACCTCTCGTTGAGACTCTCTAAAGTTTTCATATATTATTTTAAATCGCTTTTCAAAAAAAGCAGTCATAAAAATTGTGATCCTAATCCGCTTTGGTAGTAAGTGGCTGACCTTCGAATACGCCGAGGTATCCTCCTGTGATGAGTAAATCACCCGGCTGCAGTCCTTGCTTTATTTCGACACTGTCGTTACTTAACAGGCCAATTGAAACCGTCTTCTTATGTGCGACCATTCCATCTTTCTGCTTTACAGCTATGAGTACGTATTTACCATTCTCATCATTCTGAACTGTGTTCAATGGCACTGATATCGCGTCGCGGGATGTATAATCGATAATATTTACTACGGCAGTTTGATTAGGTTTTACAGCAATGCCGTTTGGTACTTTTATTTCCGCGGTAAAGCCACGGGTAGTAGCTCCTATTGATTGGCTGATAAATGAAATGGTACCATCAAATGTTGTGTTGTTATCAGGCAAGAGTACTTTCACTTTTTCACCTTTGCTCACCTTGCTGGCATAATTCTCCGGTATCGTTACTGTTACTCTTGTTTCTCCGTTGTTCACTATCCTGATATAACCGCCACCTGCCGGATTACCATTAAAGGTTTCACCAACATGGGCCGTTACATCATCTACCACTCCATTTACATTGCTATATACATTACTTTGATCGGCTTGTACTTCTGCCGCTTTCACACTCGCCTGTACCGCTTTCAACTGGCCTTCCAGTGTCTCTACATTTGTCTTCGCCTGAAGCAACTGTACTTCTGTTCCAATGTTTTGATCCCAGAGATTTTTCTGGCGACTATAAACAGATTTCGCGAGAGCAAGCTGGGCATTGATACTGTTCAGTTGTTGTTTTATTGCATTTACATTCTGCATGGCTACATCATTATCCAATTTCAGGATCAACTGTCCCTTACGAATGTGATCACCCTGCTTCACATAGATCGCTTTGATCTGTCCGGGCTGTCCGGGAGGAGTGATGTAGCTGATATTTTTTTGATCAATAAATCCCTGGAGTGTGAGGTAGTGGATGAAGTCCACCTTTCCCACAGGCGCCACACTTACCAACTTTGGTTTTTGTGTAGAAGCGCTGGTATCAAGTTTTGCAATTTCTTCTTCAAGTACTGCTATCTTCTCATCTAACTTTCCCTTCTCGGTTTTTAGTTTTTCGAGTTCCACTTTTTTATCACCAAGTGCACCGGCCTTTTCTTTTTGGCCCGCTCCGCAGGACATCAGAAATGCAAGAGCGATGATGGGTACGATTGCTTTTGTAATTGTTTTCATATATTTCGATTGAATCGGTGAGTTATAATTTTCCTGCTGCTTTTAAGAAATCTATTTTTGCGATGATGGCATCATATATTGAGCTGTAATAATTGTTTTGTGCTGTTACCAGGTCGGCCTGGGCAGTAGATATTTCCTGGTTGCTTCCTACTCCCTGCTCATATTTTAGTTTAGTCGCATTATACACTTGGTTTGCCAGGTCAATATTTTTTTCCTGGGTGTCCATGTTGTAAAGCGCCGTTTTCATATTGAGCCTCGACTGCCTGATATCATTTGTAATAGATGACTCCAATTGTTTCTTCCTGTTTTGCATCTGGCGAAGCGTGATGCGTGCTCCTTCGATTTGGGCATTCTTTGCAAATCCGCTGAATATCGGCACATTCAAGCGCAGCGCGATAAATGATGAAGTGAAGTAAGGCCCTTTGAAAAAATTAAATTCATTTCTCTGCGCGCTCTTACTAAAATTTGCCGCGAGACTCAGTGTTGGCAACTTACTCAACTGGTATCTCTTCACATTGAGTTCATTGAGTTCTACCAATGTTTGTATCTGCTGGTATTCTTTCCTGTCTTCAAAATGGTATTCTTCACTCAATACGCCGGCTTTGATCTCATCGTCCGTAAGTGTTTCTGTAAGTACCAGCGAATCCTTCATCGGCATCCCCATCAGGAATTTTAATCCTTCCAGTCCTGCATCTATCAGGTTCTGCGCTTTGAGTCTTTGTGTTTCCAAATTACTCAATTGCACCTGCACTTTGTCCACATCCAGTTTCTCTGCAAATCCATTTTGATAGATCAGCTTCGTATCGTGCAGCAATTGTTCGTAGTTCCTAATATTCGCATCAATGGAAGTGATCTGCCTGCGTCCGACCACCAATTGATAATACAATTTGTAAACATTGGCCTTGATCTGTTCTTTGGTGATATCTGCCGTCAGTTCTGCATTTCTGATAGATGCATTACGTGCCATCAGGCCAACAAATACCTGTCCGTCAAATAACAGCTGATTGAGGTCTATACCTCCATTCACCGACCACTTGGTACCAAAGCCTGCGACAATAGTTCCAAAATCATCAGGCGCTGTAATGGCATCTCCGCTTCCATTTTTCACACCATTGGCGATCAATACAGCATAGGTACTTTGAGCAATGAAGTTGGGAAATGTTTGTACGGCTACTTTAGGATTGAAACTCAGGCTACCACTTGCGCTGATATTTGGCAACGCTGATGCTGTGATCTGTTTATTGGTTTGTTCCTGTGCCTTAATATCGAGAAGCGCATTCTGAACTGTTTCAGAATTTTTGAGTGAATAATCTACAGCTTCCTTAGCGCTGAGATGATGCACCTGAGAGCTATCAGGGTTTTGTGCATATACTCCGTTTGCAAAAGACACTATTATTAAAAGAATAAAAAAACCTTGTCTCATTGTTTCGTTTTTATCTGTTTTGTTTCCTGCTCTTTGTTGTATTTCTCAATAAGTTTCAAACCTTTGGGAGTAACAATGGCATAAAGAAAAAATTCCATCAACTCCCTCTGTACTCCAAACATGGTGAACCTTGACTTGGGAAATAGCTGTTCATTAAATGGCAGCGATATCATTTCCAACCTTGCCTTGGCATATATTTCTGCATTGAAATCATTCCTGTACAACCCATCTGCCCTTCCCCATTCTAAATTTTGCATGATGATATCATACAAGAAATTATACTTAAAAAGCACAAACTTTTTCAACGCACTTGGGTAACCCCTCTCCAGGTCGAACAATAATGAAGGATTCATATTTGCCATGATCTCCCTCATGATCTGTATTGCAAAAAATGCTTCCTTAATGGCATCCGAGGCCTTGGCACGGCACGATTTGCAATTGCCCTTATTCCGTTCCAACATGTCATTAATAACCGCATCCACCAATTCATTCTTATCACTGAATGATTGATAAATGGTCTTCTTCGACACCCCCAACTGGTTAGCAATTTCATCCATCGTCACAGAACGAATACCATAAATTCGGAAAAGCTCTTCCGCCTTTTGCTGAATTCTTTCTCTTATTTCCATAGCGGCGGCAAAACTATGGAAACTTTTTTGTTACTGAAAGTTTCCGGCCAAAAATTTATGATGAATAACAGAATCAGGTGTATGAATGGTAAACAGCATCTTGCTGATGATAATAACTCGTAAAGGCTATGATAAAGATTATGAGACGAATACTCACAGCTAAATTTCTGAGGCAGCTAAAACTTTTGAGGGCAGGTGAAGAAACCTGCCATTAGTACCTCGCATAGGTGGGACTCCTATATCGGGCTTTTATGGAAAAACAAGCGATTACTTACGATATATTCTTAAATGCCTAATGATGATCGGATTTCGATACCCTCTTTATCCCCGGATTCGAATATCGCGGATCACTAATGAACGTAGAATCTGTAAGTGTGTAAAGAAATAGTACAAGGTCATACTTCTCCCTTGGTGATAATACTATCGGCTTCAGCAAGATTGAATCCAATGTTGTACTTTTCTGAATGCCTTTAGTATAATGCTCCACTACACTTTGTAAAGAATAAAACCTGCCGTCGTGCATGAACGGTTGTGATACACCAACATTGCGCAACGTGGGCACTCTGAATTTCATAGAGTCACTCTTCAATCCTGTAATGGCCATCCTCCCGATATCATTATGATAGGGATCTATTTCGAGTCCGTTATTCCTGAAAGAATTGTCGGTAAATAAAGGTTCGGGATGACACGATTGGCAGTGCTGCTTATACAACTGATAACCGTGTTCTTCAGATGAATTGAATTTTACCAATCCTTTTTTCATCTGGTCATACTTCGAATTGGCACTCACCATCATACCAGTAAATTGAGAAAGTGCTTTGAAGATTCTTTCAGCATTAATTTCTTTTGTCCCAAATGCTTTTGCAAACAGCTTTGGATATTGCCTGTCTTTTTGCAACACCCTGATCACCGAATCCACATCAGCAGCCATTTCATTGGGTGCAGTCACCGGTGATACCGCCTGTGAAGGCAAGTCATGAAATTTTCCATCCCATTGAAAAGATGATTGCCATGCAAGATTTTGTAATGTTGGTGCATTACGGGTCGTGAACTGATTATTGAATCCATGGCTAAAATCATGATCGAATGTTGCAAACGCTGCTCGCTGCTCATGGCAACTGCTGCATGGGAATTGCCCATTGCGACTCAGCCTTCCATCATAAAATAATCTTCTGCCCAATCGAAATCCGGCATCAGTTGGCGGGTTGTTTTTGAAAACATCATAAGGTTGCGGCCAGCCTTCCGGAATTTCTAATTCAATCCTCTGTGGTTTTCCCGAAGGATACATGGACAGCAATACTCCTGCAAAGAGACACAATATGATGATGGGCTTTTTCATAATGGCATTCAAGAATCGGCAGAGGTATCTTTTATCTTTTTTCTTCCCTGCTTCACTTCGCTCTTTCCTTTCTTCAATTGTAACCGTTTTTCTTTCGATGCTTTGGTTGGTTTTGTGGGTTTTCTCGGCTTTCTTACGATGAGTGCGTTTGAGATCAGGATATGCATCTTCACAATGACATCGTCTTTGTTTTGCAGTTGGCTCCGTTCCTTCTGGCTGTAAACCTTCAGGTAGCCATCCTTTGTAATTTTATTTGCGAGATTCTTGAGTATCCGTGCCTTCTGTCTCTCTGATAAAATCTGTGAATTAGCCACATGAAAACTTCCTTCTACCATCGTTTCAACTTTGTTCACATTTTGCCCCCCGCTACCTCCGGAACGCATCGTCTTAAAAGTAATTTCGTTGATAAGATTGAGCATGGTCGTAAAAATACAAAATAAAATTTCCGTTCAAAGCCGGTAGAAAATAACCTCTTGATATCATATTAATCATGCATCCATTCATAATAAATTCTCTGCTAAATGTTCTCTTGCCATACAAAATAAACTACCATGTACTTTGGAAGACTTCGAAACATCCGGTGGCTTGTATCAGTATAAATTTTAAATTGCAGCCGGAAACTACATTTTTGATGGCATCATTCAAAAATTTGATCCTCACCGGAAATGGAAGAAAATAATCCCGGTATTCAACTTTGGAATTACATGAAGGAAAAGGAAATATATTCATCGCTTTGCGAAAAAAAATCAAACGGGAAGAAATCCTTTGGAGTGCTCATCGATCCCGACAAGGTGGATGATGAAAAGATAGTACAACTCTGCCGCCTTGCACAGCAATCCCAGGTAGATTTATTTCTTGTTGGTGGCAGCCTCGTGGTGTCCGATTATCTTGATGAATGTATCAGGCAGATCAAAAAAATTTCAGACATACCTGTTATCTTATTTCCCGGAAACAGTAGCCAGGTTTCCAAATACGCAGATGCGCTTCTTTACTTGTCTCTCATCAGTGGACGCAATCCGGAATTTCTCATCGGCCAGCACGTGGTAAGCGCACCATTGGTAAAAAAATCGGGACTTGAAATTATCAGTACAGGGTATATGGTAGTAGATGGAGGCGCACCCACCACTGTGTCTTACATCAGCAATGCCAACCCTCTCCCTGCCGACAAACCGGAAATTGCAACGTGTACCGCAATGGCCGGAGAAATGCTTGGAATGAAATTGATCTATATGGACGCGGGTAGCGGAGCTAAGACGCCCATTTCAGAAAAAATGATCAGGAATGTGAGTGAAAATATCAATGTACCACTGATTATTGGTGGCGGCATTACCGATCCCGAAAAAGCTTATATCAATTGCAAGGCGGGAGCCGATGTGATCATTATCGGAAATGCTATTGAAAAAGAACCATCACTAATTCGTGAGATGGCTGCAGCCATTCATTCCGTACCAGTCAAGTCTTATTAAGATTCGGCTATTACAAACTCATCATCTCTTTGAACTTCACAGATTGCCTTCTGCTGACTTCTATTTTTTCTCCTCCTAATAAGTCTAAGAGTAATCCTCCATTAAAGTAAGGTTCTATTTTATCAATCATTCTCAGGTTGATGATATGCTTTCTGTTAGCTCTGAAGAATACTTTTTCATCCAGTCGCTCTTCCAGTGCATTAAGAGACTTTAAAATCAATGGCTTGTTATTGCCAAAATATACTTTGGCATAGTTGCCAACACTTTCAAACAACCGGACATCAGACAACTTCACAAACCAGCATCGCTCACCATCCTTCACAAATACCTGGTCATGTTCTTTCAGAATCATACGATTTGCACCGAATTGCGAATCAGATTCCTGTTTAAGTTTTACTTTATGTAATGAATCTGCCAGTCGTTTTGGCTCTACAGGCTTCATGAGGTAATCCAGAGCATTTATTTCAAAGGCCTTAATGGCGTATTCATCATAAGCTGTTACAAAGATCACCTGTGGCGCCTTTTCCAATTCGGTCAGCATTTCAAAACCTGTTTTGCCCGGCATTTGTATATCGAGAAAAATTAGATCCGGGTTCAGGGTTTCTATCTGGTCAATCCCTTCCTGTGCATTCGCAGCTTCTCCTACAATCTCCACATCGGGGAATTCTTTCAGGAGGCGCTTTAATTCACTACGAGCAAGTCTTTCATCATCTATCAATACTACTTTTGGCATATTAGCTGGTTTAGATTTTTGTACTTTTTAAGTTACAGGCATCACAATCCTGGCCTGCACTAAATTATCATCCAAATTAGAAATTGAAAATACGGAATTTCCGTTATGCAAGAATAGTAACCGGTCACGTGTGCTCTTGATTCCAAATCCTTCTGCATCATTCTGAATCTTGCCGGTGTTTTGCACGAGCAGTTCCAAATTCTTTCCTTCGAACCTGGAAATAATATTGATAACGCCGCCATTAATTCTTTTACTGATTCCGTGTTTGATGGCATTCTCCACCAGGGTTTGCAGCATCATCGGTGGTATTGGTTGTTGTAATGTCTTTTCATCAATATCAAAATTGACTTGTAACCTTTCTTCAAAACGCATTTGCTCGAGGGCAAGGTAGTCCTTGACAATACTAAGTTCCCGTTCCAATGGTACGGTTTCCAACTTTTCTACCTGAAGGCTGCTTCGTAATATATTGGAGAGTTCCGTAATGGCAGTACGGGCACGCACAGGATTCTCTTCCACAAGTGCACGGATACTGTTGAGAGAATTAAAAATGAAATGCGGGTTGATATGCGACTTAATGGTTTTAATTTCTAATTCTTTTACCGTTTTTTCCAGTTGTAAGCGTTCGACCCGGTCTTTACCATTTTTCAACACATAATGCCATACCATATAGATCAACATCCACAATGCGATCAGGATGAAGTTGAATATCACATCCCACCAGTACCTGCCACTGCGGGGGTCCGTATATTTCCATTCACCTTTCGTGTCGCGATACCACCCGGTAATGTTTCGAATCTTCCTCGCTTTCTTATATTCCGTGGAATCTGTGATGGTTCCTCCCAGTCTTGTGTAATAACCGGCCGAAAGTTCCTGGCTTTTTTCCATGTTTTTCGCATTATCCAATGCCTGGGATTTCTCGTATTCCGCCAACGAATTATTTGTAACGACAGCGGTAGTTTTGGCACCGTAATAACTAATGAATCCTGTAACAGTCACTCCACAAATAAACAGAGCGATCATCTTTTGAAATGAAAATTGCAGCCACGAAATTTTTTTGAGAACCAACCTTAGCAGGTGCGTAGCAATAATGTACCATAAAAATTCTATGAACAGAACTATAGCAAAGAGCCTCCCTACTTCACCCGTATAATAATATTCCGGTGCAAAGAGGTAAACAAAAAATATGTTTAAGAGTATCCATCCGCCCCACCCCAATACCTGGCAAAGCCAGTATTGTACAATAGTATTCTTCATATTGCAAAATTATGCTTCATGAAAGTTAAAAAAATATTGCAAGTGATTAGTGGCGCATTGCGTATTTAAAAGGCATTTCCCCTCAAATAAAGACTCTCCTATCCCATCTCATCACGCCAACCTCCAAACTAAACTCTAAAGTTAAATCTTCAACCCCGAACCTTGAACCTTCTACCTTCAACCTTGAACCTTGAACCTTCAACCTTCAACCTTCAACCCAGAACCAGATATTTTAGTTTTCCGATTCAAAAAAGGCACTTAATTTTAACCGGAATGAATCAGAATCTCAAAAGTGAAAAAGACACGCTGACCGCGGCGGAACGTGAGTTTGAAAATAACATCAGGCCTGCTGTCATGGATGAATTTTCCGGGCAACAGCAAATAATAGATAACCTGACCATTTTTATTAAAGCTGCCAAACAACGCAACGAATCACTTGATCACATTTTATTTCACGGCCCACCAGGGCTTGGCAAAACAACACTTAGCCGCATAGTAGCCAACGAATTGGGTGTGCATATCAAAGAGACGAGCGGCCCTGTGATTGAAAAGCCGGGAGACCTTGCAGGATTGCTGACTAATCTTGAACCACATGATGTTTTGTTTATTGATGAAATTCACCGGCTGAGTAATGTGGTAGAGGAATATTTATATGCAGCGATGGAAGATTTCCGGATTGACATCATGATCGATACAGGGCCAAATGCAAGGAGTGTTCAGATCAATTTGAATCCATTCACACTAATTGGCGCTACCACACGCAGTGGTTTGTTGACAGCACCATTGCTGAGCAGGTTCGGTATCAAAAATCGATTACAATACTATGATTCAAGCACCTTGCAAAAAATCATTTTGAGAAGTTGTAATATCCTGAATACAAAGATCACAAGTGATGCAGCTACAGAAATAGCAGGAAGGAGCCGCGGTACACCACGTATAGCAAATGGACTATTGCGCAGAGTACGTGATTTTGCCCAGGTACTCAGCAATGGCGTAATAGATCTCGGCATAACAAAGCATGCACTCAAAGCACTCAATGTAGATGAATACGGGTTGGATGAAATGGACAACAGGATATTGAGCGCCATCATCGAAAAATTCAAAGGAGGGCCTGTAGGTATTACCACTATTGCTACTGCAGTAGGTGAAGAAACAGGGACGCTGGAAGAAGTGTATGAACCTTTCCTGATCCAGGAAGGATTTATCATGCGCACACCGCGTGGACGGGAAGCCACGGAAAAGGCATTTCAGCATTTAGGAAAATGGCCGCACAAAAAAGGAGGCGCTCCGGGACTATTTGATATCTGATAAAAACAAAATGATTTACCTCGTTCCAAGTTTGCTGGCTCCGGATGCTGTCGAAACGATTCCCGGCTATGTAATCAACGCAGTAAAAGAATGTAAGGTGATCTATGCCGAAAATATTCGCACTGCCCGAAGGTTCTTAAAGAAAATTGATCCATCCATCGTCATTGACAATTTTGAATGGCATGAAATATTGAAGAACGAACCGGCACTGATTCCTTCCTTCCAATCACATATTCGCAATGGCGAAAACATCTGCATTATCAGCGAAGCTGGATGTCCCGGTGTAGCTGACCCGGGTCAGTTACTTACGGAGGTAGCTCAGGAAATGGGAGCCATAGTGAAACCATTGACAGGGCCAAGTTCCATCCTGCTGGCACTCATGGCGAGCGGGCTGAACGGCCAGCAATTTTGTTTCAACGGTTACCTGCCTGTAGCAAATGATGAGCGGCAGAGAAAAATAAGGCAGTTAGAAGAAGAATCATACAAAAGAAAGTGTACGCAGATATTTATTGAAACACCATACAGAAATGATGCACTTTTCAAATCGTTGATAGATACTTGTCATGGTTCAACATTGCTATGCATAGCTGCAGAGGTAACATCGGCAAATGAATGGATACGAACCATGACTGTCGCTGCCTGGAAAAAAGAGCAGATCAGCCTTCACAAAAAAACAGTTACATTTTTATTGCTTCGCAAATAATCCGGGTAAACACTTTCATTCCTCTTCCTGCAAACTTAGTGTAGCAGCCACTACAGCATATCCCGGCGCAATCACCCATCCGATCACCGGCAATGCAAGCAACAGGTAGAACACAATACCATTTCCGATTGCCAGCCCTCTGTGTTTATTGATAAAATCTATACTGTCAGTTACTGAGTAACCTCTTCTCTCACTTGTGTAATCCATCATAGAAAATCCGAGGTAGTAACATTCTATGGCCAGCGATAATAAAGGCGCCACCCAACCGGCAACAGGCACAAGAGCAAGCAACAAAACCGCTATAGTAAATAGTGTTTGCCAAAATAAATTCCTGAATGCAATGCGGATACCACGCCACACATCTCTCAAAAATCTTGATAACACAAAAGGGTACTCCTTATTCAAAATAATTGACTCTGTTTTTTCACTTAAAAAAGCAAATACCGGAGAACCCACAATCAGAAAAAAATACTTGAACCAGGAAAAGTAAAATAACAGGAGTAGCAATTGCAACATGATCTGTCCAAACAAAAACAAGAATTTTATCAATGATTGATTGTGAGACTCCAGCCAGTTTCTTACCCCGATTTTTTCAAACAAAAACTCAACCACTTCTGTGGAGGTGCCTATAAAAAAATAAAAACCGACCAGGAACAGGATCATATAAATAACTCCGGGTATAATAATCCACCTCCACAACTTATGCTTCCGAATGAATAAGTGCGCACGATAGTATGACCTAACAGCTATGATGATCTCTCTGAGCAACCCCGAAAAAATTTAAGAAAGCAAATGTAATCTTTTGAATGTAGGATAATAATAAAAGGGTGCATTTCAAACCCGATTGCCCGGATGTTGTATTGCGTGTTACTTCCGGGCGGTGGAGATGCCACCCACCGCTAGCTTTGAGGATTGGTGGAACACCAGCCCGTGATATCCGAAAGTTTTCGGATTTGAAATACAGCCTCACAAACCAAAGAATTAAACAGCACATAACCATTCAAATAAAACACTCATACCAAATAAAGTAATTCAGTATTTTCACTAGCTAAACACGAAACAGTATTGAAAAAGTTTTTTATCGCCCTTTTTGTTTTTGCTCAACTATCAAATGCAAAAGCACAGAACAAAATTATTAATCCAAAAGATGTTACCACGATCATGAATGTGCTGGCCTCAGACAACATGAAGGGCCGGAAAGCATTTTCTCCCGAGATAGATAGCGCAGCTCATTTTATCGCCAAAGAATTTTCAGACGCAGGCCTGAAATATTTCGATGGGCTGAGTGGCTACCTGCAAACCTTTTACATGATCTCTAACAAAGATTACAAAGCAACAGGCGTCGCAGATGGCAAGGAGTTAGCCAATGAAAATATCATTGCTACCACACCACTTGAGCATCTGAAAGTATCTGAGAATTCGGGCTATAAAGTAACCTTTGTTGACAGTGGTAAAAATTTCTTTCGGGAAGTCTTTCCAATGTTGCAAACAGAAAAATCCAGTGTCATCTTCGTAAGTACTGCCTACACGAAAGACTTTGCCCGGCTAAAGAGACTTAACCGTTCTTTCTTCTCATCGCAACCTTCTGTCATCATTGCATTGAGTGACCACATGCCGAAAACATTTCAATTTACCATTGCCGGTAATCCTCAAAAAATGCCATTGTCAAATGTCGTTGGCGTGCTGCCGGGAAAAAGTAAAAAGGATGAATTTGTAGTTTTTTCCGCCCACTATGATCATCTCGGAGTAGGTAAGCCTGATAATAAAGGCGATTCCATCTACAACGGAGCCAATGATGATGCATCAGGAACTACAGCGGTAATAGAACTTGCAAAATACTTTGCAAAGAAGGGAGGGAACGAACGCACCCTGGTATTCGTCACATTTACAGCAGAAGAAAGTGGTGGATACGGTTCAAAATATTTTTCCCAACAACTGAATCCAGACCAGATCACAGCCATGTTCAATATCGAGATGATCGGTACGCCATCACAGTGGGGAGCAGGTAATGCTTACATCACTGGATATGAGAAATCAGATTTCGGAAAAATTCTACAGAAAAATATTCCGGACAGCAGTTTCATTTTTTATCCCGATCCATACACTGACCAGAATTTATTTTACCGCTCAGATAATGCGACACTTGCGGCATTAGGTGTTCCTGCACACACCATCAGCACATCGAATATGCACAACGAACCCTACTATCATAAGCAGGGCGATGAGGTAAGCACGCTGGATATGAATCAGCTCGCACACACGATAAGCGCTATCGCACGTGCCAGTACTTCTATCGTTCAGGGAAAAGATACTCCAACGAGAGTGGAGAAATTAGAGAGGTAGGATATTGAGCCTGGTGATGGCCATTGGAATATCATTCTTCACCCAAATCATTCCAATTTTCTTCGCCGGTTTTTCTCCATTTCAATTGAATGAATGGATGGGCGCCATCTTTTTTCAGAATAAAAATTTTGATGGGATGGATTCCTTTTTGCAGATGTGCATGGCAGTTCAGCCTGGTATTCAGTGTATATCCGTAGTCAGCATCAAACAATGCAGCAGTATGAAGACGAACAAAAGCTCTTTCAGATGACGCGAATGAAAAGTCATAACTGCCATCTGAGGGAATATCAATAAATCCCTCATACACTATCACTCCATTCTTTCCATTTACCGGAACACTGCTTATCGACCGTGATCTTCCTTTGTTATCCAATTTTAATCCTTCAGTATCCGGTACCCAATCAAAATTTCCTTTATAAAATTTCCAGGAAAATTCCTTCATCACACGATGATTCACTTTCAATGCCGGTATCAATGCATTGTCATAAGGCCTCGGGGCAGAAGAATTGATACTTCTCATCTGCAGCACTTTTGCCTTCATCTCTTTTTGTAATTTCTGATATTGAGATAATAGTGCCAGGTTCTTCGATTCTTTCGGATCTTTTACAGCATCATACATCTCAAAATCATCATCAGCATTCTTAATATCATATCGCACACCAACCATATCTCCCATCCTGATCATTTGCATTTGGTTCCTTTTTCTATTGCGATGCGATGGTTCGAATTCTTTAAAGTCTGGTGTATTGCCACTTTCGAAATATTCTACATAAACCGTGGATTGTTGCTGCTGTCCTTTTCCGGTCAATGATGGGAACAACGAAACACCATCACTTCGTTCAGGTACCGGAATGTGCGCTGCTTCAGCAAATGTTGGCAACCAGTCCGACAACATAGATGGTGTTGCAATCACCTTCCCGGGTGCAATGTGTTGTGGCCACCATGCGATTGTAGGCATTCTCAATCCTCCTTCCCAACAATCTCTCTTGATCCCGTCAAACGGACCATAGCTTCCAAAAAAAGTAGGATGGTTGGGAACATACTGAGCAGGCAGATAGGATTCTATGGAAGGACCGTTGTCAGATGTGAAAACTATGAGTGTGTTGCTATCGATCTTTAAATCTTTTAGTAACTGAAGGACATCTCCTACCGCATCGTCAATTCTTCTTGTAGCAGTAGCATATCTCTTGTATGTATCCGGCCATGCTACCTCCGGTGTAGCGGCATTGTGATCATCATCATATACAGCATGTTCATATTCCGGATAAATATATGAGTCAATTTTTCCTGAGGCAGTGTTGATCATGCGTGATGAGTCTCCAATCCATTGCAAACCGCCGTTAAGTCCTCCTCCTTTAGGATATTGTTGAGTTGGCAATTCTAAAACAGCATGCGGAGCATCATAAGCGAGGTACATGAAAAACGGCTGATCCGCGTTTTGTTTTTCATATTCGGTTATCCATTTTTTGGCATAGGCAGTCCACAGATCCGTAGTATAACATTTACCCATACCCGAAGCTACATTCTCATAATCTTTCCAAACTTCTTTGCTGCCACGATACAATCCTTCTACCGGGTAATGTTCATGTCCGTCACGGTGACGCATATACCCAAAGAAATGATCAAATCCACGTTTCAATGGATGCGCCGGCCAATAGGGCGCTTCTTCTTTCTCACCCTGCAATCCCCATTTGCCAATGGCGATGGTAGCATAACCTGCATGTTTTAATACAGTCGCGATATTGTGATTGTCCTCAAGCGCTTTATCAAATTGATTATCCCGCACATGCGCATTTCCCTGGGTGACACCAGTAAGGAATGAGGCTCTTGATGGAGCACACACAGGAGCATTGCTGTATTGCTGAGTGAATATCGCGCCTTGCTCCGCCATTTTATCAATATGTGGAGTTAGTTCGAACGGCTTCGTCGGATCATTTGCATCCCTTCTTTGATTCTGATAAAAAACGCCGATATCACCATAACCTAAATCATCTGTGAGTATGAAAATGATGTTGGGTTTCTGCGATTTTTTTTGTGCTAACAAATTCAATGGGAAAATTTGAAGCGCAATGAATACCAGGAATAATTTTGGTGTTATCATTTTGAAATTTATCATTGAAAAACAGGATGAAACAGGGCGACAAAACGGTCTCAACCAACACAAAATATTCTAAACTTCTCTAAATATCGATTAAGCAGATTCTTCTTCGCCACTGCGAATCAGAATGACAGCAGCATCTCAGCAATCTCAACGGACTAAACCCTATCCGCCGCGGCGGACTAAACTCTAAACCACTCTAAACCCCTCTAAACCATCTAAACCTTTTCTACAACGGTTTTCTCAAAAAAATCTCCCTCGCTTCTGTATCCTCATACTTGTCAATCAATCCCAGTAATTGTTGCTTCAATTTCTTTGTGATCTTTTTATATCCTTTCTTACCGTAAAGGTTGTGCATTTCATATTGATCTTTCTGAAGGTCATACAATTCCCAATCATTGACTCTTTTATAAAAGCGAATAAGTTTGTATCGTTTGGTTCTGATACCGAAATGAGGTGATACCGCATGTTCACCATTTTCATAGTAATGGTAATACATTTCATCTCTTCCGGTTGTGTTCTCATTTTTCAAAATTGGAAGAAAAGACTGCCCCTGCATATCAGATGGAATCTTTACACCCGCTATTTCCAAAACTGTGGGAGCGATGTCAACATTCATTACAAACTGATTCAGACCGGATCCCGGTTTGATAACACCCGGATACCGCATCACCATTGGCGTTCGAAAAGATTCTTCGTACATCCAACGCTTATCAAACCATCCATGCTCACCCATATAAAAGCCCTGGTCGGAAAGGTAAATCACCACTGTATTCGAAGTAAGGTTGTGTGCATCCAGGTAATCCAACGCCCTTCCGATATTGCGATCCAACGAGGCAGCAGTAGCCAGGTAATCTTTCATATACCTCTGGTACTTCCATTCGGCCAGTGCATTGCCTGATAAATTTTTCGATTTAAAATCTTCATAAATGGGTCTGTAGTATGCATCAAACTTCGCTTTCTGCGCGGGATTCATTCGAATGATACTGCCTTGCTTTTTTTCATCTGCTTCGTTTACAAACATTTTCAGATCGTATCCCATGATCAGGTCTTTTGCTATACTCATCTCCTGCATAGATGCCGCTTTGCGCCCGGCGTAATCATCATAGAAGGTAGGTGGAATGGGAAATGTAACGTCATCATACCTGCCAAAATCAATGGTATCAGGTATCCATGTACGATGAGTACTCTTATGGCCTATCACCAAACAAAAAGGTTTCGAAGTATCCCGATGATTCAACCAATCTTCTGAAAGATCTTCGATCACATTAGGTGCATAACCTTCTATCCGTACCCTGCTGCTATCCATCTTTAGAAAATCAGGGTTGTAATACTGTCCCTGCCCGGGAAGAATCTGCCAGTGCGTGAATCCCTGCGGAATCGTTTCTAAATGCCATTTCCCGATCCACGCTGTTTGATAGCCACTCTTAGTTAGTTCTTTTATGAATGTATTTTGTGAACCGTCAAACCTTGAATTCTCATTGTCCTTAAAACCATTTTTGTTACTGTACTTCCCTGTGATGATGACAGCACGGCTTGGACCGCAAATAGAATTGGTAACATAAGCCTTATTAAAAATAGCTCCTTCATCGGCAATGCGGTCAATGGAAGGTGTTTTGACAAATTTATTTCCGTAAGCACTGATGGCCTGGTAGGCATGATCGTCTGAGAGAATGATGAGGATGTTGGGACGTTGTTGGGCATGGGTACCCATTGCAATCAACAAAAATAAATGGATCAGCAATACTTTAGTCATTTTCTTTTCTTTCATTTCCTATCATTTAGTGATAAGGAATCCATAGATCATTGGAAAGGTAAAATATCCCGAGGAATATGAGCATTAAATGAAATCATTTTTTTCCGCCCGACACACAAGTGATTAGTGTGGAACAAGCTGAAGTATATAAATAAAAAATCCGCACGGGAAGTGCGGAAGCCTACTCTTTCTAATCCTCAATTCAACTACGAAAGGGGTTGATGATGCAAGGAGAATTATTTAGAGAAAAGAGATTTATTTATTACTGAAAATGAATTTGGGCAAGGAATCCTATTTCTATGGTCCGGCTAAGGATTCACCTGGAAAATTATCAGAAGGGAAAATAAAAGGTGCAGGTTTAAATCTGCTATTAAAAGCTATTGTCGATGTAAATCACGGAAAGATTGCAAAGAAGGAGAGCATTGATCATTAAAATTCGCTAAACCTATCTTGCCAGGGGATGATAGTCTCCAACTAATCCAATCGGAGTAAGGTTTCTGATTTCATGAACAATTTCAATTGCAGCCCTGGTATCACCAATCCGGAATCCACTTCCTGAAAGAATGGATTGATAGGAATCGGTGTGCAAGTCAGTAAATCCTTCGCTGAATTCTAACTCTTCTCCTCCAATTTGAATTGAGCGATAGGTTCTCTTGCCCTGTGCTTTGATCTTATCCGGAACAGTATCATAATTAATACTCAAAAACCACCTGACGTTTGCATGTTCCAACTCCAATAATCCTGCGGCTCTGTCGGTGCTATGTATATGAACTACATTGCGCTTTACGTTTCCAAATATCCATGTGAGCATATCATAAAAATGTACACCAATATTGGTGGCAATTCCTCCGGATTTATCAATATCTCCCTTCCAGGAGGTAAAGTACCAATGCCCGCGTGAAGTAAGATAAGTGAGATCAACATTATACACCTTGTCTTTTGGTCCATTTTGAATTTTTTCTCTCAAAGCAATAATGGATGGATGCAGCCTCAACTGAAGGATTGAATATATATGTTTGCCACTCTCCTTTTCAATTTCTTCAAGGGCGTCAATGTTCCAGGGATTTAAGACAATCGGTTTTTCACAAATAACATCTGCGTTACTTCTGAGACCAAACCGTATATGGCTATCATGCAAGTAATTTGGAGAGCAAACAGCAACATAATCAATGGATCTACCCTTCCGTCTCAACTTGTCAATATGCCGATCGAATCGTTCAAACTCTACGAAAAAATCTGCTTCAGGAAAATAGCTATCTAGAATTCCAACGCTGTCAAAAGGATCATAAGCAGCTACCAAATTATTTCCGGTATTCCTGATTGCTTTTAAATGTCGGGGAGCAATATATCCGGCAGCTCCTATTAATGCAAAGTCTTTCATCGAGAGTTAAGAAAAAATTACTTACTTATTTAATTAATCATAGTACCAAAATTTCACAAGACCCATTGATAATCTCAAAAATGATCATCGACCCCAGTAATATATTATTGATAAATCAATTGTTCCTCATTATACAATCTTGGAATCTTGTTTACTACAGAAATAGCCTCCTTGAAATCTATCCCAACAGCATCTAAGTACCACCTTATGTTTTGGTACCTGGGCCTGTTTTCATCTTCCACCAATAGCAATGCCTGCTCCCTGGTCATTTGTCCTTCTCTGATCTGGTTGCTTCTGAAAGTATCATGTTCAGTAAAACCTGCTACAACATAATAGATATAATTATAAAAGGCAGCAGTACCATCACCGATTCTCCAGGTAGTGTTGGTATCTGGAGACTTTTCCCAATCGTATAGTTCAAGTGTATTATCAATCAACTCTTCATCCCATTGCCAAAAGTCAAATACATGATAGTAATCGCTTTTCTTGGTAAAACTCCTGTAGTATTCTCCAGAAAGGGTATCCCAAAGAGATGAATTAAAATATCCCGGACTCTGAAGCATTGCCCTAAGCCTGAGGTACTGATATCGAAGTTGTTTCATAGCGCCATGGCTATACACTCGCTTTTCTTCAAAGTCTGGAGGTACTCCCAAAAATCCTGATTTAAAATGTGTAACCTCTAATGGATTGATTCCCCACAAATTCAAATTGATACCTGTTTGCTTTTTTATGGTCTCTACATAACGGAAGAAATGTTTATCTCCGGCAGTAAGAATACTTATCATTCCGAGATGAGGTGACTTCAACCAGGCCTTCAGATTTTTTTGGATATTTTTTCTTTTCTTGGTTATATCTGCAGCCACAATTATATTTTCAACCCCTAATGCTGCACACATCCGGCTGATGTTTCTTCTTCCCAAGTCTGTAACCATTCCCCAGTCATAGGTATAAGTGACCGGTTTCATCTTGAGTTCATTGACGATTAGGTGCAAACTGTAGCAACTATCACGGCCACCCGAGAAAGGAACTATACAATCATTTCCATTCCCACGGCGATAAGGTGCCACGAGTTCAAACAATTCTTTTTCAGGTCTGGGTACATTTCTAAGTTTGTAATTCCTGCAATAATTACAAACACCTTCCGAATCAAAATTGATAAAAGGCATCGTTTCAGGCAAAACACACTTCGTACATCTTCTAACCTGTGGTTTTGGAAACAACAATAATTTTTCTTCACTCGATAAGAGAGGCAAACTGGGAATCAGATTGGTCTTTCTATCCACCTTGTCGGTTACCTCTATTTCCAAATCAGATTTTAATATATCAAGAATGACTGCTTCTTTTACTTGCTCCACTTTCTCACATTGAATTTGCATTAGTGGAAAACTCTCAGATGCAAAATAGGTTGTACCATTCTTCTCTCCTTTATAAAGACTCCCGTTATTGGAGAACAAGACAAGTTTCCCCAATTTTGGAATTGCCATGGCGCAGGCAACGACACCCCTGCACAATTCCAAAATATTGCCCGGAATTTTTTCCAACGCTTCGCCTCTCTCCAGAAAATGACTGGCAATAGCCGGGATTATTTCAGTATCAATTTCAAGTCCTCTTTTCTTATCAATATTTTTCCAAAGTTCTTCATGATTTACTACTATTCCGTTATGAATAACACATATTCCATCTCTGACCACCGGTTGATTGTCGGATAATCCATTTGTGATTAACCTGCTATGGCCCATTGCGAAATTGCTTTGGTATGGTCTTACCTCCTTCAATAATTTCTTAATGGGGTAATCGGCACGGAATACTGAATACTTCTGATTCTGAATATAAACAATCCCGCTGGAGTCCTTTCCCCTTTGTTGGGAATGTGTTACCAGGTATTGGAAGTCAATTTTATTGATATTTTCCCTGGAAACAATTCCGAAAATTCCACACATTGTTCAATTGTATTTTTGATGATTAGTTATTGTAGAGAAAATTAACTTGCTAATTGTGTACCAATTTGTTAATGATGGAAAGATAGTTATCTGCCAATGTATTCCATTGCCGGTTCTGAATCAGCCAGTCCCGGCCTCTTTGTCCCATTTCTTCAAGTTCCTCCTCTGATTTTGCTGTCATTATCTCTATCCCTTTCATTAAGGCCTCTCCATCTTCAGCAGGTACATACAAGCCACAATTTGCTTCATTTACCATGGATTGATACCCACTATAGGAAGCCAGAATAGGTTTTCCTGCCATCATATAGTCAATAAGTTTATTGGGCGACCAACCATATTTCCAAACTTTACTATTCAAGGCTGCAAAATACAAGACATTACATTGTGCGAGGATATTCTTCACTTCATACCGCTCAACTTTATCAATAAATTTTACATTTTTACACCCCGTAAGGTAATCAACATAGGTTTGCTTCATCCCTCCCTTTCCTAAAATAAGAAAAAATATTCTGTCATTATCCTTGAGTCGTCTGATGACCTTGATGAAAGTATCCAACCCATTTGATAAGCCAATACTACCGGCATAACCTATGATCATTTTATCATTCGGTAACTGATAGTCAATCCTGTATTTTCTTTCAGAGGAATTCGAATAATCGGCCAGGCTAAACCCAAAAGGCACACATACACAATTGATATTCTTCTTTGTAACTTCTTTTACATGTTCACCGATGTTGGGCATTGTCCCGACTACCAGATCGGATTCTTTATACCCTTTTCTTTCAATCCAGGAGAGAACCTTTACCATTGGATTTCTTGGGCTGTAGCCGCCTTCTTCTGTCAATGTCAATGGCCAGATATCCCTGATTTCAAAAATCAGTTTACAATTAAACTTCCTCTTTAGCCTTAAACCATTCAAAATTGTAAGCAACGACAAAGAAGATACAATCATCACATCTGGATTACCAAGCATTTCCTTCTTTATCCAAATTAATTTCCACTCAAAATCGAGCCAACCTAATACTCTCCTGACAGAAATAGTTTTCTTGTATGGCAAGCTTTTTATCCATGTTACTCTTACATTGTCTATAGTTTCTGAAATATAAGTCTTTGTGTAAGAACCCGGGAACTTGCCCAAATAATTATCAACTGAAGAAATGATGGTCACATCATGCCCTCTTTTTGCAAAAATGCGTGCCATAGCAAATAATCGGGTCTCAAAGCCCATTTCTTTGGAGATGGCGTATTTGGAAATGATCAGGATTTGCATTTGACTTGCTAGTGAAAAGTGGAAATTATGTTTTAGTGAGGATCTTTTGTTGATCAATTAAGATTGCTGGAAAGTATTTTCTTACTAAAGGCAAGACTGGCAAACAATTGACCGTATTGGTACCATGCGGTCAAATATTTCGAACATTCAATGAACTTTTCATAAACCGGAAACAGGGACTTGTCATACCTTGTTAATTTTACAAAGCCATCAGACTGAAAAGATCCAACATCTCCCAATAGCGGTCCGGCATGAATCGTTGTTCCATCCATATTGTCACGAAATAAACAATCCTCAGGATCCCATAGTTTATCTTTCAATGTATTAATGATCCTTTCAATAGCATCATAATCAGTCCACAAGCCCAAGTCGTATGCTTCTACTATGTATGATATAACAAGGTTTCCATGAGAGACGTCCTGGATTATGGATGTAGTATGCTTGTTGCTATCCCAGGTCTGATTCCATGAAATGTAATTACCATATCTATGAAAATTGCCTTCGAGTTTCTTGTTGTAAGTATTTACAAAATTCAAATAATCGTCCTGTCGATTCATTTTACCTGACAGGAAGTATAACTCGGCAGCTATATACGCCCAATGTGATGCCATGTGGGTTCGACTCAATAATAAGAAGTAATAGCGGTTCTTGCTATCCCTGACTCCCCGGCTAATCCATTTATCCCAAATATTTGTTTCAACAAAATCCAGTGTACGCGTAAAGAACTTTCTATATCGTTTTTTTCTTATTAATCTCTTATTTTGATTGATGACTCTCAATAGCCTGCATACATATTGATAAAAATAGGCTTCATCCAAAACTACTTCACGATGAAATACTCCGGAGGTTGAGTCTTTTCCTTGTTCAATCCAACCTTTGTAATTGTCTCTGTAAATGAACCTGTTTCCTTTAATTTGATTTGTTACCAGGGCATTCCCTATATTATTATTCACCAGACTCATTGCAACATCTAAATAGTTCAGGCTGTCAGTAACTTCATACATAGTAAGAATAGCATCCAATCCATAACTAAGAGCTTCAAGATCCTCAACATTTTTGGATTTACTTAATTGTAACCAATGTTGCTTTAAAGGTTTGAAACCTTTAAATCCTTCATAATAGGACTTCCTGAATAGTTTCTGGTAATTTACGGAGCCAGGTTGACCATTTGAGCGATAAGAAGTCAATAAACTCAAACAAACAAAAGCACCTATGCCTAAAATGCTTTTTCTAAAAACCAGTGGAAAAGGATATCTCAAAATCAGGCACTTCAAAATCCGAGTACTAAATAATATTAATTTAACAATAGCTCATTGTACAAGGCAACAAGCTTTTCAGCCTGGCATTCCCAGCTGATAGGATAAAGCCTTTCATGTCTTCCATCAAAGGCTTTCATCTCTGAATTTTCCATCGCCGAAATAGTCTTATGCAATGCTTCAACATTTAGTGAACTACACGTCCCTAAGGAATATTCTTCAACATAATGCCGGATATCCGGAAAATCACTTGCTATCACAAACAACCCTGCAAATGCATATTCGAACAACTTGTTTGGCAAACTGTAATAATCACTCAAGGAAACCGATTCTACCATACACAATCCGAAATCGGCTGATTTTGAAACCTGCACTACCATGTCATGTGGCACCGACTCATGATAATGAATATTGGGATAAATTGCCGCATTCTTCTTTATCTCATTTGCGTATTCTCCATATCCTACAAACACAATGTGAGATTGAATGTCATTCTTCCTGAATATTTCCAGGTATAAATCTACACCCCTGCCTTTTTTATTGATAATCCCTAAATAAAGAAATATTTTTTTACCGGCAGGGATTTCAAATTTTTGCCTCAGGTAATCACTTTTTTCTTCTGATCTATTTCCATTATTCAACATTGGAGCATTTAAAACAAGTTCACTTTTCTTTTTACCTAAGTGTTCTTGATACCAATTAATAATTGAGGGGCTGACACTAACCAGAAAATTGATTTTTTTCCAGGAAATCCTCTCGATGAAGAGTGAGTATTTAGAAAGTATCTTAGACTGGCCAGCCTTATCCGACTCCAACTCGTGTGCATCATAAATGAGTTGTGACTTACATAACCATTTAATCAAAATAGCAATCGGCAGAAACAATGTGTCATGACAATGAATGATAGACGGCCTGAATTTAATGCCAGAGATCGTGAGCCGAAAAAATGCTTCCAGAAGGTTAAGAAAATACCTGACTGGTCGCGGAATAATTTTGAGATTCTTTGTGAAAAGTTTGAATGTTCTGATACTTAAGCCTTCATTCGGAATATAATTATGTCCCTCATTATCATCAATCCCAAAAGCAATTATCTTAGAATTGCTTATATCTTTTAGTGCATTCAATTCTTTTAGTATCCTGCTATCGAACCTGGAATCCGTTGGTGTTATGTGAAGTATTCTTTTGATCATTTAAGAACATTGTTCTGTAAATAAATTGACACTATTGCTTTTTCTGCTTTTCCGATTTTATAACTCCCAATCAGTTCATCTGACATAAGCGACTCACTTCCGATTTCACAGAGTTCATTACAATTAAAATTGGCATCAGTCATTCAATTGCATATCAAATTTCTTTTCCCACATAGCTATTGATAAAAATTTCCATCGTGTGACCGGGTCTTTAACCTTAGAAACATCTTCATAGAGTGTATTCAAAATTCTTGAATGAGTAATCAGTCTATCATTCTCCGGAGTTATTTCCCAGAACCACTTAGGTGGCTCAAACCCTATCTTATTTTTTCTCCATGCAATCTCTTCAGGAAGAACCTTTGACCCTATTTTTCTCAATATGAATTTCGACCAACCATCCCTGATCTTATAAGATGGATTGATGGAAACTGCTGTTTCCAGTGCGCGATAATCCAGGAATGGCAACCTTGTCTCAATTGACCATGTCATTGAGTTTTTATCTTCATAGTTCAGCAATGACCGTAATTGAGTTCTCGTAATTTCAAGAGCTTGCAATTGAAAAACATTCTTCGATGCCGTTGCATATTCATAAATAAACTCGCTCTTCAGATATTTCTTGTATTCCTTTTTAAGACCGCGCATTCTATTGCGCAATCTAACAGACCTCACAAAAGGAAAACTAAAATAAAAATAATAAGAGATTACTTCAGCAAAAGACAATTTCGAGTTGGCCCTTATTTTCTTAAACCACTTCCCAAAACTACTTGCGGGGATGCTCTTCAAAAAACTAATGTAATATCTTTCGTAACCCAATAAGGTTTCGTCACCTCCCTGCCCATCCAGCAATACCGTGCATTCATTTTCTTTTGCAAATTTCATTACAAAATACTGCATTACTATTGAAGGATCTGAAAATGGCTCTTCCTGGTGGTAAACCACCTTATCGATATCCTCCTTCATATTTTCAAATGATGGGAAAACGAATTTGCCATTAAGCCCTGCTTTATCAATTACCATCTTCGCATAGGCAGTTTCATCATTTTTAGAATCTCCAGACTGTGCTGTAATAGACATAAACCGCTCGCCTGAAGATTCGCGGTAATATTTTGATGCTACTGAGGCTATATAGGAACTGTCGAGTCCACCACTGAGGCATGTTCCCACTCTTACATCAGATCGCAACCTGAGACGGATTGCCTCTTGGATTTTTTCTTCATACAATTTCGCAGCATCATCTATCGAAAGTGATCTAACCTCTTCAAACAACTCCAACTGATAATAGCGGCTAATGACCATATTATTGGAAGAAACATCAAAGACCAGGTTTCGCCCTGGTTCCAATTGCTGCACCTCTTTAAAAAAAGTTTCTGAAGTATGGTTTTGGTATCCTATAAACAGAAAGTCAAGTAATATCTGAACATTAACCCTGTTAAAGCCTAAAGAATGTAACTGCTTTATTTCAGAGCCAAAAGAAAAAATTGAATCAGTGTTTACAAAATAGAAAGGTTTTACTCCAAACCTGTCTCTGCTGCAAAACAAAATATTTTTCTCTTCATCAAAAATTACAAAAGCCCACATACCATTAAAATGGTTGACACAATCCTGCCCCCAATGCAAATAGGATGCGGCAATGACTTCCGTGTCGGTACCTGTACTGAAAGAAAAATTAACTGCTTTCAATTCCTCTCTTAATTCCAGGTAGTTATAAATTTCCCCATTGAAAACAATTTTTAGATTCCCATAAATCATCGGTTGGTGACCACTTGCTGACAAGTCTATAATAGAAAGGCGTCTATGCCCCAATCCAACATTTCCTTTAATGTAAACACCTTCGTCGTCTGGTCCACGGTGCATAACCAGGTCTGTCAACTTCTTCAAATCGCTACTCAATACATTGCCACCATCCTTTCTGACGAGTCCGGCTATCCCGCACATTGTTCCATAATTGATCTGTAGAATGAAATCACCTGGTGGCCATAATCCTTGGCATTGAAAAACTCCCTAACACGATTATAAGCACAAATACCCAATTCTTCTTTTTGATACACTCCTGATGCAAATTGTACAATGATGTCTGCAAGTTGACTTGCATTTCCTTTAGAGAAAATGACCCCGGTTTTCTTATCACATATAAATTCAGAAATTCCTCCGGCATCACTACCGATAGCAGTCTTTTTTTGGGCTGCACTCTCCATTAGGAAGTTGGGTAATCCTTCTTCCATACTTGGGATAATTGCAATTTGAGATTTTGAGAGGAATTCATTTACCTGAACTGGTCTCAATTTTCCAATTGGTTCCACAAGTTCAGGATGGTTTAAGCCATCCCTCCATTTCCTAAACAATAGTATTTCTGAGGAAGGCCCTCCAAAGTATAATCTTGCTCCTAATTCGAATAATTTCTCCTCAGCAGATTTCCAGGCCTCCATTAGAGTCATACCACCTTTTGTATTGATCCCATATTTCAAACCTTTGTTTGCTTCAAGCCCTCCTAAAAACAAAAAAGTGGTGCTATCACTTTTGGTGTTGGTTTCTGTAGTGGCATTTCCAACCGGGATACCACGATAGATTGTTGCAACCCGGGGGCAATCCTGAATGGAGGCTTTCAATGTTTTCTCAAGATCTTTACTGTCCGCGATGATTCCATCGATATTTTCCACCCATCTAAAATCATTCTTTCTCTTAAACCAATCTAATCCTGAATTTACATCAGATCCAATTGCCTGTGATATATGCGGCAATTTTGATTTCTTTGCCCATTTTCCTGCAATAATTCCATTTGACGTCACGCATACAGAATGGATCAAATTTGATGCTCTTATTTGCTTCTTTAATAACTGCCAACCAAAATAGGAGCAAAGTCGATTATTCAATTTATGAACCCAATAATTATTAATTGGCAAAAGCGGCAAACAGATTTGTGTAACCTTGATCCCTTTATAAAAATATGAAGAACGTAGCTTTCTTTTGGGTGTCCACATCCTGAAGAAGACTACCTTAACATCCATACCTAATTGCTGCAACTGTGCAACAAACCGGAGATTGAAGACACCTCGCATGGGAGCTTCATCACTCGGAAAGGAGTTGGGAAGCAGGAATATTTTCATTGGGTTTGGTTTTTCTTTGAAAGGGTCGGGATTTCTGAATAAACAATCTAAAACTATTCCAGAAATTAAAAGTTCGTTTCAATTATTGAGAGCACCTTTATTTAGGCAGCTGTAAATCACGAAAAATTGAAATATAGTAATTATTTCAACTTCAGAAAGGCATCTGCAACGTTCCTGATATCATATTGCCAGATATTCATTATTTCCTTCCTGGAGCTGAAATCACCATTTAGAAATTCTCTGAATTCATTTACCTGGGAAAAATCAGAAGTGATCTCCAGAATTGGCCTGTTGGTCAGGGCATAGTCAATCAATTTACTCGGAACCTGAACTGTTGATTGGTTTGCTATATTGATCAGGAAATCCATTTTTGATAATTCAAACAATAAATCCCTACGGGGCACATAATCCCTGATCTCCAATTTACTCCCGAACTTATCCTTAAAGTGTTCGAATAGTGGAGCACTTGGAGTATAAACTATAAATTTGAATTTCTCATTTTTTTGAAGCAAGTATTCCAAAAACTTAGTCATGTCCCTTTTCCCTTTGTATAGGAATCCGGAATAGGCAAATGTTGGCACTTCATTCGGGACATAATTAGCTATCTCTGCCTCCTCAAAACCAAATCCTTGCGGTATGATCTTCAATTTATTTTTGAATTCCGGATAATAAGCATCACTTGCCTCCTGAACGGGTATAGAAATATAATTGCATAACCTCCCCCATTGTTTTTCAAAGTAATTAAAATAAAAGGGTCGTGAATTAAAAGGGTCTTTCATAAAAGGATCTCCACAATCGGCTACCCAAAAATTTATCTTATTCCTATTTTTTTTCAAATATTCCGATACTCCCCAATGAATAGTGTGAGGCTGCGCAATAGAAATCAGGAAATCTATATCTCCCTCATTTTTCAAAGCTCTTTTCACCATTGGAATGAGTTCAATGAATGGCAGTTCAAGATATTTACCAAATAACCTAATGATTGCTCTGTAAATCAGATTAGGATTGAAGTTTCCGGAATTGTCAACCATCCCCAATTTTGATTTTCCTAAATTCTTAAAAACAATTCCAGTACTATCAGAATATTCCGAATAATTATAATCTCCCAATAAGGCATACACTATGACCTTGTGGCCTCTACGTGCAAACTCCTTCGCTAATTCAGTAGTCCTGTGTGCCCTGGGGCCCAAAGAAGGGTAACAATTCTGTGCAATTAATACAATCTTCATGGATATCAGAAGACCAGGTATCTATAAATTAAGTAAAATGGACTGGACACATAAAATTCTGCCGGTAATACATCGAGGTATTGATTAATCAATGTATAAATTGAAAATGAAAAAACAAATGGCATTGCATACAAAACCCATTTATACTTCCGGCCTTCAAAATTTATTAACCAGACATACGCAACAATTGGGTAAGCGAGCACAATAAACCTGACACCCAGTGAAGGGATGGGCATTGCAAAATTGACGAAAGTAATAAAGACCAGCAAAAAGTTGTACATACTTTTAGATACTAAATTTCTGGATATGTCATTTGAATTCCTTATAAAAAGATACACGAGTAAATTAATATAAATCAAGATGAGATAGTTAAATAGTTTTGCTACCCACGCAAGACCCGTACCTGCACTTCTGAATTTCTCCAGGTTTTCGGCACTCGTGTATGAACGAGTAAGATTCTGTAGGAATGGTGGCAATGAACTTGTCGTATCATTAATAACCTGAAGAGTAATTGAGGAAAAAATGAAACTTGCAAAAAACAAGATAATCCAAACCTTCTCAAATCTCTTCGAGAAGAAGGCTAATAATATTATTGGTACAAAAATCCAAAAAGAAGCATGAAAAAATGGAGTGAATATGACAAGGAGAAGATATCTCTTATTCCCATTCCTGAAAATCTGAAAAATCGCATAAACACCCACCCATGCCGCTGTCCAGAATCTTACACCATTAATATTAAATATCTGGTTCCATGTGAAGAGCAAGGCTAATATTAAACATGAAAGAGAGTTGTTGAATTTATTTTCAGAAGTTAAGAACCGGAAAGATTTTAACTGAAAAAACGCAAAGATTATTGCAAAAACCATAAACATCACATGATAATTTGTCGTCACTCTCGACAGAAAAAATGAAACCGTATCGAAATAATAATCTTGCTCACCCCTGTTAAATGACAAGAAGCTCTTAAATCCATCAACAAACCTGGAATAGGTGATACCTCGGGTATTCTCAAAAAAAATCCGGTAACTGACTCCATCTCCGGTCCCCTGGTACCTGATCTTTCCAACAGTAAATGCCAAACCAAAGAATACAGAAAACAAGAAGAAAAATACAAATGAGGACTTAGTCTTTATTCTCCGTAATGAATAAAAGAATGAAAAAACGGGAGAGATCAAAAACAGGATGATCTTTGCGCCAATATCTTCCTTATCTTCTCTTAACCAGCTTGCCATTTTTTTATATTAGTCATTTATCAATCTTTTCATTCCAGAGCTTTTTACAAACTTTCCATTTTGAACTGGCAGTTCCAAATCATAAATTCCCTCTGAAGTGAAACATAATTATTTCTTTTGAAAATTTATTACTCAACCTAAATTGCAATTTCAGCAGCCCTTTCAGAAAAGCCTTCAAGGGCAATCTTGTATCATATTCTACCCTGAAATCAATCTTGTGGACAACCCCCAAATCATCATAATAATTGTCTGTATAATAATTGACATGCTCTTCGAATAATGGGTTCTCTTTATAAGGTACAAAGACAAACAAATCCTGACATTTCTTTAATAATTCAAGAGCAACAGATTTATCATCAGTCAGGTGCTCCATAACATGGGAAGCAATAATTACATCAACAGCAGGAACACTTGAAATATTACCGGATCGGAATTCAGCCAAACTGCCATATTTTTTCCTACATCCTTCAATCGCAATTTCTGAAATATCAATCCCGATCAATTTTGCCTTCGGGAAATGGTCTGAATATACAGGAATAGCATCACCTTTTGCACACCCAAAATCCAGGATAGTTCCTTCAAAACCTTTTGGAATTGAAAGATGGGCAACGTTTGCCTTGGCATATTCCGTAGTCTGGCGTTCGCCATTTTTTTTCCAATTTTTTGCAAAGCGGTTTTCCCAATATTCTTTAGTATTAATATTACTCATAGATTCATAGAAATTTTCTTAAGTTATCTTCAATGACAGTATTATTCTTTTTTATTTAAACGTAATAACGGTTTAATATTTGAGATATAATCAAGGGCAAATAACCGGGATGTAATCAAAAGAATAGATGCATAAACTGTTAAGGCAAGTGTACATTCAACTATAGAGGAAGTAATTTGCATTGAGTTCATGGCAAATTTCACCACCAGAATAATTACCAATCCATGAAATACAATTTTAGAAATCTCCCTGAAAGGAACCAGTTCAACTAATCCTATTTTCATCAACCTTGAAATATAAACCATAAAGACAATAATAGCAGTAATGCTAAGTGAGACTGAAACAATCGCTACGCCTATAGGTGAATTGAACAGATAGATAACTAAGAATTCCAATATCCATACAACTAATGCATATATCATATGAATTCTTGCATAGATTCTTGTTTTTCCAAGAGCCAGTAACAATGGGGCAAAAACAATAATATTGAAAAAATTGAGCAACATATTTATTCGGAAATAAATAGTTGAAGTTGAATAAGTATTTGAGAAGAGAATTAAGATAATGTCATTTGCAAAAAAGATAAAAAATATAACAATGGGATAGATAATTATGGCTGACTTATATAAAGCATTCCTCCAAACACTAACCAGTTCTTTCGCTTCAGATTTATCATGGATCATCCTTGAGAATACCGGCATCAAAACCAGGGAGACAGCCCCGGTAATCATAGAGACAAATGGCAATTGAATAAATCCATTTGAAAATTCTGCAAATACCGATGCACCGAAAAACCGGCTGATATAAAATTGATCAGCAGCTTTGATTGCCATTCCCCACAGGCTGGCCCCTACTAACGGCAAACTGTAGGAAAAAACAGTTTTATATGACAGGCTTGTGGAAATTGACTCAACGCCTCTGAATGGGATATCCTTGAAAAAAATTGCAATCAGGAGAGTTAATACTGATACCACATTCCATCCGTAAATAGCGGTAATATAAGACCCCTTCCACAAAATAACAGGTAACACGATAAATCCAAGCATTAATATTCTGGTGATCGAGTCATAAATACCAATAAATATTGTCTTTTTATAAGCTGAGAAAATTCCTTCAATTCCTAAGGTTGGCAGAAGTAATAACGGAATCGGTGAGAAGACTTTTATACCTCTCTCCAATTCGGGATTGTTCAGAAAGTGGGCAATAATCCCGGAAGTGAGATACAAAAAGACAGAAAAAACCGCACCACCCATAATCAAAAACCTGGTGATTTTCCAAACGATTGCTTTCCCTTCATTGATAGCAAAGCGGGGCAAAAAATAGGCGAAAACCTGTGGAAGGCCTGCGGTGAAAACCACTAACAAGGTTGAATATATATAAACTATCTGCCTATAAGTCCCATATTCCTCTTTTGAGAAGTACCTTGACAGAATAGCTGAACTAATCACAGCCAGGCTAAAAGAGCTGAGTGAACCAATTAAAGCCCAAAATGCCTGATGAGAATTACTTTTCCCCTGTCCAATTGATAATCTGTTTACGAACTTCATAATCTGTTTGAGGTCAAAATAATCGAACTACAGATTCAATATGTTTGCAAAGACCTTTGACTTGAAAATGGTATTGAATTTTACAACCTTGATTATACATTTTTTCAATAATGCAAATACTTATTATGATTCTCTCAGAACTTAACACGAAACATCAAGCTCACATGTAGATTCTAGTTTCGAACAACATTACATCCCGGATCAGATCCAATTCAGGAAAACAAAGCTTCGCTTCTCTCAGTTACATTCATGAACGAGAATCACTTTTAACTTTCAAATCTATTCAGAGTTCCATAGCCTCACAGAATCCCAAACGGTCATTGATTCCTAAGGCGAACTATATACCCAGATCAAACAATTCCAATAGCTTACATACAATCCTTTCGGAGGTTTTGCCATCCCATAATTCAGGAATGCTTCCTTCTTTCCAACCACCCGAAAATAGTTTGTTCAATGCCGGTTTTATGGCCTCAGGATTTGTTCCTATCAACTCATTAGTTCCTAAAGAAATAGTCTCAGGGCGTTCCGTGTTTTCTCTAAGCGTAATGCAAGGTATCCCCATCACCGTTGTTTCTTCAGTGATTCCTCCAGAATCAGTAATTACACCCATGGCGCCTCTCACCAGATAATTGAATTCCAAATAACCCAAAGGTTCCACCAAATGCAAATTTGGAGCTCTTATCCCCATTTGGTTCAGGATCTTTGCAGTACGGGGATGTACAGGAAAAATAACAGGAAGGTTTTTTGTATTTCCCGCAATTTCACCAATCAGGTTTTTCAAATTACCTTCTTCATCAACATTTGCAGGCCGATGAAGTGTAACAACAAAATATTGTTTCTCAATCAACTGACATGTATCCCAAATCTTTGGCTTTCTTAATCGTGGGAGGTTTTTCAATAGTGTGTCTATCATCACATTACCCACAAAAAAGATTTGATCATCTGATGCTCCAAACCTCTTCAAATTCTTATTTGCAATTTCAGAAGTTGTAAAGAAATAGTCACTAATGGCATCCGTCACCATTCGGTTTATTTCTTCTGGCATACTCAGGTCAAATGACCTGATACCGGCTTCCACATGAGCCACTTTCACTTGCATTTTTTTTGCGACAATGCTACATGCCATGGTAGAAGTGACATCACCAACTACCAAAACTAAATCTGCAGGATGTGATTTCAAATCCTTCTCAAATTCCACCATAATTTGGGCTGCTTGTTCTGCCTGGGTACCTCCACCACAACAAAGATTGATATCTGGTTGAGGGATCCCTAACTCCTCAAAAAAACTATCGCTCATATTCTTGTCATAGTGCTGCCCGGTATGAACTAACCGGTAATCCAAACGTGCTCCTAATGCCTTAAACTTTTCTATCTCCGCAATGATCGGAGCAATCTTCATAAAGTTTGGTCTGGCACCTGCAATAATATCAATCTTCATGTTAAAACCATTCATTTCTTCCGATATCAAAATTATTCAAGACATAATTTAATCCCTTTTCTGGTAATTATTTGAATACTGTAAAAATGAAGGGGAGCATTCATCTTGTTTCGATAAGGTATAATCAAAATAGAAAAAGGTTTGCAATCAATTGGAAACTTTTCATTCTCATGAAATCAATAACCTGCATACCTGATAAAGTTTAAAATGGATGCATTTGGATTTAGAAAATCTTATGCCACCACTTTTTATGTCGTTTTGCATCTTCTGTATAACCGTATCCTTGCCCATATCTTTTGCCGTAGCCGTATCCATATCTTCCAGAACCCTTGATTTTGATTCCATTAAGTACAATGGCCGGATTCTTAATGATTCCAGCAATCTTTTTTTGTTCAATATTTTCTACAAGTACTTTTGGTGTATATTCATGTCTAACGATAAACAGTGTAACATCGCATCTTGGAGAAAGTATGGTAGCATCAGCTACAGGGTTTATAGGTGGGGCATCCAGGATCAGGTAGTCAAATTCTGATTCTAGTTTTTCTAATAATTTTTCAAGTCTTCCATTAGAAATCAATTCAGATGGGTTGGGTGGTATTGGCCCACACGGAACAATACTTAGATTTGCAAACCCGGTATCTTTGACTATTTCAGAGTATTCTAATTTCCCGATGAGGTAGTTGGAAATCCCCTCCTTTGTATTGACACCAAATTGCTTGCTCAATTTGGGCTTTCGCAAATCCAATTCCAGCAATACCACTTTTTTACCTGTCAAGGAAAAGCTGATACCAAGGTTGGTACTAATAAAGCTTTTTCCTTCTCCTGTGATACTGGAAGTTACCAGTGTCCTCTTATGATTCTCGTTAATACCCATAAAGGCCAAAGAGGTCCTTAACTGCCTGAATTGTTCGGCAATAAATGATCTTGTCCCCTCTTTGATGACAATTGTTGATTTAGTAGTATCAAAAACCAATTCACCCAAGACTGGAATTGAAGTTTTTGCCTCGATTTCCCTACGCGACTGTATGGACCGGGTAAAGGCGTCTTTAAGAAAAATATAAACCCCTCCAACAATGAGAGCAATTAGCATTGCAGAGAGATAAATAATATTTTTTCTGGGACTAACAGGCACATCCGATGACTCTGCATAATCAATGATTCGGCTATCGGGAATAGTAGAGGCAAACGAAAGTGCTGTTTCTTCCCGCTTTTTCAGGAGGAATGTGTAAATATCATTCTTAATACTTTGCTGCCTGCTGATCGTTAATAATTCTCTCTCCTTTTCAGGTATAGTCCTGAGCATTGATGAGTATTGCGCATTTGCCCCCTCCACATCGCGTTTACCGGCTATCAGGTTTTTTCTCTGGCTTACAATGTTTTCTAATATACCTGGTTTCAGTTTATTGATTCCATCCTTCAGGGAAATCACTGAAGGATTATTCTCCGGCACTATTTTTTTTGTTTGAGAATACTTCAATTCCAAATCAGAAAGTTTTTGCAACAAATCAGTGAGCGCCGGATCACCTACGCCAAGGGTCGCAGGAACAATACCTCCCAGTCCATCATTACTCTTTACATAACTTTCAACCTGATCCAATACAGCCAATTGCATATTAATGTCGGTAATCTTCTGGTCATTGGCAGCTACAGTTTGCAAGAAAATTTGTCCCTGGGAACTAATATCTGTAATCCTATTTCTGGCCTTGAATTGTTGCAGGCTTCCTTCTATTGAATCCAGGTCTTTAGACACAATCTTAAGCCGGTCTTCTACAAACTTCAGCGTATTCCCAGCAAGGGCATTCTTATCAAGGACTGCAGCACGGCTATATACCCTAAGTAACTCATTCAAAATATCCTCACCTCTTTCCGGCACTTCATCTCTTAATGTAAGATCAATTACGGTGGATTGTTGACTTGAGGGGGTAATACTAATGGCACCCAGCAATGAACTGGCAACTTGTTTTACTTTGTATAATGAAAAAAACAACCTGCCTTCCTCATCTTCATTCAATTCTCCGGGTTTCTTGTAGCGTGGATTGGGAAGAAATTTTAAAGTTCCAAAGGAAGTATGTTGAAAATTGCCCAATGAATATGCTGTGTCTTTTATTATAACATGGTGTTCTTTATCATTATACCTGAAATAAACTTTCGAAACTACCTTTAAAGAATCAGGGTTTTCAACTTCAATTATCACAGGTGAGTATGTATAAGCAGATTGACTGGTTACCCTGCCTTCTACCCTAACTGGCGCATAAAGGTGCAAATTCCGAACTACATCCTTCATCAAGGTATTGGATTGCAAAACTTCCACCTCATTTTCAACACTCTTCTTTGATCCAAACATGTCGAAGGCTTGCATCATTTGGTCACTCGGTGAGCTCTTATCATCCTTAATCAATAAGGTAGCCGTACTTTCATATACAGGATAAGTATAACGTAAATATATTCTGGTTATAACCAAAGCTATCACCAGCAATATTAGAAATAGAGGCCAAAAATTAAGGTATTTAAGAATCAAATCCCCAATTGAAACTTCTTTCCGTTCTTCCCCTCCAAAGTTTTTTTCTGTTTGATCCATTAACCTTGTGTCATTTTAAATTTAAAATCAAATTCACTAAAACTGCAAATGCCGTAATACCACCAAAAATGATAGGCAGATTTTGCCTGGCGTTGTCTGTTGTAGCTATTTTTGCCTTACCAGGTTCTACATAGATCACATCATTGGATTTCAGAAAAAAATAAGGCGACTGCAATATTTTAGATGAATTCAAATCCAATCGTTTTACTAATTTTTCATTTCCTTCCTGTCTTATAAGTATTACATTATCTCTCAATCCAAATATAGTTAGGTCGCCTGCCTGCCCAATCGCTTCCAAAATACTCATTTGTTCATTAGGAGCATAAACGACTCCTGGACGATTTACCTCGCCTAACACGGTAACCCTGAAGTTTAAAAACCTCACTGTAATAATCGGATCATACAACAACTTCTTTTCAACCAGCTTGTGCGCAATAGAATCTTCCAACTGCTTTTGAGTCAAACCTGCAACCGGTAATTTTCCCAACATTGGGAACTGAATAAGCCCTTCATCATTTACAAGATATCCTGCGGTCTGGGGTGCTGCACCTGAAGAAAGAGCGTTTGGGGTCACAGGTATATTAGGCATGTTAAAGAGTTCAGTAGCCTCCGGGCTCAGGCTGCTAACCGCAATGCTCAGAATATCCTTTTTCTGAATAACGGGTTCCAGCCCTGCGGGAGACACAATATTAGCCGAATCTTTAATGTCACTGAAATATGCAATCTTCTTTGTACTTACGCATGAGCTAAAAAGCGCAATGACAATAATAACGATTACTGTGCTGAAGAATGATTTTTGCAAAGTATGCATAAGGTAATTCAGGTAAGGCTTGAAATTGGCGGCAAATATAGTCAAAAAGGGTTTGAATCTTTGAAAGGCCATTAGGATTTTAGAGAATGTTTTGGCAGCTAAGGCCGTATTTTTATTAAAGTATCCCCTGGTAATTAATCCCATCTGGATTCACTTTTCAGGTAACACTGATCCTTATAAGATATAATGTTGTTTACGTCTCCTGATCCATCACAAATTCATATCCAAATTTAGAAACCATAAACCTGAATGGTATGGAAATGGTTACTCTCATGCCAACTTTTTAGGATACTGTTTTTCCTACTTCACTTTCAGAATATACCTGGCAGAATGAATCAGAACTATAATTAGCGCGATTTCTATTTTTCCAAATAGACTTTCAGCGCCTGGTAACAATACCACTCCTGTCGTGGCAAATGGAAAGGTCCTTTGAACAGATTTCCTTTTGCTGTTTGTGCTATCGAACCATCACGATGGAGATAACCAAACCATTCACCATGCACTTTGTCATTAAATTTTGAGTATGCGTATTCGTGAATCTGCCTGTGCCATGAGGCATACTTCTCATTTCCGGTCATCAGATAGGCTAATAGTGTTGCAATGATCGCCTCATTCTGCGGCCACCAGAATTTCATATCCTGCCAGTACTCCTGCACCGGCCTGCCATATACATCCCTGAAGTACAGGATGCCACCATATTCTTTGTCCCATCCCCGCTCCCACATGTAATCCAGCATACGGCAACCGAGGTCTATCAGGTGCGGATCATTGTTTCTGTACTTCGCTTCATGCAGTATAAACCATGCACCTTCGATGGCATGGCCGGGATTGAGTGTACGTCCGTCTATATGATCGATAATGCTGCCATCCGGAGCCACCTGCTCCATCACACAACGGATATCATCTTTCACAAAAAAAGTTTCTATTTCATGAATCCATTTTGATATCCATTCATCACAACGATCATCTCCAATAGTTTCCCTGAGCTGTTGTGCGGTATTCATCATGATCATCGGCACGCCGATGCCCTTTGCAGGGCGTGTGTCAAAAAATTTTGGTGGCAATTTTCTTTCACCAGAGGCATAACCAATACAATTGCCAAATATTCTTCTTGCATTTGCGGCAGCTTGCTCATCGCCGCTCGCTTTTGCATAAGCTGCTGCTGCAATGACATAAAATGTCTCAGAAAAATAATACCTTCTTTTGCGAATGGGTTTGCCATTGCGCGCCACATGAAAAAACATCTGGCCATCACTGTCAAAGCAATGTTGATTCAGAAAATCGTACCCCAACTTAGCACCATCCAGCCATTCCTGATTTTTCTCAATGGTATTATACATGGTTGACAGTAACCAGGCAGCACGCCCTTGTATCCATACCGCTTTATCATCATCTAATAACGAGCCATCGCCATCACGCATGAGCAGGTATCCTCCATATTCGTGATCATAAGATCGGGGAAACCAAAATGGAACCGTGTCTTCGGTTAATTGCCGCAAATAAAAGTTTCTAAGGGCCTGCAATTCGTCAATTGAATATGCCATACTTAATGCATTTAAAAATCAAATATCCGATTCATTTCGAACTTTCAGACCTAAATCACACTTACCACTTTCCAATTTTTTCACGATAAGATTTTTTCGAATTATTTATTGTCTCTGTACATCAGTAAAATCTTATTTTCATTACGATCTTACTGTTTGCCAACGGCTGCTGCTAATTATCCAATAATAATCTTCCACTGAAACATTCTCAAACACAGGTGATTGACTCAAATCCGGATGCATCCCATATCCGATTGTTATCGGATTTCACTGAGGCTGTCTCAAAAGTTTGTGAAGGTCATTGCGATGAGCGGAGCGAAGAAGCCTGTCTGTCGACAAGACAGGCAATCTCCTTGTATTTCAACCGGCATTTAGTAGAAGACTGCTTCGCTCCACTCGCAATGACAGTCTTTTGAGACAACCTCAATAGCTACTACCACCAGTTGGCGTCACCAACCGGTAAATTATTCTTAATACGAATATTCGGGATGCCTTCCCCAACTACTGGCACTTCATTCCTGGTATGTGAAAGGAATTAGTTGGAGATTAGAAGCTGATGTACTTAATTTTGCGGCGCAATTTGAAAATGAACCGGGACCAATTCAATCGAACAGGCTCAAAATTTTTTCACACTGAATTTCAATCACAAAACCAGATTATCCACTATGAGATCAACTAAAGCAATAATTCTTTCAATACTTATTGTACTTCAATTACCTCTGTTTGCACAAAAGATTTCAATCAAGGGAAAAATTACTAACGCTGCGAATAACGAGCCACTGTCCGGTGTTTCTGTGATCGTAGGATCTACTCACGCCGGAGTTATTTCTAATAATGATGGACTGTTCACTATAGAGGCCAATCCAAATGATTTGCTCCTGGTGTCAATAATTGGTTTCCTCACACAGTCAGTAGAAGTAAAAGGAAGAACAGAAATCAATATCATCATGAGCCAATCGATAAGTACATTGAATGATATCGTACTTGTCGGCTCCCGTGGTGGTGGACGATCAAAAATCGAAACTCCGGTACCTGTTGATGTACTGAACATGAAAGACATCAGCTTTGGTACTGCCAAAATGGATATGACCTCTTTATTGAACACGGTTGTACCTTCTCTGAATTACAATAAACAAAGCGGAAGTGATGGGGCTGATCATATTGATATTGCTACGTTGAGAGGGTTGTCACCAGATCAGACATTAGTTTTAGTGAATGGCAAGAGAAGGCATCCTTCTTCATTGGTATTGCTTTTTGGTACACGTGGTACCGGTAGTTCAGGTACTGATTTGAATGCCATTCCTGAAGCAGCGATTGATCGTGTAGAAGTGTTGAGGGATGGTGCTTCGGCGCAATACGGTTCTGATGCCATCGCGGGTGTTATCAATTTTGTATTGAAAAAAGATGTCGGGCACTTCAATATCAATGCAGGATATGCGGGATATTTAGACACCAAATTTAATACGGCCTACGCCAAAGGACTTGCAGCCAATCAATATGTATCGGGGTCAAAATTTGATGGCCAATCAGTGAATGTAAGCGCAGATGGTGGCTTGGCTTTGGGTAAGCGCGGAGGTTTTCTGCACCTGACAGGAGAATTTTCTACACAGGGAAAAACATACAGGCAAGTGCTAAAAAGTGATGACCTCGCCACTTCTTATTGGTCATTGCCTGTGAATCCTGTAAGAAGAGCTAATGGTAATGGATCATACAATTCCTTTGGCAGTTTCTTTAACCTGGGATTGCCGGTTGGATCGGGCAACACAAATTTTTATGCATTCGGTGGATACAATTTCAAGAAGACTGACGACTATGCATACACGCGATCATTCAAATCAAGGCCCGACAGGTTTCCTACAGATCAAAATGGAAATTTCATTCCTGTACCCGGTATTATATGGATGACTTCCGGGCCGGGTGGAATTGATACAGTTTTCAATCCTCATCTTCAAACACACATACAGGATGTTTCTCTTTCTGCAGGCATCAAAGGAGAATTTGAAAATGGATGGAAATGGGATTTGAGTAACACCACCGGAGATAATGATTTCCATTTCTACGGAGATAAAACATTCAATGCTTCTCTCGGATCCGATAAAACGCATTTTGATGACGGAGGATTTAATTTTCTGCAAAACACTTCGAATCTCAATATTTCAAAAGCAATCAAAGGAGTTGGTGAAGGATTCAACCTTGCGTTTGGTACAGAGTACCGCTTCGAACAATATAAATTAAAAGCCGGTGAACCGGATTCATACAAAAACTATGACCAGAATTTAATAAAGGCAGGTGGTGCACAGGGTTTTCCCGGTTATCAACCCAATGACGAGGTGAATGCCCACCGCTCTGATGTAGCGCTCTATGTGGATGCAGAAATTGATATTACAAAAAAATGGTTGGTGGATGGCGCTATACGTGCAGAAAATTACAGCGACTTTGGGTTTACAAGTAACTATAAATTAGCTGCCCGATACAAGGCATCTGAAAATTTTAATATACGCGGGTCTGTTAGCACCGGCTTCAGAGCGCCTTCGCTACAACAGATCAATTTCAGTTCTACATTGACTGCATTCATGGGAAATCAAATCATTGATATCAAAATTTCCCCCAACTACAGCCCGATCACACGCTCCGCAGGTATCCCTGCATTGAAACAGGAAAAATCAGTAAATGGCAGCCTTGGATTCACCTGGAAGCCAACAACAAATTTGCTACTGACTATTGATGGATACTACATCAAGGTAAAAGATAGGATCGTATTATCAGGACTGTTTAACATTTATGATCCAACGCTTGATCCTACCTTACTTGAAGAGATGCAGAAAACGAATGTAGCCGCTACACAATTTTTTGCCAATGCAGTAAATACTACAAACAAAGGAATTGATATCGTATTGGATTACAAGAAGCAATTTGGTAAAAACCGGTTCCAGGTGTTACTAACAGGAAATTTGCAGAAGATGAACATTGATAAAGTGAATGTACCTTCTGCATTGAACGACACAAAGCAGCATCAGTTTACCTTCCTGAGCTATAATGCACGCAGTGTTATTCTTGCCTCAGCGCCGTCATCGAAATTTGGATTGAACCTGCAATATGGCATTAATAAATTTAATGCCGGATTGCGTTTTAACTATTTCGGAAAAGTAAGTTTTGCCGGGATCGGAGTAAACCCAGTATATGAATACCCCGTTGTGCCAACTGATGCAGACCCTAATAAATTTGTAAGGAGTGAATTGGTTTATGGAGGAAAGGTTACAACCGACATCTTTGCTTCTTATGCTATTTCAAAGGTACTGACTGTGTATGCAGGCGCCGATAATCTGTTGAATGTTCATCCTGACCTTGGCGTGATTCAGGCAGCCAAAAATTGGTCATTTAGCACACAATCAGGTGGGCCGTGGGACGCAGTACAAATGGGTGAAAATGGGAGAAGGCTTTTTGTTAGGATAGCATTGAGTTTGTAGAGTTCATGTCAGAAATGCGGAAATAGAAAAGAAGGTGCAGTACTTCTTTTCTATCTTTCATGAATCTTCCAACGATTATACTTCATATCGCCCTGTCTAAATGGACATAACCACCATCTACATGAATCAACTGGCCTGTAGTATGCCCTGATTTGCTGCTCAATAAAAATGCAACCATGTCTGCTATTTCCTGTGGGCGGGTCATGCGTTTTTCAAGTGGAATCCTGTCTGTAATCTCTTTCAGTTTTTCTTCAGGGTTATCAAAAGTTTGAATCCACGATTCATAAAGTGGTGTATAGCTCTCGGCTACAATCACGGCATTCACCCGAATGGAAAAAGGCAATAATTCCACAGCCCATTCCCTGGTGAGTGCATTACGGCCTCCGTTAGAAGCTGCATATCCACTGGTATTCCCCTGCCCGGTTTCCGCGACTTTAGAACCGATATTTACAATAGCGCCCTTCGATCTTTTCAGGTAAGGCAGGCAATGATGCGCCATCAGGTAATAATGAATCACATTCTTATGAAGTGACGCAATAAATCTATCATAGTCACCACTTTCAAGGCCTACACCATCATTGACTCCCGCATTATTTACAAGGCCATCAATTTTTCTAAATTTTTTTATCACCTGCTCTACCGCGCTCTTGCAATCTTCAGGATTCGTCAGTTCTGCAACGACCTGGAAACCCTCACCACCCAATTGCTTCAGCACTTCATTGTTGTCAGATTCCTTACGGCCAATGATCACAGGGATTGCTTTTTCGGCCGAAAGAGACTCTACGATGGCACGCCCAATGCCTTTGGCTCCGCCGGTAACGATGATTACCTTTCCTGATAAACTTAAGTCCATAATATTTTTTTAGAGGTCATAAAATCGTTTTGCATTTTCTGAAAAGAAATTATCCTGCTGAGATTCATCAAACTGCTGCATGAAATTTTTCAGCAAATGAATCCAGATATTGTAAGTCGCACTGGTATAGATCACCGGCCAATCACTTCCAAATACAACCCTATCGTTTCCAAAACAATCCATCACTACGTCAAGATATGGATAAATATCTTCCCTGCTCCACCTGTGCCATTTCGCCTCTGTTACCAATCCGGATATTTTGCAGTAAACATTTTTATTTTCAGCAATTACTCTCATATTCCGCATCCATTCTTTCATATCTCCATTTGCTATCGGAGGCTTGGCACAATGGTCAACGATGAATTTCTGATCAGGAAGTTTTTCCAACAACAGGGATACTTCCTGCAATTGATTGTGATAAACAAGGATGTCGTAGGTAAGACCAAACTTTTTCAATGCCTTCACTCCTTCGATAAACTCCGGCTTCAACATGTATCCTGTTCCTTCTGCCTGGAGTATATGACGAAATCCTTTGATCAACGGATCCATTGAATATTCAGATAACCTTTCTCCTAAATTTTTATTACAAAGATCAACCCAACCAACTATCCCTTTTATAAAACTATTTTGTGATGCAAGCTTGCTCAGGAATTTTGTTTCCGCTTCGCTCTGGTCTGCCTGAACAGCTACAACTCCATCTATTCCATGCCTGGCGGCTACTCTCTCTAAATCAATTGGGAGAAAGTCCCGCTGCAATACTTCCATATCATCATTGATCCATGCATCTTTTATGGGATTAAATTGCCAGAAGTGTACGTGGGAGTCGATCATGAGGAAAGTAAATTATTAATGGTGAATAGTGAATTGATAATGGTTAACTAATAATTGAGTGATTGGCTACCGGGAAGCGAATCAGGATCGGCAATTACGCATTGCTTATTGCTTATCGCCTAAGGCCTATAGCCCACTGCTTATTCTTCCCACGAACACCGTTCAGGAATTCCCCTCCTCCATCACGTTAGCCAAGCATCATGCATCATTAACCATTAACCATTAACCATTAACCATTAACTACTCACTTCTCCCGCCACGCCCTCACTTCCTGCCGCTGCGTCCCCAATCCGTCTATCCCCAATTCCATCACATCACCTTCTTTCAAATAAATCTGTGGATTCAATCCCAACCCAACGCCATGAGGTGTGCCTGTAGAAATGATATCTCCCGGCATCAGGCTCATGAATTGTGATGCATAACTGACAAGATGTGGGATGTTGAAGATCAGATCATCAGTATTTGCATCCTGCATCGTCTTACCATTCAACTTCAACCAGAGTCGAAGTTTGTGAACATTCTTGATCTCATCTTTCGTAGCGAGCCACGGGCCCAATGGAGCAAAGGTGTCAGCACTTTTACCTTTTACCCATTGCCCACCGCGTTCCAATTGAAATTCTCTTTCGCTGATATCATTGTGCAGGCAATACCCTGCCACATAATCCATCGCTTCCTCTTCACTTACATAATTTGCCTTCTTGCCAATCACCACAGCAAGTTCTACTTCCCAATCTGTCTTACTGGAATTCTTTGGAATGATCACAGTATCGTTTGGCCCGATAACTGACGAAGGAGCTTTAAAAAATATGATAGGCTCTTGTGGAATTTGCGCGTTGGTTTCCTTTGCATGTTTGGCATAATTCAACCCAATGCAAATAATTTTCGATGGCCTGCTAACCGGGCATCCTAACCTTTGATTGGTGTGCACTTCATTCAGGCTACCATTTGTGAGCGCTTGCTCCAGAATGTGCAAGCCACCTGATGCAAAAAATTCTTCGTCATAATCTTTCACAACGTTGCTTGTATCAAACCATTTTTCATTGTGAATCAATCCTGGTTTTTCTTTTCCGGCATCGCCGTATCGTATTAATTTCATATTCTTTAATTCAATGATTATTACCTAAAGTATTTATTCCGGCATCAGTTTTCTCAGGTATTCAATTTCAAAAACCCCCCATCAATCGGGTAATCCGTACCTGTAATGAAAGAAGCTTCATCACTGCACAAATACAATGCAAGCGCTGCTATCTCCCGGGGCTCTGCCATACGCCCGATGGGCTGTGTCTTTGATAAAGTTTCAAACATTTCCTTCTCACGGCCCGGATAATTCTTTTGAAGGAATCCATCTACAAAAGGTGTGTGTACTCTTGCAGGAGAAATGGAATTGCAACGAATGTTGTCCGCGATATAATCCTTTGCAACAGACATGGTCATCGCCGCAACTGCGCCTTTGGCTGCAGAATACACAAATCGATCGGGCAATCCGCACCATGAAGCAATGGATGCCATATTCAGGATAACACCACCTCCGTTTTTTTGCATGATGGGCAGCGATGCAAACAAGCAATTGTACACTCCTTTTACATTGACACTAATGACACGGTCAAAATCTGCTTCGGCAGTTGTGTGAGCCTTTCCTACATTCGCAATGCCCGCATTGTTGACAAGTATTTGGTGTGCTCCTATTTTCTGAAATGTTTCCACCACTGACTGCTGGTCAGACACGTCACATGCGTGAACGAATGCTCGGTTTCCGGATTGTAAAATATCGTCCAATGTGGCTGACCCTGCTGCCTCAGAAATTTCCACAATATGTACCTCAGCGCCACTTTCGGCAAACAACCCCGCGATGGCACGACCAATTCCACTGCCACCTCCTGTAATGGCAGCTTTCTTATTTTTTAAGGTGAACATAATTTGAATATTAAATTGTTGTTCAAAAATAAATCCAGTTTATGAGGGCTTTAAATTTAAGACTTTGCCCTTACTCTATAACCATTCAGCCCGTACCAGGCTACTATCAGGAAGCAAACTACCGGTACAATATAGGCTGTAGCTGTAGCATATTTTGTCGCGATCATTCCCATAAACCATGGCATAATTGCACCTCCGACAATAGACATGATAATAAATGATGAACCTTTTTTAGTATGGTGCCCAAGATCCTTGACACCCAAAGCAAATATGGTTGGAAACATGATAGACTCAAAGAAAAATATAATCATCAATGAATAGACTGAAACCCATCCAACATTAAAAAATACTATGAGCGTAAGAATCATATTGATGACTGCAAATATGGAGAGCAACACATTGGGTGCTACCTTTTTCATCAAGGCAGTGCCGGTGAATCTGCCCAGTGTGAACAAAACCAAACTGACTGAAAGCAGGTAAGAGGCATCAGCGTTGGTAATTTTCAGTTTGTTTTCTGTACAGTAATTGATGAACAAGGCTGCAATACCCACCTGTGCAGCTACATAAAAGAATTGAGTGATGATAGCATTGGTGAAATTCCGATGTTTGAATAAAGGTGTTGTAATGAGGCCTGTATCGGCTACCAATGTATCTTCTTTTATTTCGGGCAAGGGAGTTCGCCAGAATAACCCCGCGATAGTTAATACCACAAGACCGATGATGAGATAAACCATTTTTACAGAATCCAATTCACCGCCAGCGCCGCCCTGTTCAGAAAAGAAAAGATTAGCTGCTATCAATGGGCCGAGGAACGATCCTACGCCATTAAAACTTTGAGCCAGGTTGAGCCGGAACTCCGATGTTTTTCGTTCACCCAATACCGTTACATAGGGGTTTGCAGCCGTTTCTAAAAATGCCAGTCCGCTTGCTAAAACAAACATGGCGAGTAAGAAGAAATTGAAATCAGCAGCCTGTGCCGATGGGTAAAATAAGAAAGCACCACCGGCATACAACAACAATCCTGTGATGATACCTTTCTTATACCCAAACCGATTCATGAAATACCCTGCCGGTAATGCAATCAGGAAATAGGCACCAAAATACGCCATCTGCAGCAGGGTGGAGCGGGCTTTGGTGATCTGCAATGTCTCCTGAAAATGTTTGTTCAGTACATCAAGTAACCCATAAGCAAGGCCCCAGAGAAAAAACAATCCTGTAACCAGGATCAGAGGAAACAGGTAATTATTTTTTCCATTCTTTTCTATCATAACAGCTTAATTAATTGATTTATTGAGGTCAAAGATTTTATTCATCATCATCCATTTTTCACCTGGTGCGGAGCCGGGAATCGGTTGCTGAAAATTCCACATGAGTTGCTCCCAATCCTGCACTTTTGGATTGGCGGAATCTGATTTAGCTTTCTGTTCAAAGGAGAAACTTTCGTTTGTTTCCATGATCATAAAGAGCCGGTTAAAGGCCCTGTATATTTCCATACCGGTAATTCCGGAATCCCTGATAGATGCAATGATTTCCGGCCACACGTGATGATGCCAGTGTTCGTATTCAGCAATTTTTGTTTCGTCATTAACGAGGTCGAGGGCCAGACAATAACGCATAGGCAAAGCAATTGAAGTGGTTAAAAATTTCCAGATTCTAAAAATACGTGGCAATTACGTACTTACCAATTTTATTAAGCCTGTTTCAAGGATTGCAATTTAAAATTCTTCATAGAGAAGGGTACCGGAGATTAGCAGAAGGGATAAAAGCTTTTAATAAATACAAGAGAAGAATCGCAAAGGGAAGCAACATAACACACTATTTATTTTCATCACGATGGTAATCTTGGAATCGTATTACCTTTATCGCCGAAATAAATTTTTACCGAAATAAATAGCCCATGTCAATCATCATTACATCTGTTGAAACAAAAGATATCCGTTTTCCGACGAGTAAAAATTTAGATGGCTCTGACGCCATCAATAAAGACCCCGACTACTCCGCAGCTTATGTCATTCTCAATACAAATGATCCTTCATTAGAAGGCCACGGCCTCACCTTTACACTGGGGCGGGGCAATGAATTATGCGTGGCAGCGATAGAGTCATTGTCCTATTTACTTATTGGAAAATCACTGGATGAACTCACTTCAGATATGGCCGGTTTTTGGCGAATGATCACCGGCGACAGCCAACTACGCTGGTTAGGGCCGGAAAAGGGTGTGATCCATTTAGCCACAGGAGCTTTGGTAAATGCAGTGTGGGATCTCTATGCGAAAAAAGAAGGAAAACCTCTGTGGAAACTGATCGCCGACATGACTCCGGAACAATTTGTAAGTTGTGTTGACTTCACCTATCTCACAGACGCTATTACACCTGAGGAAGCAGTGACCATGCTTTCCAAATTAGAAGGAACCAAGCAACAAAGAATTGATTACTTATTAAAGAATGGTTACCCTGCTTATACTACCTCTGCGGGATGGATGGGGTATTCAGAAGAAAAAATCCGCCGCCTGAGCCGTGAGGCAAAAAAGGAAGGATGGACGCATCTCAAAATGAAAGTAGGAGGTGCTATTGGTGAAGACATGCGCAGAGCGGAGATCATTCGTGAAGAAATTGGTAACGATTTGATTCTGATGATGGATGCTAATCAAAAATGGGAGGTGAAAGAAGCTATTGAAAACATGAAGTTGCTTGCACGCTTCAATCCCTGGTGGATAGAAGAGCCTACCAGCGCCGATGATGTGGCAGGCCATCTTGCGATTGCAAAAGCAGTGGCTCCAATAAAAGTAGCCACAGGCGAACATTGCCAAAACAGGATCATGTTCAAACAATTTTTACAGAGTGGCGCAATGAACATTTGCCAGATCGATAGTTGCCGGGTTGGTGGTGTCAATGAAATTTTGGGAATCATGCTGATGGCTGCAAAATTCAATGTGCCCGTTTGCCCTCATGCAGGAGGAGTTGGACTGTGTGAGTATGTACAACACCTGTCAATGATAGACTACATCTGCATCAGCGGTTCACTGGAGAATCGTATCACAGAATATGTAGATCATCTGCACGAACATTTTATCGATCCTGTGGTGATTCAGAGTGGAAGCTATATGCCTCCTTCAGCACCAGGCTACAGCATTACGATGAAGAAGGAATCTATGGAAGACTATTCATTTCCCGGAGGGAAGATTTGGAAGGAATGAAGAATCTGAAATGGTTAATGAATAATGGTTAATGAGCAATATGCAATTAGAGATCCCGAATTGAAATTTACAAGCCGATCATCAATTAGCAATAGCCACTCCACTATATCACACACTCCTTCAAATCCTCCACTCTCACACAGCAAAGCTGATCCATCACCTGTTGCAATTGCCTTTTCAAAATAACAATGGTATGATTGGCGCCTGCATTTCCCAATGCCGCAACGCCATACATAAACGTTCTTCCAAGGAATGCGAATTCCGCTCCTGCGGCCAAAGTTCTTGCAATATCAGGTCCGGAACGCATGCCACTGTCCATCATGATTTTCAATTTTTCTTCATAATTTCTTACAATCCTTTGAAGAGAATGTATAGACGACTCGCCAGCATCCAACTGTCTGCCTCCATGATTGGAAACTATGATCCCGTCTATTCCTAATTGAATACATTTTTCAACATCCGCTTCATGTACAATTCCCTTCAAAACCAATTTTCCTTTCCACATATCACGTATGGCAGCAATTCTTTCTTCATTCAGCCTGCCATTAAAAGTCTTATTCATAAACATTCCGAGGTGATGCATGTTCATCCCTTTGGGCATGTAAGGTTTCATTATCTGAAAAGAAGGCTGCCCGTGAATGAGTGTCTTCAATGCCCAATGAGGCCTGCCCATAATCTGAATGATATTTTTTAGTGTCATTCTTGGAGGCATGGCCAACCCGTTTTTGATTTCCTTATTTCTGTAGCCGAATGTAGGTACGTCACTTAGAATCACAAGTACCGGGCAATGTTCAGAGGCTCTTTTAATAATTTGATCGCGCAAGGAATTTTCTGCAGGATGATACAATTGAAACCATGCACGTCCCCGGGTAATTTCGCTGACCTTTTCAATAGTGCTCGTACTTACTGTACTCAATACAAAAGGGATATTGTGCTCAAATGCAGACCTGGCCAGTATTTCAGGAGAGTTGGGCCAGATCAATCCCTGCAATCCTACAGGTGCAATACCGAAAGGCGCATCATACAAGTGGCCAAAAAGTTCCGTCTTCATATCAGCACCACTGTGTTTTTTCAGATACTGTGGTAGCAATTCTATCTCCCTGAGATCTGCCGTATTCTTATGCAGATTCACTTCTTCATTACATCCACCATCAAGATAATCAAAAGCAAATCCGGGAATCTTTTTTTTCGCCTTTCTCCTGAGGTCTTCTACCGAAGGATACCGGGGATTGTAAGGTAGTTTCATGATTGAAGCTATTATTGGTAATGCAAACTTATTGAAAGCACGGGAAGAACTTTTTCAAAGTTTTAAAAAGAGGAAATTCTGACTATTTCAATTACAAATCCAACTGCAATCTACTGTCAAAGACGATTCTTCTTTTATTTACAATTTTTACTTTCTTCATTCCTTCATGCAATGGATTCAGCATAAAATTCATTTCTTCGGGCACGACTACACTTGGCACCTCTAATATTAATTTCTTATTAGCGTACAAAAACTCATCGCCAATCCTTCGCGTATAAAAAGGTGTGTCCGTTGTATCCCATCCTTTCAATAATTTGTCAACGGGAATTTTTTGAATACCCGCACCACCCGGCACAAAAAGAGAAATGAGAATATATACTTTGCTTCGAAGCATTTTAGCAGGCGTATGAGCAAGCGTTTCCAACAGAGCCAATGCTCGTGTTGAAGACGCATATAATGCATAGTTATCCTCACTATTCCACCTGCCGCCAAACAATCGCGAGCCATTACCTGAAATATCCTCAGCATAATTTTCCTGGGTGATCCGGTACAATTCCATTGAAAGAATAAATTAAGAATAAACGCCCTGCT
>CAZGNJ010000023.1:0-67044 GCA_964526985.1 uncultured Ginsengibacter sp. | reverse complement strand
AGTTTTTTTTAATTGTTTAATTTTTTATTTGATTTTTCAAATGCTTTGTGTAGCAGCTTTTCTTTTCGTCTTGCCTGCTGTCTTTCTTTTCCAGCAGCACATTCTGTTTTGCCGTCTGCCGAATCAATGAACCTCTTACATTGCCAATGGTTTTCACAACAGGAGTACCGTCCGGAAGCCCCACCGGAGTTGATACTCACGGGCCGTCCGGTTCAGGTATGATATCTCCTCCCGGAGATTTTTTGCAACTCAATAGTAATGCAAAGACAATGGCTGACAGCAGGATGAAAATGTTTTTTTTCATAAAACCAATTGTATTGTTTAGAAAAAAAATCTTGATCCAAAACTACTTTAGCCGTATCCTGAAAACAATAGAACAAAAGTTATCCAATGACTATCATTATTGACTTACACAACTATCAGGGTATTGATGATAGAACAAAAGTTATCGGAATAGCTTCCATGTATTCAGTTGCCGGTTCACTCACCGAATACCAGTAAAGCAATAAAAAGCGTGAATGTTTATTCTCCAAAAATCATCGCAACAGAGTTGAGCAAATCAATTTCTCCCGAACGCTTTATTAATGGCTTCCGTCCGGTTTTGCACGTGTAGCTTTTCGTAAATCTTGTGAATATGTTGGCGAACGGTGGATGTGCTGATATGAAGTTGATCGCTGATTTCTTTGTACAGGAGTCCTTTTGAAAGCAATTGCAAAACCTGGTTTTCTCTTTGACTCAATGTTTCAATATTTTCGGTATTATTTTGGTCTCTGAAAACCGTTACTAATTTCCTCGCAATATTGGCACTCATCGGGCTGCCGCCGTTGTAGAGTTCTTTCAGCGATTCTATCAATTGCACCAGGCCTGTATTTTTAAGAAGATATCCCGAAGCACCTGCCTTCAATGCTTCAAAAACTTTTTCATCGTTTTCATACACTGTGAACATCATGAACTGTGTGTCAGGGGTTTTGTTCTTCACCTGGCGAATGCAGTCAATACCATTCATACCCGGAAGGTTGATATCCATGATTACAATATCCGGCTTGAGTCGTGGGATGTGGTTTAGCGCCTCTTCAGCAGTTTTGTAAGCGCCCACAACTGTAAAATCATGGCTAAGGCCGATGAAGCCTTTCAGCCCATCCCTTACTTCGTCCAGGTCTTCAACAATGACTATGGTGATGCTCATTTGCGTATCGAAATTATTTTGTTGTAGTCAATCCGGCAATAGAACAAAAGTTATTTCAAAGGAGCGGCAATGTAAATCGTAGTTCCATCATGCGTTTCAATCGCGAGGGTACCTCCGATCTCATTCATTCTTTTTTCCATGTTCATTAATCCATTGCTGAATGGTCTTATATTCTTTCTGTCGAACCCGACACCATCATCCTGGATAAAAATCTCCAAATGATGATTCACAATTATTTTCAATTTCACCATGTTGGCTTGTGCATGCTTTACAACGTTGTGCAATGCTTCCTTCACCACGAGATAGATATTTCGTCTGAACTCACCACTCACAAAATCTGTCGGTAAAGTATCCGGAGCTTCCACTTCACAATGTATTCCGCTTTGTGATAAATATTCTACAGCATAGACCCTTGTGTAGGAAAGCAAGTCGCTTAGTGAATCATTCTTTTCGTTGAGTGCCCACACGATCTCTCCCATATTGTCAATCATCTCGTGCGCGTATTCCCTGATCTTGCTGATCTCTTCTTCTATTGGTTCTTCCTTTTGTTTTTTGATACCGATAGTCTCGCTCAGGAATTTGATTCTCGACAAGCCGGCTCCCAAATCATCATGCATATCTATGGATATTCTTGTTCTCTCTCTTTCGATGGCTTGTTGCTTTTCCAGTACCGTCCTTGCTTTTTCCAATTTCCTGTTGTAATAAAACCGGATTATTGTAAACAAGGAGCCAATGATGATGAGCCCTGCGACGATCCGGAACCACCAGGTCTGCCACCAGGGTGCATTGATCACGAATGGAAAACTAATTACCTGCGAAGCATATCGTTCTTCGGGAAAGTCACATTTTATCTTCAGTGTGTATTGGGCAGGAGAGAGATTGATAAAATTGAAGACGGACTGGTTGGACGGCTCGCTCCATTTATCGTTTCCGCTACCTTCCAACAGGTAACTGTACAGAATAGATTTCTCATCCTGATAGGAAGGAGCCGCCACACTGAATGAAAAATTATTTTGTTTGTGTGAAAAGTTATTTTTCACAGGATTAAAAGAAATATCATCCATTTTCATTTCCCTGAAAACAAGTTGCGGTGTGTATCCGTTTTGCCTCCGGGTGGAAGGCGATATCTTAATAACAGTTCCTTCTCCTGATAATGCCCATACGGTGTTATCATCCGTCACAATAATCTTATGGATGGTTTGAAAAAAATTGTTGTTCTTACTCACATTCCCGATGACATAATGCTGATTTTTGAAAATCAACTTATCCAACCCTGACTGTGTGCCTGCCCAAACGTTGCCACTACTATCGACGGCCAGTGTGTAAACAAAATCATCAGTGAGTCCATTTGAAGTATTGAACTGCAACACTGAATCAATTCTAAGTCCTTTCAATTCCAGGCAGAGAATACCCTGATACCTCGTACCTACCCAAACGTTGTCATTCTTGTCAATCATCACAGATCTCGGATTGAGATCGGGCAGGTCATTGGAATAATCCCGTAATAACCGGAGATAATGTGAAGGATCTTCAGGATGTAATGAAAATACCAGGAGCTGGCCGCTGCGCGTAATCAGCCACAGCCGGCCCACTTTGTCTAAAGCCACCTGATCACCAACGGAAGTATTTGTGTATTTATAGATCACTTTCTTCTTGCTGATCACGTAGGTGTAAAATGAAATATCCTCTTTGTTGATCTGAATAATGATATTGCCGTAAGGATCCACTACCGCATTACCCAAACTTGCATGCAATTCAGAAAAAAATATTTCCGGATGACGATAGGCCGTTGAATTATTCTTGTCAGAAATAGACAGGAGGGTGTTGGGCGTAGTCAGGTAAAGTTTTTCCAGGTCACTATTAATACCAATGATATTCAATTGAGATGATGATAGAGGAAAAATGGTGGTAGATTTTCTCTGTATTCTGAATATACTGTTGCCGGCAGCATTAGACACCCAGGTAATATTTCCATCCTGAAATAAGGAACTGATCGTTGCAGTGTGATTATTCAGCATGGTCAGGGTCTCAACACCGGAGTTGGTGAGTTTGGCGACTCCGTAACCATCAGTAGCTATCCATAATATCCCTTCACGGTCAATAAACAAGTTCGAAATGTTTTTAGTATTTAATCCTTGTCCGGATGACAAGGTTTGCACTTCTCCATCTGGCGTAAACCTGTGAATGAGATTCTTATTAAAAAACCATTTATTTCCTTCAGTATCAAACAAGGCAATAGAATTCTTAAATTCGTTCAAGGCCCCAAATCTCACCGGAGGTTTATCGATCACTATACCACCTTTCTGCAGCGCTATAGTATCTAATACACCAACACCATCATTTGTAGTAATCCACACCAGGCCTTGTTTATCCGTTGCTACAGAATTGACTTCCTGTTGCATTTCCGTTGCTATCACTGTTTTCTTTATCGTATCATAAACGATCAGTTTCTCCTTCAAATCCGCATTCCAGGGTATCAGAAGCAGGTAATTTTTCCATACTGATATTCGATCCAGGTACCGGCCTGTTACTTTATTCTCTTTATCCAGTAATGATATCCTGGTGAACCTGTTGCCTCTCAACAAAAACAATCCTTCATCCGCTAAGGCATACAAATCACCATTCCTGCTTTTGAAAAACCGATTGATGACAGGACAAAAACCATCTGCAGTCTTAAATACTCCAAGTTTACCATGAACGAGTGTATTCAACGTACTTATATTTGTAGCTACCAATAGCGAATCCGGGGCGATCTCAATGACATCATTTACCACTTCATTTGCCAGCCCGTTTTGCAAAGAGTAATTCACAAATCTTGCTCCATCATAAATACTCAACCCTCCCCTTGTAATGAAATACATAAATCCCCGGCTATCCTGGTGTATCAACTTTACCCTGCTATTGATCAGTCCGTCTTTGGGTGTGTAATAATCAAAAGGATATTGCTGTGCAAAACCTTGTACATTGATAATAAGGAGGAATGCAAGAATGAAATGACTTCTTTGCATGCCTAAATTTACTCAGAATATTCCAGCCGGATCATGGTGTAAAAAAAGGATTTTCTGTTTCCATATTTTAATGTTAACTCACGCTTCCCTTATGCAGCAATGGCATGAAATATATTAAAACATTTCCTGCGTAATCCATCCCCGGCAGAAGCGATAAATTCAGTGTCGTTTTACAAGAGAATGCATAATCCATTAAAAATCAAATGAGGGGAGAAAAGGCTTCATCATTAGGTTTAATCCTGGTGTTTGCTGATTTGCAAATTCCCGGAATGTCATTCAAGTTATTTAGGCGAAAAAATTCTTCTTTGCCGATAAACTTTTTTAGTTTTATTAAATCAATATCCAGCCGTGTATTAGTTACTCCACCTAAACCCGGATTTTTCAAGAGAGAATTTTTATTGGTCGATTCATACGAAAAAAGAAAATATGCCATTCTCGTCAACACCTGCACAGCGTGGGTTTTCAGGACTTCAACCTTATACCGGCACCTGGTCAGAAACAGAAGTGCTGCATTTACTCCGGAGGACCTTGTTTGGTGCAACGACAGATGATGTCAAATTCTTTAAGTCAATGTCCATGAGTGATGCCGTCGACTATCTGCTCACCGTCCCCGCAGACCCACCCAATCCGCCACTCAAGACCTACAAAAACTCTACTACCCCCGGCGATCCTGATGCTGATATTCCAATCGGTAGTACCTGGGTAAACACCAACACTACCGTTGGTGCTATCAATGGCCAAAGAAGGCAAAACCTCAAGAACTGGTGGATGGGCGTGCTGGTCAACTCAGACAGAAACATCCTTGAGAAGATGACACTCTTCTGGCATAATCATTTTGCTACAGAAACAGTTGATATCGGAAATGGCATCTGGTGTTATCAATACAACCTGGCATTAAGGGCTAACGCGCTGGGTAATTTCAAAGTGTTTGTAAAAGATATTACTACTAACACGGGGATGTTGAGGTATCTCAATGGCTACCTGAACAGCAAGAAAGCACCTGACGAAAACTACGGAAGGGAATTGCAGGAATTATTTACAGTAGGAAAAGGTATCGATGGTGCTACCCAAACATATTCCGAAGCAGACGTGAAAGCTGCTGCCCGCGTGCTCACAGGATGGATACTCGACAATACTCAAAATATTTCCGTATTCAACAGCAACAGGCACGATTCTACCAACAAATCTTTTTCCTCATTTTACAACAACAAAGTGATCACCGGGAGAACCGGTTCTGATGCCGGCACACAGGAATTGGACGAACTGGTGAACATGATTTGTGATTCCAATGAAACAGCATTGCATATCTGCAGGAAACTGTATCGATGGTTTGTGTATTATGAAATCAATGACGCAACGGAAGCTAATGTGATCGCGCCGCTGGCACAGGTTTTCAGATCGAACAATTACGACATCAAACCGGTACTGTCTGCTCTTCTCAAAAGTGAGCATTTTTTTGATCCACTGAACCAGGGTTGCCTTATAAAGAACCCAATGGATTATATCGTTGGATTTTGCCGGGCTTTCTCACTTCAATTTCCTCCTGCATCGGATATTGTGAACAACTATTTTATGTGGCAATACCTCCAGGGAGCCGGTATTTCTCTGCAACAAAATATTGGAGATCCTCCCGCAGTTGCCGGGTGGCCTGCCTACTACCAGCTACCCCAGATGCATGAATTATGGATCAATAGTGACACGCTCCCGAAGAGAAATCAACTGGCCGATATACTCATCAATACCGGATATACGCGGGCCGGCAAAAAACTAAAAGTAGATCCCATAATCTTTGCAACCTCCCTTGCTAACCCTGCAGATCCAAATAGCCTTATTGATGAAACAGTTCAATATCTCCTGGCAATGCCTTTGACATCAGACAGCAAGACACAAATCAAAAAGGATATTTTATTGGGAGGTCAGATATCTGATCACTATTGGTCAGATGCATGGGCAAAATATATCAGCACTCCGGGAGACATGGCCAATACAGAAACCGTAAAATCTAAATTATCTTCTCTCTTCCATTACCTCACCAGTCTTGCAGAATACCAGTTGAGCTAATCCATTCCAATCAATTCCACCATTATGAAAAGAAAAGATTTTTTAAAAAGCACCATCTCTGGGGCGTTCATTCCGGGGGTTTTGAATGGATTTTCATTAAAATCATTTGCAGAAGACAGCCCATTGGCAAAGCTGCTCAGTGGCAGTGCTGATAATGATCATGTGCTGGTGATCGTACAATTGCAGGGAGGCAATGACGGATTGAATATGGTGATACCCCTGGATAATTACAGCAACTATTTCAATGCCCGCAGCAATATTGCTATTGCCGAAAGCCAGGTACTAAAGTTGGAAGGAAATAATCATACAGGATTGCATCCCTCTCTTACCGGAATAAGGGCCATGTACAATGATGGAAAATTAGGTATCGTACAATCAGTAGGTTACCCTGAGCCCAATTTCTCACACTTCCGGGCTACTGATATTTGGATGAGTGGCTCCGCAAGTGATGAAGTATTGCTAAGCGGTTGGGGTGGCAGATTTCTCGATTATGAATTTCCAAATTTTCCGATAGGGTATCCAAACAGCAGTATGCCTGACCCGTTAGGAATTCAAATCGGATCGATAACATCGCTTGTATTCCAGGGACCTTCAGTAAACATGGGAATGAGCATAAGTAATCCAACGAGTTTTTATAATCTTGTAAGCGGGGTAGAAGACCCTGCTCCGGACACACTTGCAGGTAAAGAACTAATATACATCCGGGATGTTGCAAGCAAAACCTCATCGTATGCATCTGTAGTCAAGAAGGCTGCGTTGAATGTTACACAACAGGCAATTTATCCTGACAAGAATCCGCTCGGTGACCAACTTAAAATAGTAGCCAGACTGATCAAAGGCGGACTCAAAACCAAAATATACATGGTGAGTTACGGCAGTTTCGACACACATTCTTTACAAACTGACAGTACTAACACCAGTATTGGACGTCATGCTGATCTCTTGAAGAATGTAAGCGATGCATTGAAGGCATTCCAGGACGATCTTAAATATTTGGGGATAGAAGACAGGGTTATGGGAATGACCTTTAGTGAGTTTGGTCGCCGCATCAAAAGCAATAGCAGTGGTGGAACAGATCATGGTGCTGCAGCACCATTGATTATCTTTGGTACCAATGCGATACAGACAATCCTTGGAAAAAATCCGGACTTGCCTGCTAACGCGACAGTAAATGATAACATTCCAATGCAATACGATTTCAGAAGCGTGTATGCATCCATGTTACAAGACTGGCTTTGTGTAAAACCAGAAGATCTGCAACAAATTTTATTCAAAAACTTCCAGGACATTCCAATGGTGAAAACCAGCGCCTGCTCACCATCAGTACCTAACAATTCCGGCAAGAGCTTGATCAGTAATTATCCAAACCCATTTACAGAAACTACAACGATTACTTATACCACCACCGGCGGACATACATTGATTCAAATAATGAATACCCTCGGCCAACTGATCGCAACACCATTGGACACTACAATACCTGCAGCAGGTACTTACACTATACCACTCTCAATGCCCCATCTCGGAACAGGCGTTTATTATGCGAGGTTGCAAAATGGTAACATTCAACAGGTGAAGGCGATGATGAAAATGAGATAATAATTTAAAGCCCGGATTTTGGTTACGACAAAATCCGGGTTCAATAAAAATTCTATTCCAAAGAAATGAAACTTCCGAAGATTATTTTTTCGGCATTACTGGAGGATTGGCTGCCTGCTGGTATTGCAGCATAAAATTGGCCCTGCCTGTACTGTCAAACCTCCATGTTTCGTGAACATAACTCGAATCTGATTTGCCATTCTGAGTGTCCTTGCTCATGCCCCAGATCAAAGCCCAGTGTTCATTCTTATCAGTACTCTTCACTGCCATGATTGCATCCACACTGCTTACAGACGATTGCAAAGCCGATCTCTCCCTCTGACCTACAGCTATGATACTGTCTCTTGATCCTTTCAGCACATACCCGCCGGCAAAATGCATCTCAACACTATCGGCAAACAAATCCTTAACTTTTGAAAGATCGCCATTTTCCCAGGCCTTCCAGAGACTTAACAACGTCTCAGCATTTTTAGGATCATCCATTACAAATTTGGATGAGTAACCCACCGGGTAAGGAGATTCAATATCCCTCATTTGAGCAGCAGGTTCCGGAGTAGCAGTTGTGGATTCATTGTTACCGGCATTCTTAGCTGTACAGCCTGCGATGAGGCCCATCAATGCCATTGCGAAAAATCTCTTCATGATTTTGATTTTTAGTTTAAGAAATTAATTATGAACCGAAGGTTAGACAGGAGACTACACAGGGATGGATCAGAAATAGTACCAAATGTAATTTATTTATATACCAGATGAATGAATTAGTTATCCACTACATACAATTCAAAAGAAATACATTCAACAGCCGAAGTCATGAAGCTCTTGAAAAACCTGATCAATAATATCCGGAAGAGAACACGATAATTACATTTTTCAATATTCTATAACCTGGTTTGGGATATCTTCCCAACATTGAGTAATTTGTAAAAAAATGTTTGAACTTGCGCCGTTAAAGGGTTTGAGAGGTATGGCAAATAATAAATCCACCTCCTGACTACCCCAATAAAAACCAACCTGACTTTTAAAGCCTTTGCACCTCAAAGCCAAAATTCTCTCTGACAAAAATTCTTCTAAAAGCAGTTACTTACCTTTGCCAATAAAATTTTCATCTGCGGATGGTGTATTTGACAAGGATAGAGCATTTTAATGCTGCGCACAAATTATACAACCCCAACTGGACAAAAGAAAAGAACGAAGCGATTTTCAGGGGTTGTGCCAACGAAAACTGGCATGGACACAATTATGAACTTTGGGTAACGATAAAAGGTGAACCTTCACCGGATACCGGCTATTCAATGGATGCACGGATACTCAGCAAACTGATTCGTGAATATGTGATTGAAAAAGTAGATCATAAAAACCTGAATATTGATGTAGATTTCATGCAGGGAAAAATGACTTCAGCAGAAAACCTCGCCATTGGAATTTGGGAACAATTACAACCTCATTTGCCGGAGGGCGTCTTGCTGCACTGTGTCAGAGTTCATGAAACACCGAGGATCTTCGTAGAATATTTTGGTGAACCAATGGTAGGATAACATGGAAAAAAATAAAGTAGCGGTTTTCAGAAGAGAAAATTTTTGTGCAGCCCATCGCCTGCACAATGACGAATGGGACGAAGCCACGAATGATGAAGTATTTGGTAAATGCAACAACCCCAATTATCACGGTCACAATTATGAATTGATCGTAAAAGTAATTGGCACACCGGATCCCAAAACAGGCTTTGTTGCAGACCTGAAAAAACTCAGCGATATTATAAAGCGGAAAGTGATCAAGAGATATGATCACAAGAACCTGAACCTCGATGTGGATGACTTTAAAGAAAAAAATTCGTCGGTTGAAAATATAGCAGTTGCTATTTATCACTTACTTCGCGATGAAATAAATGCGGATCATGACCTGGTGATCAGGCTCTATGAAACACCCAAAAACTTTGCAGAATACCCGGCTTAAATCAAAGAATCATGGCATACAAAAGAATAGAACAATACGATGAAGAGACAACGTCAGCGCTTTCAACTCATTATCACGATATATTGCGGCAAATCGGAGAAAACCCGGAGCGGGAAGGCCTGCTCAAGACACCGGAACGTATAGCAAAATGGATGCAGTTTGCTACCAAAGGATATAATGAAGATGCTGTAAAAATTCTAACTTCAGCAAGATTTCATGAACCTGTAAGTGAAATGGTCATTGTAAAAAATATAGAGTTGTATAGCTTGTGTGAACATCACATGCTCCCATTCTATGGCAAAGCGCATATCGCCTATATACCTAATGGCTGGATAACAGGGCTGAGTAAAATAGCACGTATCGTAGATGTTTTCTCCAGGAGGCTACAAGTACAGGAAAGGCTGACACACCAAATTCTGATGGCTATTCACGAAGCCCTGAGCCCACATGGTGCAGCAGTAGTGATAGAAGCAGAACATCTCTGCATGATGATGCGTGGTATTCAAAAACAAAACTCTGTTACTACTACTTCAGCTTTTATCGGGGAATTCGAAAAACAAAGTACCCGCAATGAATTTATTAACCTTATTCAATCAGACCTTATTAAGAGAAGATAATATGAAACACGCTTATGTATTTCCCGGGCAGGGAGCACAGTTTTCCGGAATGGGAAAAAATCTTTACGAAAGCAATGAAACTACAAAAGCGCTTTTTGAAAAGGCAAACGAAATTCTCGGATTTCGAATTTCCGATATCATGTTTGAAGGAACACCGGAAGAACTCACGCAAACAAAAGTGACACAGCCTGCGGTATTTCTACATTCAGTGATTGCATTCAAGACCCTTGACAATGCAAAGCCTGATATGGTTGCAGGGCATTCGCTCGGAGAATTTTCTTCTCTTGTGGCCAATGGCGTTTTGAATTTTGAAGATGCATTAAAATTGGTGATGGTACGTGCAAGCGCCATGCAGAAAGCATGCGAAAAAAACCCATCAACGATGGCAGCAGTGTTAGGATTAGAAGATAAAATAGTAGAAGACATCTGTGCTTCTGTTGATGATATAGTGGTGGCAGCCAATTATAATTGCCCAGGACAGATCGTGATTTCAGGTACCAACTCCGGAGTAGAAAAAGCAGGCATTTTATTAAAAGAAGCCGGAGCAAAACGAGTATTGCCATTAGCTGTTGGAGGCGCTTTTCACTCACCACTAATGGAACCGGCCAGGGAAGAACTGGAAGCAGCTATCAGCAGTACCATATTCCATCCCGCTCAATGTCCGGTTTACCAGAATATAGTTGCAAAAGCAGTGACCGGCCCTCAGGAAATAAAAGCAAACCTGGTAAAGCAGTTAACAGGCCCCGTGCGCTGGACACAGTCTGTACAAGCTATGATCGCTGATGGTGCCACACGATTTACAGAATGTGGTCCGGGAAAAGTATTGCAGGGATTAGTGGCGAAAATCAACAAAGAAATGCAGACGGAGGGAGTGAGTTAGAGTGGTGAGTGTCTTGTCATTCAGATCCGCCTCGGTGGAGGGGAATCTTATAAAGGGTTGTGGGTGGCGAATTGTTAATGGTTAATGGTGTGATCAATTATCACCAACAAACAACGAATGCTTCGGCTCTGTCTGACGCTTCGGTCTGAGTCAGAAAAGCTCTGGCTTCGTCAGACAAGCTCAGCAAACGAACAACGAATTCGCCCCGGCGAACAAACAACGAATAACGAATAACGAATGCTTCGATAAACTCAGCAACAAAAAACAAACTATATTACCTTCCAAATACTTCTATTATGAAACTCAAAATCCTGTTTGTGATTAGTATATTTTTAGTAACTAACAGTTACGCACAGATGAAATACCCTGATACAAGAAAAGTGGATCAGAAAGATGATTACTTCGGCACCATTGTAAGCGATCCGTATCGTTGGTTAGAAGATGATAACAGCGCAGAAACCAAAGAATGGGTAAAAGAAGAAAATGCAGTTACTGAGAAATATCTTGCAACTATTCCATATCGTGACGACATCAAAAAAGAATTGGAAAAACTCTGGAATTATCCCCGTTATGGAAGTCCGTTTCGGCGAGGAGATTTTTATTACTTCTACAAAAATGATGGGCTGCAGAATCAAAGCATACTTTATCGCCAGAGAGGACTCACAGGTTCGCCTGAAGTATTTCTCGACCCTAACAAGATGAGTGCAGATGGCACTGCTGCTATCGGCACGCCATCCTTCAGCAGGAATGACAAGTATGCCGTATATCTTGAAGCGCAGGCAGGTAGCGACTGGCAGGTCGGACATGTAATGCGTGTCGCAGATAAGAAATTACTGGATGACCAAATAGATTACATCAAATTCAGCGGTACCTCATGGAATGGCGATGATGGGTTTTATTACAGCCGTTATCCGGCGCCGGATGAAAAAAATAAGCTTACCAATCAAAACCGCTTCCATAAAGTGTACTACCACAAAATCGGTACTCCACAGAGTGAGGACAAACTGATTTATGAAGACCCGGAACATCCTTTGAGAAATGCAGGAGCCGGCTTATCAGAAGATGGCAGATACCTTGTATTGGTGTTGTCTGAAGGCACCAGTGGCAATGAGTTGTGGATAAAGGATATGAAATCAGGACAGAAGGATTTTTCATTACTCATCAAAGGATTCAGTGGCGAAAGTGATTTTATCGATAATGATGGAAACCTGTTACTCATTCGCACCAATATTGACGCTCCTAATTATAAAGTAGTGGCGATAGATCCGAAGCATCCCGAAAAAGAAAATTGGAAGACTATCATTCCCGAAAGAAAGGAGCTATTGCAAAATGTTGGAACAGCTTCTGATAAATTATTTCTGACCTATCTGAAAGATGCGTCCAGCCGGGTTTATCAGACATCGTACAAAGGGCAGTTAGATCAGGAAATCAACCTGCCCGGCATTGGCACCGCATCAGGATTCAACGCTCGCAGAAAGGACAAAGAATTATTCTACACCTTTTCGTCTTACAATTATCCACCAACCATTTTCCGATATGATATCCTAACAGGAAAGAGTACACTGTTTCGCAAAAGTGACGTGAAGATGAATACCTCAGACCTCGAAACCAAACAATTATTCTTCACCAGTAAAGACGGGACGAAAGTACCCATGTTTGTTACTTACAAAAAAGGAATGCAATTAGATGGCAACAACCCTGTCTTGTTGTATGGCTACGGCGGGTTCAACATTCCTCTGACACCCGGATTCTCTGTATCCAATGCGTTCTTTGTGAAGCACGGTGGCATTTACGTGGTAGTGAACCTGAGAGGTGGTAGTGAGTATGGAGAGGCCTGGCACAAAGCCGGAATGCTGCAAAATAAACAAAACGTTTTTGACGACATGATCTCTGCTGCCGAATATCTGATCAAAGAAAAATATACGAACCAGGATAAATTAGCTGTACAGGGAGGAAGCAATGGCGGTTTACTGGTAGGTGCAGTGATGACTCAGCGTCCTGATCTCTTTAAAGTAGCCATTCCTCAGGTAGGTGTAATGGACATGTTGCGCTACCACAAATTTACAATCGGATGGGCATGGGCTACCGAGTATGGAAGAAGTGATAAGGAAGAAGACTTTAAGAATCTCTACAAATATTCACCACTTCACAATTTGAAAAAGGGAGTCTCCTACCCTGCTACTCTGGTGACTACTGCAGATCACGATGACCGTGTGGTGCCTGCACACAGCTTCAAATTTGCTGCAACTTTGCAGGCTGATAATGCAGGCCCAAATCCAACGTTGATCCGAATAGAATCCAAAGCAGGGCATGGCGCGGGCAAACCTATCAGCAAATTAATAGATGAGCAAACAGACATCTGGAGTTTTATAATGTGGAACCTGGGAATGAAATCAATGAAGTAACCAGGCAATTCAAGTCATTAAACAACCGGGAGAAAACTCTTCGGGCCTTTGTAGATAATTAAAGAGAATCAAAGGCCATGATTTCTGCGTGTACCTTGGTTGTGATTGCTCATTAAATTTTTAAAACAAAGAACCAATTTCAAATTGGTATGCGGGCAAAAAATCTGGAAGGATGATTCGGTATTTTGTAACTTCGTTTCAATTGTCAATCCATACAACGGGATGTAGCGCAGCCCGGTAGCGCGCTTCGTTCGGGACGAAGAGGCCGCTGGTTCGAATCCAGTCATCCCGACTCATTTTGAGTTCCCCCAGGAATTCTGATGAATATCTATTCAAAGTTTTTTCAACCTTTCAAACCGGATTTTGCCGGTTAAATTCGTCCAACACCGAAATCCATTTCCAACAATTAATTTTTTTGGAATATCTTTTGTCCCGTAAATCAATTTTAAAACGCAAAAAATTAATGACTATGGCGATCGTAAAAGTAATTGAGGTAATTGCCTCATCCGAAAAAAGTTTTGATGATGCAATCAAAAATGCAGTTGCAGAAGTTTCTAAAACAATTGACAACATTGATTCTGTTTATGTGAAAGATTTCAAGTGCCACGTAAAGGGAAAGAAAATCTCTTCTTATGGCGTGATTTGTAAAGTTTCTTTCAGGGTAGATTCAAAAAAGTAATACTTGCCCCAAATCGTGTACAGTACTTGACGGTTGCAGGGAAACCCAAATAATAAAAATTGCCTGCAACCGTTATTTTATTCCAATACTATGAACCCGGGATGGTCGCAAATTCTAATTTAACATACCTTTCCGTGAAGATTAAAACATAACTTTTAATTCCCACCAAAGGAGTTTGTATTTTGCGCACATCCAATAAATTATATCCAAACAGATGGTACAAACGGCTGAAGACATTCGTCTGCTGAATGAGAAAATCGGTTATTCAGCATCATTTTTAGACAGGATCCACTCAGAAATCAACAAAGTAATCGTAGGCCAGGATCACATGGTAGAACGATTGCTGATCGGGTTATTGAGCAATGGACACATATTGCTTGAGGGTGTACCCGGGCTTGCAAAGACACTTGCGATAAAATCTTTGTCATCAACAATTGATGCGGGATTCAGCAGGATCCAGTTCACGCCCGACCTCTTACCTGCTGACGTGATCGGCACCATGATCTACAACCAGCAACGCAATGAATTTGTGGTTCGCAAAGGACCGATATTTTCCAACTTCATTTTAGCTGATGAAATCAACCGTGCTCCGGCAAAAGTACAAAGCGCATTGCTGGAGGCCATGCAGGAAAGGCAGGTTACGATTGGCAACCATTCCTATCCTCTTGAGGAACCTTTTCTTGTATTGGCAACTCAAAATCCTATCGAACAGGAAGGTACTTATCCTTTACCGGAAGCCCAGGTAGATCGGTTCATGCTCAAGGTAATCATTGACTATCCTTCTAAAACAGAAGAACAGTCTATCATCCGTCAAAATGTAAGCGGTAACAAGCCACCTACCGTTAACGCGGTAACAAGTGTACAGGAAATATTGGATGCCCGTCAGTTGGTTCGCCAGGTGTATCTCGATGAAAAAGTGGAACAATACATTATTGACATCGTATTTGCCACGCGATATCCGGATCAGTACAAATTAGAAAAACTCAAACCGATGATCGCATTTGGTGGATCACCGCGTGCGAGCATCAACCTTGCACTTGCCGGCAAAGCCTATGCTTTCCTGAACAAGCGCGGTTACGTGATCCCGGAAGATGTAAGAAATATTTGCAAAGACGTACTGCGTCACAGAATTGGCCTTACCTACGAAGCGGAGGCAGAAAATGTAAACGTAGAAACGGTGATTGACGAAATACTTAGAAACGTGAACGTGCCATAAAGGGGGCATAGAATTTCTGAATCATGCTCAACTCATCTGAAATAACGAAAAAGGTAAAGGAACTCGAGATCATCAGCAGGAAGATCACAGCAGACTTGTTTACCGGCGAGTACCACTCTGCCTTTCGCGGTAAGGGAATGCGCTTTCGTGAAGTCAGAGATTATTATCCGGGCGATGATGTTCGCTTTATCGATTGGAATGTAAGCGCCCGGTATGCGCACCCTTTTACAAAAGTATTTGAAGAGGAAAGAGAACTCACCGTAATCCTGATGGTGGATATTTCAGACAGTTCTTTGTTTGGCACTATTCAACGTCGCAAAAGAGACCTCATCACAGAGATTGGAGCAATACTTACCTTCAGCGCCATCAATAATGATGATAAAGTGGGCGTGATTTTTTTCAGTGATAAAATAGAGAAATACATACCTCCGAAGAAAGGGAAGCGGCATGCCTTGTACATAGTGAGAGAGTTACTTACCGTGACAGCCAAACAAAGCGGTACCAACCTTAATGAAGCTTTACAATTTTTTCAACGAAACTGCCGTCAGAAAAGCATCGCATTCATCATGAGTGATTTTATTGATGAGAATTATGAGCACAGGTTAAGTGTGCTTGGGCACCGACACGATATTATCGGATTGCGCATGTATGACAAGATGGACAGCCAACTACCTGACATGGGGCTGGTAAAAGTCAGAGAATTAGAAACAGGGAAAACACTGTGGATGGATGCTTCCAATATGATGGTAAGGCACAACTACCATCAAAATTTCATACAAAGAAGCGCTCAGTGTAAAAACATATTCAACAAGGCCGGGGCAGACTTGTTGCACTTGCAAACCAATGAAGATTATGTGAAGGTGCTGCAACAATTTTTTAAACGCAGAAAAGTAAACCGATAAATTACATTGACCCGTTTCTTGTATATAAGATTTCTAATAGTAACTGCTTTAGTGCCCGTTATAGCAACATCGCAGGTACCTACCATTAAAACCTCTGTCGATAGGAAAGATATTCTCATCGGCCAGCAGATAGAATACAGGGTACAAGTGCAAATGCCAGATAACTCCTACAGGCTTACCTGGTTTGCCGACCCAAAAGATCTTGGTTCATTCGTAGTGGCAGGCAAAGCGAAAATCGATTCCACCTATTCAAACGGAATACTTTCCTTTTCTCAAAAATTATTGATCACCAGTTTTGATTCAGGCAGGCAGGTGATACCTCCACTGCAATTCAACTTTGATTACCTGCACCAGGATTCTACCTTCATGATGTTTACGGACTCTATCCTGGTCAATGTTTCTTATTCACCGGCTGATAGTGTATTGCCATTTCATGATATCAAACCCATTATTCAGGTAAAAAAAGAAAGTGACAAATGGTTTTGGCCCGTTGTAATTGCAATTCTGATATTGGTGATTATCTTATTGATTATTTATCTGACACGAAAGAAAAAGACAATACCTCCTACAATTTTTGACAATCCGCTTTCCCCTTATGAAGAAGCCATAAAGCAATTCGAAGAATTAAAATCGCAACAGCTTATTGAAAAAGGGAGATTTAATATTTACTTTGCTTCACTGTCTGACATTGTAAAAAAATATCTGTCACGCAAGCAAAATAAGAACCTCATGGCACTCACGGGCACAGAACTCATTGCAGAGATCGGGGATATGGCTCCGAGAGAAACACTAAGCCGGATTGCCTCCGGTATTAAAATGGGCGAGGCGGCAAAGTTTGCCAAGTTTCAACCTTCTCAAAAAGATTGTACTGACGCGCTTGACGAGATGCGGGAATTAGTAGAGGCTATTCATGAAACCACTAAAACACCTGAAAATGGTGTATGATTATTTCAATAATATCACCTTTGGGCAGCCGTGGTTCTTTCTGCTTTTTCTTGTATTCCCTATTTTGATCTGGTTGAAATACAGAAGTGGCAGCCGCCAAAATGCTGCCCTGAGCATAAGCACACTCAAAGGAGTTAACAATAAAGGTTCTTTGAAAAATTCCTTCCGCAATTTTCCATTCTGGCTGCGTATGACCGCATTGGCCGCCATCATCGTCGCACTTGCCAGGCCCCAGGAAAAGTTTGATCAGACAAAACGTGAAGGACAGGGTATCGACATTATCTTGTGCATAGATGTGAGCGGAAGTATGACGGCTCAAGACTTCTCGCCCAACAGGATGGAAGCTGCTAAAAAAGTAGCCATTGATTTTGTAAATCATCGCCCGGATGACCGGATGGGAGTAGTCATATTTGCCGGCGAAAGTTTCACACAATGTCCGCTAACTACAGATCATTTTGTACTCGTGTCACAGATTCAACAGATTCGCAACGGCCTGCTTGAGGACGGAACAGCTATCGGCAGTGGTTTAGCAACAAGTGTAGATCGGTTGAGAAGCAGTAAATCAAAGAGCAAAGTGGTGATACTCCTTACAGATGGTGTAAACAATGGTGGTCTCATCGACCCATCCACAGCAGCAGAAATTGCAAAGGCGTATAAAGTAAGAGTTTATACTATCGGCGTAGGAAGCAGTGGCTATGCGCCCATTGCAGAGTCCACTCCTTTGGGTACCATCACACAACCACAGAAGGTAAGCATTGATGAGAAATTATTAATGAACATTGCCAACGGAACAGGAGGAAAATATTTCAGGGCCACCGACAACCAAACTCTGGAAAAAATATACAGCGATATAAACAAGCTGGAAAAATCAAAAGTTCAGATCACCACTTTTCATCTCTTTTCAGAAAAGTTTTATCCATTTATTTTTCTCGCGATGGCACTACTGCTGCTCGAAGGAATATTACGCTACACTGTATTTAAAAAGTTTCCCTAATCTTGTACTAAACTAATTGGGTGAAGGCAGTTGTTTATAAATCAACAGGAAGCTGGTACCGGGTAAAAACCGAAGACGGGGTATTCAAAGATGCCCGCATTAAGGGAAGGTTTAAGACGGATGATATCACCTCTACAAATCCGGTAGCTGTAGGTGATGAAGTTACTATTGCGGTGGAGGAATCGGGAGATACTATGATCACAGATATTGCTCTCAGAATAAATTACATTATCCGGCAATCTCCTCAAAATAAAAACCTGCAACACATCATCGCTGCAAATCTTGACCAGGCGGTACTGATGGCTTCTCTCAGAAACCCCAGAACCAGTACGGGTTTTATTGACAGGTTTCTTGTAGCATGCGAAGCATTTCATGTTCCTGCAATTTTGGTTTTTAATAAAAGTGATTTGTACCGTGAAAAAGATAATAAAGAATTTCAACGGCTGAAAGTGCTTTATGAATCTATGAATTACCCCGTGATAAGCACCAGTTTATTTGAGCATTCAGGAATCGAGCACTTTAAGAAAGCCATCGAAGGAAAAAGAAGCCTGGTGAGTGGACATTCAGGTGTGGGAAAGTCTTCCCTCATTAACTACCTGTTACCCGGTACTGATATAAAAATACAAGATGTGAGTGGATGGAGTGGTAAAGGAATGCACACTACCACCTTTGCCGAGATGTATGACCTGCCATTTGGCGGAGCAGTAATAGATACTCCTGGAATGAGAGAATTTGCTATTCTTGAGATTTCGCCTGTGGAGTTGTCACATTATTTTGCAGAAATGCGTCCGCTGATCGGGCAATGCAGATTCAATAATTGTTTGCACACTGAAGAGCCGGACTGTGCAATCAAGGAAGGTGTAGCCACCGGCATTATAGATGCAGGCAGGTATATTAGCTACCTGAATATTTTAGAATCTTTGGAAGAAAAAAAGTGGTGATATCAATAAGCTTTTTCTACAAGCATTCCTGATATTTCGCGAACTACTTTATCGGATGCCTCTATATTCTTTACAGGGTGTGGTAGAATAGATACACCATTGTAAATGCTGTATTGCAAAGTCAGGAAATGTTTCTTGTATTTAAAATCCCATGAGAGTATATCAGCATCATCCACCTGATTGATGAACTTGATCTTGAGTTCGTCAGTAAGTGTGCCAGCAATGCTGTAAAATTTTGAAATGCCGCAGTTGTCGTCTATCACTGCTTCAGTGCCTCCGAAGTTAGTTTTTAAATGATAACACATAGTGGTAGGGATTTATGGTGAGAGATTAGCTTTTGAACTTCGGGGCCTTCTTGGCGGCCTTTATTGCAGCGGGATCACCCGAAGCAATTTTTTCCGCACCGATGTTTTTTCCATTACTCGGGCATCCATATTTCTGGCTTCCGCGGAAAATAGAACATCCTTGTAAAAGGATTATGGCAATGAGAAAAATCAGCAGTTTTTTCATTTGTTTTGGTTCTTTTCACCGGGCTGATACCATCCGGCGTACATTACATAATTTCGTGCAATTCGTTCAATTTCTCCTGCTATCATCCCGGCCGGCACATCTTTGATCCTTTTGGCAGGAACACCGGCATAGAGGCTGCCTGGTTCCACCTTTGTATTTTCCAATACTACTGCTCCTGCAGCAATGATACTGTTACTTCCAATCACTGCATGATCCATGATAATAGCGCCCATTCCTATCAGCACATTGTCCTCTATAACGCATCCATGTGCTATTGCATTGTGCCCTATACTTACATTATTTCCTATTTGAGTAGAAGCACGTTGATAGGTGCAATGTATAATGGCATTGTCCTGCACATTCACGCGATTTCCCATCCTGATACTGTTTACATCACCGCGCAACACTGCATTGAACCAAATGGTACATTCATCACCCATTATGATATCGCCCGTGAGCGTAGCATTAGGTGCAATAAAACAACTGCTCCCCATCTTTGGCAAATGCCCGTTGATTTCATAAATGATAGGCATATACGAAAAACTATTTTGAAAATTATTTCAACCAGGACTGTGGATTCTGATAATCCGACTCTTTCAACAAAAGAAATTCTACCCTACCCCCTTCTCCTTCGTCATTCTCTCCTGCCTTGCCAATTACCTGCCCTGTTTTTACGTGATCTCCGCGCTTAACAGTGACGCCGGTCAGGTTGCTGTATACGGTAAAATATCTTCCGTGTTTGACATATACTGCTTGGTTGTCTTCAATAAAACTGACCAACGTAACCTCTCCATCAAATACAGCCTTCACCGGTGCACCAATTTGTGTGGCAATAGTTACCCCATAGTTTTCATAATCAATGTTTCCCGGCAATACATTTTTTCCGAATTTATAAAGTACATATCCATTTACCGGCCATGGAAGGCTTCCTTTGTTCTTTTCAAAGTTAGCATTAAGAGTAACGTCTGCCTCTGTATTTACAAGTACACTATTTACCGGAGGCGTAATCTTTTTCGGCGGTTCTACCGATTCTTTAGGTTTCGTATTAGATGCCGTATTGCCTGCATTAGGCTTTACTGCATTTTTTTCCCTCTCTTTTTTTAGAGCTTCCAGTCTTGCTTTTTCTTTTCCGGCTGCTTCTGCCCTGGCCAATTCAATCTCACGCTTCACCATCGCAGCAATCGCATTCTTTAACTTACCGTCTTCTTTCCTCTTATTGCGGATAATGGAGTTTAATTCCTTTTGCTTTCCTGAAAGTTCTTTAACCACCTGTGCCTTTTCATCTTTTTGATTTTCCAGTTTTGACATTTCCTTCCCTTCTTCCTGCAATACCACGTTTTTCCTCTTCTTGCTCTGGTCCAGATCTACTATTTTTTGTTGCAACAAAACCTGAGTCTTCAGAATATTTTCAGCTTGCATTTCTCTATAGTTGCGGTAATACTTCAGGTAGGCAATTCTCTTGACGGCATCATTAAAACTCTGGGATGCAAAAATGAAATTCAGGAAACTGTAATTACCCCTGTTCTTGTAGGCATAGACCATACTTTTCGCATATTCATCCTTGAGAGTATCCAATACGCGGTTCATCCTGTTGATTTCAAGTTGAGACAAATAAATTTCATCAGATAGGTGGCGAATTTCGCTATGGATACTCTGCACCACATTTTCCTGAAGGTTCACTTTTCTATTGATAAGAGCCAATTGCCCGATACTAACTTTGGCAGTCTTTTTTGTTTGCTCGAGCAGTTTCTGTGTTTGTTCAATTTCATTTTTCAGTTGATCTCGCTGTTGCTGCAACTCAGATTTATTCTGTGCAATCAAAAATGAATGAACTGATAGGAAAAGTAGAAAAAAGACCGTTCTCTTGAGCATCAAATCTTATGTTTTAAACAGGAGTAAAATTGAATGGGTATGGGCTAAAGTAAAATTATTTTATTTCATAACCTTCAGGCCTGGAAAATGGCAGTGATAATTCATTGTTAAACTCACATTGACGGAATGATAGCTGTAATTTCTGTTCCTTCTCAGGAATTGAAATATTTCTGGCAGTTGAAAAAAGACCTATCGCTGTTTTCTCATAATCTTCATAAAGTATGTTGGTTGTAAAATGATCTCCCGGTTGGGATACATTCACCATTTGCCGGGCAAGTAGCAGATCCGGATCTGTAAAATAAATAGTATTGTAAATACCCGGCAAAGTAACAATTGCCTGGAGAAATTTCCCTGATTGACTCACAGAAAGAAGACTGTCTCCTGCAAAGACTACCTTGCCTGCTATCAGACGCTGGGCATCCTCAAAATTAACAGGTATGGATAAACGATCATTGATATACGAAATCGGATATGCACCATAAGTCTTTTCCATTTTATTCAATACAAAAACACTATCCCTGGTGATCAGCACCCTCATTCCTTCAATATTCAGAAAAGAAGCGGCGATAGATATCCAGATAGCCTCACCTTTTTTCATTCTCACAAAGGCATTTACATCAGGCTGTTTGCCGCCCGCATCTTCGTAACTCACTTTTACTTTTGCTGAAAAGGAATTAAACGGAATTTCGTTTTCGGAGTATAATAATTTCTTAACCGAAGTAGTAGTCTTATCTTCTGTAATTGTGGTACCGTTCCCATCAGGAGAAATCCCTGATGCACCGGTTTTTATTTTTTTCGAAGTACTGCATCCTGCCAAAACTAAAACCAGCATCATGCATGTAATTATATTCTTCAATTTCACTGAATTTATTGTTGACACCTCTAAGACGGGATGCGTCTGATTAAAGTAACATCCAAAGTATTTCAATCTTATATTTTAGGTTTATGAATTAAACACCTCCAATACCAGGGAAGCAAACATTTACTTCATCCCGGAATGGCCAAAGCCCCCATCACCACGTAAGGAAGATTCCAGAATTTTCACTTCTTCCAAAGTAGCCCGTGCCACACTGTTCACCACCATCTGTGCAATGCGGTCACCATTATGTATCGTATGCGGCTCGTTTGAGATATTAACAAGGATTACTTTTAGCTCACCACGATAATCGCTATCCACCGTACCCGGTGAGTTCAGACAGGTAATTCCATGCTTCCACGCCATACCACTTCGAGGTCTTACCTGTACCTCATATCCCACTGGAATCTCCAAAAAGATTCCGGTGGGAATCATCTTGCGCTCCATCGGATTCAACACTACCGGTTCTGAAAGATTTGCACGCAAATCCATTCCGCTTGATCCCTCTGTGGCATAAGCCGGTGGTTCATTAGTTGAGCGATTGATCATTTTCAAAATCACCTGATCCATTGTACACACATTTGATTTGAAACTATTTATTTGAAAAACTTTTCTTGTAGATCATTGCTGTTGCATAAGCAGCCACGCCTTCTCCTCTCCCCACGAACCCCATCTTTTCATTTGTGGTGGCCTTGATGGAGACTGCGCCGGTATCGATATCGCAAATTCCGGCTATCACCTTTTGCATCTCATCTTTGTATGGCTTTAGTTTGGGCGCTTCCAGGCATACTGAAGCATCAATATTCCCTACATTATAACCCGCAGTACCAATGAGTGCTATGGTCTTCTTCAGCAGAATTTTACTGTCAATGTCTTTATATGCTGCATCTGTGTCGGGGAAATGAATACCAATGTCGCCAAGTGCGGCAGCTCCCAGCAATGCATCGCAAATGGCATGGAGCAAAACATCTGCATCGCTATGCCCTTTAGCTCCTTTTTCGAAAGGAACCTCTACGCCTCCAATAAAAAACTTACGGCCCGTTTCCAGTTGGTGAAAGTCTATTCCAAAACCAGTACGAAAAGGAAAATCCATCATTGTAAATCTAACATTGGGTGTAAATATAGGGTTGTTTCGAGTTATGTCCGCCGCAGCGGAATGAATTATGAGTTATGAATTTTGGTCTAAGTGCAAATTGAGAATTTTCTTCGACCGCAACCGAATACAAACAAAAAACCTGTAAGCACTTTACTGCACTTACAGGTCTCTGAATAAAAAAAATATTTATTGACCGGACGAAGAACCTTGAGAATCCAGGTTCAACAGCAGGCTGAAGCGCAGTGTATTCGAAAGAGGATTCCTGTTAACTCCGGAACCACTTGGAATAAGGTATGAAAAATTCAAACCGAACATATTATAATTCAAACCGGCGCCAACAGTAAAATATTGACGATCGCCTTTGGTAGGTGCTTCATAAAAATAACCCGCACGGAAAAAGAATTGATCATTGTAGCTGTATTCGCCTCCCAGGCTCAAAGTGAATTCTTTCAACTCTTCTTTGAATCCACCTGGAGCATCTCCAAATGAACTGAACCAACTTCCCACTACACCTTTATTCCTGTATGCTACCAGGCCCGCGGAATCACCAAGTGCAGGTGGTGTAGGTACCAATAGTTTATTAATGTCTAATGCGAAAGTAGCCTTACTGGTTTCATCAAATACTTTTACATATGCACCTCCCAGACCCAGATTGGCAGGAATATAATCTTTCTCTGATGCATCATTGGTGTAGGCAATCTTCGAACCTAAGTTTGTGAGCGATACTCCCCAGTTGAATCCACTCTTGTCACCGGATTCAGAACCATTGTAGAATAATGAAAGATCGCCTGCCACTGCTGTTCCCGCTTTGTATGTAGAACCACTGCTGGATTGGCCGGAGGCCAGGTTAGAGTTGATATACCTCAGGGATATCCCCACACCCAATTGTTCGGAAAGTTTTCTGCTATATCCTGCATCCACCGCAAATTCCCGAGGCCGGTATTGACCTAATGAATTACCATTATTATCAGTAAACTGAATATTTCCCAGGCTAAAGTAACGAACAGAGGCAGAGATAGCCTGCTCTTCATCCAATTGATAATAACCGGCACCGGAGATCAGGTAAACATCATTCAGGTCTAAAGCCTTTAACCACGGGGTGTAGGTGAGTGATACGGCAGACTTACTCTTTGCAAATGGTATCTTGGAAAGATTCCAATAGATGGAACTTGCATCAGGTATTGTAGCAACACCTGCATCTCCCATTCCGCCTGCTCTCGCGTCTGGTGATATTCTTAAAAAAGGAACTGCTGTAGTAACTACATTGATCGGCTCTGATGCGCTCTGCCCCATCGCAAACATACCGGATCCCAACATCACTGCCAATGCAGCAAGCTTCGAAATCGCATTTTTCATGTGTATTTATTGAACTTGTTTAGGTAGAGGTGCGGCTAATAGAGATCGTTTTTTTGGGGGTGTAAAAATAATAGATTTATCTAAATAGGCAATTTTTAAATCAACCGGTTCATCCTCAAACTTTTAATAGAACCATTTTTTTCTGATTGTGATAAAACGATTTCAAACTTTGATTATTGCTCAATGAAATTATTTAAAAAATTCATGCAAGCATTATCCCCCTCGGAAAAGACTTCTGTATTGTGAACACAATGTAAAATAAACAAATGCCGTTTAATTTTTTTGGAGACATTGCCTTATGTGAAACCTTAAAGTAGTTATATTCGCATTCTGCTCCCAATACAATAAGAATGAAAACCTTTCGTTAATAAATCTGTCAAAACGAATGTACATGTCAAAAACTATCACAGTCGGGAAGATGACCCTAATATTCCTGGCAACTACCATCGCCTTCACCTCTTGTAAGAACGGAGGCTTGTTCGGAAAGAAAAAAGAAAAATCATCCGTTACCGGTTGGAATTACGATGATAAAGATTATGGTAATTTCCACGTGCTGAAAGCCAAAGAACAAAAAGCAGGCCCCGGCCTCGTATTTGTTCAGGGCGGTACCTTCATCATGGGTGCTAAGGAAGAAGATGTTATGGGCGACTGGAATAATATTCCCCGTCGTGTCAGTGTCAATTCCTTTTATATGGATGAAACAGAAGTAGCCAACGTTCACTACCGTGAATACCTCTACTGGCTTACCAATACTTTTGATGGTGATACTACAATAATGAGAATGGCGCTGCCTGATACATTAGTATGGCGCAGTGAACTGGCATACAACGAGCCTTACGTAGATTACTACTTCAGGTATCCTGCATACAACTATTATCCTGTAGTAGGTGTTACCTGGGAACAGGCACACGACTTCTGCGTGTGGCGTACAGACAGGGTTAACGAAAAAATATTAATTGACAAAGGATACTTGAATAAGAAAGCACCACTATCTGCAATGAAAGGCGGACAAGGTGAAATGACATTCAATACCGATACTTACCTGATGGATCCTGATCAGATCAACAATAAGACTGCACCTAAGAAAGGTAGCCTGAAAGATGTAAGTGGCCGCCCTCGTAAGGTTGTATCTTTTGAAGATGGAATTCTGTTGCCTGCCTATCGCCTTCCAACTGAAGCAGAGTGGGAATATGCAGCTTACGGATTGGTAAATCAAAATCCTAAACCACGTACCAAAGAAAGAAACCGCGGTGAAGAATTATTTACCAACCAACAGGTATATAGCTGGAGCAAGAATGTAAATGGCCTCAGAGATAATCGCCGTGGTAGCTGGCAGGGAGAATTCCTGGCCAACTTCAAGAGGGGTAATGGTGATGTGATGGGTGTTGCCGGCGGATTGAATGACCGGGCAGCCATTCCGGGACCAATTAAGTCTTTCTACCCTAACGGATTCGGACTATATAATATGAGTGGAAACGTAAGTGAGTGGGTTGCTGATGTATATAGGCCTATGAATTCACAGGATGTAGATGACGTAAATCCATTCCGTGGTAACAAATTCACTCAATTCTACCGTAATTCAAACGGCGAATACGAAAGAGATACACTCGGACATCTGAAGGAAAGAATGGTAACAGATGCAGAATCCCAGAACCGATTCAACTATCAGAAAGGTGATGTGATCAACTACTTAGACGGAGATTCTATCAGCAATGTCACTTACGGTTACGGTATTACATCATTGATTAGTGATAAGTCTCGTGTGATCAAAGGTGGTAGCTGGAACGACATGCCTTACTGGTTGTCTCCCGGAGCACGCCGCTTTATGGAACAAGACCAGGCAAGCAGCACAGTTGGTTTCCGTTGTGCAATGACCAGGCTTGGTTCATCTGAAGGTAATGGCTTCAAAGAGGGTAATATCTTTGGCCAACGCAGGCAGAACAATAAAAAGAGAAATTAAAGAATTCAATCATAGTGATTTAAAAAGCCCCGCAATGAATGCGGGGCTTTTTTATGGCCATGCATTCCTTATAATAGGGCAGGCATACACAACTCCATCAGGGAAATTTAATTTCCACTTATCACGAAACAGTTCGTAATTAAAAGATCATTAACAGCACAGGGTTGAATGGTTGAATACAGATGATGAAAAATAAATTTCAAAGTGCAGGCGGAAAATAGGTGGCAATAAGTGAAATAAATTTTATTTATTTCAAAAACTTCATCAAACCGTTCACCTCATTTTTCGTAGGAATTGCTTTTTCAGCGCAGTAAGTTTGGTTATTAATCACCCAAAAAATTTTAATTATGAAAACTTTGTTCACAGCAGTTCTGGCAATATTATTACTACCATCTGCATTTGCGAAAGATCCGGTTATTCCTGCAAACTGGGCTATGACAATTCTAAAAGTCGAATTCCCGCATTTTACCAATCCGGTTTGGCAGGAAACCGAAACTACCTACCAGGTAAAATTCAATGAAAGTGCCGACATCAGGTGTTGGTTGATCCTGAACAAGAAGAAAGGTAACACACAGGCACTCGTACGTTACTATGGCGAAAGTGAACTACCGGAAAATGTGCGCAATTTCCTAAACAGTGACTTTCCTCATTCTAAAATCACCGGAGTTACAGAAGTCAACTCAAATAACAAGCGGGTTTACCAGGTAAACATTGAAGGAGAAAACGATTGGAACATCGTGAGAATAGACGATGATCTCAATATGAATATCAAGGATACATTCAGAAAATCGAATTGACCATATATAACCCTATGCAAGCTACAACGCTGTCACATCAACTGACAGCGTTTTTAATTCTAAAGAAAACTTTTCTATATGAATATTGCTGTACCAATTCTGCGAGCTTCACATTTTCACTTTGAGTGCCCTGATTTTACGATGCTGGCGAAAAATGATGATCAATACAATAATAAATACTACAGGTTCGATAATACAGAATATCCATACATTGACTTCTTCGTAAGTCATACCTAATCGCTTCGCCCAATCCTTCAACAATGCAACACACCAATAAAATACTTCATTGAATATTCCCGAAGTCGCCAGCATCACTGAAAATTTATTCATAAGAGTGAGTATAAGATTTTCCAAACACAATGAAATACTGTCAGACGAATTTATATGAATTTAAAATCAAAAGAAATACAGATGGTTTGAAAATTCGTTCAAATCACCTTTTCATGGTACATTTCTCAAACTGTTTCCAATTCTTTTCAATGGTAAGAAAACATACTTTGACTTGCAAATGTTCTGGCGCAACTTTCTGGAATTTCTGTCGAATAAAAAATTTTAAAAAATAATACTCTATAAATTTGGTAGAGTAATATCGGCCATGTACATTTGCACCAGTTCTTTAAAATATACTTATCAAGAAAGGCGGAGGGAACGGCCCTGTGAAGCCTTAGCAACCTTCTCATCATCAGAAAGGTGCTAATTCCGTCCTGGAGATTTTCAGGACTAGTTAAGTGAAAGTAGCGGTTATTCAATTATATATTTCAGCACTTGTCATTTGACGGGTGCTTTTTTTTGCCCTAACGATAATGTTTTTAAAGTCCGGAAATCATAACTCATAAAAAAGACAATGATGAAGAAAGCCATTCAACTGAATGCAACTTTTTCCCTAATGGCTGCAATGCCATTGAATAACTGCTATCGTCATTGCTGCTGCTGTTGCAGCATATAATCTACTCCCCAGCCAAATTAATCTGAAGTGATGCCTTCTCAAATGAAGCGCATACCTCCTGCTTGTGCTTCCACCTAAGCGCATAGCATTCTCATACTTTTTTTTTTAAACATTCTTTAATGTAATACTATTCTTATGTCAAAAATTTATAGAAATATAACCGCTCTTTTCATCAGCTTCCTGTTTATATTACCCGCATCTGCCCAAACTATTAATGTTGACGGCAAAGTGCTATCAGCTAAAACAGGTTTACCACTCAGTAATGTCAGCATCCAGGTAAAAGGCGTCAAAACAGCCACTATCACAGACGATCAAGGCAAGTTCAGTCTCCGAACAGCAGATCATTCTGTTTTAATCATCTCATCAGTTGGATACAAAATAAATGAACTCATAGTTGATCAAAACGCACTTCCGCTCAAAGTAGCTCTCACAGAATCAGCAAGTGTACTCAACGAGGTGGTCGTAACAGCATTAGGCATTTCAAAAGAAAAGAAATCTTTGGGTTATGCCGTGCAGGAATTAAAATCGTCGGATATCTCCGAAGGTAAAGAAGCCAACTTAGTCAATGCACTGAGTGGAAAAGTAGCCGGTGTCAATATTACCAGCAGCCAGGGCGACATGGGATCATCACGCATTATCATTCGTGGTGAAACTTCTATCTCCGGAAATAACCAGCCTCTCTTTGTGATCGATGGTGTACCAGTTGATAATTCACAATTCCAGGGCAGCGGTGGCTCACGCGATTTTGCAAATACCATTTCAGACATCAACTCAGACGACATTGAATCCATCAGCGTGCTGAAAGGCCCAAATGCGGCAGCATTATATGGCTCGAGAGCTGCAAGTGGTGTCATTCTTATCAAAACAAAGACAGGAAAAAAAGCAAAAGGAATCGGCGTATCTGTAAACCTGAATGCCACAACTTCCAATCTGCTAACCCTTCCGGATTATCAGAATTCCTTCGGACAAGGATCAAATGGCAAGTTCAGTTATGTGGATGGAAAAGGAGGTGGTATCAATGATGGTGTTGATGAAAGCTGGGGGCCAAAACTCAATGGCCAACTGATCCCGCAGTTTTATTCTCATGGTGAGCCTGTTCCATTCATTGCGCATCCGGATAATGTCAGGAGTTTTTTCAATACAGGTCTTTCACTTAATAACGGCGTTGCTATATCTGGTGCAGGAGATAAATACAATGTCCGTTTTTCTTACAATAATTTTTACCAGAAAGGAGTGATTCCCAATTCACGTCAGCAACGCAACTCATTTGCACTGAATACAGGTTACCAGATCACACCTGCGCTTTCTGTCAATGCAAGTGCCAATTACATCAACCAGGATGCGCCAAACCTTCCCGGCGCTTACGGCAAAAGAGCTACCAGCACTATGTTGCAGTTCACATGGTCTGGCAGGCAGGTAGATGTGTCCCAACTCAAAAACTACATTGGCGAGGACGGAAAAACTTTTAACTGGAACAACAGCTATTACAGCAACCCATACTTTGTCGCTTATGAAAATACCGTTAGCCAAAGGCGCGACCGTTTGATCGGCAACATTGCCCTGAGCTATGAATTCAGCAAATACCTGTCAGCACATTTTACAATAGGCAATGACTATTACAATGACAGGAGAAAAATAAAAGTGGCTTATGGAACCAATGGCACCCCTTACGGATCTTATGAAGAAGATGCATACACAGTAAATGAAAATAATAAAGAATTGCGCCTCGACTTCAACAAAAAAATATCGACTGATATTTCTTTAGACATTTTTGCCGGCGGAAATATCCGCACAAACCGTTTTGAGCAAAACGATCAGCTTGCCCCTAAATTAGCAGTAAGTGGATTATATACCCTTAGCAATTCAAGAGACCCATTAATATCCGGCAATTATTTCAGTCGACTGAAAACATACAGTCTCTTTTCATCCGCACAAGTTGGTTACAAAAGCTTTGCCTACCTGAATCTGACAGCCCGCAATGATTGGTCTTCTACACTGCCCACCTCTCACCTCTCCTATTTCTATCCTTCCATCAATGGGAGCCTCATCCTCACCCAGGCATTAGGAATTGAAAGCGACATTTTGAGTTATGCCAAGTTGCGCGGTGGATGGTCCAAAGTAGGTAAGGCAGCAGATCCATATCAACTCATCAACACCTTCCTCTTCGATGCTCCGTTTGGCAGTAGCCCACAACAAAGTATTTCTTCGGTGGATCTCAATCCTGACCTGAAGCCTGAAAGCACCACATCAACTGAAGTGGGAGCTGAGGCAGCTTTTTTCCACAATACAATATCTCTGGATGTAAACTTCTACAATACGAACAGTGTTGACCAGATACTTACAGTCGATGTGAGAGCCGCTACGGGTTATCGCAAAAAACTGATCAATGGAGGCAAGATCGATAACAGAGGAGTTGAGATACAGTTAGGGGCAAAAATTTTACAGGTGAAAGATTTTCAGTGGGACGCCCTGGTAAATTATGCGAAAAACAGAAGTGAAGTAGTAGCATTGGATAATGAAGGCAGGTTAGAAAGTTACATATTAGGTACTAACAGAACTGTGCAGGTATTGGCAGCAGTCGGGCATCCTTATGGATCTTTATTTGGAAATGCATACCTGCGTGATGCATCCGGAAACATCATTGTAAAATCGAATGGTACACCCGCGATAGATCCACAAAAAAGATTTCTTGGAAAATATACTCCCGATTGGTTAGGTGGTATCACCAATAATTTCCGTTACAAAGGATTCGAACTGAGTGTGCTGGTAGATGCGCGAATCGGCGGTTCCATTTACTCCAACACCAATAGAACCGGCACTTATACGGGAGTACTCACCAGTACCATGAAAGGCCGCGATGCGGCACATGGTGGAATACTGTATTATTATCCCGGTGATCAGACATCAGCAGGGGCGGTAGCACTGCCTAAAGGATCTACGCAAGGCCCTAACGGAGAAACTGTACATGATGACGGAAATATTTTTCCCGGAGTAACTGCCGATGGCAAACCTAACACGGTGATCTTACCAGCTCAGCAATATTATAAAGGATTCACCAATGTAGATGAGCAGTTCGTTTACGATGCTTCATTCGTAAAATTGAGAGAAGTGAAACTTGGCTACAATCTGCCAGGCAGGTGGATCAGCCATTTGGGTTTTCAAAGCGCCAATGTAGCGATCGTAGCACGCAATGTAGCGATACTTTTCAAAAAGGTTCCCAACATAGATCCTGAAACAGCCTTCAATACCGGCAACGGACAAGGCCTCGAAGACCTCACACTTCCTACTGTCAGAAATATCGGATTCAACATCAACTTCAAATTTTAAATCATGAAAAAAACATATTCAATACTGTTAGTCTTTGCCATTACAGCAATATCATTGTCTTGCACTAAAGAACTGCAGAAGGTCAATAACAATCCTAACTCATCGGAAAATGCGCAACCGGATTATTTACTTACTGCCATTATTAAGAACACATCAGACTCTTACTGGGGTGTTACCAACAATCTCAATTCCAGCCTGCTCTTTGTACAATACTGGTCAAAGATCCAATACACGGATCCTGACCGATACATATTTACAAACAATGACTTGCAGGATCTTTGGAACACAGGTTACACCAAAAGCATTGTCAACCTGAATAAATTGATTTCAATAGCAGACAAAACCGAAAACAATAATTATAAAGGTGTGGCCCTTGTGCTGCGTTCATGGGTTTTTCAATTGCTCACAGACGTTTACGGAAATATTCCGTACTCAGATGCGGACAATATCAGCAAAAGCATAACCCCTGCTTACGATTCACAAAAAGATGTGTATGAAAATATCCTGAATGATCTGAAGCAAGCTCAGCAACTGCTGGATGTGAATGGGAAATCCATTTCCGGAGATATCATTTACAATAACAAGATCGACAGTTGGAAAAAATTCGCAAACTCTCTTCGCCTCAGAATCGCATTGCGAATCGCAGACCGTGAGCCGGAGATTTCGAAACAAGTGCTGGAAGATATCAGCAACGAAGGCGGAGACTTCATCAACAACAATGCATTATCCGCTCAATTGAATTATCTCTCATCACCTAATCAAAACCCTGTAAGCAGGTCGTTCGAAACAAGAGATGATTACCGCATTAGCAAGACAATCGTTGATAAATTATTCGAATTGTCAGATCCGCGATTACCTGTTTTTGCAGCAAAGACACAAGACCCGACACCCAAAGAATATGTAGGTATCCCCAATGGATTGCTGGTAGGAGATGCGAGCAGTCTTGGCTTTTCGAAGACTTCTAAGCCGGGCAACTACTTCAGACAACCGCAGGCGCCCGCTATAATACTAAGCTATTCCGAGTCGCTATTCGATCGTGCCGAAGCTGCGGCAAGAAGCCTGACAAATGAAGACCCGGAAGCATTATATCTCGAAGCCATCAAAGCATCATTTGATCAATATGGAATATCTTCATCTGAATTGGTAGCATACACAGCACAGCAAGAGGTAAAGTATGATGCCGGTGATTTTAAAAAATCTATCGGTAATCAAAAGTGGATCGCATTGTTCGGGCAGGGATTAGAAGCATTCACTGAATGGAGAAGATTGGATTACCCGCAATTGTCTCCTGCTGTAGCGGGCACCCTCGAAGGCAAACTGCCGCTACGGTTTTTGTATCCGGGCAACGAACAATCACTGAACGGAAAAAATTACCAGGCTGCCATCACTCAACAAGGAACTGATGTGCTGACAACCCGGTTATGGTTTGACGTACATTAATTAAATAGTATGAAAAGAAAAAAGTTATTGCGATCTTTTGTTGTCATCATCACATTAATATTTATTGGTGGGTTGACAATCCGGTTTTCACCAAAACCACGTGAGTTGCAACAAGGCATTTGGCGCGGGCAATTGGTACGCCCTGACGGCGCGAGTATTCAATTCAACTTTGAAGTAAAAAACGAAAACGGAAAATCTGTGTTGTATATCATTAATGGGAAAGAGAGGCTGCTCACAGACAGCCTCCTCTTCAGAAATGATTCGGTGTTCATTCAATTACCGTTTTTTCAATCAGCCTTCGAAGCAGCGATCTTGCCTGGCGGAGATCTCCACGGAGTCTTCAAGAAAAACTACGGACGATACATTCAGACCATCCTTTTTGAAGCCATGTTCAACAAGAATACACGCTTCGATGTTGCAACAGCTCCCTCAGCAAACGCAGGTGGCAGATGGCAGGCTACATTCTACAGCCACACCGGGAAAGAACGTGAGTTAGTCGCAGAATTTGAACAACACCAATCCATAATTACAGGTACATTCCTTGACCCTACCGGTGATTACCGGTATCTTGAAGGGGTTGTAGATGGTGATAGCATCAAACTCTCAGGATTCGATGGAGGCCATGTATTTCTTTTCACAGGAAGAGTGGTTGGAGATTCTATTACGGGTGGAAAATTCTATTCCGGATCGAATGGAATACAAAACTGGAATGCAGTAAAGAACAGCAAAGCAAAAATTGCGGATGGATTCGAAGCAGAAAATTTAAATCCTGACGCAGGCAAACTGAATTTCACCTTCCCGGATGCCGTTTCCGGAAAAAAAGTTTCCATCAATGACAGCAGGTTCAAAAACAAAGTAATCGTCATTCAGATTCTCGGCAGTTGGTGTCCCAATTGCATGGATGAAACCAAATTCCTGAGTAAGTATTATGATGAATATCACAAAGCAGGAATCGAGATCATTGGCCTGGCTTACGAACGGACTGCTGATTTCAAAGCATCTGTCGCAGCCTTGCAACCCTTCCTGAAGCGATTTGATGTACACTACCCAATCCTTGTAACTGGAGTGGCTGTTACAGATTCACTCAGAACAGAAAAGACCCTGCCTCAACTGAAAACCTTTAATGCATTTCCCACCACCATTTTTGTGGACAAGAAAGGAAACATCCGCAAAGTACACAGTGGGTTTAACGGGCCTGCAACCGGAAGCCACTACAGTGCGTATCAAAAAGAATTTGATGATTTAGTAAAGGCATTATTGAAAGAGTAAATATCGCGCAGAGGAAAAAGTATCACGCAGAGACGCAGAGAGCGCAGAGGAAGAATGGTATCGCGCAGAGATGTGGAGAGCATAGAACAGAATAATACGAATTAGAAATTCAAAATAGTTAATAATGGCAATGACCAGATGCTGTGGCTGTTTCATCAAGGCTGGAAAAGCTGAAATGCTACTGTCATCCCGAACCGCCGCGGCGGTTCGGGATGACAGGTCGGAGGTTTCTTTAGAGAAAAGAGAATAGTGATAATACCGAAAGATTTTTCACGATTTTAAATTTCTAAATGGTATAAGGTCATGCACTGCTCAATTTCAAATCAATTTTTTCCATAAGGAGGTTTTTCTCAGAAATGGCCCGTTGGCAAACGGGCTGTTTCTTTTTCCTGGGATAATTAACATTAGCATCTGTAGTTTATCCCCAAATAGTTCACAGGCAATATTCTGAGATTTCAAATCAACCTGTCTAATCGAAAAATGGACGCTGATTCTTATCCATACACGCTCACCACATGAATGTGTTGCACTTGAAGGCTTTTCACTTCCACCTTCCACATAGCAATTTCCCGAAATCGTAAACGGCAATTCCCGAATCCGTAAATCACCGCAAGTCGGCACAAATAATTTCGCCGCCGATTAAAAAGGTCAAAAAGAAAATAAAAAAAATGATTATGCGAAAAAATGCTTTTACCCAAAAACTCATCATATTATTTCTCACATCTTTCTTCACCACAACTATCCTTGCCAACCCGGAATACAACGGGCAGATCAATGGTATCGTCAAAACAAATGACGGACAGGCGGCAGCATGGGTAACCGTGAGCATCAAGAACAGTGGGATCGCAACGATCACCGATCAAAACGGTGAATTCACCTTCAGGAACCTCAAGCCGGGAAACTATACACTGGTAGTCACTGCTTCAGGACAAAAAGTAACTGAAAAGACGATTAGTGTTTCCAATACCGAAGCCGTAAAGACAAACTTCGTCCTGGAACAAAGTGCGCAGACATTATCCAATATTATCATTGATGGCAGAAGAAACCAAAACCATCAACCTGTTTCTGTCGGGAGGCTACCAGTAGCGCCGATGGACCTGCCACAGAGTTTTAGTGTAGTGAATGCCGTTACACTACGTAATCAGCAGGTTCAAAAACTCAGCGATGCCATTCGGAATGTGAATGGTATTTATTTGTCAGCGATGCGGGGCAATGCACAGGAAAGTTTCTTTGGAAGAGGCTACCGGATGGGTAGTGATAACTTTTTCAAAAATGGTGCAAGGATCAATTCCGGAGTATTTCCTGAAATGAGTTCACTAGAGAAAGTGGAAGTTCTGAAAGGCGGCGCTGCTATTTTGTACGGAGAGGTGGCTCCGGGTGGTATTATCAACATGGTCACCAAACAACCCAAATTCGATTTTGGTGGAGAAGTTTCTCTCAGGGCAGGAAGTTACAATTTGTGGAAACCTTCATTCGATATTTACGGCCCGATCAACAAGAAAGTTGCTTACCGTATTGATGGAACCTTCGAAGATGCAGACAGCTACAGGGATGTCGTACATTCCCAGAGGTATTATATCAATCCGTCTCTACTCTACAAAGCCAGTGAAAAGACAACATTGTTATTCCAGGCTGATTACCTGAACGATAATTACACTCCCGACTTCGGTATCGGCTCTCTCGATAATACGATCATCGCCGATGTACCACGCTCAACGTTTAACGGTACACCCTGGCAGTACAACAAGGTGCAACAAACCACAGCATCAGCAACATTAGATCACAAGTTTAACAATAAATGGAATCTGAATTCTTCGGTAAATTTTCAAAACTATCACAGGGATTATTATTCTACTGAAAGGATACAGGCAAAGGCTAACGGAGACTGGACAAGGCCATTAAATAAAACGCTTTCGAATGAAAACAGTATCTACGGCCAGGTGAATGTAACCGGAAAGATAAATACCGGTCAATTAGGTCATACAATACTTGCGGGAGCAGATGTGGATCATAATATCGCGGAAAGCAGCAAATTCGATAATCCAAAAACGTATGATGAATTCAACATACTTGACCATTCAAAATTTCAGCCACGTACCGATATCCCTGATGCTCATGTTACCAGCATGACATCTACACCCACCACAAGGATAGGAGTATATGTGCAGGATCTGGTGAGCATCTCTAACAAAATAAAAGTTCTGGCAGGGGTAAGGTGGTCATTGCAGGACGCTCCACGCGCCAAAACCATAGACTATGGTAAAGACACAGTAAGTTTCGGTGATGCTAAGACAGCACACGCCTTCTCCCCAAGATTTGGTGTCGTTTATAAAATGCTGGCCAATACGTCATTCTTCGCAAGCTATTCCAATTCCTTCTCAGAAAACAGGGGTACAGATGTATTTGGAAACGCTTTAAAACCGTCAGTCATTGATCAATACGAGTTAGGTGTGAAGAATGATTTTCTCAACGGTGCATTGACCGTAAACATTACTGCATACCAGATCGTAAATAACAACCTGGCACAGACGGCACAATTTGAAAAGGACGGTGTTACTCCCAATAACAACACATCACTTAAAGAATTAGTTGGACAAAGCACCAGCAAAGGAATAGAATTAGACATCAGCGGGCATCCGGCCAAAGGACTTGATATCATTGCAGGGTACAGCTATAACGATATGCGTTACACGAAAACGCCTGACACCAAAGGAAGTTATGTAGAAGGTGAACGCCTCGTGGGTACTCCGGCACACACAGCAAACGGCAGCGTGTTCTACAATTTCAACGGCAAACTCAAAGGATTTAAATTGGGTGCAGGTGTCTATTATACAGGTGACCGGTTTGCCGGATGGAATAATACCAAAGAACAAAGCCAGGATTATTCACGGTTGATCTCAGTAAAAGGATTTACAACACTTGACATTTCAGCAGGATACACTTACAAAAAGATATCAATGATAGCAAAAGTCAGCAACCTTACCAATACGTACAATTATTACGTTCACGAAAACTACAGCATCAATCCTATTGCTCCACGCCAATTCATGACAACTATTAGCTATAAGTTTTAAAAGAAAATAACTTTAATGATGAAGCATGGCTGTTCAGTAATGAGCAGCCATTTATTTTATCATGTAATCGCCAAAGTCAATTTCCATCAGGATAGATTTCTTAGCGCTATTTTTGCCGCATGTACTCATCCCTGTCAGGTTGGAAAGATACGATTGCAGCTATTGCCACACCGCCTGGTATCGGCGGTATTGGTGTTATTCGCGTAAGTGGCGACCAGGCTTATGATGTGGTACAAAAACTTTTTCCAAAGAAAGTTTTGAAAGAACAACCGGCCAACACATTACACGTAGGCTACCTTGTGGACGGAGAAAAATTGTTGGATGAAGTAGTGCTCTCTCTTTTTAAAAACCCTCATAGCTTCACCGGTGAAGATGTGATAGAGATCAGTTGTCATGGTTCACCTTTTGTACTGCAGCAAGTATTGGATACGCTGATTCGAAAAGGAGCACGGCTCGCAAAACCGGGGGAGTTTACACAACGCGCCTTTCTCAATAAAAAGTTAGACCTCGTTCAGGCAGAAGCCGTTGGAGATCTTATTGCCAGCAATACTCGTGCATCCCGCAATACAGCTTTGAAAAACATGCGTGGAGGTTTTTCAAAAGTGCTTGATGAATTGCGGGAAGAACTCATCAAATTTTCAGCGCTTATCGAACTGGAGTTAGACTTCAGCGAAGAAGATGTAACATTTGCCGACAGGCAACAATTTGAAAACCTCATTGACCGGCTGCAACAAACTGTCGACCAGTTGCACCGCTCCTTTGATTTAGGCAATGTCATCAAAAATGGAGTAAGCGTAGCTATTGTAGGAAAGCCCAATGCAGGAAAAAGCACGTTACTGAATACCCTATTGAATGAAAACCGTGCCATCGTCAGCGAAATTGCCGGCACTACGCGCGACACCATTGAAGAGGTCATCAACATTGACGGCATATTATTCCGGCTGATCGATACAGCAGGTATCCGCGAACACACGCAGGACATCATTGAGGAAATGGGTGTAGTGCGCAGTCGTGAAAAAATAGCTGAGGCTGATATTGTGTTGTATTTATTCGATACCAATGATACATCTCCGGATGAATATGCTAATGCAATCGCCGCTATTAAAGACTCCAATTCTAATATCATCTCTGTCATCAATAAATCAGATGTGAACGCTAACAGTAATGCATACCCTGGAGTAGCATTAAAGATTTCTGCAAAGTCTGGCAAAGGAATCGAAGACCTGAAAAAATTACTCTTCGATACTGCCGGAGGCCCGGCCATAGAGCGGGAAGACATCATCATCACCAATGCCCGCCATGCTGCCGCTTTGAAAGAAATCGCAGAAAGTCTCACTGCCATCAAATCAGGATTGCAAACAGGACTCAGTGGTGATCTGCTCTCCACCGACATCAACCGATGCCTGCATTATCTCGGTGAGATCACAGGACAGGTGACCAATGAAGACCGGCTGGATTATATATTCAGTAAGTTTTGTATCGGAAAGTAAAATTCTGGTTCGTGTTCCACGAGCCAGAGCAGGTTGACTTATGCGAAGATTATAGGCAAACAATAGTGAAGCAGCCGACAAAGCAACACCGGACTTTCAAGAACAAAACTTCTCATTTTGGGAAGGTTTTTATAAATTTGTAAAAGAAATGAAATGTAGAAATAACTAACAGGGTTATTTTACTTGCCTTTGCAAAGAGGCACACCAATACAGTTAATGCCGTAAACAAATGGATTGAACTAATTGAAAGTAATGAGTTTTCCAACCATAATGAGTTGAAAATACTTTTTCCTTCCGCTGATTATGTAGGCAATGGCAGGTATGTCTTCAATATCAAAGGGAATAAGTACCGTTTTGTCGTTATGGTAATATTTACAAATGGTATTATGGAAATTAAATTTTGCGGTACACACGCCGAATATGATAAAATTAAAAACATTGAAAATTTATAACATTATGAAAAAGCAATTTGAAAACCTTACAGAAATAAGAGACAAAAAAACATTTGAAAGTGTAAGGGCTTATTATGAGGGTGTAATAAAATACGCAACTGGGAAAGGCTATTTAAAAGACCCCGAAGCAAATAATAAATATACCCGGGAAATAGGACGTATAGGGGTAATGATAGCTAAATATGAAAATACTTATTTGGATTTCAGCCCTCTAAAATTCAAGTCGCCTCTAATTGTTTCCATTGAAAAACAAATTCAGAAAAAAGCACTCAACCAAAGACAGGCAGCCGAACTTTTGGAAGTAAAAGAAAATACCCTTTCACAAATACTTTCTGGCAAGCGCAATGTATCAATGAAGTTAGCGAAGCGGCTATACACTACCTTTAAAATAGACCCAAAAACGATTATTGAATTTGCGTAAATGGATTTATGTGGTAAAAGGCAATGTACATGATATACACTAAATAACCCCTTCCGGCAGCAAGCTAATAGTATTTAAGTTGAGTGTTTATTTACTTCCTATGCATTTATTTGGCTCTCGAATCCTGTTGAAAAAACAGAAGCAAGAAGCACAACTTGAAAAGGTAAAATTGGCACAGTGATTTTTTATAAAACGTTGCTTTCCTCTGGAAGATTGACTAAGGTCATATAAATTAAAAGGAATTAATACCGTCACTGCGTCACCCTCTTCCTCTCCTCCTCTGATGCTGTCGTCCGGTCTCTCTTTTGTTTCAATAATTTATTCCCAAACGTAGCAGCATAAGTGATTTTGAAAACCCTGCTCCATATTCTTAAATTACTAATTGCTATGAATGGAATTGAAGGATCTTCATCACGGAAACGCAGGGTTCTGCCGTTGAATAAATCATCCGCCAAAAATTGAAGACTACTGTTTTTAAATTTCTTTTGAATAGCGACAGAAACCTTATTCATCGACCTCATCCGTGTAATACCCCAAAAACCGGCTGAATTGTAAAACCCTGATAATTCAATACTCCATTTTGCCGGAAGCGTGAAAGTCTCCGCACCGGCAACACTAAAGCTGAACAGATCAGCATGCTGTACCCTGCCGGTAAAATCAGCCTTTGCTGAAATGTAGTTGCCTCCCATTGTAATAAAGGAATTCCAAAACGGAGCTATCGTGAAAGACAGGTTCACGGTCAAATTAACTGTCCGTGTGTAGTCCAGGTTTTGGGCAATCATCAAAATCCTGTTTTCTGCCGGCTTCACTTCCACCTGAAAATCACCTATACTATTCTTCTCATAACTGTAGGATAGTGAGAGCGAGTGCCTCTTATGTACATAATCAAATTTTACAGCATCAGTAATGGCCGGTTTCAAATTTGAATTACCCGAAATAAACGTGTTGGGATCAAAAAAAATCAGGAATGGTGCAAGGTTGTTGAAGGTAGGCCGGCTGATTCTTCGGCTGTAGCTGATATTGATTTTATCATTTTCATTAAGGCTGTGCGACCAAAACACACTTGGAAAAAGGTCGCCGTACTTCCTGTTCACTATATTTTTTTGTTTATCCCTGTCAAGCCTGGTAGTCGTGTATTCATATCTTAACCCTGCCTTAAACTGGTTCTTTTCATTAGCGGATAATGTACCTGAAAGATAAGCTGCACCTATATTTTCCTTCAGGTAATAAACACCGGTAAATTCATCATCCGTTTGCCATGAGCCTTGCAAATAATCATCTACAAATACATCATTTGTAAAACTGGACCTCGCAAATTTTACGCCTGTCTCCCACTGTGATTTCTTAACAGCAAAAGTATAATCCAACTGCAAGGGCAAAATTTTTATGTCCGTGATCTTTGCACTTCGGGTAATATTTGATCTTAGGAAATTGTCCTCGCCGTCATAATAATCATTATCGTAGTCCGTGGGATTAAAGTTGTTATAATGAAGGTAGTCTGCATTGAATGAGATCGTGGAAGATTCATTCAATTTGCTTTGAAGGTTTACATTGCCCATCTCATTCTTCCAATGATTGGTTTCGATGTTGCGGATTTTCACCATTGAGTCAGGATTGCCATCATTGAAAATCCTCGAAATATTATTGGCAGACATGTGCCACCTGTTATTGTATCCGGAAATGAGAAGGCCAATCACCGTTTTAGGTGTCAATTGCAAATCTATCCCGGCCCTTACACTAAAATTCAGTTGATAAGGATCCCTGGTTGATCCAGTGAATGTTTTTGTTGTTACATTATTATATACAATGGAACGAAACAAATCGAATTTTTGCATCTGCGCATTTCTGCTGCCTCCGATACTGCCGTAAATATTTACTTTCCTGCTCCTCCAGTTCAGATCGGTACCGACAGCAAAGTAAATCCCTTCAAATGCACCGGCCGTCAAATAATAATTACCATTAAAACCTTCATCCGGCGTTTGATTCAGAACAATATTGATAAACCCTGCATTCCCTTCTGCATCGTACCTGGCAGGTGGTGTAGAGATCAGTTCAATTTTTTCTACAGCAGCGGCCTGGATTCCGCGTAGCAAATCGATGAGTGCAGATTCGGTGGCATAGCTCATCTTACCATTGATCATGACCTTCACCCCGGATTTACCTGCCATATTTAGAGTATTGTTGCTGTAATCAACGCGCATACCCGGGCTTTTTTCCAACACCTCCAGTAAGGAACCGCCCATGTTGGTAATACTGGATTTTACGTTTACCACCATGCGATCTATTTGTTGCTCCAGGAAAGGTTTTCGTGCTATTACTTTTATTTCCTTGAGTTCCTGCGTTTGCTTTTCAAGCGTAAGCATTCCTATATCGATCGTACTCATTCCCTCTATTACAACATACCTGTACAAACTCATGTACCCTGTATGTGATATCTCAATTACGTACTTACCCGGCTTGTTTAATAGAAAAACGAAGGCGCCTGTTTTATCACTCAAACTACTTCCTGCCAGGATAGAGTCGCCGGCAGAAAACAGTACGATACTACTTCCATCCAAGGCCTGGTTATTCTCACCCGTTACGATTCCCTGTATTTTCGTTTGTGCATTGCAGATAGTTGTTGTCAACAATAACAGCACTACTATGAAGTTCTGATTCATTTTAAATTCATTTAGGGTTAATGAAAAAAATCCTCAGATGTACTTCAGGTTAGAATACCAAAACCAGTTAATTTATGATACTATTATTTTTCTTGCTGACGCGAGGAAGTCAATGTCTGACTATAGGATGGTTCAATCAATAAGGAATATTGGGTTTGTAAATTTAGTATTAATCAGAGAAGTAAATAATTATTTATTTATCAAATCTTCATACATTTATGCTTGTAATGCCCTTGAAGAAAAATCACGATGCAGGAAATAACCCCATCTTTCCCGGAACAATAGAAGGAAAGAAAAAAATCCGATCCTGAAAAACTGACTATCCGGTTTTTGACCATCTCCTGGCAAAAGTCTCTTGCAATCCTATCAATACACGCCTGCATTAGCTGATAGCACATCATCTTAGCGCTTGCATAGCCTATCTGTGATTGAATTGGTTTGTGTATCCCCTTCCAAATCCATGCAATAACCCCCAAAAACCTTTCACTTAAAAGATTTACTATGTTCAACAATGCCGCTTTAGATGTGTTCATCGGATTGGTATTTATATTCCTGTTGTACAGCCTGCTGGCAACCATAGTGCAGGAAATCATTGCCACACGGTTTGATTTTCGAGCCAAGGTGTTGGAGAAGGCAATACTGCGGATGCTGGAAGATGGCAAAACGCCAACCGGTGTACCATACATGGATCGTTTGATCGGCTTGCTGCATATATTCAACCTGAAGAGCCTGATGAAAGACAAGAAAGTAGCTCCCTGGTTTTATGCACATCCACTCGTAAAATATCTTGCTGAAGACAATTGGTACAGTAAACCTGCCTATATCAGCGCTACCAACTTTTCAAAAGTGATGATGGATTTATTGAAAGGTTACAACCGCCCCGAATCGCAGGCCATACAAGCCATCCATGAATCAATCACTTCTGGTACCATTCACAAACTTCCCATCAATCTATCCGACAAAGCGAATCCCGCAATTAAATATGTGAGAGAACAAAACCCGGCAGGCATTACAGCGGAACAACTTTCCAATGAAACGGTTGATTTGAATACCAGCACCGCTTTTTTCCTGAGAACACTCTGGCAGGATTCCGGGGCCGATCCTGAAAAATTCAAAACATTGATAGAGCAATGGTTTGATGACACCATGAAGCGTGCTACCGGGTGGTACAAAAAATACACAAGGATCGTACTCTTCGTCATTGGATGTGTACTTGCTTATTCTTTTAATGTTGATACCATTGCTATCCATCGCATTTTGTCCACCAATGAAACGGCAAGAAACCAGATGGTGCAAATGGCCATCGCCAACAGGGAGCACTTAGACCCAGGAAAAATCTTACCTGGCGATTCCAGTAAAGCATCTGCGTCACTTCTCGATTCTACTTACAAATTAGTAGCTGCCGATGCCAAGAAATCCAATGACATACTTGGATTAGGAACACCCTGGAAGGATACTTGTAAGATGTATAAGAAACTGCAGAAAGATACAACCTATAAAAAGAGATTTGATTCGCTGCAAAATATACAGAACAGGATCAATGACAGTGTCGTCCTGATCACAGGATCGATAACACTTCATCTAAGTCAAATATCTTCCACCTCAGGCACCGCAAATAGTGATGCAATTAATAAACTGAAACAGCAACTCGTTGCAGACAGTTCAACTCTGAAACAGTTGCAAGCAAAGCGAAACCCTGAATTTGAGAAAATGATATTTCTCAAAGAGCGATGTGCCTATATCAAAGAAATGAGAGCGCATAAATGGTTTCGTTACAGTCCCAATCAGTCGGGAGGTGCAGAAACATTTATTGGATGGCTCATCACAGCATTTGCCGTGATGCTCGGCGCTCCTTTTTGGTTCGATCTGCTCAGCAAATTGATCAGTCTGCGTGGTGTGGGTGTAAAGGAATCGGCGAAGAGCAATTCAGGTAATGATACCACTACAGCATCAACCACGAATCCTGTAGTTGTAAATGTGAACTCAAACCCAGGCGAGGAGGCCGTAGGATAATCATGTCACAATTAAAAGTAATCGTCAACAAATTGAATAAGCGGTCTGGTGTACCTGCCAACTTTGCTGTAAATAATATTATCGGTACCGTATCTAAAGGAGCTATGTTTGAAGGTTTTGAAGTTCCAAATATTCAGAACCCATCATTGGGAAAGTGGTACGAAGATGCTGAAGGCGCTTATTACTGGGGAGGTGGACTGGTGGCGCTGGATCCGCCACTGGGTGTACGGTTCAACATAAAAGATCTTCCGATTCATCTTCCATCACCATGCAGGATGGGAATTGATATTTCGCATCACAACAACTTGCCCGACTGGCAGGGGATCGTCAATGCAGGAACCAGTTTTGTATTTCTCAAAATATCCGAAGGAGTAGGTACTCCTGATGCTAAAGCCGGACAAAATGCAGCAACTGCAAAGCAACATGGATTAAAGATTGGATACTACCATTTTTGCCGACCCGATGCACGAAATGGAGGTTCTGTAATAAATGATGCAACTGCTGAAGTTGAAGACGCGATGCACAGGATAGCTGCCATCACAACTCCAGACTTACCCCTGGTACTCGACCTCGAAGACCAGCAGGGATGGGACACACCACTTGCTCCAAATGATTACCTTCTTTGGATCAACACATTTATCGAAAGGATCATATCATCAACAGGCGTTCCTCCGATCATCTACAGCCGCAAAGAATATCTCAATAGAAAATTGCCATTCGATCACAATCTTGGAAAATATAAATTATGGATTTCGCTGTATTCTTCACGGGATTGCAATAAAGTTTCCTGCCCGGTAGGATGGCAGGACTGGGCAATGTGGCAATACTGCGAAGATGGAATCATTGGACGCAATTCTAAACTCGATATCAACATCATGAAAGACCCCACCCTATTCTGATTCATCATGCAAAGACTTGAAGTCATAGTAAACAAATTGAACAGGCGCAAAAGCCCGGTTACGGATTTTGCGAATAAAGAGAATGTGGTGAATGTTCTTAAAAAAGGAGATGTATTTGAAAGTGTAGGTGAACTTACTAACAAGCTGGGAAAATGGTACGTTGGAAAAGATGGCCTTTACGTTTGGGAAGGAGGATTGGAAAGACAAGAATCAACGACTGGACAGACTTACTTCATTCCAAAGGATAAAAAAACAAAAGAGAAGACGTCCACTTTAAGTTGGGGTTTGCAAAAATTATCCATAACAGATTTTTGGAAAGAAGCAGGAAACAAAGGAGAAAATACAACGATTGCAATCCTTGACACAGGTATCTCATCCACGCATCCGGAATTTGATTATTCAAACATCAAGAGAATAAATGTTATCAATGGTGATCACATTGCGGAAGATTCTAATGGACACGGATCTCATGTGGCTGGCATCATAGCTGCACAGGGTGAAAAAATAACAGGTGCTTCCCCAAAAGTCCGGCTTCTCATTATCAAGGTTGCAGAAACGCTGGACGCATGGAGTATTGAAAATGTAGTCAAGGGTTTTCAACTCGCGATAGAAGCTAACGTAGATGTCATTTCAGTAAGCGGAGAATTTCCCGATACGGAAAGCAACCTTGAAGACCTGAAAAAGAAAGTGGCTGAGGCTACCGCGAAAGGAATCGTAACGGTTGCCTCTGCCGGAAACAACTACAATGATTTTCCTGTCGACTCCTACCCTGCTGCTTATGACGAATGTATTTCTGTTGGTTCTATCAAGCAGGATGGCACGAGGGCCGACAGCTCCAGCCGCAGCACCAAATTAGATGTCGTAGCGCCGGGTGAAGAAATTTTTTCAACATGGACTGGCTCGGGCTACAAGACTGATAGCGGTACCAGTATGGCCACACCTTTAGTGTCAGGAATCGTTGCGGTGCTCAAATCTTACGGTAAACAGAAACTCGGAAGAAATCTGTCACCCTATGAGTTGCAGATCATCATCAATAAATCAGCCGATGACGCAGGCGACAAAGGTTTTGATACTTCTTATGGCTTTGGTGTTATCAACCCGATCAATGCATTGAAAATGTTAACTCATTAAACCAAAATTTATGAAAAAGGTTTTAGTGATCTGTTTGATATTTTTCTCAAATACTTCCCGGAGTCAAAATATCTATGATGATGCAATGACGATATCAAAATTCCTGATAGATGGAACGTTGAGAACAGACAGTGCTTCTAAGGTTGCCTACACAACGATTCTGAACAACTACCTGATTAAGCCGCACAACGTATTTACACCAAAAACAATATTCAATGATTTGAATGTTTCTGCAAGTCCCAATTACAATCCCTTCTTAAGAAAGTTATTCCCTGCTACGGGTATCGGTGCAGCCAGTGAACCGCCACTTGGTAAAGGTGGAGAAAATTTATTCTCAAGAATTGGCAATCTCAATGTTACCAATTTCGCTGATGGCCTCGCTAAGTTTCTTGTTCAGCGAAGCAAGGAAGAATTAAATATCGCTTTCTTCAGAAGATTCCAGGAGTACTTAAAGAATTATCCAGAGGTCAAAATCACTTTTCCTGCTACCTGCAGTATCGTCAATCAACTGGCGGCCTACAATTACGCAGCCATGCTGCCGGCCCTGCGTTCTTCTTTTCACAAAGACTTGAGTGCACTCTGCAGCAATTTACTTGATCTCAGGGAGACTCTATCCTATGATGAATATAGCATTGATGAGAAGATCACCAACCGTGCAGATGCTATCACCAGATTTTTCAACCAAACAATCCAGGGCAGATCAATTGCAGCCGGGCTTATTGTGGCTGATGAAATCATGAAAGGTTCCAATATTGCCGAGGTCATCAGCAGTGTGGCTCATGATCACCTGGCTACGCCCAATGACAACCTCTCTAACCAGGTTCGATTTGTTGATCTCCTGTCAGCCTCCCTGAGAAGCAATGAGGAAGGTATGGTGTGGATCAATAAAAAACAAGTGAATGAACTCTTCAGAGACAGTAATACCACCCGGATATATTTTGGACTTTTATATGCCAGCTACCTGCAACGCCAACAAACGATTTCTTTTACGGTTTCAAATGACTCGGTGTCCATCCAATCATTTATGAAACAATTGGAACAAGAATGGAATTCTCCATCAGCATTGCGTTTTGTACAGCACTTCAGGAATGCTGCAATCGCCGCAAGTGAAGTAGCTGCCAATGCAAAAAGCATTATGGAAATAAAGGACGAAAATGAACAACAGGTACTCACGCTTTATTCAGGTTACACTTCATCCATCCTGACCTTTTTAAATTCATCTTTCACTCTATTTTCCAACGACAACAAGATAACTCCCATACTTGGAAATATCAATCCGGACATACAAAAACTCATCATTGTTCTCAAAGCAGCCATCAATTCCTGCTATGATATTAAATCCCACAATTATGGAGCATTGGTACTTCATACTTCCACCCTTATTTCTTTGATCCCGGGGCGTAAAAAAGAATTCACTGATGATTATATCAAATACGGGATGTTCATGGCCAATGTGATTGAAGCGAACAATTCAGACGAAGTGAAGGCAGCCATAGAAGCTGCTGTATTGCCAGTAGGCAGTTCTTCTATTAAAAGAGAAACCACATCCAATATTTCCCTGAATGCATTTATCGGACCTTTTGGAGGGATAGAATACCTGCCTGCATTGAAGAAAAAGCGAAGCGCATTCGCTGCCGGTATCACAGCACCTGTAGGAGTCGCCTTTAGCTGGGGAAAGATTGGGACAAAAACTTCGACACAAGAAAATGAAAAGAACAATACCCGTGGAGGAAAAAGCATTACCATTTTCGTTCCCCTGATTGATGTTGGCGCTATGGCGTCATACCGGCTTGGTGATGATAGCAGTAAAGTAGCATCTGAAGTGACGCTCTCTAACATCATTTCTCCCGGGTTATATTTTTATTATGGACTCGGCAAGTGCCCAATCTCCATAGGCATCGGAGGGCAGGTAGGGCCGCAACTCAGGAAGGTAACAGCATCAGCAGTTAATAAGGATAAGAATTTTTATGTGCGTTTCGGATTGAATGTGGTGGTAGATATTCCATTTTTTAATTTTTATACAAGGAATTGAAAGAACGATTTTACTATAACAAGTGCCTATGATTTTCACGAATAAAGAATATGAAAGGATACTGGTGGCAAATACCATCTGAATGTCAATAAAGAGAAACAATGCCATTGTCGAACAATCATAAATCATAATTATGAATTCCATTTCAGATTTATCCGCAAGAGCCATTGCATTTATCACTGCTGCTCAAACTACGCTGCTAAATGGTGAGATTGAAATAGAAAAAAATTCGGCAAAGGCCAGCATATTGACGATCCCTATTGATGAGTTTGAAGAAAAGTTCCGTGCCCTTCTTGACAACACGGATACCCAGGGCAAATCTGATTTGAAGCAAAATTTTTCCAGACGGGTGAGAGAATTGGTATGGATCAGCAACAATGAATTTGATAGTAATGTTGCCATTAATTATACCATCAAGATTACCTGCCGACTCATCGGATGGCTTGAGATCAACAGAGTAAATGGCATAACTCATCTACTGAAAACGTATGGAAGATATCCCACTCCTTACAATTGGAAACTCGTGTTAGACCGGATATTATATGAAAACCCGGTACAACGTTCACAACTTGCATCAGTATTACAATACTTACCTATCCAAATAATATTAGCCTTAGGCGGGACCGGATATGATGTACATCAGCAAAGACTTCTGCAGATGTGGGAGGCTGATGAAGATGATAAAAAAGCACTCCTGAGTCCGGAAGAAATAAGTTTTTCGGAAAGGTTTTACAAGCGGCAGAGTGCATCTGAAATACCAATCAGTAAACTATTGGAAGAACTGCCTTTATTGCATGATCAACTTATCAAACATGGAGCACCATTGTCTTTCGGATTCATATTCAACCGGGAGTTATTAGAGATCCAAAGCAACAGGGAACGCAGGGAAAATGAAGAAGTAGTTACAGGCCAGCGTTCTCAAAATGAAATAAGTCCAGGGATCGAAGTAGCAAACAAAGATCCATTTGCGAAAGGGAAAGAAATGGGTCTATGCGCATTGGCGCTTTCCGGAGGTGGCATCCGGTCAGCCACTTTCAACCTGGGAATTTTACAAGGGCTTGCTGAAAAAAAATTGATAGGGCGGTTTGATTATTTATCAACGGTATCGGGAGGTGGATATATCGGGAGTTGGTTTGCCTCCTGGATAAAAAGAGATCAATCAGTGATCAAAGTTTCCAACAGGCTTAATCCGAAAAAATCTCCTGACCCATCAGGCGAAGAATTGAACCCGATCAAATGGCTTAGGATGTATAGTAATTACCTGGCGCCGAATTCCAGCATCATGTCTGTTGATTCATGGACATTTGGTATCACCTGGCTCAGAAATACCTTGCTGAACCAGGTCGTTATTTTTTTATTTTTCCTTGCTGTACTTTTTTGCGGAAGCCTCTTATATCAATTCTGGTCAAGACATCTTGTTCATCCGCTTTACACTACCTGGCAGGGAGTATTGTCATGGACCACTTTGTTGTTGTTACCGGCTGCTATCCTTGCTGGAGCAGGGATGTACGCCTATAATAAAGAAAGATTCCGGCGCTTAAATATCCGCACCAAATATTCCAAAAGCATTGGAAACCGGATCATCATGATCGCCATGATCGGCGCATATTTTATAAGCGCATGGCTCTCTTCCGAATTTTTCAGAAATGGTGTTTCTTCCATCTCTGTTTATGAAAGGCTAACGATATTCCTTCCTACAGCGCTCGTTGCATTCCTGTGCTTGCTATTGGTCGCTATCATGGGAAACTATGCAGATGGAATAAAGTTATATAGACATACCACGGTATTCGCTTATTCTATCCTCGTCCTATACACGGTAGTTGCAACAGCATTAGGCCTTACCTGCCTCGCTGTTGTATCAGTATTGCTTGGAAATATCCCATATTTAAATATTGGAACATATTTTATAGACAAAAAAGTAATCCAATTCATCCTGAGCGTTCCTTTGACTTTAGAGATCATTAGTGTAACCGTAATTGTTAGGATGGCATTGTTAGGAAAATATTTTCCTGACGAACGCCGTGAGTGGTGGGGAAGAGTTGGTGCCTCCATTCACCGGCTCTCATTTCTATGGATTTTGATTTCAGCATCTACGTTGATGGGTGCCGAATACCTCAAGGTTGCATTTTCAAAATGGGATACGGAAATCATTGCAGCTACCGGTGGATGGATGGCATTGGTTGGCTCCAGCGTCAAAGCTGCTTTTAGCGAAAAGACTGCCGGCAAAGGAGATCAAAAAGGATTCTATCCTGCGTTTCTGAATATCCTTGGTAAAGCCGGGCCATATCTTTTTGTGCTGGGCCTGATCATCCTATTGCCTACATTGATACATCCACTTCTAAACCTGGTTGGCAAAATTTTTAAAGACATCGGCGTCCATGTAACAGATATCGAAATACTTCACCTCGTTATCATCATTGTTTGTGCGCTGACTGCCTACTTACTTGCCATGCAATTAGGTGTCAATGAATTCTCGATGTACAATTTCTATCGCAACCGTTTGGTAAGAGGTTATCTTGGAGGTACGAGAAGAACCACAGATCGGCAACAAACTGCCAACCCGTTTACAGGGTTTGATACGCTGGATGATGAAATGATGTGCAATCTGACCAATAATAATGGGTACTATGGCCCTTATCCTGTGATAAACGTTGCCTTAAATGCATCCCAAAGGCAGGGACTGGACAGGCATGATCGCAAAGCCGAGTCATTCATCTTCTCTCCTTTGTATTGTGGATTCGATTTTAGTATGGCAAGGTCTTCTTACGGAAATTTGAAATCGTACGATTATGCATACAGGCAAACACAGGATTACGCTTTTTCCAAAGGCCCGACTCTGGGCACTGCCATGGCCATATCAGGAGCTGCTGTAAACCCCAACCAGGGTTACCATTCATCGCCGGCCACTGCTTTTTTATTAACCATTTTTAATGTACAGTTAGGGCGCTGGCTGGGCAATCCAAGAAAGAGCTATTGGCACAGATCGAACCCAACTGCAGGCCTTGGGTATATCCTAAATAATCTCGTAAACAAAACCAGTACACGTGATCGGTTCGTCGCACTTTCAGATGGTGGGCATTTCGATAATATGGGGCTTTATGAAATGGTACGACGCAAATGTCCGTATATCATTCTTTGCGATGCAGAACAGGATAATGACTTCACTTGTGAAGGGCTCGCGAATGCCATCAGGAAATGCCGTATCGACTTCGGTGCTGAAATAAAAATTGACATTTCTAAAATTACTAACAGGCATGATGACAGATATTCCGAAAGTCACTTTGCCTTAGGAGAGATCACCTACGTTGGTGAAAACCATTCAGGAGTGTTATTGTACATAAAATCCTCTGTTGACGGAAAGGAACCTGTGGACATACAGGAGTATGCTATGAAAAACAAGACTTTTCCTCATCAGTCGACTGCAGACCAGTTTTTTGATGAAGAACAATTCGAGAGCTATCGGAAATTAGGATTGCATATTGCCCAGGAGGTATTTTCAGACAAGGAAGTTATAGAAAAATTTAAGTTGAGTTCATCACCAGGAAACGGATCACCTGGTTACGATGATGATTAATTAATAGTCATAAATTTTACTAAGTCTTGGAACAAATAATTCTTTCATTATAAAAATATCTACCATGCCATTCTTCGATTTCCACCTCCACCCCACCCTCAAATCATTATTCTCAGAAAATGATTCCACGCTGAACGTAAAAAAATACAGCCCCTGGCTGCCACTCGACAAAAGCAAAATTCCATTCCTGCTCAGATGCTGTACAGAGTTTGAATACATCCTGCAGTCGCAGGGCAACCTGGCACAATTAGCTGCCAGTGATTGCAACCTTGTATGTGTAGCACTCTACATTCCCGAAAAGGAAATGCTCGTGGACGACTTGCTCAAATCCAGCGCCGACGGGCCATTGAAAGTATATATCCAGGAGCACAAACTCGGGTTGCTCACCGATTGCAATCCTTATGAAATGCTCAGAACGGATGACTGGCCCACACTCACCAATGCTACGCAGTTTGGAATTACCAATAAGAAAGTAAAGCCGTTGAAGAAAAGGAGTGATTACAATGAAAATGATTCTTCCACTATCCATGCGGTATTCAGTGTAGAGGGATGCCACACGCTATCTTCCCTGTTACAAAACTTCGATGTGGATACCATTATCAAAAACATTGATGACCTTCGCAGCAAGGTTGCTCTCTTGTCTATCAACCTGACACACATGGAGCGATCAACACTTTGCAACCAGGCTTTCGGTATGCAATTTCTCAGCAACGAAAAATTCAGGCCGCAGGATTACAGGATTGCAGATGGAGGTATCAAAGTTTTGAAACACTGCTACACTAACAAGATCATGATTGACATCAAACACCTGAGCCTCGGTTCACGGCAACACCTATACGAATTAAGGCGCACACCTGCTTTCAAAAAAATCAATCAGCCGATCGTGTGTACACATGCAGGTTTCACCGGCATCTCAGTTGATGATATCAAGGATTATGTATTCGCATTACGAAACTTCAAGAACAAGGGTTATACCGTACTCTGGCAGGGTAAACCGGTGAAGTATGGTGAAAGTCCGCGACCCAGTTTCAATGCATCCAGCATCAATCTGTATGATGAAGATATTATTGAAATACTCGAGTCGGGAGGCATGATAGGATTAAGTCTTGACAAGCGCATCTTAGGTTATCAAACATTCGAAATGGAGACCAATTCGAGAGATGACTTTCCACTCGAGACAGAATACATTTCCAATAAAGAGCAAAATATCTTCCTGGGAACCGGAAGGGTTACCATCAGCAAGGCTTTTGGCGAATGGGAAGATAAGGTGATGCGCTGGGACGAAATAGAAGAAGGCGGACTGGTGAATCCAAGAGTGAGCGATTATCATCTCCGGCATTTTATGGCGCACATTCTTCACCTGATCGTAGTAGCACAAAATAATGATTACGATGTACCCACAGCACTGAACCAGGTTTGTATCGGTAGCGACTTCGATGGATTGATCAACCCGATATGGATTTGCGAAACAGCCAATAGCCTCGAGCACTTCAAATCTGAAATAGAAGAAAACTTTGTGGACTTTGCCAAAGAAGCTGAGGTGGATTTACCGCGCGGCTTTGATGTCAAAGCATTTTCCAGGAAATTGTTTTTTGAAAACGGAAGAGACTTTGTGCTCAATAGACTCGACCTGCTGAATGGCCAGGAGGAAACCACTGTCGTATCAGAAAAAAAGAAGACTACTCGGAGCAAGTCAAAAAAATGATTTATTGGTTTTTCTTCGGGTTCATCCGGTCGCGATTCAATCCGGCATCATCTTTCATGGGTGTTTTGGAAATGGATGGCCACCGTCGCATAAAAAAGGATGAGGCGATCTCAAAAGTCTGCCATTGTGATCCGCGGTGGTGGACCGCTATTTTACCACAAAGGAAAAAATGTAAATGAAGTAACGTACACTACGAAATTGTAAGATACTATTCTTCTTCTGCGCTCTTTGCGTGATACCATTCTCCATCTGCGCTCTCTGCGCCTCTGCGTGATACTATTTTTCATCTGAGCTCTCTGCGCCTCCTTTGCAATTTCCTCAAACAAAAAAAAAGAACACCCCGGCTTGAAAATTATATAATAACTTTCAGCCAATGAACCAGAAATTCAAAGCATCCGTAAATAACAAATTCAATTTTGAACTGACCAGCGAAGATGCATTACCCATTCTAAAAACCGATCCACCAATTCTACTCGCGAAAGAAGGGAATGACACAATCAAAGCTGAAATCATCAAGGAAGATTTTCTAAACCGGAAATATATCTTTCGCATCAATGCTTCTACTTATGAAGTACATTTAATAAATGAACTCGACCTTCTCATAGATGAATTAGGATTTACAACAGATATTTCATCTTTCCAAAATGACGTGAAAGCGCCGATGCCGGGAGTGATCGTGGATGTGCTTGCAAAGCCCGGTGACCTGGTGAAGACAGGAGATGGACTTATTGTACTCGAAGCAATGAAGATGGAAAACACGCTGACAGCACCACACGATGGAATTGTAAAAACAGTGAATGTAAAAAAATCGGATAGTGTCGAAAAAGGAACCATCCTGATTGAATTCGAAACCGATGAAAAAAATAAATAAAATACTGGTTGCAAACAGGGGCGAGATCGCATTGCGCATTATGAAAACGATACGCAAAATGGGCAAGCAGTCTGTCGCTGTGTATTCAGAAGCAGATCTGCATGCACCACATGTGTTGTATGCAGATCAGTCCGTTTGTATTGGCCCACCTGCATCTGCACAATCTTACCTGAGAGCAGAAGTGATCATTGAGGCAGCAAAAAAAACAGGTGCAGATGCCATTCATCCGGGTTATGGATTCCTGAGTGAGAACGCTGTGTTTGCCAAACAAGTGCAGGATAGCGGCCTGTTCTTCATAGGCCCTGATTCACACGCTATAGAAGTGATGGGTGATAAACTGGCATCTAAAGCCGCAGTAAAAAATTATGGTATTCCGATGGTGCCGGGAACAGATCATGCCGTGAGCGACATACACGAAGCCATTAGCATTGCTGAACGCATCGGGTTTCCCATCCTGATCAAAGCATCTGCAGGCGGCGGCGGCAAAGGAATGCGGGTAGTGGAAAAAGCGGAAGACATCAGCGAGCAAATGCAACGTGCCGTAAATGAAGCCAAAGCAGCCTTTGGAGACGGGTCCGTATTTATTGAAAAATATGTAACAGCCCCACGGCATATCGAAATACAAATACTTGCAGATGCAATCGGCAATACCGTGTATCTCTTTGAACGGGAATGCAGCATTCAGCGCAGAAATCAGAAAGTGATAGAAGAAGCGCCATCGGCCATCATGACGGAAGCATTAAGAAAAAAAATGGGCGAGGCGGCAGTGAATGTAGCAAAGGCTTGCGGATACAAAAGTGCTGGCACAGTTGAATTCTTAGTGGATGCTGATCTGAATTTTTATTTTCTCGAAATGAATACGCGGCTGCAGGTAGAGCATCCTGTTACAGAATTTATCACAGGGCTCGACCTGGTAGAGGAACAAATAAAGATCGCGGAAGGAAAACAATTATCCTTTCAGCAAAGTGATTTGAAAATAAGCGGCCACGCTATTGAGTTACGCGTACAGGCAGAAGATGTTTGGAACAATTTTAGCCCTGATACCGGAAAGATAGTCCGCTATCAACGACCGTCCGGAAAAAATGTACGTCTCGATGATGGTGTGAATGAAGGTTCTGAGGTATCCATTTATTACGATTCATTATTGGCTAAATTGATTGCCTACGGCAATGATCGTACAGAAGCTATTCAAAATCTGATACAGGCAATTGATGAATACATTATAGAAGGTGTAGCAACTACATTGCCGTTTGGGCGATTTGTTTGCAAGGATCCGGATTTTGTTTCGGGGCATTTTACCACCGCATTCATTCCGACACATTTCACTAAAGAAATTGCAGATTCGCTTCACAGGAAAGAAGCATTGCTTGCTGCCCGGCTGGCATTGTACCTCCACCAGCAGGAAAGAAAAAAATTAAGATTACCAGTGCATTCATAAAAATTCAATCACCTCATGAGCGATGTAAGAAAACAATTAAAAGAAAAAATCAATAAAGCACTATTGGGTGGTGGCGAAGCACGCATCAAAAGCCAGCATGGCAAGAAAAAACTTACAGCAAGAGAGCGGATTGCTTACCTGCTTGATGAAGGATCTTTCGAAGAGATGGGAATGTTGGTTACACATCGCACTGCTGATTTCGGAATGGAAAACCAGGTGTTTTATGGAGATGGAGTTGTTACAGGATATGGTACTATCAATGGCCGTCCTGTCTATATATTCGCCCAGGACTTTACGGTATTCGGAGGTTCCCTTTCCGAAACACACGCAGAGAAAATCTGCAAGATCATGGACCAGGCGGTGAAGGCAGGAGTGCCATTGATCGGATTGAATGATTCCGGTGGCGCCCGCATACAGGAAGGTGTTAGGTCGCTCGGAGGCTATGCTGATATTTTTTACAGGAATGTACAGGCATCCGGAGTGATTCCGCAGATCTCTGCCATCATGGGGCCTTGCGCAGGTGGCGCAGTGTATTCACCGGCCATGACTGATTTTACACTGATGGTGCAGCATACCAGCTACATGTTTGTAACAGGACCGAATGTTGTAAAAACGGTTACCAATGAAACTGTTACTTCTGAAGAATTAGGTGGTGCGGAAACTCATGCTGTGAAATCTGGTGTTACACATTTTACGGCCCCTAACGATATGGCATGCCTGGAGCAGGTGAAGAAATTGCTCAGCTATCTACCGCAAAACAATCAATCTGCGCCTGCTTCCCTTCCTTTCTCCCCTGCTGAAGAATACCGGGAAGCATTAGAAGAAATCATTCCGGATACACCCAACAAGCCGTATGATATGAAGTTGGTGATCAGGGAAATCATTGATGCTGATTCTTTCTTAGAAGTACATGAAGATTTTGCCACCAATATTATTGTAGGTTTTGCCAGGCTTGGCGGAAGAAGCATCGGCATTGTAGCCAATCAACCCATGAGCCTCGCAGGAGTACTCGATGTGAACAGTTCGAAAAAAGGCGCGAGGTTTACGCGGTTTTGCGATGCATTCAATATCCCGTTATTGGTGCTCGTCGACGTTCCGGGTTTTCTTCCGGGTACAGACCAGGAGTGGAATGGCATCATACTGAATGGCGCCAAACTTTTGTATGCACTGAGCGAGGCAACTGTTCCGCGCATTACGCTCATTACGCGCAAGGCTTATGGCGGCGCTTATGATGTGATGAATTCAAAACACATAGGAGCAGATATGAACTATGCATGGCCTTCGGCTGAGATCGCAGTGATGGGGGCCAAAGGTGCGAGTGAAATTATATTCAAAAAAGAAATAGCCGAAGCAGAAAATTCCGAACAAAAATTAGCAGAGAAAGAAAAGGAATATGCTGAAAAATTTGCTACACCCTTTGAAGCGACCCGGCGTGGGTTTATTGACGAAGTGATATCTCCCAGGGAAACGAGAAGAAAGCTCCTGAAAACTTTTGCACTTTTGGAAAACAAAAAAGTGGTATTGCCCGTAAGGAAACATGGAAATATTCCATTGTAATTCAATGTCGTTTAATTAAGAAAAATTTGCCACAAAGTCACTAAGACACAAAAACTAATCACTTACAATTACCCCCTTATTTAGTCCTTCGTGTCTTCGTGTCTCGTGGCCGAAAACGCGTTTAATCCCTTAACTAAACGACATTACATTGTAATTATTCAATACGGCGAATCATCGTAACATGACTTTCAGGTTGGGGCCGGATAACCTTCAGCATTCCTGCACTTACTTTCCTTTCCTTTGATAAAAATATTCCCTGTTCACACAATTGAACGGGGTGTTCGTCCTAACCTACAAGTATCCTCCCTTTTTGTTCTTTTACTTTACTCCGAAATGCAAGGAATACTACTACAAAAAAATCTGTTGCAGTAGTTTGCAGTTGCTATCTTTATTGTAGCACCGGATGAAGATCACCTGCGTTCAGAATGAGAACTGGTATCTGTCATTTCATTAAAATTATTTTGTATGAGAAAATCATTTGAAATATCCGGGCTGATCAAAATCTCTTTTTTCCTGATCACATGGATTGTTTTTTCACGCTGCAACCCACCTGCAGCTACTTCTTCCAATACATTATCCCAATATTTTAATTATGGCGATTCCGTAGAGGGCGGAGGAGTAAAATTAATCCCCGTCAATACACCTTCCGGTGAATTCAAAGTGTGGACAAAACGTTTTGGCACCAATCCAAGAATTAAAATCCTGCTGCTGCATGGCGGCCCTGCCATGACACATGAATACATGGAGTGTTTTGAAACTTTTTTTCAAAGAGAAGGATTTGAGTTTTATGAATATGATCAATTAGGTTCGTATTACAGCGACCAGCCGAAAGACAGCAGCCTGTGGACAATTCCACGTTTTGTCGATGAAGTGGAGCAGGTACGTAAAGCCATTGGCGCGGACAGCTCGAATTTCTATGTACTGGGAAATTCATGGGGAGGCATACTGGCTATGGAGTATGCATTGAAATACCAGCAACATCTAAAAGGATTATTGGTAGCAAACATGGTAGCAAGCGCTCCTGATTACGGAAAGTACGCGGACGAAGTGCTGGCAAAGCAAATGAATCCTGAAGCGCTGAAAGAGATAAGAGCGCTGGAAGCAAAGAAAGATTTTGCAAACCCACGGTATATGGAACTGCTGATACCGGAATACTATGCACAACACATTTGCCGGCTCAAAGAGTGGCCTGATGCCCTCAACAGATCTTTAAAGCATGCGAATGCTGAAGTTTATACTTTGATGCAGGGGCCGAGTGAATTTGGTATCTCCGGCAGGCTTGCCAACTGGGATATCAAAGCAAGGCTAAAAGAGATTCGTGTACCAACATTGATGGTAGGTGCAAAGTATGACACGATGGATCCCGAAGCAATGAAGGCACAGAGTCAAATGGTTCAAAAAGGAAGGTATCTCTATTGTCCGAATGGAAGCCACCTCGCAATGTGGGATGATCAGAAAGTATTCATGAATGGAGTGATCAAATTCATCAAAGACGTGGACACAAATAGTTTTTGATAAATTGAAAAATAAATAGCCGTGGAAACTAAAGGCTATCTCACCTATTGAAAGATGCCACAGCATCAGAAAGCACTGCTGCCATTGAGCGCAGCACCAAATCTGATTCTTCACCTTGACCTTGAAATACCTGAAGTAAAGAGTCCAACTTATCTTATTGATAAAGTATTCGCGCCTGCGATAATACCAAATAATTTATTCGAGCAAAATCTATTCAACTAAAAAAACAAAATGAGAAATTGTAAAAACCTTATTGTCAGCTTCGTCGCAATTCTTACAGTAATGAATGTACAGGCACAGGTGCCTGTAGCATCCGGTTCGGGTATTGATTATGGTAATAACAGCAAATCAGGAAAATACTTTAATGGCCGGGGTTTTAATATGTATTATGAAACGTATGGCACCGGCGCTCCTTTGCTTATCATTCACGGCAATGGTGGTTCCATTAAGAATTTCACCAATCAAATTCCTTTTTTTGAAAAGAAATACAAAGTAATTCTTGCAGACAGCAGGGCGCAGGGAAAATCAATTGATACCGGGGACTCACTGAGCTATGAAATGATGGCGGATGATTTGAATGCTTTGCTCACCCATCTTCATCTTGACTCTTGCTATGTAATCGGATGGAGCGATGGCGGTATCAATGGCTTACTACTGGCTATACGACATCCTGATAAAGTAAAAAAGCTGGCAGTAACAGGCGCTAATCTTCAACCTGATACCTCGGCGGTAGATCCGTGGATTTGTGCATGGTCGAAATCGCTTTGTGATTCAATTGACAAATTACCGATAACGCCGGAAGTAAATACTCAACGGAAACTACTTCATTTATTATCCTACGCGCCACATATCAGCGTCAGTCAATTACAAACCATACAATGCCCTACCCTTGTAATTGGTGGTGATCACGATGTGATTCGTCCGAAGCATACCATGCTCATCGCTGAGTCAATTCCAAGATCTTATTTATGGATTTTGCCTAACAGCGGACACTCTACACCTATTTTTTATAAAGACATTTTTAATAAAACAGTGAATGAATTTTTTGAAACTCCGTATAGAAAGATTGAAGGAATAAACCGTTTGCAATAGGAATGAATTTCAAACGAATTCTTAACCATTATCAATTCACAATTAATGCTACAAAATCAATCAAAGTAAAATCGGCAGAATGTGCAGGTCGCCCACCTGTATTAGGACCATTAACTACCCGAGAAAATGATGGCCTTACAGAACTATGGCAAGTGCTGATGGCGGGCTTTTATACCTATGGCGAATTTGGCAGAACAAAAGGCGGAAAGCAACACTTTCATTCGGGAGTATGCTGTTGGGCAGCATTGAAGGAATTGTGAATGGTGACGTATCTATTGGCGAAGCAGCAGCTTAAATGTAAAACCAGTTTCACCCCTTTCCCCGGTGCGTGCACGATCCAAAAGAAAAACCTTATTTGGTTCGTAAGGATATGAAATAGAATACTCATAATTTAAAAACAAATCAACATGAAAACAATTTCAATGTTCTCTCTCATTATTCTGGTGAGTCTTATTTTCATCTTCTCCCGGTGCAATGAGAGGCAAACAAATCAATCAGATGCAACTACAGACTCATCGACCACACAAGCAGAAACACCTGCCTATGGCGGCTTTGAAAGCCAGCAAGCATGGGGAAAACATCTTGTTATCATTGGTGGATGCAATGATTGCCACACACCCAAAAAAATGGGACCCAATGGCCCTGAAGACAATATGGATTTAGAATTGTCCGGCCATCCTTCACAAGTACCGGTAGCGGATATTGATCGTAAAGAGATAGAGCGTAAAGGGCTTGCAGTTTTCAACTCCACATTTACTTCGTTTGTTGGTCCGTGGGGTATTTCTTTTTCTGCAAATATTACATCGGATTCCACAACAGGAATTGGCACCTGGACTTTTGAGCAGTTTAAGAACGTTTTTAAAACCGGGAAATACGGAGGAGCGCCTCAAGGTAGAAACCTTTTGCCTCCAATGCCCTGGCCCAATGTCAGGCAGATGACCAATGATGAATTGAAAGCTGTGTTCGTTTATTTACAATCGACCAAGCCAATTCATAATATTGTGCCTCCACCACAACCTCCGGTTACGGCAATGAAAAAATAATCTGACGGTCGCTGCAAAAGGGGTTTCCGGCTTCCTAATTGATGAAACCCCTTTAAACAAACATGAAAAATGAAACAATGAAACAACTTTCAAAACTGGCGACACTGTTAACAATGATGATCTTTTTCCTCAACGCTTGCACCTCTAACTCTAAAACTGAAACTGCAACAACCTCTACCGACTCTGTTGCTGCCAACATCAAAATGTACACCCATACCTGGGATGAAATAGTGAATCATGGCAAGCTTGAATTGTTCAATGATTCCAATTTTACCAAAGATGTGGTGATGCATGTGCATCCTGATATTGTTGGTATTGACAGCGCCAGGGCATATTACGCGAATTACCTCACCGGTTTTTCTGATATTAAATTCACGATTAAAGATTATTTTGGGCAGGGAAATAAATTGGTGAAGTACTGGAACTTTTCGGGTACACATACCGGTAACTTCTTCGGCATTCCACCAACAGGTAAAAAGGTAAGCCTTGATGGAGTAACATTGGTGCGTATGCAAGATGGAAAGATAGCGGAAGAAAGAGATTTTTTTGATAACTATGATTTCATGAAACAATTGGGGTTGGCTAAATAGTAATTAATTGATAATGGTGAATCGTTAATGGTATAATGCCAAAATAATCATCAACTAAAAGTTTCAATGAATTATTTAAAACCGGTAGTTTAAAAAATCTAAACAATTGAGGTACATCACCACCCACACGTTGAGAAAAAGATTCAAAGAATATTGTTGCTTTCACCTTTTCGGGTTTTACAATTTCAGGAACGATTGATTAAAAGTTTTTAAAACGCTGTACATGTCAAAAAAAAGAACGTTACCCGGACCGATACCCATTTTAATGATTGTGATTATCCTGGCAGCTATATGCACCTGGCTGTTACCTGCGGGGCAATATGCAAAACTATCAATGGAAGGAAAATCATTTGTCATATCAACTAATACAGGCAATACTACACTTCCTCTCAATCAAAAAACATTAGATAGCCTGGGCATTAAAATCAAGCTGCAGAAATTTCTGAACGGAGACATCAGGAAACCTGTATCCGTGCCGGGAACATACACCCCGCTCAAAGAAAATCACCAGGGTTTTGTTTCAATACTGGAAGCTCCGATAAAAGGAATTTACGACAGCATAGATATTATTTTATTCATTCTCATCATCGGCGGATTCATGTATGTATTTAATGAAACAGGTGCCATGACACAAGGCATCACCTGGCTGGGTTATACTATGAAAGGACGTGAATCTTTATTAATAGGATTACTTACCGGAATATTTTCATTCCTCGCCGGCAGTTATGGAATGGGCGAAGAAGCGTTGGTCTTTTACCCTATCCTTGTTCCCCTACTTTTAAGCGCAGGCTATGACTTGCTGGTTCCATTTGCCATCGTTTTTGGTGGAACTTCACTTGGAACTATTTCCGGGTTTACCAATCCCTTCCAGGTTATTATAGCATCCAATGCGTCGGGCATTAACTGGATGGATGGCCTGGGGGAGCGTTTAATACTTTGGGGAGTTCTCACTGCCTTACTGATTATATACATATTAAGGTATGCTGCGAAAATCAAAAAGAATTCTGCCGCTTCATTAGTACTGAAGTATGATGGTATAGTCACGCCTCCTTACAGTATTAAAGTGAATGAAGTTTCTGAAGCCCCCAACCTGGGTTCAAAAACAAAACTACTTTTATTCATTTACATCGCTACTTTCCTGAGCATGATTGGAGGTGTTGTTTTCCTCGATTGGTGGATGGCAGAAATGTCAGCGTTGTTCCTCGCTTCATCCATCCTAATTGGATTCATTGCAAGGATCAATGAAAAGACATTTATCAAAGAATTTATTAAAGGCGCCGAAAATTTACTTGCCGTTGCATTTATTATTGGAGTAGCCCGTGGTGTTACTATAGTTTTAAATGAAGGCCAAATCAGCGATTCGATTCTTTTCTATGCCGCACATGTTGTCAATGGAATGAACCCGGTAATTTTTATTCTTTCCATGATGCTCTTCTACATGGTCTTTTCCATTTTTATTCAATCCTCATCCGGCATGGCTGTGCTGACGATGCCGATCATAGGCGCACTGGCCATACTCGTAAACATCCCCGGAAGGGAAATTGTGAATTCCTACATGTCAGGCATGAGCATTATGTCTTTTTTAGTACCGACCGGTTTAGTGCTGCCAAATCTTGCTATGGTCAATATCAGTTTCAAGACGTGGTTTAAATTTATTATGCCTTTACTCATTATCATCACGGCACTATGTGTTTTAGAATTAATAATAGGAATACACATTTGAACCGAAAAAACTAATCAGAATTTAATATCATGGAAGTACATTACCACCCGCAAGTTGAGAAAAAAAGATCTAAAGAATATTTTCCCGGAGCTCTCATGTTATTCATTCATAAAAAACCCTGAAAAGATTTTTTCTAAGAATACCACGAAATAAAATTTATGAAAACAAAGAAAAATAAAAAAGTAAAAACTGCCCTGGGTTACATAGTGCTTTTACATTTTTTTGTTCTTACAACAGCATTTGCTCAAGCACAATCAGGCTCTATTGCTATAAAAGACATTCAATGGGATGAGGCTGCACCTGCAGGCACTATTGAATTAACTATTCCATCTGAAGGTTCATTGATGGCAGGCTTTATTTATACTGCTAATGGTAAACAAAAACATCCTACACTTATATTATTACATGGCTATCCGGGAAATGAACGCAACCTCGATTTGGGCCAGGTGGTAAGAGCTCACGGATGGAATGTAATATATTTTGATTATCGTGGTTCATGGGGTAGCCAGGGACAATACAGTTTTAAAAACTGTGTACAGGATGTGGTAAATGTTGTTGCATTTTGCAAAAAGTACAGCGACTCTCTTCGCATTGATACATCCAACATTGCTCTTTTTGGCCATAGCCTCGGCGGGTGGGTTTGCCTGAAAGCACTGGCGGAATTGCCCGGAGTTAAAAAAGGTTTTGCGATATCTGCAGCAAATTTTTACAACCAATTTAAAAACATGTCAGCAGCTCAGCTCAAAGCCTTTGCTGCCAGGCCCAATAACCCCTATAGATATTTTGTACTCAATACACCGATGGAAGAAATTTTCAGAGGAGTAATCAATAACCTTCAATTCTTCAATCTTGATAATGATATTGCTTTAGCTGACAAACAATTTGTAATGATTGATGAAAACAATAAGAACAAGGAACTATCCGAATCTCTAAGAGAAAAGAATAAAAATTATTTTGACTACGAAGTGTGGCCAACGGATCATGGATTTACAAACAAAAGAATTTCATTAATCAATAAAGTGATTTCGTTTCTGGATAAATAAAACGAGAATATGAAAGCAAAATCAATCAAAGGAAGATCAACCGGAGAAATCAACACAGCATTGCAACTAAGCATGGCTGACAATTTCAAACCTTCGATTGCAATTGTATTCTTAACTAATGTAGATGAAATTGATGCCATTACTACATTGTTTGATTCGAAGAAAATTTCTGTTTTCGGTGCCAGCACTTCTCATAAATTTTCTGAAGAGGGTATTGAAGAGGAAGGTATTGTTGTATTGCTGATGGATATGAACCCGGCACATTTCAAAATTGTAGTAAAAGATTTTAGTGCGTCGTCAGTTTATGAATCAGCCGGCGAAGTGGGAGCTGCTGGTAAATCAACTTTCACTCATCCTGCCTTTATTATTTCGACTGCTGATATAAAAACTCCGGGAGAAGAAGTGATCAAAGGCATATTAAATAAGGCAGGAACTGACGTAACGATAATAGGTGGTATGGCGGGAAATATGGTAAACTTTACAGGCACTGTATTTACCAACCAATCAAAAACGAATTCCGGAATAATATCATTGATACTGGATGAAGGTAAAATTGATGTGAAGGGGATGGCGGTATCAGGATGGAAACCCGTGGGGACAGTAAAAAAAGTCACAAAAAGTGAAGGGAACTGGGTTTATACAATTGACCATGAACCTGCCATGGAAGTAATAAAAAAATTCCTGGGAACAGAAATGCTGAGAGGTGATAAATCTGATGGACTGGATAGTTTCCCGTTACAGTTTCAGAGAGGTTCCGGAAAACCAATCATGAACCCGATCATTGTGTGGAACCAGGAGAATAATGCTGTAATGCTGGGAGCCCCTGTAGATGAAGGCTCGACATTTCGCTTTTCACTGCCCCCGGATTTGGAAGTGATAGACACTGTAATAGAAAGCACTAAAAAGGTAAAAGAAAATGAATTGCCGGATGCAGATGCCATGTTGATTTTTTCCTGCGTGGGCAGGCTTTCATCATTGGGGCCAATGGTAAGTACAGAAATAGAAGGATTGGCAACAATCTGGAATAAACCGGTGGCAGGATTTTTTTCACTGGGAGAATATGGAAAATTAGATGATACACGTCCGGAATTTCATGGAACTACTGTGAGTTGGGTGGCGTTGAAAGAATTGTAAACTAATTGATAATTGTGAATGGCTAATTGTGAATTGTGAATGAAGTAAACTCCATTAACCTTTAACCATTAACAATTAAAAATTAAAAATTATGCGGGAGAATATAATTAAAGAAGAAAGTTTTGCTTTTGCGCTTAGGATAATAAAATTGTACCAATACTTGCAAACGGAAAGGAAAGAATTTGTTCTTTCCAAACAATTGCCCAGATGCGGAACCTCCATAGGTGCAATGGTGAGAGAAGCTGAACAAGCAGAAAGCAAACCGGATTTTATCCACAAATTGGCAATAGCACAAAAAGAAGCCAATGAAACAGAGTATTGGATTGAGCTTTTGCACCCATCAAACTATTTGGATAAACAACATTATGAATCAATTTTTCAAGATATAACAGAAATAAGAAAATAATTAACCTCGATACTAAAAAGTGCTAAATCAAGAAAATAATTAACCATTCACCATTAATAATTCGCCATTAACCATTAGCCATTCACCATTAACAATTAACAATTATGACTGCTAAGTCAATCAAAGGAAAATCAACCTCAGAAATTCTATCAGAATTGCAGCAAAGTTTGTCCGATGGTTTTAAACCAACATTGGCCATCTGCTTTATTTCAATAAGCCAGGACAGGAAAGCCATCTGTGATTTATTGGACAAAGAAGGCATTGCCATCTTCGGGTGCACTACCAATGGCGAATTCATTGATGAAGTAACAGAGAAAGGCTCGGCTGCCATCCTGCTGCTCGACATGAAGAAAGAAAATTTCCAGG